>DATJIS010000050.1:0-288166 GCA_035493035.1 Casimicrobiaceae bacterium | reverse complement strand
CGACGCGCCGCGAGCGCGCGCGCGCGAAGCTGCGGCAGGCAGGCGTGCTCGATCGCTTCCATGCCGTCGTCGGGGGCGACGACGTCGCGCGCGGCAAGCCCGCGCCGGACATCTACCTCGAGGCCGCGAGACGCCTCGACGTCGCGCCCGTCGACTGTGTCGTGCTCGAGGATTCGGAGCCGGGCGTGCGCGCCGGCCTGGCAGCCGGAATGACCGTCGTGATGGTTCCCGATCTCGTCGAGCCCACACCCGAGCTCGCAGGCGCGGGCGCGCTCGTCATGACATCGCTCCGCGAGGCACGCGCGCACCTGGCGTCGCTCGACTGACTGCGGGCACCGCTGGGCTACAATCGGGCGCCATGATCGGCCGTCTGTCGGGTGTCCTGCTCGAGAAGAATCCTCCGCAGCTGCTGCTCGACGTGCAGGGCGTGGCCTACGAGGTCGACGTTCCGATGAGCACGTTCTACAACCTTCCCAACACCGGAGATCGCATCACGCTCTTCACGCACCTCGTCGTGCGCGAGGACGCGCACCTGCTCTACGGGTTCGGCAGCGAGCCGGAGCGTCGCGCGTTCCGCCAGCTCCTTAAGGTGAACGGCATCGGCGCCAAGATCGCGCTTGCGGTGCTTTCGGGGCTGTCGGTGGGCGAGCTCGCGCAGGCGGTCACGATGCAGGAATCGGGACGGCTCACCAAGATCCCGGGCATCGGCAAGAAGACGGCCGAGCGCATCCTGCTCGAGCTCAGGGACAAGCTCGGGGCCGAGCTCACGCACGCGGTCGGCGTGAGCCGTCCCGCGCCGGTGTCGTCGGACATCCTCAATGCGCTGCTCGCCCTCGGCTACAACGATCGTGAAGCGGTCGGCGCGGTCAAGCAATTGCCCGACGGTGTTGCGGTGGCCGACGGCATCAAGCAGGCGCTGAAGCTGCTGGCGAAGGCCTGACCTCACGATGGCCATCCAGAACGACGAGCTGAAGCGCGTGGTCACCGGCGCGCCTGCGAACGCACAGGAGGAGGTGTTCGAGCGCGCACTGCGGCCGCGGCGGCTCGGCGAATACGTCGGCCAGGAGAAGATCCGCGACCAGCTCGGCATCTTCATCGAGGCCGCGCGCAAGCGCGGCGAGGCGCTCGATCACGTCCTGCTCTTCGGGCCGCCCGGGCTCGGCAAGACCACGCTGTCGCACATCCTCGCTCACGAGCTCGGCGTGAATTTGCGGCAGACGTCGGGGCCGGTGCTCGAGCGGCCTGGCGATCTCGCGGCGCTCCTCACCAATCTGGAGCCGCGCGACGTGCTCTTCATCGACGAGATCCATCGCCTCTCGCCGATCGTCGAGGAGATCCTGTATCCCGCGCTCGAGGACTACCAGATCGACATCATGATCGGCGAGGGTCCGGCCGCGCGCAGCGTCAAGCTCGACCTGCCGCCGTTCACGCTGGTCGGCGCCACCACGCGCGCCGGCATGCTCACGAATCCGCTGCGCGACCGCTTCGGCATCGTGGCGCGGCTCGAGTTCTACACGCCCGAGGAGCTCACGCGCATCGTCGAGCGCTCGGCCGCGCTGCTCGAGATCCGGATCGAGCACGAGGGCGCGCTCGAGATCGCGCGCCGCTCGCGCGGCACGCCGCGCATCGCCAACCGGCTGCTGCGGCGCGTGCGCGACTTCGCCGAAGTGCGCGCACAAGGGCACGTGACCCGCGTGGTCGCGGATGCGGCGCTGTCGATGCTCGACGTCGACGCATCGGGCCTCGACGTGATGGACCGCAAGCTGCTGCAGGCCGTGCTCACGAAGTTCGACGGCGGGCCGGTCGGGCTCGACAACCTCGCGGCCGCCATCGGCGAGGAGCGCGACACCATCGAGGACGTGCTCGAGCCTTTCCTGATCCAGCAGGGGTTCCTGCAGCGCACCTCGCGCGGCCGCATCGCCACCGCGCTGTCGTACCGGCACTTCGGCCTGACGCGGCCGACGCCGGGCGCGGCGGCCGATCTGTTCCCCGGTGAATAGGGCCCGTGCGGGCGCCGGCCAGCCCTTCTCCTTCGCGTTGCGCGTTTACTACGAGGACACCGACGCCGCCGGCGTCGTGTACTACGCCAATTACCTGAAATTCATGGAACGCGCGCGCACCGAGTGGCTGGAAGCGCTCGGCTTTCCGCTCGCCGCATTCGAAAAGACGCACGGGCTCACGTTCGTCGTGCATCGCGTGGAGGTCGACTTCCTGCTGCCGGCGCGGCTGAACGATGCGCTCGCGGCGACGGTCGAAGTGCTCGACCTTCGCGCCGCCACGCTGAAGCTCGCGCAGACCGTGCGCCGTGGCGAGAGCCTTCTCACCCGCGCGCAGGTGGGCCTCGCCTGCGTCGATTCGCAAGCGCTGCGGCCGCGGCGCATACCGGACCCGCTTGCGAGGGCCCTGGAGACCACGGAGTGAACGTACACACGGACCTGTCCTTCCTCAACCTGATCGTGCACGCCTCGGTGGTCGTGCAGGCCATCGTGCTGCTGCTCGGCGTGCTGTCGCTATGGTCGTGGTGGCAGATCTTCCTGAAGATGTTCCAGCTGCGGCGCACGACCCGCGAGACGGACCGCTTCGAGGACGAGTTCTGGAAGGGCGGCGAGCTGAACGAGCTCTACCAGCGCGCGAGCCAGGCGCGCATCGGCGGCGGCATGGAGCACATCTTCACCGCGGGCTTCCGCGAGTTCTCCAAGCATCGCCGCCAGGGCAGCTCGTCGGCGGTGACGCTCGACTCGGCGCGTCGTGCCATGCGCGCCGCGTACCAGCGCGAGATCGACGTGCTGGAGGCGAATCTCGCGGGGCTCGCGACGGTGGGCTCGGTGTCGCCCTACATCGGCCTCCTCGGCACCGTGTGGGGCATCATGAACGCGTTCCGCGGGCTCTCGAACGTCAGCCAGGCCACGCTCGCCAACGTCGCGCCCGGCATCGCCGAGGCGCTCATCGCGACCGCGATCGGCCTCTTCGCCGCCATTCCCGCGGTGGTCGCGTACAACCGCTACACGCACGACGTGGATCGCCTGTCGGTGCGCTACGAGACGTTCATCGAGGAGTTCTCCAACATCCTCCAGCGGCAGGGCTGACCGATGCGCCGCCATCGCAAGCCGATCAACCAGATCAACGTCGTGCCGTACATCGACGTGATGCTGGTCCTGCTCGTCATCTTCATGATCACCGCACCGCTCGTCGCGCCGGGCGAGATCCAGCTGCCCACGGTCGGAAGCAAGCTCACCGTGCCGCAGCAGCCGCTCGAGGTGACGCTGCAAAAGGACGGAATCCACCTGCGCGACCGGCAGCTCAACACGCCGGACCAGCGCGTCTCGCGCGAAGACCTGATCGCGCGCGTGCTCGCGAAGCAGCAACAGGGCGAGCAGCCCGTGGTGATCGCCGCCGATCGCAACGCCAAGTACGAGGACGTGCTCGCGATCCTCGATGCGCTCCAGCGCAACGGCGTGAAGCGCGTCGGCCTGCTCGCGCGTCCCCCCGGCGTCTAGAAGCCGATGGTCTCGCGCGATCGCACGCTAGCGCCCCGCCGCGCGCGCGGCAAATGGCTCGCCTTCGGGCTCGCGATCGGCGTCAACGTGCTCTTCGTGCTGTTCCTGATCTTCTCGGTGTCATGGAGCAACCGGCCCGCCGAACCGATGACGGCGGACCTCTACGCGCCGCAAGCGCCGCAACCGCAGCCGCAGCCGGTTCCGAAGCCGTTGCCGCCTCCGCCGCCCCCGCCGCCGCCTCAACCCAAGGTCGAGCCGAAGGTCGAGCCCAAGGTCGAGCAACCCGATCCCGAGATCGCGCTCAAGGCGAAGCAGGAAGCCGAGCGCAAGGCGCGCGAAGAGGCCGAGCGCAAGGCACGCCAGGAAGCGGAGCGCAAGGCGAAGGAGGAAGCCGAGCGCATCCGCCAGGACCAGGAAAAGCGCGAAGCCGAGCAGAAGGCGCGTCAGCAGCGACAGCTCGACGCCATGCGCGCGCAGGCCGACAAGGAGGCGCAGCAGCGCGCGAAGGCCGAGCGCGACGCGCAGCTCAAGGCGCAGGCCGAGCGCGAGCAGCAGCTGCGCGCGGCGGCGGAAAGCGAGATCCGGCAGCGGGCGGCGCAGCAGGCGGAAGCCGGCGCGCGCAGCCGCGCCCAGGCCGAATGGATCGACCGCATTCGCGCGAAGATCAAGGGCAACCTGACGTTGCCGCCGGAGATGACGGGCAACCCGGAAGCGATCTTCGACGTCGTGCAGCTGCCGACCGGCGAGATCATCGACGTGCAGCTGCGCAAGTCGAGCGGCGTGCACGCGTACGACGACGCCGTTCAGCGCGCGATCCTCAAGTCGACCCCGCTGCCGCGGCCGGACAGGCCTGATCTATTCCAGCGTCAACTGACGCTGCGGTTCAGGCCGCTCGATTAGCGGGAGCCATGGTGGAGCGTGGTCCGCCAAGCGACGCGCCCCTCGAGTCGTGCAACCTGCGTCCGCTCACTCGCGCGGCTTCTTCTCCAGGATCTGGATCGCCGCCCAGCTCCAGTCGGCGCGCTGCTCGACGAGGTGGCGGAGGACCATCGTGTAGAGCGAGCGCCCGGTCGTGAGCAGCACCTGGCGGCCCTCGGCGTATTCCTGCGTGGGCACGATCAGCGTCTTCACCGCGAGCGGCTTGTCGGGACGCGACGGCGGCGGCAGGTAGATGCCGTCGAAGCGCGCGCCCATGGTCGAGATATCGATGCCGTTCACGACGAAGCCGAGATCGTCCTTGGCCTCGCGCTTGGTGTTGAGCGTGACCGGCACGATGCGCTCGGCGATGATCGACACGCCCGCCTCGACTTCGTCGTTCGACAGCTTGTTGAGGCGACGCACCACGCCGAGAACCCAGTCCGACAGGTCGGACTGCCGCACCGCCACGAGCGCGCCGAGCATGAGCGACTGACCGAGGCCGCCCGCGGCGGAGATGCGCAGCCCGGCGACGCTGCGGTCCTTGACCTGCCACATCGGGTCGGAGAACTGCGACAGGCTCATGGCGAGCGAGTCCTGCTCGTCCTGAACGATGCGCTTCGGACGCGGGCCGTCGGCGACCGCGTGCACCTCGATGTATTCCGTCGCCGTGCCGTGCTCCTGCATCACCTCGTTGATGTCCTTGGCGATGAGCTGCTGCACGATGCGCGTGAGGCCCACGCGCACGCGCGCAGCGACCTGGCAGGCGACGCGCGGGTCGCGGCGCAGGTCGGCGTTGAGGTTGGGCGCGACGGCGGGGCGCACCTTCTCGAGCACGGCGACGCGCTGCGAGTTGATCGCCGCGGCGGGACCAGCGTCCGTATCCTGCGCCTGGCGCAATGCCGTGACCGCGCGCTCCAGCTGCTCGGCGAGGGGTGTCGTATCGAGATAGCGCAGCATCGATCCCGAGTCCTGGCCGGTGCGCCGCACCATGCCGGTCTTGCCGGCGAGATCGACGAAGAACCCTTCCATCGAGCGCGGCACGGCGTCGAGCGCAAGGCGCCGGCTCCACGCGCGCAGCTGGGCGCTGGCCCAGTCCAGCTCGAGGGGCGAGAGGTTGCCCGTGTTGAGCTGGTGGATCAGCAGGACGAACAGGTATTCCTGCTCGATGGTCCACTGCGTCGCGTTCGGTCCCGCATGGCCGAGCGTGGTGGGCACCTTGTCGATGCCGAGCTCCGTGGCGCGCAGGTACGTGCGATGCAGATCCATCCACTTCGCGGGAATCCACCGCTCGAAGCGGCTGACGCGAAGCTTGGCGTCGGTGCCGTAGTAGTGCAGGAGGCGCGCGAAGAGCACGGCGACCTGCGCCTTCCAGCGCGGATTCGCGGTCTGGCGCAGCGCTTCCTCGAGCGCGCTCTGGTACGCGTAGATGAAGCCCTGCGACAGCTCGAACACCGACGCCCAGAGGCTCTCGGCGAGGCGGGGCGCGCTGTCGACGTTCTCGACGTACTGCTTGATGAGCTGGCGTCGATCGGCGCCGAGCGCGGCGTCGAGCAGCTGGATCGCATGCGCGCGCGGGACGTCGACCGGCTTGCGCGACTGGCGCATCGCGTCGAACGCGCGCATGACGGCCTGCTGGCGGCCGACGACGTCGAGCGCAGGCAGGTCGCGCAGCCACGCGCCAACCGCCTTCGTGTTGGCGAGCGGGTCGGTGATCTCTTTGGTGCCGGGGGTCAGGAATCCGAACATGGCGGTGTTTGCAGTGCACCGGCCGAGCCAGCGCTCGGATGCTCCGATCGGGCACCGCGCACGCGCTTGTTGTACCTGCAGCTGGGTGTGGACATTTATAGCCTAATCGCGGACGACGCGCAAAAATTCCGCGTTGATGTTCGCAGCAAATTCGCCGAATTCGACGAATGCGAAAAGATGTTCGCTACAATTTCAACTTATCGTTCGTCTCCCCGCCGCCGCGTGCGGCGCTATCCGACCATTCTCCGCGAGGCCACACCGATGCAGAACCGATTGCTCCACCGCTTTTCGACCGCTCTTCGGCCGTTGCACTCGCTGACCGCCACCATGGTCATAATGATCGGTTCGCACGCAAGCCCCGCGCTCGCGCAGGGCGCAACGCCCGCCACCACTGGAGAGAGCAAGTTGAGTGCCACAGTCACGACGCTGCAGAAAACCGATGTAAAACAAGGAGCCGGCGCCGAAGCTCAGTCGGGCAAGGCGGTGGTCGTGCATTACACCGGGTGGCTTTATGACCCTGCTCAGCCGGGCGGCAAAGGAAAGAAGTTCGATAGCTCGCTCGACCGCAAGGTACCGTTCGGTTTCATCCTCGGCGCAGGCAAGGTGATCAAGGGATGGGATGAAGGTGTGGTCGGCATGAAAGTGGGTGGTGAGCGCACGCTGATCATTCCGCCGGACATGGGATACGGCGCGCGCGGCGCGGGTGGCGTGATACCGCCCAACGCGACGCTGATCTTCGACGTGCAGTTGCTCGAAGTGAAGTAACCGAACGTCGTAGCCGCGCCACGGTCGTTCGATGATGCTTCCGCGCGAAGGTCGACCGCCCACCAAGCGGCGCATCGACTACCGGCCCCCGGCGTTCCGCATCGAGACGCTGCATCTCGCGTTCGATCTCGATCCCGACGCGACCGAGGTCACCGCCACGCTCGCGTTTCGCCGCAATCCCGAGGCCGCGCCGCAGGACCGTCGCGCGCCGCTGGTACTCGACGGCGAGCAGCAGAGCAACGTGCACGCGGCGCTGGATGGCGTCGCGCTGCCGCCTTCCCGGGTTCGCCTGACCGCCACGCAGCTGGTGCTGGACGAGGCGCCGGACGAGGGCGTGCTGACGGTACGTTCACGCATCGCGCCGGCTCGTAACGTCGCGCTGGAAGGCCTCTACCTGTCGTCGGGCGTCTTCTGCACGCAGTGCGAGCCCGAAGGCTTTCGCCGCATCACGTACTTCCCGGACCGACCCGACGTCCTCGCCCAATACACCGTGACGCTCCGCGCCGATCGCGCCCGGCATCCGGTGCTTTTGTCGAACGGCAACCTTGTCGAGGCCGGCCCGCTGGCGGCCGGACGGCACTACGCGACGTGGCGCGATCCGTTCCCCAAGCCTTCGTACCTGTTCGCGCTGGTGGCGGGCGACCTCGCCGCGCTGACCGACACGTACACCACCAGCTCGGGGCGAAGCGTCGAGCTGCGCATCTATTCGACGCCGCGCAACCTCGCGCGCTGCGACCACGCCATGGCGTCGCTGAAGCGCGCCATGCGCTGGGACGAGGAGCGCTTCGGGCGCGAGTACGACCTCGACACGTTCATGATCTTCTGCGCCGACGACTTCAACATGGGCGCGATGGAGAACAAGGGCCTCAACATCTTCAACAGCCGGCTCGTGCTCGCCGATGCCGAGGTCGCCACCGACGCCGACTTCAACGCCATCGAGGGGGTGATCGGCCACGAGTATTTCCACAACTGGACCGGCAATCGCGTCACCTGCCGCGACTGGTTCCAGCTGTCGCTCAAGGAAGGCCTCACGGTCTTCCGCGACCAGGAGTTCAGCAGCGACATGGGCTCGCGCGCGGTGGAGCGCATCGCGGCGGTCGAGTACCTGCGCCGCGAGCAGTTCTCCGAGGACGCGGGGCCGATGGCGCACCCGGTGCGTCCCGACGAGTACCAGGAGATCAACAACTTCTACACCTCGACCGTCTACGAGAAGGGCGCCGAGGTGATCCGCATGCAGCACTCGCTGCTCGGCGCCGATGCGTTCCGCCGCGGGATGGACCTGTACTTCAAGCGCCACGACGGTCACGCCGTGACGTGCGACGACTTCGTGCAGGCGATGCAGGACGCATCGGGCATGGACCTCGCGCAGTTCCGTCGCTGGTACGCACAGGCCGGCACCCCGGTCGTTTCGGCGCGCGGGCGCTACGACGCGCGCTCGCGGACGTACGTGCTGGACCTCGCGCAGCGCACGTCGCCGACGCCCGGGCAGCCGCGCAAGCAGCCGTTCCACATTCCCGTGAGCATCGGGCTCGTCGGCCCCGATGGACGCGACCTGCCCCTTCGCCTCGCCGGCGAGGCGACCGCCACGCAGGGCACGCGCGTGCTGAGCCTCACGCAGGCGAGCCAGACGTTCCGCTTCGTCGACGTGCACGTCGATCCGATCCCGTCGCTGATGCGCGGGTTCTCGGCGCCGGTGAAGCTCGAGTTCGACTACACCGAGAACGATCTCGCGTTCCTGGCCGCGCACGACAGCGACCCGGTGAACCGCTGGGACGCGGCGCAGCGCTCCTTCGCGCAGGCGATCCTGCGCCTGGCGCGTGCGGCACGCGCGGGCTCGGCGATCGTCGTGCCCGAGACGCTCGTCGCGATGACCGGCGGCCTGCTCGAGGACGCGGATGCGGATCCCGCCGTGGTGGCGCTCGCGTTGACGTTGCCCGATCCCGCGTACGTCGCCGCGCTCGAGCCGGTGCTCGACGTGGACGGCGTCACCGCGGCCTGGCATCGGCTGCAGCGCGAGATCGCGTCGCGCCATCGCGCGCTGTTCGAGCGCGTCGAAGGGACACGACGGCTTGCGCAGCCCTACGCGCCGACGCCCCAGCAGATGGGCGCGCGCAGCCTCGCGAACGCCTGCCTGCGCTATCTCGGCGCGCTGGACGACGCCGCAGCGCGGCGGCGCGCCGCGCTGCGCTATGAGCGCGCCGGCAACATGACGGACGCGATCGCGGCGCTCGCGGCCATCAAGGACAGCGCCGCGCCCGATCGCGACGATCTCTTCGCTCGGTTCGAGGCGCGGTGGCGCGAGGAGCCGCTGGTGCTCGACAAGTGGTTCGCGCTGCAGGCACGCAGCCAGCGCGACGACGCGCTCGCGCGCGTCAAGGCGCTCCTCGCCCACCCGCGCTTCAACGTGCGCAATCCCAATCGCGTGCGCTCGCTCGTGGGCGCGTTCGCGCTCGGCAATTTCCCGCGCTTTCACGCGCGTGACGGCGCGGGCTACGCCTTCACCGCCGACCAGGTGCTCGCGCTCGATCCGGCGAACCCGCAGCTCGCGTCGGCGCTCGCGGGCGCGTTCAACCTGTGGAAGCGCTTCCCCGATCCGCGCCGCAGCGCGATGCAGCGCGCGCTGACGCGCATCGCGCGCACGCCGGGCTTGTCGCCGGACGTGCGCGAGGTCGTGACGCGCACGCTGGAAGACTAGGCGCTACCAGTAAGTCTCGAGCGTGATGTGCCCCGGCTCGCGTCGCCGATGGCGTCGCATGCCGCGTTGCGCGAGCACTTTCTGCGCTTCGTCGATCATCGCCGGGTTGCCGCACAGCATCACGTGCGCGTTCTCGGCGGTCAGTGCGAGGCTCGCGCGCGCCTCGAGGCGGCCGTCGGCGATGGCGGTGGTGACGCGTCCGGGCAGGCAGGGCGCGTGCGCTTCGCGCGTGACCATCGGGACGTACGTGAACGCGCCTCGACGCGCATCGCGGATCTCGCCGATCGCGTCCTGGTACGTGAGCTCGCGGGCGTAGCGCACGCCGTGCACCAGCACCACGCGCCCGAACTTGTCCCAGGGATCCTCGGTGCGCAGCATGGAGAGGAACGGCCCTATGCCCGTGCCCGTCGCCATGCACCACAGCGCTTCCGCGGGGGGCACTTCCGCAATGGTGAAGAAGCCGTTGGCGCGCGGGCCGAGCCACACGGAATCGCCGACCTGCAACGTCGCGAGGCGCGGCGACAAGGGACCGTCGGGCACGACGATGAAATAGAACTCGTGCGGCCCGCGTTGCGGCGGATTCACGAACGAATACGGACGCCCCAGCATCGGCTCCTTGCTGCCCGGCGGCGCCGGCAGCGCGAGCCGCGCGAACTGGCCGGCGCTGAAATTGACTTCAGGGGCGTCGACCTGGAGCGAAAAGAGCTCGTCGGTCCACCGGCGGGAGCCGGCGACGTGGCCTTCGACCCAGGTCGTCATGGCGATGGCGCAGGCGCGCGCATCCTCTCGTCCGATAAAATGTCATTATGCCAACCCGCCCCGAGCAAGCGCCGCTGGTTGGCGAGCGCATCTATCTTCGGGCGCCCCGCACGTCCGACGCCGGCGCTTTTCTCGAGGCCGCGCGGCGGAGCCGGCGGCTGCACGCGCGCTGGGTGGTCGCGCCGCTGACGCGCGACGCGTTCGAGGCCTATCGCGCGCGCTTCGGCGGCCGCAATGTGCTCACGCGCACGCACGTCGGGTTCCTCGCCCTGCGCCGCGACGACGACTCGCCGGTGGGCGTGCTCAACTTCTCCGAGATCGTGCGCGGCTCGTTCCAGAGCGCCTATCTCGGCTATTACGGGTTCCGGCCCCACACCGGCCAGGGTCTGATGAAGGAAGCGCTCGGCCTCGCGCTCGACGCGGCGTTCGGGCCGCTCGCCCTGCATCGCGTGGAAGTCAACGTGCAGCCGCGCAACGTGCGCTCCGTGGGTCTCGTGCGCGCGCTGGGTTTCGCGCGCGAGGGATTCTCGCGCCGCTACCTGCGCATCGGCGATCGCTGGTGCGACCACGTGCGCTACGCCATGCTGGCCGAGGACTGGCGCGCGCTGCGGCGGCGCGCCGCGCGCGCGACGCGGCGATGACGCGCATCGCAACCGCGCTCGCCCTCACGCTGGCCGCGTGTGCCACGTCGCCGCAGTCGCCCGATGCGCCTCGCGACGTCACCGCGCTCGCGCTCGCGCCCTACGCGAGCCACGAGGAATGCCGGCCGCTCGCGCCGGGCGATCGCCTGGACTATCGCTTCACGAGCACCGCGCCGGTCGCGTTCAACATCCACTACAGCGAGGGCAACGCCGTCGTCTCGCCGATCACGCGCGAGGCCGTCACGGCGGACAGCGGCATCTACCAGCCGCTGGAGGCGCACCGCTATTGCCTGTACTGGGAAGCCGGCGCCGAGGCGGCGTCGCTCGACTATCACCTCGCGGTCCGCCACGCGCCCTAGCGCTCACAGCTCCGCGTAGGTGTACGTCCGCCCCGCCTCGATCGGCCCCTCGATCAGGCGGTCGATCGTCTTGCGCGCGACGACCGCCGGCGCGACGAGCTGTCCGCTCTCGTGAAAGCCGACGAAGAGATCGACGCTCGGGAACGCGTCGCGCGGCTGGCTGCGCGCGTGGACCTGCATCTCGGTGTCGATCACGCCGGGACGCAGCGAGATCGCGCGCAGCGTGCTCGACGGATGATCGGCCGCCAGCATGCGCGTCAGCATCTCGAGACCGGCCTTCGCCACCGAGTACACGCCGATGCCCGCGATCGTGTTCTGGGCCGCACCGGACGACACGTTGATGATGCGCCGGTCGCAGGCCTCGTCCTGGAAGCAGCGGCAGAACAGGTTGGCGAGAACGGTCGGCGCGACGAGGTTGACCGCAAGCGACTGCGCGATGTCGTGCGCGGTGAGCCGACCGGTTACGCCGACCGGCCCTGCCGTCGCGGCGTTGTTGATCAGCACCGCCTGGCTCGCGTAGCGCGCGGCCGCGCGCGCGAACATGCCTTCCAGCGCGGTGTCGATATGCTCGGCAGCTGCGAGATCGGCCTCGACGAAGCGGTAACGCTCGTGCGCGAGCGATTTCGCGTCGTGTCGCGCAATGCCGATCACCTCCCAGCCGCGCGACAGGAGATCAGCGGCGAGCGCTTCGCCGAGGCCGCGCGACACACCGGTGACGATGGCGAGCCTGGTCACGTTACCTCCCCTGCAAGGAGACGAGCACGATGACGACAACGATGACGGCAACCACCAGCAGCGCGATCTTCCAGGGGCTCTTCGGATACTCGCCGCGGATGGCGCCGGTGACGCCGTTCATCACGCACTGGAAGCTGCGCGCCCCGTAGTGATACGACAGCAGCCATACCGGCGCCAGTATGTGCTTGAACGTCTGCCCCGACCAATCGGCCTGGACCTGGAGATTGCGATACGTGTCGCCGGGCACCTGCTGTGCGCACAGCATCGTGAGCTTCGCTTCCATGTCGGCGCGCGCGCGCTGCGCCGCACCCACGAGGTCGATCTGGTACCGCTCGACGACCCAGCCCGCGACGTACGCGGGATCGTAGGGCTTGAGCTCGCCCGTGGGAAACGGCTCGACGCCGCGCACCAGGTCGGGCCGCACGCCGATCGAGGCGCACACGAGGTCGTCGTCGAAGAAGTGCGTCAACCGGCCCGCTGCCGGCTCCCAGCGCACGTGCTGCACCTGCCGCGAGCGCGTCTGCCCGTTCTCGACGTACGTCTCGGTGGTGTAGTAGTAGTGACCCGCTTCCGCGGTCCAGCGCGCATCGACGTGCGCGTCGAACGTCCAGTACGGCAGGTACGCGCCCTTCACCGTATCGGTCAACGCGCGACGCTTCAGCGCCGACGGCGCGAGCCAGAGGCGGCCGTACCACTTGCGTATGCCGTCGCGCGCGACGTCCTCGCTCACGCGCAGCGGCAGCAGGCTTTCCGGGCGCAGCGCGGGCTTGGTCTCGGTATACGGGACCAGCTGCGCCGAGCCGCAGAACGGGCACGTCTGCGCCTGGCGCGCCGGATCCAGAACCGAGATCGCATTGCAGCTCTGGCAGCGAACCTGGCGCTTGTCGGCCTGCCAGCCCCGCGCAGCGTCGGGCAGCGCGCGCAGCGCGGCAGCGAGATCGTGCTCCACGATGGCGCCGCTCGCCTCGATCTTCGCCGGCGATTCCGTGCCGCAGAACGGACAGACGAGCTTCTGCTTCGCGGGATCCCAGGTCGCTTCGCCGCCGCACGCGGGGCACGCGTACTTGGCGAGCGCAGCGGTCGCGGCGGCATCCCCGCCTGCATGCTCCGGCGCATAGCGCTCGTCCGGGGCGCCTTCCGCCGCAGCGGGCCGAGCGCCCGCAGCCGGCCCCCCGGCGCTCACTGGATGCTGTAGCCGATCACGCGCCACTTGCCGTCGCGCTCGTGCTCGAGCGTGACGGTTTCCTGGCCCTCCGGCTTGCGCTCGAACGACGTGTGGAACAGCACGAGCGCGTAGTCGCCGTCGGGCGCTCCGCGGAACTGGTGCGTGAACTTGGTGCGTGCACCCGATCGCTGCACGACGGGGCCGAGCGGCTCGCGCACGCGCTGCACCGCCTGCGCCCAGCGCTCGGCGGTGATGTTCGCCTGGAACTTGGTGCCCGCGGTGCGCCAGCTGTCCTGGTAGGCCTTCTTGTCCACCAGCGCGATCCAGTCGCGCGCCGCCGCCTGCGCCTCGCTGGTCCGCGCGTCCTGGGCGAGCGCGAGCGACGCGCAGATCGCGAGCAGCAGCGCCGCGACGATTCGCAGCGATCGCATCACGTGCGAAGGAAGGTGTCGACCGCGCCGCGCGTCACGCGCCACTGCGTGCCGATCTTCTTCCCCTTGAGGTCGCCCGCTTCGAGGCTCGCGAGCACGTCGGATTCGGACACGTTGAGGAGTTGCGCGACCTGCGCCGGATTCATCAGCTCCACGCCGCCGTTGCCGCCTGCCGCCGGCGCCGCGATCCCGGGTGTCGCCTGCGCCATGATGCCGCCGGGCTGGTTCATCATCTGCTGTGCCATGCCCATGCCGACGGCCATCTCGGCGCCGACGCCCGCGACACCGCTGCCGCCCTGCGCCATGCCCTGCCCCATCTGGTACTTGACGTAGTCGTTGAGATTGCCGACGGCCGCCATGCTCGAGCGCTTGTCGATCGCCTGCTCGACTTCCTGCGGCACCGATACGTTCTCGAGCACGAACGACGTCATCGCGAGCCCGTACTTGTCGCCGAGGATCGGGTTGATCACCGGCAGCAGCGCCTCGCCGAGCTCGGAGTAGCGCGCCGCGACGTCGAGCGCGGGCACCTTCGCCGTGGCGAGCGCGTCGGAGAACACGCTGACGATGCGCGAGCGCATGGTGTCGTTGAACTCGTCGAGCCTGAAGTGATCGTCGGTGCCAGCCACTTCCTTCAGGAACTTCTGCACGTCGCTCACGCGGAAGTCGTACGTTCCGTAGGCGCGCAGCCGCACGATGCCGAAGTCCTGGTCGCGCATCATCACCGGGTTCGCGGTGCCCCACTTGTTGCCCGTGAACACCCGCGTCACGACGTAGTACACGTCGGCCTTGAACGGGCTCTCGAGGCCGTACTTCCAGCCCTTCAGGTCCGACAGGATCGGGATGTTCTGCGTGGTCAGCGAGTACTTGCCCGGCCCGAACGTGTCGCCGAACTGGCCGAGATACACGAATTGCGCGACCTGCGACTCGCGCACGATCAGCTGCGCGCCGTTCTTGATCTCGCGGTCCTCGTCGGGGAAGCGGTACGACAGCGTGTCGCGCGAGTCGTCGGTCCATTCGATGATGTCGATGAACTGCTTGGACAGGAAGTCGAGGATCGCCATGACATCTCCGATGGGAACTCCCTCTCCCGGGAAGAGAGGGGTTCGACGTCGCCAGAAAAAACGGCGACTCGTCGCCGAGTCGCCGCCGCTTCAGCTGCGTGCGGCCGTTTGGAAGCGGCCGCGCTAGTTTACTTCGTTTGCGTCGCGCCCGAGGCCGCCAGCTTCTTCGCTTCGGCGCTCGCGTCGTTCATCTCCTGCTCGATCTGCGCGAGCGGCAGGGCGCCCGGCTGGATCGTGCCGTCCTCGAAGACCAGCGTGGGCGTCGCGCTGATGTGCAGCGACGCACCGAGCGCCTGCGTGCGCGCGACGGGGTCGCCGCAGTCGCCGTTGTTGTCGGGAACCGTGCCGCTCGCGAAGAACTCGTCCCATGCCTTCTGGCGATCGGCCGCGCACCAGATCTTCTTCGACTTGTTGGCCGCATCCGGATGCAGCTGGTCGATCGGGAACAGGAAGGTGTAGATCGTCACGTTGTCGAGGCCCCTCATCTCCTCCTCGAGCCGGTGGCAGAACGGGCAGTCCGCGTCGGAGAAGATGATGAGCTTGCGCGATCCGTCGCCCTTCACGCGCTTGAACGAAAGCTCCATGGGCAGCTTGTCGAGCGCGACGCGATTGAGCTTGCGCTGGCGGGCCTCGGTGAGGTTGGTCTTGCTGGTCGTGTCGTAGATCGAGCCCACGATCACATAGTCCGCCTTGCGGTCGGTGTAGACGAGCTTGTCCTCGACCATCGCCTCGTACAGGCCGCCGAAGTAGTTCGTCTTCGACACGTTGCTGACCTGCGCACCCGGAAACTTCTGCTCGAGGAGCTTCTGGAGGGCCGCCGCGTCCTTGTCCGCGGGTGCGGCGGGAGTCGCCGGCTTGGAGGCCGGCGCGGCATTCGGTGTCGCGGCTGGCGGAGCCGCGAGGCTGTGCGCCGACGGCAGCGCGAGCGCCAGTCCGAGCGCCAGCGCGGCCGCGCCGGGGCGCAGGGTTGCAGTCAGCGAGTTCGACATTTCGTGTTCTCCAGTTCGCAAAAACGCGGTCGCGATTGGACCGCTCAACGCAGCGCCGGTTGCGCCAGCATGCGCTTCACCATCGGCAGGCGATCGACGGCGGACAGGCCCGCGTTGCGCAGCAGGCGCAGCCAGGGGCGCGAGGTGCCGAAGAGCTGCGCCAGCCCGTCGGTCACCGCCTGCATCGCAAGCACCGGCTCGGCACGCCGCCTCGCGTAGCGCGTCAACAGCACGGGCGCGCCCGGATCGGTCACCGGGCCGCGCTCCCGCAGCACCTCCGCGAGCGCGTCCGCGTCACCAAAGCCGAGGTTAACACCTTGTCCCGCAAGGGGGTGCAGACCATGAGCGGCATCCCCGACGAGCGCCAGGCGATGGGCGACGGACGTGGGCAGGCGCAACTGAAGCAGTGGAAATCCCGCGGCAGGACCGAGCGCCGCCAGGTGCCCGAGGGCGCTTTCGCCCGCAGCGCCGACGCGCAGCGCGAGCGATTCGAGCGGCTCGGCCAGGAGCTCGGCGGCGAGCGCGTCGGGCGCCGACCAGACGATGGAGATCCGCCGCTCCGGCAGCGGCAGCCAGGCGAGCACGCCGCCGTCGGTGCGAAACCACTGCCGCGCGCAGCCGTGATGGGCGCGCTCGCACCCGAAATTGGCCACCACGGCGGTCTGGCCGTAGGGCTTCGGAACGGCGACCAGTCCCGCGGCTGCGCGAACCCACGAGCGTACGCCGTCGGCGCCGACCAGGAGCTGCGCCTCGAGCGCATTGCCGTCCGCCAGCGTCAGGCGCGCGGACTCCGGTGACCACGCAAGCCCCTCGAAAGGCACGCCGCCGTACATCGCGACGCCCGCCGCGTGCAGCGTCGGCAGGAGCGCGGCGCGCAGCGCGCGCTCCTCGACGATCCACGCGAGCGCCCGCTCGCCGAGGTCGTAGGCCGAGAATTGCAGCACGCCGCGGCCATCGCCCTCGATCCGCATCGACTCCACGGCGGTCATGCGCTCGCAGGACAACGCCTGCCAGGCGCCGATGCGCGCGAGGAACGCGGCGCTGCCCGGGCTGATGGCGTAGATGCGCGTGTCCCACGTTCCCGCATCGGAGTCCGGCGTGGCGATCGGCGCACGGTCGGCGAGCGCGATGCGCAACCCCGTGCGCGCGAGCGCCGATGCGAGCGCAAGTCCGGGCAGGCCGGCGCCGGCCACGACCACGTCGAAGCGCTCGACCGTCACGCTTCGAGCGTCTCCACGACGATCTGCTGGTTCGTGTAGATGCAGATCTCGCCGGCGACGTGGAGCGCCTCGCGAACGATGTCGGCGGCGCCGAGCGAGGTGTGCGCGAGCAGCGCACGCGCCGCGGCCTGCGCATATGCGCCCCCGGAGCCGATCGCCACGATGCCGTGCTCGGGCTCGAGCACGTCGCCGGTGCCCGTGATCACCAGCGACGCCGTGCGATCGGCGATCGCCAGCATCGCCTCGAGACGACGGAGCACGCGGTCCGAGCGCCAGTCCTTCGCGAGCTCGACGGCCGAGCGCGTGAGATGACCCTGGTGCTTCTCGAGCTTCGCTTCGAAGCGCTCGAACAGCGTGAAGGCGTCGGCCGTCGCACCCGCGAAGCCCGCCAGCACGCGGTCGTGGTAGAGGCGCCGCACCTTGCGCGCGGTGGCCTTCATCACGACCTGGCCGAGCGTCACCTGGCCGTCGCCGCCAAGCGCTACGGCGCCGTCGCGGCGCACGGAAAGGATGGTCGTACCGTGAAACGTTTCCATGGATGCGATACCGCGCGCGACGACGGCGATCAGGCCGTCTTGCGGACGAAATGGCGCGGCGAGATCCCGATCAGCAGCAGCAGCGCGCGGATGATCGGCGAGGCGCCGACGATCTGCACGGACTTGCGCTGCGTCTCGATGCGATTGATGGTGTTGAGCAGCGCGCCCGCGCAGACGAAATCGATGCGCTCGAGGTCCGCCACGTCGAGCGCGATGTGATTACGCGTTGCGGCGAAGTCGGCGAGCGACGCGAGCTGGCGCGTGCTCTGCCCGGTCATGACGCCGCTCCACGCGATCGTCTGCACGTCGCGCGCAGGGTCCGGCGCTTCGTCGGAGGTCCCGCTGGCGGCGGCCGGCGTGTCGACGCGCGGCGCGGGCGGCGGCTCCCACGACGGCGGCGACAGCTCGAAAGTGACGGCGAACTCCACCGCGCGATCGTCGAACGCGGCCTGGTCGTGCAGCCACTGCATGAGCTCGAGCGACAGCAGCCACGTGCCCTCGCCACCCTCCTTGCCCTTCGCCACGGCAGCCTCCACCGCGGCGCGCAGCTTTTCCGCGCGCTGCAGCGACAGCGCGAGCTTCTGCTTGCGCGCACGAGCGAGGAGATCGGCGAGGTGGCGAGCGCCGGCATCGTCGAATCCGGTCACTTGCGACAGGTCGACGCGCGCCTGGTCGACGTGCTTTTCGATTGCCCGCTTCAACCCTTCGAGCGGGCTCGCCAGCGCCTCGCCGGAAAGCGCCCCGGTGACCGCGACGTAGCCGCCCGCCGTCGGCCGGGACAGGAGCGTGCGGCCGACAGGGGCCGCGCGCTCCTCCCACGCGGGCGCGGAGCGCTCGAACTGCACCACGTACTGGAGCGCCAGCTGATCGAACGCCGCGCGGTCGTTGGCACGCTGCAGCAGATCGAACAGGGCGAGCCATGCGAGCGGCGAAAGCTTGGTGTCCTCGTCCTCCGCGATGCCGTCGTCGAGCAGCTTGCGCGCGGCGGCGGCCTGGCCGCTCGCGTACATGAGCGCTGCGTTCTCGAGCACCGAGCACAGGCCCGGATTCGCCTGCGCAACCTCGATCGCGGAGGGTGCTGCGGACCATTCGACGAGGCTCGCGCCGGTGACGCTGATGTCCCCCGCGGTCGGCTCGCGCGCAGGCGGCTGCGCCGGCACCTTCTGCCGCCCGGCGGCCTGCGCCGCCACCTCGCGCGCGGACACGGGACGAGGCCCGCTCACGCGCCGTGAATCGGTCTTGGGGGGATCCGGCTTCTTGGCCGGAGGCTTGGAGAACAGCGCCACGTCGGATTGGATCAGGCCTGCGAAGGGGGATTATCGGGCCGCTCCCCCCGGTGGACAAGCAAGGCCTGCATGGGCAGCAGCCGCGAGGCCGCGCGCGACGGTACCCCCTCCCCCGCGCGGGAGAGGGCCGCCCGTTGACGGCGTGACAGCGGCGTCAGCCCTTCGCCAGATTGGCGTTCGCGAAATCCCAGTTCAGCAACTGGTCGATGCACGCGTTCAGGTGATCCGGGCGCCGGTTCTGGTAATCGAGGTAGTAGGCATGCTCCCAGACGTCGAGCGTCAGGATCGGCGTCTGGCCCTTGGTGAGCGGATTGTCGGCGTTGCCGGTCTTGACGATCTTGAGCTTGCCGCCCTCCAGGGCGAGCCATGCCCAGCCCGAACCGAACTGCGTGACGCCGGCTTGCGCGAAGTCCTTCTTGAATTGCTCGAAGCCGCCGAGATCCGAGTCGATCATCTGCCCGATGCGGCCGGTCGGCTTGCCGCCGCCCTTGGGCTTCAGCGAGTTCCAGTAGAAGGTGTGGTTCCACACCTGCGCGCCGTTGTTGAAGATGCCCGACTTGTCGGCCTTGCCCGCGGTCTCCGTGATGATCTTCTCGAGCGTGGCGCCCTCGTACTCGGTGCCGGCGACGAGCTTGTTCAGGTTGTCGACGTAGGCCTTGTGGTGCTTGCCGTAGTGGAAGCTCAGCGTGTTGGGGGAGATGACCGGCGCAAGCGCGTTCTCCGGATACGGCAGCGGCGGAAGCGTGAACATGGCGGTGGGTGCTCCTTCGAAGTGAACGGACGCGGGACGCAGGCAGCGCCACGGCGCGCCTGCCTCGGCGATGCGGACGCAGCGCCGCAGCGAGGGCGGTCAGTCGCCGTAGAGCTTCTGCACGCGCTCGCGGCGCTCCTGCGCTTCGATCGACAGCGTCGTCATGGGCCGCGCGAGCAGGCGCGGAACCCCGATGGGCTCGCCCGTCTCCTCGCAATAGCCGTACGAGCCGTCCTCGATCATGCGCAGGGACTTTTCGACCTTCTTGAGCAGCTTGCGTTCCCGGTCGCGCGTGCGCAGCTCGAGCGTGTATTCCTCTTCGAGCGTGGCGCGATCCGAGGGATCGGTGGTGATCTCGTTCTCGCGCAGATGCTCGCCGGTGTCGTCGGCGTTGCGCAGGATCTGATCGCGGATGTCGAGCAGGCGCTTCTTGAAGAAGGCGAGCTGCGCCTCGTTCATGTAGTCCTTCTCGGGCGCCTTGAGGATCTCTTCCTCGGTCAGCTCGCGGGGCTGTTGCTTCTTCACGGCGGTTGCAGTCTTGGAGGCCATGCGTCTTTCCGTCCTATGCTCGTTTCGCGCGGGGGGACGGCAGCCCGGCGTCGCTGCCCGGTAGCGCCCATACAGCCTGGTAAATCCGCCTGCGCGGCGCGCACTAAATTGCACATTATAGCCCGCGCCGTGCCAGGTACGCCAACGTCGTCACGGGTGCACGGCTCGCCCCGGCAACTCGCCCGCGGCCCCGTACAATCGCACCGAAACAAGGAGTTCGGATGACTGCACCGGACCTGCGGCGCACCCTGCGCCGGCCCGACGACTGGCACCTCCACCTCCGCGACGGGGCCGAGCTCCGGGCTGTGGTGAACGCGACGGCGAGCGTCTTCGGGCGAGCAATCATCATGCCCAATCTGCGGCCACCGGTCACGACCGTGGCGGCCGCGGCCGCGTACCGCGAGCGCATCGTTGCCGCGCTCGCGCCAGGCGTTTCGTTCACGCCGCTGATGACGCTGTATCTCACCGATTCGACGAGCGCCGACGAAGTCGAGCGCGCGCGCGCATCGGGCTTCGTCCATGCGCTGAAGTACTACCCGGCCGGTGCCACCACCCATTCCGAGTCGGGCGTCACGGCGCTCGAGCGCGCGTATCCGGCGCTCGCCGCGATGGAGCGCGCGGGCATGGTGCTCGCGGTGCACGGCGAGGTCACCGATCCGGACGTCGACATGTTCGATCGCGAGCGCGTATTCGTCGAGCGGCATCTCGCGCGCCTCGTGCGCGATTTTCCCGGCTTGCGCATCGTGCTCGAGCACGTGACCACGCGCGAGGCGGTCGACTTCGTGCGCGGCGCGCCGTCGACGGTGGGCGCCACGATCACGCCGCAGCATCTCGCCTGGTCGCGCAATGCGTTGCTCGCAGGCGGTCTGCGGCCGCACTTCTACTGCCTGCCCATCCTGAAGCGCGAGGAGCACCGCCAGGCCCTCGTCGCGGCCGCGACGTCCGGCGATCCGCGCTTCTTCCTCGGCACCGATTCGGCACCACACCCCCGGCATGCCAAGGAAGCCGCGTGCTGCGGCGCCGGCTGCTATTCGGCGCCCCTCGCGCTGCCGCTCTACGCGGAGATCTTCGAATCGGCTGGCGCGCTCGATCGGCTGGAGGCGTTCGCGAGCGAGCACGGCGCGCGCTTCTACGGCCTGCCGCTCAACGACGGCACGGTGACGCTGGCGCGTGCGCCGTGGACCGTGCCGCGCGAGTACGTATTCGGCGACGCGACCGTCGTGCCGCTCCGCGCCGGCGAGACGATGCGCTGGCGCGTCGAATGACGGGCTTGGGGAAGCCGCCCGCCGGCGCTATATTGACGTCGAAGCCAGCCAGACCGCCGCTGCCCCGACGAGGGGGAGAGGAAAGTCCGGGCTCCATAGAGCAGGATGCCGGGTAACGCCCGGCCGCTATAAGCTGCCGCGAGAGCGGCGGTGAAGGCGAGGAACAGGGCCACAGAGACGAGTCGCTGCCGCGCGAGCGGCAGCGGGTGAAACGCGGCAACCTCCATCCGGAGCAACGCCAAATAGGCGGACGACGACGCTGCTCGCCGAGTCCGCGGGTAGGCGGCTGGAGCGCCACGGCAACGGGGCGCCTAGACGAATGACGGTCATAGCGCGGGAGAACCCCGCGCCGTAACAGAACCCGGCTTATCGGCTGAGCTTCGATTCATTCGACGGTGCGCGCGGCATGCGCGTGCCGGAATACCGGTGACGCGCCTCTGTTCGTACGGTGGCGGCGATCCTGCCGTGACCGGAGGCCATGATGCGTTCGATCCTGCGAGCTTTCAGGACGGCCGTCGCCACCTTCCTCGCTCTGGCCGTGGCAAGCCTGCCCGCTTGCGGCACGATGGGCGGAGGCGGCATGCACTATTTCCTCGAGCCGGGCGTTACCGCGTCGGCCGCCGTGTCCATGTGACCAGCGCAACGCGCATCGCGCCGCGTTGCGTCATCGACGACGCTTGACGTCGCGCAGGATCTCGCGCGCGGCGTTCCTGCCGGGTATGCCGCTGACGCCGCCCCCGGGATGCGCGCCCGAGCCGCACAGATAGAGTCCTCGAATCGGCATTCGATAGTCGGCGTTGCCGAGCACCGGACGGGTCGAGAAGAGCTGGTCCAGCCCGAGCGCGCCGTGGAAGATGTCGCCGCCGACGAGGCCGAAGTCGCGCTCGAGGTCGAGCGGCGTCAGCGATCGGCGCGCGATCACGCTCCGCGCGAAGTTCGGCGCGACGGCATCGACGGCCGCGATCATGACGTCGGCGACGGCGTCGCGAAAGTCGTCCCAGGTGCGGCCCTGGCGCACTACGCCGATGTCCGGATGAACGTGCTGGCAGAACAGGCTCGCGACGTGCTGCCCCGCGGGCGCGAGCGTATCGTCGACCACGGAGGGGATCAGCATCTCGACGATCGGCGCGCGCGACCAGCCGTCGGTGCGCGCGTCGAAGTACGCACGCTCCATGTATTCCAGCGAAGGTGCGACGATGATGCCGCTCGCGTGATGCGGCTGCGCGTCGGTGCCGCGCAGCGCGAGGAAATCCGGGAGCTCCGAAAGGGCGACGTTCATGCGGAACGTCCCCGAGCCGCAGCGGTACGCCGCCATGCGCGCACGAAAATCCGCGTCGACGTCACCCGGCGCGACCAGCCGCTCGAAGAGCAGCTTCGGATTCACGTTGGCGACGACGCGTCGCGCGGGCACGATCTCGCCGGAGGCGAGCGCGACGCCGCTCGCGCGGCCGCGCTCGATGAGGATTCGTGCGACCGGCGACGCCGTGCGGATCGTCACGCCACGCGCGGCGCACTCGCGCGCCATGGCCTGCGTGATCGCGCCCATGCCGCCGCGCGCGTGTCCCCACTGCCCGCGCTTGCCGTTGACTTCGCCGAAGACGTGGTGCAGCAGCACGTACGCGGAGCCGGGCGCGTACGGGCTCTGGAAGTTCCCCACCACCGCGTCGAAGCCGAACGCCGCCTTGATCGGCGATGACTCGAACCAGGCATCCAGGATCTCGCCCGCGCTCTTGGTGAAGAGATCCACCACGTCGCGACGCGCGGCCAGATCGAGGGCGCGGAATCGTCGCGACACGCGCAGGATCTCGAGGAACGTGCGCACATCGCGGCTGCCCTGTCGCACGTTCGGCGGCGTGACGTGCACCACGTCGCGCAGCACGTCGGCGACACGGTCGAGCATCGCGTAATACGCCGGAAGGCGCTCGGCGTCGCGGGCCGAGAATCGCGCGACCTGCGCCTGCGTCGCGGCAACGCCGCCGCCGATGCGGATGAAGTCGGGGCCGGGGAGCGGCAGGAAATTCGAGAACGGGCGCTCGACGATGGCGAGGCCGTGCTCGGCGAGACGCAGGTCGCGAATGACCTCGGGATCGAGCAGGCTGACGGTGTAGCTCGCGGTCGAGTTGCGAAAGCCGGGATGGAACTCCTCCGTGACCGCGGCGCCACCGACCACCTCGCGGCGCTCGAGCACGCACACCGACAGCCCACGCGCGGCGAGGTACGCCGCGCAGACGAGGCCGTTGTGCCCGCCGCCGACGATTGCGACGTCGTGAGCGGCGCCGTTCATGGATCGCTACTCTTCGAAGCCTGCCGCGACGGTGTTGAATCCGGCGTCGACGTACGTTATCTCGCCGGTGATCGCGCTCGCAAGATCCGAGAAATAGAACGCCGCGACGTTGCCGACCTCGTCGATGGTGACGTTGCGCCGAAGCGGAGCGTGCTTCTCCACGAACTGCAGGATCCTCGAAAAGCCTCCAATGCCCGCCGCGGCGAGCGTCTTGATCGGTCCGGGCGAAAGGCCATTGACGCGCACGCCCTCGGGGCCCAGCGTCGCCGCGAGATAGCGTACCGTCGCTTCCAGGCTCGCCTTGGCGAGGCCCATGACGTTGTAGTTGGTCACGGCGCGCGCCGAGCCGAGATACGTCAGCGTGAGGAGCGACGCGTTGCGCCCCTTCAGCAGCGGCCGCGCGCCCCTCGCGAGCGCCGCGAAGCTATAGCTCGAGATGTCGTGCGCCGTCGCGAACGCCTCGCGCGTGAGGCCCTGCAGGAAGTCGCCCGACAATGCCTCGCGTGGCGCGAAGGCGATCGAGTGCAGAAAGCCGTCGAGTCCGCCCCATTCGCGGCCGAGCGCGTCGAAGAGCGCCGAGATCTGGTCGTCCTTGCTCACGTCGCACGGCAGCACGGGGCATGGGCCGAACTCGGACGCCAGCTTGACGACGCGCTCCTTCAGCTCGTCGTTGACGTAGGTGAACGCGAGCGTCGCGCCCTCGCGCTTGCACGCCTTCGCGATGCCGTACGCGATCGAGCGCTGCGAGAGCACACCGGTGATCAGCAGCTTCTTGTCGGCGAGGAGCGGCATCGCGGGCCTCAGAACTCGAACGGTTGCGCGGGCTCGAACGTGCCGCACGCGATGCGGTTGTTCGGCTTGCCGGGTTGCGCGTCGGTCACGTCGCTGCCCGTATAGATGATGATGCTGCGCTTGTCGACGCCGTCGGGGCCCGTGGTGTGCACGCCGCGCACGAACACGGACGTCTCGCTCGAGCCGTCGTTGCCGTTGAACATGGGCGACACGAGATCTTTTCCACTCCTGCCCGCACCGGGCGGCGCCCAGGGCTGCCCCGCCGAGAAGCCGTTGGGCGAGCTGCAGTTCGGGTTCTCGCCGAACGCGATGCGAAACGGACCCTGCGGAAGGTTGATGATCGACAGCGTCACCTGGACGCCGTCGCGCCGATCGACCACGCGCGCGCGGCCGAATATGCCCGATCCGAGCGCGCGCAACGCCGAGACGAGCCCGTAGGTCGGGCGCGACGCGGAGGCAGTCTCGGGCGGCGGCGTCCCGCCGGTCGAGCTGCACGCGCATAGCACGCCGGCCGCGATCACCGCGGCGACGCGCGCGCGCGCTGACCGGCCTAGACCCGGGCGATCACGCCGCATGCCACGCGCGCGCCCGAGTTTCCGGTGGGCTGCGTCTTGAAGTCGTCCGCGTCCTTGTGCACGATCACCGCGCGTCCCACGACGTCGGCTGCGCCACCGCCGATCGTCACCGTGTCGAGAAGGGTGTCG
Source organism: Casimicrobiaceae bacterium (assembly GCA_035493035.1). Lineage (GTDB taxonomy): Bacteria > Pseudomonadota > Gammaproteobacteria > Burkholderiales > Casimicrobiaceae > VBCG01. The sequence continues at coordinate 263,018 of DATJIS010000050.1, read as the reverse complement.
AGCATCGCATTGCCGCTCGCGTCGGCGACGAGCATCGGCATGTCGCCGCCGTGATGATCGGCGTGAGCCGGGTCACCGTGCGGCTTGCCGGTCGGGTTGAAGTGCCCGCCGGCGCTCGTTCCATCGGGTGCGCTGCAATCGCCCTTGTCGTGGATGTGGAAACCGTGGGCGCCCGGCGCGAGGCCGGACACCGCGGCGACGACGCGAATCTTGTCACCGCGCGGCTCGAACGTCACCGTGCCGCTCGTTCGATTGCCCGCGGTCGGTGCGAGCGTCGCGCGCGCCGACGGGCTGGACGTCGACGGCGGCATCGATGTGCAACCGGCAGCGATCACGACCGCCGTGATCGCCAGCAAAGTGCGTTTCATCGATCCCTCCCGTTGTCGTGCGCGCGCGTGACGGGCGCCGTCGCCGGCATGATACAGCCGACCGCGCAGGGTCGCTCCAAGGCACGCATCGAGCACGGACCTTGCTGCCGCGCGCCGTGGCACAGCAATCGCAGCGGCATCCGACCCGACGCGAAGTCGCGTTCTTCGGGCGGGGTAAAATATCGCCGCCGCATCGTTCGACGCGGCCGATTCCTTTGCGTAGCTCGCCCATGTCGCTGCCGATGACACCCGAGGAGATCGTTTCCGAGCTCGACAAGCACATCGTCGGGCAGGATGCGGCCAAGCGCGCCGTGGCGATCGCGCTGCGCAACCGCTGGCGCCGCCAGCAGGTGCCCGAGCCGCTGCGCACGGAGATCACGCCGAAGAACATCCTCATGATCGGGCCGACCGGCGTCGGCAAGACGGAGATCGCGCGGCGCCTCGCGAGGCTCGCCGACGCGCCGTTCGTGAAGGTCGAGGCAACCAAGTTCACCGAAGTCGGCTACGTCGGTCGTGACGTCGACACGATCGTGCGTGACCTGGTGGAGGTGTCGGTGAAGCAGACGCGCGAGGTCGAGACGCGCAAGGTGCGCGACCGCGCCACCGACGCCGCCGAGGAGCGGGTCCTCGACGTGCTCATCCCGCCGGCGCGCGAGGTGAGCTTCCACGACATGCAGCCGACCGACTCGGCCACGCGGCAGCGGTTTCGCAAGATGCTGCGCGAAGGCGCTCTCGACGACAAGGAGATCGACGTCGAGATCTCCGTGCTGCCGCCGCAGATGGAGATCATGGCGCCTCCCGGCATGGAGGAGCTCACCTCGCAGATCCAGGGCATGTTCCAGCAAATGGGCGGCGGGCGTCGCCGCGTCAAGCGCATGACGGTCGCCGAGGCTCTGAAGCACCTCACCGACGAGGAGGCCGCGAAGCTCATCAACGACGACGACATCAAGCTGCGCGCGGTGGCGGCGGCCGAGCAGAACGGCATCGTGTTCATCGACGAGATCGACAAGATCGCCTCGCGCGGCGAGCTGCACGGCGCGGACGTGTCGCGCCAGGGCGTGCAGCGCGACCTGCTGCCGCTCGTCGAAGGCACGACGGTGACGACGAAGTACGGGATGATCAAGACCGATCACATCCTCTTCATCGCGTCGGGCGCGTTCCAGATGTCCAAGCCGTCGGACCTGATTCCCGAGCTTCAGGGGCGCCTGCCGATCCGGGTGGAGCTCTCCCCGCTGTCGGTCGGCGACTTCGAGCGCATCCTCACGTCGACCGACGCTTGCCTGACGCGGCAGTACGAGGCGCTGCTCGAGACCGAGCAGGTGCACCTCGACTTCCGGCCCGACGGGATACGACGTCTCGCGGAGATCGCGTTCGCCGTCAACGAGAAGCAGGAGAACATCGGTGCGCGACGCCTGTACACCGTGATGGAGCGCCTGCTCGAGGACGTCTCCTTCCACGCGGCGCGCCGCACCGGCGACACGATCGGCGTCGACGCGGCGTTCGTCGACGAGAAGCTCGCGGGGGTCGCCGAGGACGACAATCTAGCCAGGTACATCCTCTAGGCGACCAAGCGAGCGGCGAGCGTTCGGGGCGCGCGAATCGGTATGCTTCGTCCCACCGCCGTTCCCGGCTCGCGCTCCGCTCTTGCTGATCCGCATCCTCGGCATCTTCCTGCCGGTCCTGGCGGTGGCCGTGCTCGGCTTCGTCTACGCGAAGCGCGTCAAGCCCGACATGACGTGGGTGAACCGCATCAGCATGCAGGTCCTGGCGCCCGCGCTCATCTTCTCGGCGCTTTCCAGCAAGTCGTTCGACGTCGCGTCGAACAAGGCGCTGATCCTGGGCAGCGTCGGCGTCGTGCTCGGCTCGGGATTGCTGGCGTGGCCGGTCGCGCGATGGCTGCACGTGAGCGCACGCACCTTCGTGCCGCCGGCGATGTTCAACAACTGCGGCAACATGGGGCTGCCGCTCGCCGTGCTGGCGTTCGGCGACGGCGGCTTCTCGCCGATGGTGGCGCTCTTCACGATCTCCAATCTCCTCAACTTCACCGTCGGCATCTGGATCATCGACCACCGCGCGCGGTTCGCGACGCTGCTGCGAAGCCCGATGGTGATCGCGACCGTCGTGGGCTTCGCGTTCGCCATCGTGCACCCGCCCATGCCCGAATGGCTGGTCACCACCATACGGATGGTCGGCGACGCCCTCGTGCCGATGATGCTGCTGTCGCTGGGCGTGCGTCTCGCTGAAGTGCACTGGAACGACTGGCGCGTCGGCGTCGCCGGTGGCATCGTGTGTCCCGTGACCGGCATCGTGATGGCGGAGGCGCTCGCGCCGCTGCTCGCATTGACGCCTGCGCAGCAGGGACTCCTGGTGCTGTTCGGGTGCCTGCCGCCGGCCGTGCTCAACTTCATGGTGGCCGAGCAATTCCGGCAGGAGCCGGGCCGTGTCGCGTCGATCGTGCTGATCGGCAATCTCCTGTCGATCGTGTTCGTGCCGATTGGACTGACGCTGGCGCTCCGATGAACCTGCACCGCCTGCTGGTCGCACGCAAGGACACGCCGCTGCGCGTCGCGCTGATCGGCGCCGGCAAGTTCGGCGCGATGTATCTCGCGCAGGCGAAGCACACGCCCGGCATTCACGTCGTGGCGGTCGCGGACCTCGCGCCCGAGCGCGCGCACGCTGCGCTGGCGCGCGCGGGATGGCCCGCCGAGCGGCACGGCGCACGCACGATCGCGGCGGCCGCGCGGGCCGGCACGACGTGCGTCACCGACGATGCGCCGTCCGCCATCGCGTCCCCGGACGTCGAGATCGTGATCGATGCCACGGGCAATCCGCTCGCGGGCATCCGCCATGCGCTCGCATGTTGCGAGCACGGCAAGGACGTCATCATGGTGAACGTCGAGGCCGATGCGCTGGCCGGTCCGCTGCTGGCGCGGCGCGCGCGCGAGGCCGGCATCGTCTATTCCCTGGCCTATGGCGACCAGCCAGCGCTGGTGTGCGAGATGGTCGATTGGTGCCGCGCAGCGGGATTCGAAGTCGTCGCGGCGGGCAAGGGCACGAAATATCTTCCGGCGTATCACGAGTCGACGCCGGCGACCGTATGGCCGCACTACGGCTTCACGCCCGAGACGGTTGCCGCCGGGGACTTCAACGCGCAGATGTTCAACTCGTTCCTCGACGGAACCAAGAGCGCCATCGAAATGGCGGCGGTCGCGAATGCGACCGGGCTCTCGCCCGGACCCGATGGATTGCGCTTTCCGCCGTGCGGCGTGGACGACCTGCCGCGCGTGCTGCGTCCGACCGACGACGGCGGATCGCTGCACCACGTCGGGCAAGTCGAGGTGGTGTCGAGCCTCGAGCGCGACGGCCGGCCGGTGTTCCGCGACCTGCGCTGGGGCGTCTATGTGACGTTTCGCGCCGGCGATCGCGCTGGTGAGGACTACGTTCGCCGTTGCTTCCACGAGTACGGCTTCTCGACCGACCCCTCGGGCCGCTACGGCGCGATGTACAAGCCGTACCACGCGATCGGCCTCGAGCTCGGCATCAGCGTTGCCTCGGTCGGACTGCGTCGTGAGCCGACCGGCCAGGCACAGTCGTTCGTCGCCGACGTGGTCGCCACCGCGAAGCGCGCGTTGCGGGTCGGCGAGACGCTCGACGGCGAAGGCGGCTACACCGTCTATGGGCGGCTCATGCCCGCGCAGGACTCGCTCGTGCTCGGAGGACTTCCGCTCGGACTCGCGCACGGCGTGCGTGTCACCCGCGCTGTCGCCGCGCACGAGCCGGTACGCTGGTCGGACGTCGTGTTCGACAGCCAGGATCCGGCGGTCGGATTGCGCCGGGAAATGGAGCGAACGGCGCTCTTGCAGGAGCCGGCGACCGCTATGCTGTCGAGGTGAACGAGCCGCACGTCGACGCCCGCGAGCCACCCGATGACGCCGCGCAAGCGGCCGCACCGGATGCCGACGCGGCGTCCGGCGCGACGACCGCGACGCAGGCCGTGCCGTTCGCCTTCACCGGGCTCACGCGCGAGTATTTCCGCATCTGGATCGTCTCGCTCGCGTTGTCGATCCTGACCGCGGGCATCTATTCCGCGTGGGGCAAGGTGCGCAAGAAGCGCTACCTCCTCGATCACACGCGAATCGCGGGCGATGGCCTCGATTTTCGCGGCACGCCGCTCGCGATCCTGCGCGGCCGCATCATCGCCGTCGTGCTGTTTGGCGGCATCGCGCTCGGCCGTCACGTCATGCTCGAGCTCCAGCTCGCGTTCATTGCGCTCCTGCTGCTCCTCACGCCGTGGATCGCCGTCGCGTCGGCGCGCTTCAATGCACGCAACACGTTCTATCGCAACGTGGCGTTCGACTTCGACGGCCGCCTCGCCACGGCCTTCAAGGTGTTCCTCGGTTTCGGGGCGCTCGCGATCGTCACGCTGGGGCTTGCGTATCCGTGGTTTCGCGCGCGCCGCGCGCGATTCCTGGTCGCGGGACACCGCTACGGCGCTACGCCCTTCACCGCGTCGGTGGGCACGGGCGACTTCGTCCTGATGTACCTCCTGGCCGGACTCGCCGTCGTCGCAAGCGTCATCGTCTTCGGAGTCGGCACGGGCGTCGCCATCGCCGCTCGAGCCTCCCAGGGCGCCGAAGCGGCTCCGCCGATCGGCTTCTACCTCGGTCTCGCGCTCTTCTATGCGTCGTACATCGTCATCTTCGCCTTCGTGCGCGCGCGCACGCAGAACCTGATCGCCAACGGCACGATCGTGGGACCGGTGCACATGCAAAGCGGGCTGCGCGGCACGTGGCTGTCCTGGCTGTACGTGACGAACATCGTGGCGGTCATCGGCACGCTGGGTCTTGCGACGCCGTGGGCGGTCGTCCGCCTGGCGCGCTATCGCGCACGCACGCTGACTCTCACCGCCTCTGCGCCGCTCGAGACGCTGCCGGTCGCATCCGCGGGCCGCGCGTCGGCAACCGGCTCGGAAGTGAGCGACCTCTTCGACGTGGACGTCGCGCTGTGACGACTTTCACCGCCAGGCGATTCGATGGCCGCGCACCCGCCGGCGAGACGGTGACGCTGGCGATCGACGGCGATGCGGTCGCGATCATCGGTCACGACGCGATCGCGCACTTCGCGCGTCGAGAGCTCGCGGCGGACGCGCCGGTGCCCGGTGTCGCGCGCAAGTTGCGCACGCCCGACGGCCACGTCATCGAGGTTGCGCCCACCGCCGCGTTCGATGCACTGTGGCCCGGCAAGGACGCGCTCGGGCGGTTCGCGTTCCGGCTCGAATCGCGGTGGTCCACGGCCATCCTGGCTGCCTGCCTAGGCGCGGTGGCGATCTGGCTCCTGGTCGCCTTCGCCTTGCCGCTCATCGCCGACCCGGTGGCGCGTTCGCTCAGCCCGGAGGCGGAGCACGCCATCGGCCTGCACGCGCTGCGCACGATCGACCGCGTGTATGCCAAGCGCACCCGGCTGTCCGCCGACGAGCGCGAGCGCGTCGCGGGGCGCGTGTGGAGCTTCCTCGAGGACGAGCCCGCGCTGCGCGACTACCAGCTCGAGTTCCGCCGCATGGGCTCACCCAATGCGTTCGCGCTGCCGGGAAAGATCATCGTGGTGACCGACGAGCTCGTGCATCTCGTGAAGAGCGACGATGAGCTGCTGGCGGTTATCGCGCACGAGCTCGGGCATCTCGACGGCCACCATGCGGTGCGCCTCGTGTTGCAGCAGTCCGGCGTCGCGGTGCTCGCGACGGTTCTGGCGGGCGACGCCGTCGGGATGACGTTCCTCGCCGCCGCGGTGCCCGCCATGCTGCTCGACGCGCGCTACTCGCGCGCCTTCGAGCAGGAGGCCGACGACTACGCCTTCGCGCTGCTCGCGAGGCACGACGTGTCGCCGCAGGCGTTCGCCGACGTGATGCGGCGTTTCGAAGCCGATCGACGCACCGCGGAGCCCAGGGATCCGGTTTACCGTTATCTCGGCTCACATCCGGCGACGGAGGAGCGCATCCGTCGCGCCGAGGACGCCGCACGCGCGATGAAGCGCCCGGGCGGTTGACGCTAGAGCGACGCGAGCGCGTCGAGCACGACCTGCTTGCGCAGCACTTCCGGAAGCAGCAGCGGGTCCTTGCCCGGGCGATACAGCACGTACACCGGCACGCCGTTGCGGCCGAGCGCGGCGAGCGCGCGCGTGATCGTCGGATCGCGGCGCGTCCAGTCGGCGCGAACGAGCTCGACGTTGCGCATCGCGAACGCCTTGCGAACGTCGGCGTCGCTCAGCACCAGGCGCTTGTTCAGCTGGCACGTGACGCACCAGGCGGCGGTGAAGTCGACGAACACGGGGCGGCCGTCGGCCGCGAGCTCGCGCACGCGATCCGGTGAGAAGGACATCCACGCGGGATCCGCGCTCGCCTGCGACGGCGCGGCGTCGGCCGCGCGACCCGCGGTCATGAGCGGCCACGCGACGACCATCGCGCCGACGACCCCGGCGAGGGCGATCGCGCCCCACGCGCGGGCCGCGCCGCCGCGATACGTGCGCCACGCCCACAGCGCGAAAGCGACGATGACGAGCGTCCCGAGCAGGCGCATCACCGCGTCGTTGTCGACCTGCGCGCCGAGGACCCACGCGAGCCACGCCACGGTCGCGTAGAGCGGAAACGCGAGCAGCTGCTTCAGGCGCTCCATCCACGCGCCCGGCCGCGGCAGCACGCGGCGCCACCCGGGAAACAGGCTGAGGAGCAGGAAAGGCAGCGCCATGCCGAGCCCGAGCGCCACGAAGATCGAAAGCGTCTCGCGCGCCGGCTGGGCAATCGCATAGCCGAGCGCCGCGCCCATGAACGGCGCGGTGCAGGGCGACGCGATCACGACGGCCAGCACGCCCGACAACGCGGCATCGACGTAGGGATTGCGCGCCGACCAGCTTCCGGCCGACGATGGAACCAGCGAGGTGAACTCGAAGACGCCGGACAGGTTCAGCGCCAGGACGAAGAAGAGCACCGCGAGCGCGGCGACGACGCCCGGGGATTGCAGCTGGAATCCCCAGCCGAGCCCCTCGCCCGCCGCGCGCAGCGCGATCAGCACGCCGGCGAGCGCGACGAAGGTCGCGACCACGCCGACCGCGAACGCCACGCCTTGCGACCGGAGCACGCGGCGGTCGTCGTGACCCGGCGCGGCCAGCGATAGCGCCTTCAGCGACAGCACGGGAAAAACGCATGGCATGAGGTTCAGGATCATGCCGCCGAGGAACGCAAGGCCGATGGCTGCAGCGAGCGTCAGCGATGCGGTCGCAGGCGCTGCATCGACATCGAGCGCTGGCGCGTCGAGTGCGGGCTTCGGGCCCGCCACGACGGCGCCCTCGAGCGGCACGTCGACGGTCGCGGCGGTGACCGTGGCCGCGCCGCTTGCGAGACCGCGCGAAGCGCTCACCACACCGTCGAGGCGATCGAACGGCTTCAGCTCGCTCGACACGGGCAGCGTGAGCACGTACGCGCCGTCGCCGACACGCGCGAGCGTTTGCGGCCGCGACGGCTCCACGCGCCCGTCCTGCGCCGGGAAGAACCGCAGCGTGCCGGCGTCGGGCGCACCGGCCGGCGGCAGCAGCGTCAGCACGATCGTGGGCCCGTTGCCCTTGGCTGCCACGCTCCACCCCTGCAGCGGACGCGGCAGCGCGGCGCGCGTGGCGGCGATGCGCGGGCCCCACGTCGCATCGGGCGCGCTCGCCGTCGCGACCGGCAACCGCAACGAAAGGTCCGCGCCTTCCGGAATGCACGTGTCCTTGCACACCAGCCAGTCGGCGCGCGCGGCGAGCGTGGCTTCGGTGCCGACCGCGGCGTCCTTCGGCACCTCGATCGGGACGAGGTGCAGCACCTCGCCTTCGTAACCGTAGTTGAGCAGCGGCCCCGCAGGCAGCGCGCGTGGCGCCGGCCATTCGATGTCGCCGGCCGCGTAGCCCGGCGGCAGCTTCCACGCAAGCGTCGTAGGCAGCCCCGAATCTCCGGGATTGCGCCAATAGGTGTGCCAACCCTCCTGGATGCGAAGCCGCAGCGCGATCGTGGTCGTGGCGCCGGGAACGAGCGCGTTTCGCTCCGGGACGAGCTCGGCCTCGACATGCTCGGTCTTCACGGGCGCAGCGAGCGCGCGCGGCGATCCCGTGCCGATCAGGGCGACCAGGCACAGGACGACGCCGAGCGCGAACCCGATGCGCGACGTCGCGTCGCGCGTGCGCTTTTGCGGCGTCGATCCATGAAGACGCATGATGCGGATTATCCCATCACGGGCGTCCTGCCCGCGTGCTGCGCCAACAGCCGGCGCCGGGCGCGTGTTCCCGTCCGACCGGCGGCACGGCAGTCGCCGCGTTACAATGCCGCACCCTTTGGGGAGTAGCCGCCCTCGCCGCATCGTCGCGAGGGGGATCCGTCAACACACTTGCCCACGCGCTTGCGCATGGTCATGGCGGATCCGGTCGAAGCACCGGCCTGGCGAGACCATCGGCATGCGCGCCCGACCGGTCGGCGGGCGCACGTTGCCGGTGTGCCCTCGCCCGACCTCGCGCCATGGAACCGCTGCTCCTGTCCACGCTGGCCGTCACGCTCGCCGAGATCGGCGACAAGACGCAACTGCTCGCCCTGATGCTCGCCGCGCGCTATCGCCGGCCCTGGCCGATCGTGGCCGGCATCCTGTGCGCAACGCTTGCCAACCACCTGCTCGCCGCGTCGCTCGGCAGCGTCGTGCGCGCCATGCTCGCGCCCGAGACGCTGAAGTGGGTCGTGGCGATCTCGTTCTTCGCGGTCGCCGCGTGGACGCTCCTGCCCGACCGCCTCGACGAAGCGAAGCAACCCGCGCCGAAGACGCATCTCGGCGTATTCGGCGTCACGCTCGTCACGTTCTTCCTCGCCGAGATGGGCGACAAGACGCAGATCGCGACCGCAGTGCTCGGCGCCCGCTACAACGCGCTCGCGTCGGTGGTCGCCGGCACGACGCTCGGGATGCTGATCGCCGACGTTCCCGTGGTGTTCGCCGGCCATCTCGCGGCGGGGAAGATTCCGTTCAAGCTCGTGCGCGGCGCCGCGGCGCTCCTGTTCGCGGCGCTGGGCATCGGCATACTGGTCGCCTGAAGCGCACCAGGGCGCAACACTAGCGCCGGTATAATCAAAGGTTTACGCACTGCACCGTGGCGATGCAGCCCTTCGATCACAAGACCATCGAGTCGACCGCGCAGGCCGCCTGGCTCGCGGCGGACGCGTACCGCGCGCGCGAGGACGATCCGCGCTTCCCGAAGGGCAAGTACTACTGCGTGTCGATGCTGCCGTACCCCTCGGGCAAGCTGCACATGGGGCACGTGCGCAACTACACGATCAACGACATGATGTACCGCCAGCGGCGCATGAGCGGCTACAACGTGCTGATGCCGATGGGCTGGGACGCGTTCGGCCTGCCCGCCGAGAACGCCGCGATGAAGAGCCGCGTGGCGCCCGCGAAGTGGACGCACGACAACATCGCGTACATGAAGAAGCAGCTCCAGGCGATGGGGCTCGCGATCGACTGGTCGCGCGAGGTCGCGACGTGCGACCCCGAGTACTACAAGTGGAACCAGTGGCTGTTCCTGAAGATGCTCGAGAACGGCATCGCCTATCGCAAGAGCGGCCTCGTGAACTGGGATCCGGTCGACCAGACCGTGCTCGCGAACGAGCAGGTGATCGACGGGCGCGGCTGGCGCTCGGGCGCGCCGGTGGAAAAGCGCGAGATCCCGATGTACTACCTGCGCATCACGCAATACGCCGACGAGCTGCTCGAGTACCTCGACAAGATGCCCGGCTGGCCCGAGCGCGTGAAGGCCATGCAGGCGAACTGGATCGGCCGCAGCGTCGGCGTGCGCTTCGCGTTCACGCACGATATCCGCGACGAGCGGCACCGGCCGATCGACGACGGCAAGCTGTGGGTCTTCACCACGCGCGCCGACACCATCATGGGTGTCACGTTCTGCGCCGTCGCGCCCGAGCATCCGCTCGCCACACACGCCGCGACGCTGTCGCCGCACGTGCGCGACTTCGTCGAGGAGGCGCGCCGCGGCAGCGTCATCGAGGCCGACCTCGCGACGATGGAAAAGAAGGGCGTTCCCACGGGCCTCTTCGTGGTGCATCCGCTCACCGGCGAGCAGGTCGAGGTGTGGGTCGGCAATTACGTGCTGATGTCGTACGGGGAAGGTGCGGTCATGGGCGTGCCCGCGCACGACGAGCGGGACTTCGCGTTCGCGCGGAAGTACGGCCTGCGCGTGCTGCCCGTCATCGACGTGCCGGGCGAGCGCTTCGACTTCGAGCGCTGGCAGCCGTGGTACGAGGACAAGGCGCGCGGCCGCTGCGTGAACTCAGGCAAGTACGACGGCATGACGTACGAGGAGGCGGTCGAGGCGATCGCCAACGATCTCGCGTTCAAGGGGCTGGGCGAGAAGCGCACGACCTATCGGTTGCGCGATTGGGGCATCTCGCGCCAGCGCTACTGGGGCACGCCGATCCCGATCGTGCACTGCAACCGCTGCGGCGAGGTACCCGTGCCGTACGACGAGCTGCCGGTGGTGCTGCCCGAGGACTGCGTACCCGACGGCAGCGGCAACCCGCTCGACAAGCGCGACGATTTCGTCCAGACGCAATGCCCGAAGTGCCACGGTCCCGCCCGCCGCGAGACCGACACGATGGACACGTTCGTCGATTCGTCGTGGTACTTCATGCGCTATACCTGCCCGGGCGCGCCGGAGATGATCGACCGCCGCGACGCGTACTGGATGCCGATGGACCAGTACATCGGCGGGATCACGCACGCCATCCTGCACCTGCTCTATGCGCGCTTCTGGACCAAGGTGATGCGCGACATGGGCATGGTCGGCTACGACGAGCCTTTCACGCGCCTGCTGACGCAGGGCATGGTGCTGAACCACGCGTTCTTCCGTCGCAACGACAAGGGCGGCATCGACTACGTCGCGCCCGAGAATGTCGAGGCGCGCCGCGACGGCGAGGGTCGCATCGTCGGCGGGACGTCGAAGCTCGACGGCAGCGAAGTCGAGTACGACGGGCTCGGCACGATGTCCAAGTCCAAGCTCAACGGCGTGGATCCGCAGGACATGATCGATCGCTACGGCGCCGACGCCGCGCGGCTGTTCGTCATGTTCGCGAGCCCGCCGGAGCAGACGATCGAATGGTCGGACAACGGCGTCGAGGGCGCGCACCGTTTCGTGCGACGCCTGTGGACGTATGCGCAGGGCCGTGCGGCGCATGCGGTGCAAGGCGCACCCGCAACGTCGGTGCCCGAGGGTGCCGCGCGCGCCACGCGACGCGAGATCCATCTCGCGCTGCGCCAGGCGAACTACGACTACGAGCGCGTGCAGTACAACACGGTCGTGTCGGCGGGCATGAAGATGCTGAACGCGCTGGAGGCCCTGCCGAGCGACGCGCCGGGCGCGAATGGGGTGGCGCGCGAAGGGCTCTCGATCCTGCTGCGCGTGCTGTACCCGGTGATTCCGCACACCACCTGGGTGCTGTGGCGCGACCTCGCCTACGCCGGCGAGCTCGGCGACCTCGTCGACGCGCCGTGGCCGCAGGTCGACGAGGCGGCGCTGGCGCAGGACGAGATCGAGCTCGTGCTCCAGGTGAACGGCAAGGTGCGCGGCAAGCTCGTCGTTCCCGCCACGGCCGACAAGCAGGCGATCGAGACAACCGCGCGTTCCGCGCCGGAGGTCGCGCGCCATGGCGGCGCAGGGCCGGTGAAGAAAGTGATCGTCGTGCCGGGCCGCCTCGTGAACGTGGTGATGTGATGCGCGTCGCGGCCGCCCTGCTGCTCGCAGCCGCGCTCGGCGGGTGCGGCTTCCACCTGCGCGGACAGGCGACGTACACGTTCCACACCATCTTCGTGAACGCGGCGGGCGCGCCGACGCTCGCCAACGCGCTCAAGCATGCGTTGAGCGACACGGGCAGCGCCACGGTCACCGACGAGGCCGCCAAGGCGCAGGTGATCCTCGACATTCCGAGCGTGGTCGACGACAAGGAAGTGCTGTCTCTGTCGCAGAGCGGCGCGGTGCGCGAGTACGAGCTCGTGCGCGTCGTGTCGTTCCGCGTGCACGACGCCGACGGCAACGACTGGCTGCCCGCGGGCCAGGTGGTCGTGCGGCGGTCGTACACGTTCAACGAGACCGAAGTGCTCGCGCGCGAGGCGCAGGAGCAGCGGCTCCTGCGCGAGATGACGCAGGACGTGGTCTCGCAGCTCGTCAGGCGCCTGCAGGCCGCGCACAAGCCGGCGTGAGCGCAGCGTAATGGGCGAGGAGCTACGCGTCGAGCAGCTCGGCGCGCATCTGTCGCGCACGCTCGCGCCGCTGTACCTCGTGCACGGCGACGAGCCCCTGCTCGCGCTCGAGGCCGGCGACGTGATCCGCGCGGCCGCCCGCGCGGCCGGCGCGACCGAGCGCGAAGTGCTCGTCGTCGAGCCCGGCTTCAAGTGGGATGCCTTCGTCGGCGCGAACGCCAACCTCGGGCTTTTCGGCGAGCGCAAGCTCATCGACCTCCGCATCCCATCCGGCAAGCCGGGGACCGAAGGCGCCAAGGCGCTGGAACGCTACGCGGCGCATCCCAACCCCGACAATGTCACGCTGATCACGCTGCCGCGCGTTGATCGCGCCACGCAGTCGTCCCCGTGGTTCGCGGGCCTCGCCGACGCCGGTGTCTCGATCGCCGTCTACCCGGTCGAGCGCGACGCGTTGCCGCGCTGGATCGCCGCGCGTCTCGCCGCGCAGGGCCAGCAGGCGAGCCGCGACACGCTCGCTTTCCTCGCCGAGCAGTGCGAGGGCAACCTTCTCGCAGCGCGTCAGGAAATCGAGAAGCTCGCGCTGCTGCTGCCGAAAGGTTCGCTCGATGCGGCCGCAGTCGAGGATGTGGTGGCCGATGTCGCGCGCTACGACGTCTTCCAGCTCTCCGAAGCGTGGCTCGCCGGCGATGCGGCCCGCACCGTTCGCATCCTCGGCACGCTGGAGGCCGAGGGCGAGGCGGTCACGCTCGCGATCTGGCAGCTCGGCGAGGATCTTCACGCGCTCGCCGGCGTCCAGCAGGCCGTGCAGGCGGGCACACCGCTCGCCGCCGCCATTCGCAACGCGCGCGCATGGGGAAAGCGGCAGAATGCGCTCGAGCGCGCGGCGCGCCGCGTGAAGCCCGCTACGACGGCGCCGCTCATCGCGGCGCTGGCGCGCCTCGACGCGCTCGCCAAGGGTCTCACGCGCGGCAATGCCTGGGAGAGCCTGCAGCGCGTGGCGCTCGCGTTGTGCGGCGCCGTCGCGCCGCCCGATCCCCACACGTTGTAGCGCGCGCCGCGCGCGGCCATGTGCTCGTCGGATTGTCCCTGCTGCGCCGCGTTCCCGGCATCGTGAAGCGATGGATCAACCGGCCCGACATGGCCGAGAAGACGCGAAGACCGCATTGAGCGCTTCCCGCCACGAGCGCGCGCTGGTGGTTCTGACCGTCCTGGTGGGTACGGTGTCCACGCTGCTCGCCGCGACCATCGTCAACGTCGCGTTCCCGGCGCTGATGCAGGAGCTGCACGTGGGGAACGACAGCGTGCAGTGGGTGGCGACGGGCTTCCTGGCCGCCACGACGTCGACCATGCTCGGCGCTGCGTGGGGTATCGAGCGCTACGGCGAGCGCAACGTGTTCATCGCCGCCATGGTCGTGTTCGCCGCGAGCTCGATTCTCGGGATGCTCGCATGGAACCTCGATGCGCTCATCGCGGCCCGGGTGCTCCAGGGCGGCGCCGCCGGCATCGTGCAGCCGCTGTCCATGGTGTCGCTCTTCCGGGTGTTCCCGCCGGAGGCGCGCGGCCGCGCCATGGGTCTCTACGGATTCGGCATCGTGCTCGCCCCCGCCGTCGGGCCTGCGCTCGGCGGCGCGCTGGTCGATGCCTTCGGATGGCGCTCGATCTTCGCGCTGCCGCTGCCGTTCTGCGTGATCGCGCTCGTGCTCGCTGCCCGCACGCTGTCCACGCGTCGCGCCGATGGCGCACGAAAGTTCGACTTCATCGGAACGTTGCTGTTGATCGCCGGGCTCGTGGCGCTGCTCAACGTGCCGGTCGCCGGACATCGCGCCGGCTGGGGGGCGACGCAGACGCTGGCGCTCGGCGTTGCAGGGATCGCGCTCGGCGTCGCGTTCGTGCTGTGGGAACGGCATTCCGACCGTGCGCTCCTGCGCGTCGCGCTGTTCCGGCATCTCGGCTTCACCGGCGCGGCGCTGGTCGCGTTCGCGTACGGCGCCGGCCTCTTCGGAACCACGTATCTCCTGCCGGTGCTGGTGCAGCAGGTCGCGGCGTTCAACGCGGCGGAGGCCGGCGTGCTGCTCGCCCCCGCGGGGGTCGCGCTCGCGTTCGCGATGACCATCGGCGGTCGACTCACCGATCAAGTGCCGGTGCGCTACGTCGTGATCGCAGGGCTGCTGCTCTTCGCGGTGTCGAGCGCCCTGTTCATGCGCGCAGGCGCGACGACCGGCTTCTGGGTCCTCGCCGCGTGGATCGTGATCGGTCGAATCGGCCTCGGCTTCATCATTCCCGCGCTGAACGTGGGCGCGGTGCAGGCGCTCGAGGGATCCGAGCTCACCTATGCCTCCGCCGGGGTGAACTTCATTCGACAGCTCGGCGGCGCGGTCGGCGTGAACGTGCTGGCCGTGCTGCTCGAATGGCGCCAGCTCGTGCATCCGGGCCAGCCCGCCCGCGCCTTCCACGAATGCTTCGGCGTGGTGACGCTGGCCTTCCTCCTGGCCGTGCTGCCTGCCGCCTGGATCGGGCGGCGGGCGACGACGAAGCCGCCGCACGGCGGCGGGACGCGCGGCACCACGCCGGGGCGGTGAGACGGTGGGCTCCGCGGTCGCGACGCAGTATCCGGCCGGAGGGCAGCCGCGAGCCGAGGGTGCCATCCGGGCCGAGTTCGGGCTATGCTGCGCGCCAAGAAAACGCGCCACCTCGGGAGGTTCCATGTACCGCCGAATCCTCGTCGCCTTCGACGGCTCGCCCGAGAGCCGGCTTGCCGTGGACGAATGCGCTCACCTCATCACCGTCTCGGGGCGCGAGATCCATCTCGTGTGCGTGGTGCACGACCCGTCCCCGTATCTTCTCGCGGGCGAGTTCGTGCCGGAGCCCGCGCTCGCGGTGGACCGCTCGCGCATGGAAGCCGACCTGAAGGAAGCCGCCAACCGCCTCACCGAGCGCGGCTTCTCGGTGACGACGCACCTGGAGGACGGAGAGCCGGTCGACGTGATCAGCAAGCTGTGCGAGCGCCTGGGCATCGACCTCCTCATCGTCGGTCACCGGCGCAGCAAGAAATTCGCGTTCCGCTGGTGGCGCGGCTCCATCGACTCGATGCTGATCGAGCGCGTTCGCTGCAGCATCCTCATCGCCGGCGACACGCCGCCGACCTGAACGTCAGCGCGCGTCGCCCGCGAGCGCGTTGATCGTCGCGAGCGCCGCCAGCGCCGCCGTTTCGGCGCGCAGCACGCGCGCGCCGAGATGCGCCACGCGTGCGCCGCGCGCGATGGCGGCGCGCACCTCGGCGTCGTCGAAGCCACCTTCGGGGCCGATGATCACCATCGACGGCACGGCGACGCGCGCGAGCGCCGGCAGCGACGTCGACGCGCCAGGATGCAGCAGCGCGGCGTCGGTCAGATCGCTGCGGCGTGCGAGCCACTCCGACAAAGGCACGATCGGCTCGACGTACGCGATGCGGTTGCGGCCGCATTGCTCGCAGGCTGCGACGGCGATCTGCTGCCAGCGGGTCGTGCGGCGATCGAGCCGCTCGGCCGGAGCGCGCTGGCTGCGTGCGGCAACGACGGGCTGGATCGCGCGAGCACCGAGCTCGACCGCCTTGCGCACGATCCAGTCCATGACATCCGCGGCGACCACGCCCTGCACAAGCGTGGTTGCATGGGGCGTCTCGCGCTCGACGTCGACGTGCGTCCCCACGCTCGCGCGCGCCTCCTTTCCCGATGCGAGGAGTGTCGCCGGATACTCGCCCCCGCGGCCGTCGAACAGCACCATCGCATCGCCGGCGCGCAGGCGAAGCACCTGCAGGGCATGCCGCGCCACCCCCGCGGGCAGCGCCAGCTCGACGCCGGACGCGAGCGTCGCCTCGTGCGGCGCGACGTAGAACCTCGGCGCGCTCACGTGCCGGATCGCGCGACGAAGTCGATGCGCACTTCGTCGCCGACCGGACGAAATCCGATGCGCGCGTAGACGGCGTTCGACGTCGGATTGGCCACGTCGGTGGTGAGGAACACGCGCTTCACGCCGGCCGCGATGCGCTCGCGCACGATCGATGCCACCAGCGAGGTCGCGTAGCCGCGTCTGCGCCGGTCGCGCAGCGTATAGACCATGCCGATGCGGGCGTCCGAACCGACGTCGATGTACCCCGCGAACGCGACCGGCAGCGGGTCGGTCCAGATGCGGAAGCCGTTCCGCGCGAAGCGCCGCATGACCGAGGTCTCCACCTGGCGAGGGGAATCGGGCAGCTCGGCTTCGCGCGCGAAAGCAAGCGCGTGCTGCGTGAGCCAAGGCAGATCGGCACCGTCGGCCGGCCGCATCGCACCCGGCGCGCGGGGCACATCGCGCGGCTCGACGAGCAGATGATGGCGCAGGCGCATCGCGCTGCGCCACGCACACCCCGTGCACCGCGACCACGCCTCGGCAAAGGCCTCGCAGCCGACGCTTTCGCCGATGACGCTGTGCAGAGCAGGTCGCACTTCCGCGAGATCGCGCGCGAGCGCGGCTGCGGCGTCCGGCCGACTATTCGCGACGATGACCGGCCCCTCGCGTTGCAGCGCGAGCCCGCGCGATTCGCCGAGCGTGCACGTCGCCGCATAGACGGCCGGTTGCAAGTGAGTCTGCGTGCGCCAGCCGTCGACCCAGCTCGTGATGAACACTTGCGCGGCCGGATCGCTCGCGAGCAGCGGCGTCGCCGCCGCGAGGAACGCGCCGGGGTCGGCGTGGCGCACGACGCTCAGAGGAACCCCCGCAAGGCGTCCAGCACCGCGTCCGGCGCCTCGGTCATCATCGCGTGGCCGATGCCGGGAAGCGACACGGTGCGCGCGTCGTGCAGCGCCTGCGCGAGCGGAGCCGCATCGCGCGCAGGCGCCATCTGGTCCCTCGTCCCGAGCAACAGGAGGGCGGGGCATTGCACCTTCGCGGCTGCGGCCAATCCGCCGGCGTAGCGCTGGCATGCCACGAGATCAGCGTGAAGCACACCCGCGCGCGTGCGCTCGAGGAGACGCATCGCCTGGCCGGGCATCCAGAGGCCCGGCTGACGGTTGCCGCCGAGCTGGTGCCGAGCGCTGTGCGACCACCCGTTGATGAGCTCGAGCGCCACGTGATCGTTGCGCTGCGCCGCCGCGATCAGCGCGTCGTTGACGGCCATCGGCACGGCGGGGCCGAGCAGCGCGAGCCGCTCGACGCCCCGCGCACGGCGGCCGGCGCATTCGAGGCAGGCGAGCGCGCCCATCGAGTGACCCACCAGCGACACGCGATCGAGGTTGGCTGCGCCGACCAGCGCGGCGACCCAGTCGGCAAGCGCCTCGACGCTCCCCAGCGCCTCACCGGCTGACCGACCATGGCCGGGCAGATCGACCGCCAGCACGTTGTGCCCGTGATGCGCGAAGTAGCGCGACTGCAGTGCCCAGACGCTGTGGTCGTTCGCCGCGCCATGCACGAAGACGATCGTCGCGCGCGCCCGATCGAGCGGTTGCCCGCCGGTGTACGCGTACACCTCGCGACCGTCGACGTCGACGCGCATCAGGCCTTGCCCGCGGCGTAGAGCGCGCGACCGAGGTCATCGATCAGGTCGCCCGGATCCTCGAGCCCGATCGACAGGCGGATGGTGCCCTCGGCGATCCCCGCGCGACGCAAATCCTCCGCGGACATGCGGAAATGCGTCGTGGAGGCGGGGTGAATCACGAGCGACCGGGCGTCGCCCACGTTGGCGAGATGCGAGAACAGCCGCAGCGCCTCGATGAAGCGCCGTCCCTGCTCGCGCGTGCCGCGCAGGTCGAAGCTGAACACCGCGCCTGCGCCGCGCGGCAGCAGGCGCTCCGCCAGCGCGTGATCGGGATGCGATGGCAGCTCCGGATAGCCGACGCTCGCGACCATCGGATGCTCCGCGAGGAACTTCACGACGGCGCGCGTGTTGTCGATGTGCCGCGCCATGCGCACGGGTAGCGTCTCGATGCCCTGGAGTATCTGGAATGCGGTGAACGGCGCCATGCACGCGCCGAAATCGCGCACGCCTTCGCGCCGCGCGCGCAGCAGGAACGCCGCGGTCGTCGACTCCTCGACGAAGACCATGTCGTGAAAGCCGCGATACGGCTCGGTGAGCGTCGGGAACTTGCCGCGCACGCCCGCGGCGTCCCAGTCGAACGCGCCCGAATCGACGAGCAGCCCGCCGATCACGACCCCGTGACCGGAGAGGAACTTCGTCGCGGAGTGGTAGACGAGATCGGCGCCATGCTCGAACGGCCGCATGAGCCACGGCGTGGTGAAGGTCGAGTCCACCAGCAAGGGCAGACCGTGCTCGTGCGCGAGCGCGGCGACCCGGGGAATGTCGAGCACGTCGAGGCCGGGATTGCCGAGCGTCTCGCCGAACAGCAGGCGGGTGCTCGGACGAACGGCCGCGCGCCACGCGTCGAGATCGCGTGGATCGACGAACGTGGTCTCGACGCCGAACCGCGGGAGGGTGAAGTCGAGCAGGTTGTGCGAGCCGCCGTACAGCGCGCGCGACGCGACGATGTGCGCGCCCGCGCCGAGCAGCGTCACGATCGCAAGATGCAGCGCGGCCTGGCCGCTCGCAGTCGCGATCGCACCCACGCCGCCTTCCAGCGCGGCGATGCGCTCCTCGAGCACCGCGCAGGTCGGATTGGAGATGCGCGAGTAAACGTAGCCCGCGCGCTCCATGTTGAAGAGCGCGGCCGCGTGATCGGTGTCCGGGAACACGAACGACGACGTCTGGTAGATCGGCGTCGCGCGCGCGCCGGTCGCCGGGTCCGGGTGCGCGCCCGCATGGAGCGCGAGCGTGTCGAACTGGTGCGTCTTGGGCGTTGTCATGCGGTCCGGCGCGAGCGTTGGGCGGCCGGGAATGTTAGCCCACGCGCCGCACGGCCGGGCACTGCGGGTTCGTCAAGGCACCCCCGTGCCGGCGCGGCGCAGCGGTAGACTGTGAACCCGATTGAGCCCAGGAGGGCGCGATGCAACGCAAGGCAAATGCCCGTTGGCAAGGAACCGCACGCGAAGGTACCGGCACGCTCTCGGTTCAGAGCGGCACGCTGCGTGACACGCCTTACACGTTCAAGGCGCGCTTCGGCGACGGAAAGGGCACCAATCCCGAGGAGCTGATTGCTGCCGCGCACGCCGGCTGCTTCACCATGGCGCTCGCGTTCGGGCTGGAGAACGCCGGCTTCACCGCGGACGCCATCGAGACCGAGGCGCAGCTCACCATGGAGCAGGTCCAAGGCGGCTTCGCCATCACCGCCGTGCACCTCACCACACGGGCGCGCGTTCCCAACATCGACGCGGCGAAGTTCAACGAGCTTGCGAGCGGCGCCAAGGCGAACTGCCCCGTCTCCAAGGTGCTCAACGCCACGATCACCATGGAAGCGACGCTGGCATAGCCGCCAGTGCGGCGGCACACCGCCGCGCAAGCCCGGCCAAGCGGTCGGGAGGACCAAGGTGTAGCATATCGAACGAACGTTCGATCGCTGCATCATGCCGCTCAAGACCCTGGATGGATCCGATGCCGCGCCCCGCAAGGGGCGCGGGGCGGGCATCAACCCCGAAGGCCGCTTCGAGACCATCGAGCGCGACGCCGTCGACGACGGCTGGAACACGCCGCAGGAGTCGCGCGCGCTCAAGACGACGATCACGATCGAGCCCGCGAAAAGCATCATCTCGCGCAACGATTCGCCCGACGTCGGTTTCTCGCAGTCGATCAACCCGTACGCGGGATGCGAGCACGGGTGCTCGTATTGCTTCGCCCGCCCGAGCCACGCATTCCGCAACCTCTCGCCCGGCGTGGACTTCGAGACGCGCATCTTCGCGAAGACCAATGCCGCCGAGCTGCTGCGCCGGGAGCTCTCGCAGCCGGGTTACCGGTGCAGCGTCATCGCGATCGGCGTCAATACCGACGCGTACCAGCCCATCGAGCGCGAGCTGCGCATCACGCGGTCGATCCTCGAGGTCTGCGCCGAGTTCAACCAGCCCGTCGGGCTCATCACCAAGAACGCGACCATCGAGCGCGACATCGACATCATCGCGCCGATGGCGGCGCGGCGCCTCGCGACCGTGACGATCTCGCTCAACAATCTCGATCACGACATCGCACGCCGCCTCGAGCCGCGCTGCGCGGCGCCCGCGCGTCGACTGCAGGCGATGCGGACGCTGTCGCAGGCCGGCATTCCGGTTCGTGTGCTGGTCGCGCCGGTGATCCCCTTCATCACGGACGATCAGATCGAGCGCGTGCTCGCCGCCGCGCGCGAGCACGGCGCCAGCGCGGCGGGCTACGTGCTCCTGCGCCTGCCGTGGGAAGTCAACGACGTCTTTCAAGAATGGCTCGAGCGGCACTATCCGCTGAAGGCGAAGCACGTCATGAGTCGCGTCCATGAGATGCGAGGCGGACGCGACAACGATCCGCGCTTCGGCAGCAGGATGACCGGATCCGGCCAGCTCGCGCAATTGCTCGAGCGCCGCTTCGAGCTCGCGTGCAAGCGTCTCGGCTTCGAGAACGACCGCGACGAAGCGATCGACACGACGCTCTTCCGCGTTCCCGCGCGGGACGATCCACAGCTCGCGCTGTTCTGACCAAAGTCGTCGGGCGCGTCGGGCGCGGTCACGACCGCCTGCGAGCGCGCGAAATATCGCGGGTTTTTCAAGCACCTGGGCGCGAGCGCGGCCGCCGGCACGTCCTGAAGCCGGTTTAAGAACATTTCATGCCGCCGCCAAAGACCTGAAGGGCGCTTCGGAAGACGATGCGTGCCATGCGATCCCACGGATCGATCCAACCCGGAGAAACCATGAAGACCATCGCCTCCCCCGCCATTCGCGCCGCTTCGCTGCTCTGCGCCGTCGCCATCACCGCGCTGATGGTCTTCGTGCACGCCGCCGACACGTCGCTGCTCGGCGCGCACGAGGTCGTGATCGCGGGGGCGCCCGTCGCGGTCGCGAGCGTCTCCGCCGTCGAATCGTCGCGTCGTTGATGCGGGGTTCGTCAACCCGACGCCGCCGGGGCGCACCGGATCCACGCCCATGTTCCTGCATCGCGCACGGTGCGCGCGATGTCACACCGAAAAGGAGTCACGAGATGAACCCGACCCGCCACGCCACGAGCATGCTCGCCACCAGCCTGTGCACGTTCGCGCTGCTCGTTGCCGCACCCCACACCGAGGCTGCGAATCGCTGCGACGGCCCGACGGTCGGCGGCGAAGCGCGCGCATGTGCAGCCGAGCGCGAAGGCGCCGATGCACTGCGCCGCTTCGTCGCGCGCACGCAGGCGATCTACGGGCTGTACTTCTGGGATCTGCGTCGCGCCGCGCCCGATACAAGCGCGGCGCAGGCACCGACATCCGTTCAAGTTGCAAGGTTGCAGAAAGCGCCGTAGAGCGCGGCTTGCGCGTAGGACGAAACCGGACGTCGATATCGAACGCGTGCGGACACACGGCACCGGAACCGCGGTCGCGCGCGTTCAGTCGTACAGACTGCGGCGCTTTGCAAGCGTCGTTGCACATCGACGAAAGGAATCGCATATGCGCAAGCCATTCAAACCTCTACTGGTCGCGGCCATGGTTGCCGCGGCCACCGCTGCCCCGGCGTTCGCCGACGACAACAGCATGACGCCGGCGTACGGCGACTCGTGGGCCAACCTGCAGGCGCGCGAACCCCAGGCGGCACCCGTGCCGGGCCTGGCCGATCAGCAGGACGCCGCGAACGCACGCGCATCGTGGGCGCACGCACGCGACGACATGCGCGCACGTGCTCATCGCATGCGTGAAGCCACATCCGACACGTTCCACCGCATGACGGGCACCGGCTACACGACGGGCGCCCCGACCACCGGCACGACGATGTCGGGCAGCGCGACCACGACGGACCGCGCCGCGGTTTCGTCGAACCCGCCGGATCCACAGGCGGCACCGGCGGCGTACTCCGGGCAAAACGTTGCGCCGGGGCCCGCGGCCATCGACGCGGGCGCGAACGCGGCCGGCGCGGTTGGCTCGATTCCCGACCGTGGCGGCCCGGTGTCGCCGTCCGGATCGTCGACCAACACCGTCGACCCCACGGGCGTAGGCGCCGCCACGATGGGCGGCTCGCCTTATGGCGGCAATCAGGACCCGTCCAAGCTGCCGTCGCAGACGAGCAACTACTGATCGCGCGATAGCGTCAATGAAACGGGGGCCGCACGGCCCCCGTTTTTCATGCGCGCTCGCGAAGCCTCATTTCCAGTCGTACGTGACGCGCGCATAGATGAACCGCGCGCGCGGATCGTAATACGACGGATCGTACCCGGCCTGGAACGTGAGGTTCTGGTTGGTCAGCGGTGGATTGGTGTCGAACAGGTTCTTCACGCCGACGGTGAGGTTCCAGTTCTTGAATCCCGAGTAGCTGCCCTGCAGATCCCACAGGCTCATGCTGCTCACGCGCCGCGTATTGCCGTCGGGGTCGAGCAGCACGTCGATGTACGAGCTCTGGAACGTTTGCGCGACCGTCGCCGCCCAGGGCCCATACGCCCACGTCAGCGTGGCGTAGTGCTTCCATCGTGGTGTCACGCCGGTCGCCACCGCCGCGTAGTTGTTCGACACGAAGCCGGCGAAGCTGCCGTCGGGCTGCTCGACGTCGTACTTGATGTAATACGTGCCGTTGAGCGTCGCGGTGATGCGTCCCCACGGCATCGCCGGCGAGCGGTAGCGCGCGTCGATGTCGAGGCCGGTGATCTTCGTCTCGCCGAGGTTCACGAAACGCTGATCGATCGCAGTGATCGGACAGGGCGCGTTGGGCACGAACTCCGACGGCGGGCAATTCGCGGCACGCGTGACGTAGCTCGCATATTGGGCGCCGAGCGTCGGCGAGAGGATCGTGGCGATCGGGATGCCGTTGCTCACCAGGTCCTTCAGGTCCATGTTGAACCAGTCGACACCGAGCGACGTACCGTTCACCGGCTCGAACACGAAGCCGAGCGTCGTCTGGCGCGACCGCTCGGGCTTGAGATTCGGGTCGCCGCCGAACGTGACCGTGTACTGCGTGTTGCAGTCGGGATTGTTGGCGGCCTCGGGGGCGTTCGGATCGAGACAGCGAAGCGGATCGCTCACGCCGGCCTGCGACAGGCCCGGCGTGGCCGGATTCCACAGCTGATAGAGGCTCGGCGCCAGGAACCCCGTTCCCCACGAGCCGCGCAGCAGCAGCTCGCGCATCGGTTGCCAGCGCGCGCTCACCTTGGGATTCGTCGTGCTGCCGAAATCGCTGTAGTGGTCATAGCGGACCGCCACGTTGCCCTCGAGCGTCTTCAGAATCGGCACGTTCAGCTCGCTGAACAGCGCCCACTGCGTGCGCGAGTGATCGATCGGCTGGAGGTTGCCGCCGTAGTGCGACGCGTCCCCGTTCTGCAGCTGCAGCGCCGGGTTCTGCGTCAGGTTGGACTTGAAGAGCTGCGTGCCGAGCGCCAGCGCGAGCGGTCCGGCGGGAAGGGTGTAGATCTCTCCCGAGCCCTTCAGGTCGAAGCCATAGCCATACAGCTTGGCGTGGAACGCTTCGTCGGTGAACGCGGTGTCGCGGACCATCTGCGAAACCTCGGGTGTGTTCGGCCCGAACAGGTTGACGATGCCGCTGTTCAGCAGCGGCAGGATGCGCGAATACAGCGGAATGCCGGCGGTCGGACGCTCCTTGGTCGTGTTCTCGCTGTAGTTGATCGACCCGTCGAAGTCCCAGTTCCACGCCGAGCCCTTCATGCCCGCTACGGCCTGCCACGCCTCGTTGGTGTCGGTCCATGCGCGATTGCCGCATTCCACGCAGCGATAGCGGACGTTGAGGGGCTGGCCGTCCACGCCGGCTGCGATGGCCGCGTCGTGCGGATAGAACGGGCTCGTCGGCGGCAGCAGGATGTCCGACGCGCCGGTCGCCGTGAACGTCGTGGGAATCTGATCCGAGATCGGGACCGGCTGGATGACGACGTTCGTCTCCTGCCGCGCGTACATGCCGGTGAGATACGCCTGCCAGTCGGGCGTCGTCTGGAAACGCGCCGAGCCGAACACGTTCGTCTGCTTGGTCTGCGGCAGGCTCTGCACGCCGTCGATGCGCGACGGATCGAAACGGCAACGGCCGCCGAGGGGGATCGACGGGCCGCAGTCCGGGTACGACGGATTGCCGATGCCGCCGGTGGAGATGAAGCCCGGGAAGCTCTGTCCGGACGTGGTGTTGAGCCCGATGTCGGGCAGGTAGCTCGTCTTCGAGAACTCGCGCTTGTTCTGGTCGAGCGACTGCTGCTCCTGGTAGTTCGCGGAGAAGAAGACGTTGTAGCGATCCTTGCCGAGATCGCCGAGCCCGAGCGTCGCGCCGATCTCCCATTGGTCGCCGCCGCCGCCACCGCGCGTGGGCGTGCCGTAGAACGCCGTCGCCTCCGCGCCCTTGAAGTCCTGGCGCATGATGAAGTTGATGACGCCGCCGATCGCGTCGCTGCCGTAGATCGCCGATGCGCCGTCCTTCAGCACCTCGACGCGCTCGATCGCGGAGAAGGGAATCGCGGAGAGGTTCACGCCCTCGGTTCCCGAGATGCCGCCCGCGAACGTGCCGAGTCGATGCCCGTTGACCAGCACGAGCGTCGACGAGCCGCCGAGGCCGCGCAGCGACGCCGTCTGGTTGCCGAACGTCTCCGACCCGATCAGGTTGCCCAGCGAGACGTTTCCGGCGCTGTTGTTCGCCGAGACGAATTGCAACAGCTCCATCGCGTTCGTCGCGCCGGTCTTGTTGATCTCCTCGCGCGTGATGACCTGCACCGGCAGTGCGCCCTCGCCTTCGACGCGCCGGATGTTCGAGCCGGTCACCTCCACCTTGATGTCCTGCGCGGCGGCGCCGCCGGCGGCGAGCGCGGCGAGCGCTCCCGCCACGGCCGCGGCGATCTCGAGGTGCTTGCGCCGCACCTTCATTGCTCTCATGGAAACTCCCCCAGTTGGAGTGCTGCGGTTGAATGACGCACGAGGAGCGCTTGCGGGATGCTCATCGCGACGCTACAGAGCGTAGGGGTTCGTTTCAGGCGGTCGCAACAACATGTTTGTGAATGGCGCCGCGCCGTGGGCGAAGCGCTCGAAACGATGTGTGAACGGGCAGCGGGCGCGCGCCCGGTTGCGCCGCCGGAGGAATCGCGCTAGTGTGTCGCGCAATTACATGTACATACATGTATCTGGCCCGTGCCGCGGGAACACGCCATGCGCAGAGCTGCCGACCGAACGAGCCTTTTCTCGCGCCATCCCTTCGTCGAGACGGGCGTCCCGGACGAGCCGCCGCAGCCCGAGGCGCCGCCGCGCGCGGAGGGCGGGTACCTGACGCGCATACCGGTGCGCGCGATCAACCGCATCGTGATCGTGCAGGTCTCCGAGATCCGAAGGCTGGAGGCCGAGGACAACTACGTGCGGATCTGGACCGACCGGCCGTTCCTGCACAAGGAGACGCTGACCGGTCTCATGGATCGGCTCGACCCGCGAGACTTCCTCCGCATCCACCGCTCGCACGCCGTCAACGTGCGTGTGGTCCGCGAGCTGCGACCGCAGATCCACGGCGAGTACGTCGTCGTGCTCGACGACGCGACCGAGCTCACGTCCGGACGCAGCTACCGCAGCCGCATCCAGCAGGCGTTCGGCCTCGCGCGGCCGCAGCCGGAGCCGCGCGTCGAGGCCGAGCGCTAGCCGAGCGCGAGCGGGAAAGCGACCAGATCCACCGTGTCGTCGGGTCGCGTACGCCGTCGTGCGCGCCGCGGCCAGGTGAAGCGCGCGCCCTCGTGCCGCAGCAGCGCTCCCTTCACGGCGACACCGCCCGGATGGCTGCCGAGCGACCCGGACGCAGCGATGACCCGATGGCACGGCACGAGCATCGGCACCGGATTCGATGCCAGGCATACGCCGACCGCGCGCTGCGCGCGCGGCATGCCGAGGCGTTGTGCAATCGACGCGTAAGTCGTGACGTCGCCGGGCGCAACGTCGCGCACGAGACTCCACACCCGCCGCTGCATCGGGGTGGCAGGCGCGGCAAGCGGCACGTCGTCGAGCGCGCGAAGCTCTCCGGCGAAATAGCGCGCGATGCGCCGCGCGATGCCGACCGGATCGCCGTCCTCGACACGAAAGAACGGGCCGAACGCGCGCCGCAGCCGGGGCTCGAGACCTTGCGCGCAGGCGTCGAACGCCAGCGCGCACACCCCCGCCTCCACGCTGGCCACGTGCAGCACGCCGAGCGGGCCCGCAACCCGGGTGACGTACACGACCGTCGTGGCGTGCATGCCGTAGTCGGCGAGCATCGGCGTCATGTCAATCGAATGCGCCCGTCATCGATGCAGTGTAGGCAAGCGCGCGCGGAGCCGCACGCGAATTGGCTGGACGCAGGCGGACACCGGTGAACCGCGCACACCGCGCGGCCAGCCGGCCGCGCATCCGCGGCTTCAGTCGCCGTGGGGTGGGCTCGCGCCGGCGCGCTGCGCGTGGCGCGCGCGAAACGCCGCCTGGCGCGCGCGATTGCCGCATTCGCGCGACTGGCAGAAGCGCCGCGAGCCGTTACGCGTGAGATCGACGAACAGCCGGCCGCATCCACGGTCGTCCGCGCACTGCTTGATGCGCTCGCCGTGCGCGCCGGTCACGAGCGCCACGGCGGAGAGCGCGCAATGGAACCGTACGCTGTCGAGACCCTCGACGCCGTGCCGCGGGCCGAGCGCCAGCGCGTCGCGCTGCAAGGCGATGGCGAGCGCGGCAAGCGCGGCATCGAACGCCGAATCGAGCTGTGCCAGGTCCTCGTCCGCGGCGTCGCCGCGCGCCGCGCGTGCGGCGAATATGCGGTAGATGGCCTCGCGCAGGCGCACGAGCGCGGCGAGCTCCAGCTCGGCAGCGCGCGGATGACGCGCGGCGTGCGCCGCCACCCGCGAGAGCGCCTGCGCGTCGGCGAGCGACTCGCTGCGCGCGAACGCAACCACGTCGTCGAACGTGGAAAGCTGCTCGATGGGACTCGCGCTGTGACGCCATTGACGCGTGTTGGCGAGCGCCAGGCACAGCGGCGCATCGGCCTGCTCCAGCAGGCGCACGCGCCAGCGCTCCCAGGCCCCCGCTGCCACGGTGTTGCGCGTCGTCAACGCCATCCCCCCGACGGCGACAAGTCGCGATGGTAGCGCATTGCGCGGCCCCTCGCGCGGGCGCAGACTCCGCAGCGTGGCAGACCTCATCGAGCGCCTCGCGGCGTGCTACACGGGCGCCGTGCACGACGTGCTGCGGGAGATGGGGCATCGCGACGTCGTGCTGCCGGCGGACATCAAGGCCATCGCGCCCGGCACGCGGCTTGCCGGGCCGGTGTGGACGGTTTCCGGTGGCATCGACCGGACGCGCTCCCGCCACGACACGTTGCTCGGCTGGTGCACGCTGCTCTCTCGCGCGCCGTCGGGTCACGTGGTCGTGTGCCAGCCCAACACGCGCGACATCGCCCTGATGGGCGAGCTGTCGGCGCAGACCTTGCAGGCGCGCGGCGTGCTGGGCTACGTGGTCGACGGCGGATCGCGCGACACCGACCTTGTCCTCGCCCAGCGCTTCCCCGTGTTCTGCGCGTTCCTCACGCCGGCGGACATCGTCGAGACGTGGATGCCGGACCGTTACGGCGAGCCCATCGTCATCGGCACGGTGAGCGTCAACAGCGGCGACTGGCTGCTCGGCGATCGGGACGGCGTGGTGATCATCCCTGGCGGAATCGTCGAAGACGTCGTCGCGCGCACCGAGGCCGTGGTCGCGACGGAGAGTGACATGCGCCGCGCCCTGGTCCAAGGCATGGATCCGGTCGAGGCGTATCTCAAGTACGGCAAGTTCTGATGCGAAAAAAGTTCGCGACGCCGCGTCGCGGCGTCGCGAGATCGTCTCGTAGGTTTTTGTTTACCACTCACCTCGCTACGCGGCCGCGTGCACCCCTTCCGCGATCTCCTCGATCAGCTTGCGGTTGAAGGCGGGGATGTCGTCGGGCTTGCGCGAAGTCACGAGGCCGCGCTCGGCCACGACTTGCTCGTCGGTCCAGCGCGCGCCCGCGTTGACGAGATCCTGCCGCAGCGACGGCCAGCTGGTGACGTGACGTCCCTTGATGACGCCGGCGTTGATGAGCGTCCACGGTCCATGGCAGATCGCGCCGACCGGCTTGCCTTGCTCGAAGAACGCGCGCACGAACGCCAGCACGTCCTCGTGCAGGCGCAGCTTGTCGGGATTGATCACCCCGCCGGGCAGCACGAGGGCATCGTAATCGTCGGCTTTCGCGTCGCCGACCACCTTGTCCACCGCGACTTCGTCACCCCAATCGGTGTGCTTCCAGCCGCGGATGCGCCCCGGCTTGAGCGACACGACGTCGACCTTCGCGCCGGCCGCTTCCAGTGCCTTCTTCGGCTCGAGCAGCTCGGACTGCTCGAAACCGTCCGTGGCCACGATGGCCACGCGCTTGCTCGAAAGGTTCTGCACAGGCGTACTCCTTGTCTCGAAGGCCGCAAAGGGGCCCATCGGGTTGGAGGCCGCGCCGCAGATGAAGTTTCGCCCGCCTAGAGGTCGAGCGTCGGCTGCTCGGGATCGCCGTCGTAGCGCAGGCGCCCGTGGTCGATCCATGCAGCCGCGGTATACGGGTGGGCAACGAGCGTGCCATCGGCTGCGATGTGCGCGACCGGCCGACCGCCGGCCTGCAGTGCATCGGCGAGGAGCGAGCGGTGACAGCGCCACCACAGCACTTCGGCGCACATGATCGCGCAGCGGCGCGTGTCGCACCGCGCAGTGAGTGCATCGAACGCCGCGGCGAACGCCGGCGTCTCCATGTAGTCCGCGTACCCGCGAAACGACGCGTTGCGCCAGCGCGTGTTGTGCGAATCCGGCCGCGCCTTGCGGCGGCCGCCCAGCGCCTCGCACCACGCGTACTCGATGCCGGCGCCGGCGAGCGAGGCGCGCAGCGGCTCGACGTTGAACTGCGGCTGCGTTCGTGACCCGGGGTGACGGCGCACGTCGACGAGCGTGTCGACGACGTGCCGCTGGAGGAGGTCGACGAAGACGTCGATCGGGCGCGTGGAATGCCCGATCGTGAGAACGCGCGCGTCGACGGCGTGTCGCCGGTCCGCTGGCGCCTTCGGCTGCTTCAGTGGCTCTCGCGCCCGACCGGCGCGCCCGACGCCCCGCGCAGGAAATCGAGGTCGACGCCTTTGTCGGCCTGCTGCACGGTGTCGCAATAGAGCTTCACCCAGCCGCGCTGCGAATGCGGCGGCGGCGGCGTCCATCGCGACCGTCGCGCAGCGAGCTCGGCGTCCGGTACGAGGAGTCGCAGCGAGCGCCGCGGAACGTCGAGCTCGATGCGGTCGCCGTTCGCGACCAGCGCGAGCGGACCGCCGGCCGCGGCCTCGGGCGCGGTGTGCAGCACCACCGTGCCGTACGCGGTGCCGGACATCCGCGCATCGGAGATGCGCACCATGTCGGTGACGCCCTGCTTGAGGATCTTGGCAGGCAGCGCGAAGTTGCCGACCTCGGGAAAGCCGGGATAGCCCTTGGGTCCGCAGTTCTTCAGCACCAGGATGTCGTCCGCGTTCACGTCGAGCGCCGGATCGTCGATGCGGCGGTTGAGGTCGTCGATGTCCTCGAAAACCACGGCGCGGCCGGTATGCTGCATCAATGCGGGTGTCGCGGCGGAAGGCTTGAGCACCGCGCCGTCGGGCGCGAGATTGCCGCGCAGCACCGCGATGCCGCCGTGCGGCTTGAACGGCTGCGCGAGCGGGGTGATGACCTGCGGGTTGTAGTTGACGGCATCCTTCACGTTGTCCCACAGCGTCTGGCCGTTGACGGTGAGCGCGTCGCGATGCAGGAACTGCGCGATCTCCCTGATGACGACCGGCAGCCCGCCCGCGTAATAGAAGTCCTCCATGAGGTAGCGGCCCGACGGCATGAGGTCGACGAGGCACGGCATCTCGCGACCGAGGCGATCCCAGTCGTCGAGCGTGAGATCCACGCCGATGCGTCCCGCGATCGCGAGCAGGTGCACGACCGCGTTGGTCGACCCGCCGATGGCTCCGTTGACCATGATCGCGTTCTCGAACGCCTGCTTGGTGAGGATGCGCGACATGCGCAGATCCTCGTTCACCATCTGCACGATGCGCCTGCCCGCCATGCGCGCGAGCACCTTGCGCCGCGAGTCCACCGCCGGAATCGCCGCGTTGGTAGGCAGGCCCATGCCGAGCGCCTCGACCATGGAGGCCATCGTCGACGCCGTGCCCATGGTCATGCAATGGCCGGCGGAGCGCGACATGCACGACTCGGCCTCGATCATGTCGGCCTCGGTCATCTCGCCGGTCTTCAGCATCTCGGTGAACTTCCACACGTGCGTGCCCGAGCCGATGTCCTGCCCGCGGAACTTCCCGTTGAGCATCGGCCCGCCCGACACCCCGATGGTCGGCAGGTCGCACGATGCCGCGCCCATGAGCAGCGCCGGCGTGGTCTTGTCGCAGCCCATGAGAAGCACCACGCCGTCGAACGGATTGGCGCGAATCGACTCCTCGACGTCCATCGCCGCCTGGTTGCGGAAGAGCATCGTGGTCGGGCGCATGAGCGTCTCGCCGAGGCTCATCACCGGGAACTCGAGGGGAAACCCGCCGGCGTCCAGCACGCCGCGGCGCACGTGCTCCGCGAGCTCGCGGAAGTGCGCGTTGCACGGTGTCGCTTCCGACCAGGTGTTGCAAATGCCGATGACCGGTCGACCGTCGAACTGGTCGTGCGGAATGCCCTGGTTCTTCATCCACGAGCGGTGGACGAGGCCGTCGCGGTCGTGACGGCCGAACCACTCGGCGGAGCGAAGCTTGCGTTTGGCTTTTGGATCGGTAGGACTGCTCATCGGAGATTCATCGCCCGTTCGCCCGGCACGGCCGGGCGTGATGACTGCAACGCGCGACGCGCGTTGCCCTTGCGCCCGTTTCCGCTCTCAGGCCGCCAGTCTCTGGCCGGTCTTCTGGTCGAAGAGATGCGCCATGCCGGAATCGATCGCGAGCCCGACGTGATCGCCCGGGTTCACGTTGGGTCGACCCGATGTGACGAGCGTCACCTGCGACCCGCCCACCTGGACGAGGAGCTCCGTTTCTGCGCCCGTCGGCTCGACGACCACGACGTTCCCGGGCACCGATGCGCCACTACCCGTGAGAACGAGGTGCTCGGGCCGCACGCCGAGTGCGACGGGCTGGCCATCGCTTCCGGCGCTCGCCGGCAGGGGCCAGCGCAAGCCGCCGTCCGCCTCCACGAACGCCGTGCCGTTGCTTCGGCGCAGCGTGCCGTTGACGACATTCATCGCGGGCGAGCCGATGAATTGCGCGACGAAGAGATTGTCCGGGCGATCGTAGAGCTCGAGCGGCGCGCCGATCTGCTCGATGCGCCCGTCGTGCATCACGACGATGCGGTCGGCCATGGTCATCGCCTCGATCTGGTCGTGCGTGACGTACACCGTGGTGGTGCGCAGGCGCTGGTGGAGCGCCTTGATCTCGGCGCGCATCGCGACCCGCAGCTTGGCGTCGAGGTTCGAGAGCGGCTCGTCGAACAGGCACACTTTCGGGTCGCGCACGATGGCCCGGCCCATCGCGACGCGCTGACGCTGGCCGCCCGACAATTCGCGCGGATAGCGATGCAGGTAGGGCTCGAGATTGAGGATCTTCGCCGCGCGCATGACGCGCTGGTCGATCTCGCTCTTGTCGGCCTTGCGCAGCTTCAGGCTGAAGCCCATGTTGTCGCGCACCGTCATGTGCGGATACAGGGCGTAGCTCTGGAACACCATCGCGATGTCGCGATCCTTGGAATCGACGTCGTTCACGACCTTGCCGTCGATCGCGATCGTTCCCGACGAGATCTCCTCGAGGCCGGCGAGCATGCGCAGCAGCGTCGACTTGCCGCAGCCCGACGGGCCGACGAGGACCATGAATTCGCCGTCGGCGATGTCGAAGCTGATGCCGTGGATGACCTTGGTGGTCCCGAACGATTTCTCGATGCTGGAGAAGTTGACTGAGGCCATGTCCGTCTCGCGGGTTCGTTAGGTCTTGACTGCGCCGGCGGTGAGGCCGCCGACCATGTAGCGCTTGAATGCGTAATATATCGCCGCCGGCGGCAGGGCGTAGATCAGGCCGGTGGTCATGAGCAGCTCCCACGGCGAATCATCGGCCGACAGGAAGTGCCCGAGCGCGACCGGCAGCGTGATGTCCGTGTCCCTCGACAGCAGCAGGAACGCGTACAGATACTCGTTCCAGGCGAGCAGCAGCGCATAGGTGCCGACCGCGACCAGCGACGGCGTCATGAGCGGCAGGTAGACGAGGCGGAACAGCTGCGGCGGCGAGGCGCCGTCGATGCGCGCGGCCTCGTCGAGCTCGTAGGGCAGCTTGTCGGACGCCTGCTTCAGCACCCACAGCGAATAAGGCGAGGCGATCGTCACCATCGCGAGGATGAGCGCCCACTGGTTGTTGAGCAGGCCGTAGGAGCCCATCGCCTTGTACATCGGCACCGCGAGGAACGCCGCCGGAATGAAGTAGGTCAGCAGCGCGAGGTTCAGCACCACGCGGCCGCCCTTCGCGCGGATCCGGCTGATCGCGAACGCGGCGGTGGTCGCCACGAACAGCGTGAGGAATCCCACCGCCACCGCGATCACCACCGAGTTCCACAGCTGCAGCCAGAAGTGATTCAGGAAATAGTGCTCCTGGCGAAACACGGTGACGAAATTCTTGAGGGTGGGGTGAGCCGGCCACAGCCGGCCCGAGAATGCCTCGTCCTTGGTCGAGATCGAGAACAGGAACAGGTGATAGATCGGCAGCAGCGTCCAGATCGCCACCGGGATGCCGATCAGGATGAGGCGCGCCTCGGTGAGAGCCTTCTTCATGTCAGTCGCGCCGGGCCGCCGGATGCTGGCAAAAGCACGGGCCGCCTTCGGGCGGCCGTGCGGCAGCCCGTTGCGACTGACTCCGCCCCCCCTGGGGGCAGCGAGTGAAGCGAGCGTGGGGGTCGTTCATCTCGACAGGCGCTTCATCATGAAGTAGACCAGCGGCAATACGAGCGGCAGCGCGCACACGATCGTCGCCATCGCGAGGTCGACCTGGTCGAGGCGCAGGTAGCGAATGCCGAGCGTGGCCAGGATGTGCGTGAGGTCCGCCGGGCCGCCGCCGGTGAGCAGGTACACGCTGTTGAAATCACCGAGCGTCCAGATCATCGACAAGAGCAGCGAGGTCAGGTAGATCGCCTGCATCGACGGCCACGTGACGAACCGGAACTTCTGCCATCCCGTCGCGCCGTCCACGCTGGACGCCTCGTACAGCTCCTGCGGAATCGAAAGCCGCGCCGCGATCAGGATCATCGTCCAGAACGGTAGGCTCTTCCACACGTGCACGACCATGGCCATCGACAGCGCGAGCCAGCGGTCGTTGAGCCAGTTGGGGCCGTCCTCCGCGGTGAGCCTGAAGATCAGCTGATTGATGACGCCCCACTCGGGGTTCAGCATGAAGCGGATCGACAGGATCGTCGGAATCGATGGAACCGCCCACGGGAGGATGAAAAGCACCGACAGGATCTTGATCCACCAGCGCGCGCGGATGAAGAAGCCCGAGAGGAACAGCGCGACCATCATCTTCAGGTTGATCGCCACGATGATGAACACGAGCGTGTTCACCACCGACGACCCGAAGACCGGATCGCTGACGAGCTCGACGTAGCTCTGCGGATGACGGGCGAGCCACAGGCCGTAGCCGACCGGGTAAACGACGAACACCAGGAACACGACCGCGTACGGCGCGAGGAGGATCAACCCCCACGTGTGCCAGGTCGACAGGCGGCGCTTGGGCGCCGGCGCGGCCGGTTCGACGCGAGGAAGGGCTAACGTCGACATCGGATGGAATCCGAAAGTCGGGGCAGCCGCGCCGCCCCGCTTCCATCGTACGTTCTCAGGCGCCGCCGCCGGCGACTTCCTTGATGCGGTTGATCATCTCGTCGGTCGCCTTCTCCGGCGTCCACTTGTCGTTCACCACGCGGCTCACCGCCTTCATCCACACGTTCTCGTTGTTGAGGATCGTGAACGTGTAGTTCTTGGTGAATTCGAACGTGCTCGTGCCCGCGGCGAACTGCTTCTGCACCGACGTGCGATGCGGGTCGGCCAGCCAGAACGACAGGCGCGCCGCGCCCGACTTCGTGACGGGATACCAGCGTCCGAGCGAGCCCTCGACGTACGGAATCAGGTTCTCGTCCTGGAGCAGGAAGGCCACGAACTCCTTCGCGCGCTTCTTGTTCTTCGCATCGGCGAACACCACGCCGGTCTTGACCGCCGCGCGGTAGTTCATCGGCGAGCCGTCGGGCTTCTTCGGGAAGCCGGCCGTGGCGATGTTCTCGAAGTAGTTCTTCTTCGCCTGGTCGCGCTCGGCCTGCGAGAGGGTGGCGTTGTTCATGTCGTCGAACCACTTCGCGGCGATGGAGATCGTCGCGTTGTGGGTCATGATCGTCGTCTTGTTGTGGAACGCGACGTTGTTGTCGGGATCCTTCCAGCTCGTCGAGGACGGCGGCGTGCAGCCCTTCTGGTACGGCATGGCGTAGTCGCGCACCGTGTTGATGAGGCCCTGGCGGACCTTCGGGTCGTTCACCAGCAGCTTGCCGTTGTCGTCGACGAGCTTCACGTTGTACGCGTCCATGAACGTCAGGAACGAGTAGTACGAGTCGCTGGAGTCGACGCCGAGCGGCTGCCCGATGCCGAACGCGCGCTTGCCGCTCGCCTTGCGATACGCCGGCTGCGCCTTGTCGCACCAGAAGCTCCAGTACTCCTTCCACGTGGTCGGAATATCGGACTCCTTGAGGCCCGCCTCGGCCAGCATGTCCTTCCAGTACTCGATGTGCATCGTCTGCTGCTTGATCGGGAACGCGTAGTACGCGCGCTTGCCCGTCTTGGAGTTCAGCAGGTACGTGGTCTCGAGCGTGTTCGGCAGGAACTTGTCCTTGATCGGCGTCAGCACGTCGGAGAGGTCCTCGAGCTTGCCGTCGTAGGCCCACTTGCCCGTGACCTGGAAGTCGAACACGTCGATGTAGGCCACGTCGGGCGGCGTTCCGGCGTCGAGCGCGGACACGGTCTTCGGAATGCCGTCCTGCACCGCGTACTGCGACAGCTCGACCTTGATGCCGCTCTTCTGCTCGTACTTCTTGATGGCCTCGTAGAGCGCGTCGTCCTCGCTCTTGTAGAAGCCCTTCACCCACCACACGACCAGCTTCTCCTGGGCCGCGGCCGGTGCCGCCGCCGCGAGCATGGCGCAGGCGACGATCGCGCCACATAGCTTCATCAGGCACTTCATCGAGCTCCTCCTTCGGTTGTTATGGGCCGATGGCACGGCCGTGATTCGATCCAGCCTAACGGGGCGCCATTATGCGCGTCAATGGCCCGCCGCCGGCTCACATGACGGCGCCGAGATACCACGGGATGAATTCGTTCTGCCCGTAGCCGTGCTGCTCGCTCTTGGTCCGATTCCCCGACGCGGTGTCGAGCATCAAGCGGAACAATCGTTCGCCGAGCTCCTGGACGCTCGCCGTGCCGTCCACGATCTCGCCGCAGTTGAGATCGATGTCCTCCTCCTGCCGCTGCCACAGCGCGGAATTGGTCGACAGCTTCAGCGACGGCGACGGCGCGCAGCCGTACGCGGAGCCGCGCCCCGTGGTGAACACGATCATGTTCGCGCCTCCGGCGACCTGTCCGGTGGCCGACACGGGATCGTAGCCGGGCGTATCCATGTACACGAAGCCTTTTGCCGTCACGGGCTCGGCGTATTCGTACACCGCGACCAGGTTCGACGTGCCGCCCTTCGCCACCGCACCGAGCGACTTCTCGAGGATGGTGGTGAGGCCGCCGGCCTTGTTGCCCGGCGACGGGTTGTTGTTCATCTCGCCCTTCTCGCGCGCGGTGTACTCCTCCCACCAGCGAATGCGCTCGACGAGCTTCTCGCCGACCTCGCGCGATACCGCGCGACGCGTCAGCAGATGCTCGGCGCCGTAGATCTCGGGCGTTTCCGACAGGATCGCGGTACCACCATGGCGCACGAGGATGTCGACGGCGGCGCCGAGCGCCGGATTGGCCGTGATGCCCGAATAGCCGTCGGAGCCGCCGCATTGAAGGCCCACGGTGATGTTCGATGCGGGCACCGTCGTGCGCGTGACCTCGTTCGCGTGCGGCAGCATGTCCTCGATGAGCTTGATGCCGTGCGCGATGGTCTTCGCGGTGCCGCCCGTGTCCTGGATCGAGAACGTGCGCAGGAGCGGTCCTTCGTCGAGCTGCTCCGCGCCGAGAAGCGCGCTGATCTGGTTCGCCTCGCACCCGAGCCCGATCATGAGCACGCCGGCGAAGTTGACGTGCTTCGCATATCCGCCGAGCGTGCGCCGCAGAAGCCGCATGCCCTCGCCCTGCGTGTCCATGCCGCAGCCGGAGCCGTGCGTGAGCGCGACCACGCCGTCGACGTTGGGATACGCGGCGAGCCGCTCGCGGGTGAAATGGCTGGCGATGCCGCGCGCCACCGTCGCGGAGCAGTTCACCGTCGACAGGATGCCGAGATAGTTTCGCGTGGCGACGCGCCCATCGGCACGCAGGATGCCCTGGAACGTCGCCGGTGCGTCGACGTACGCGGTGGGATGCACATCGGCGCCGAACGCGTAGTCCCGCGAGAAGGAGCCCATCGCAAGGTTGTGCAGGTGCACGTGCTCGCCCGGGCCGATGTCTCGGCTCGCGAAGCCGATGACCTGGTTGTAGCGCTTCACCGGCTCGCCGCGCGCAATGGCATGGGTGGCGACCTTGTGTCCCGGCGGCACGAGGCCGACGACGGTCACGTCCTCGTCGAGCAGCTTGGTGCCGCCGACGAGCTGCGATCGGGCGATGACGACGTCGTCGTTGGGGTGCAGGCGGATGACGAGCGAGCTTCGAGTGAGCATGGCGATACCTCAGGCGGTGATGGTCGCGCGCGCGACGGCTGCCGCGTCGATGCGTCCGAAGTCCCAGTCGATGCCGAGACCGGGCGCGTCGGGCGGCACGGCATGGCCGTCCTCCAGCTTGATGCGCGACGTGGTGATCCAGTCGAGCTGCGGGATGTACTCGACCCAGGCACCGTTCGGAACGGCCGCGGTGAGCGAGACATGCAGCTCCATGAGGAAATGGGGGCAAACCGGCGCGTTGAAAGCCTCGGCCAGGTGCGCGACCTTGAGCCACGGCGTGATGCCGCCGATGCGTGCGCAGTCGACCTGGACGACGGAGCAGGCACGCCGCTCGAGGTATTCGCGGAAGTGCGACGGATGATAGAGCGACTCGCCGACTGCGATCGGCATCGACGCCGACGCGGCGAGCTCGACGTGGCCCGCCAGGTCCTCGGCCGGCAGCGGCTCCTCGAGCCATGCGAGCATGAGCGGTGCATAGGCATGCGCCCGGCGCCGCGCTTCGGCCACCGTGAACGCCTGGTTGGCGTCGACCATGACCGCGAAGTCGTCGCCGACCGCTTCACGGACCTTCGCGAGGCGCGCGACGTCTTCGGCGATGACGGGTCGCCCGACCTTGATCTTGGCGCCGCGAAACCCCTGCGCCCGCGCGCCCTGCGCCTCGTCGACGAGCTGCGCGACCGAATGGTGCAGCCATCCGCCTTCGGTGGTGTACACCGGCACGCTGCGCTGCGCCCCGCCGGCCGTCTTCCACAGCGGCTCGCCCGCACGCCGTGCCTTGAGGTCCCACAGCGCGGTGTCGATCGCCGCCAGCGCAAGGCTCGTGATCGCGCCCACCGCCGTGGCGTGCGTGTGGAAGAACAGGTCCTTCCAGATCGCCTCGATCTCGCGCGAGTCGCGGCCGACGAGCCTCGGCGCGAGATGGTCGCGCAGGAGCGCCATCACGGAGGATCCGCCGGTGCCGATCGTGTACGTGTACCCCACGCCGACGGCACCGTCGGCGCAGGTGATCCGCACGAGCGGCGTCTCCTGCTTGACGAACGACTGGATCGCGTCGGTGCGCACGACCTTCGGCGCGAGATCGACCTGCAACAGCTCGACGCGCTCGATGCGCGCCGACGTCAGCGGCGCCGGGCCGCCGCGAGCCGCTGACGCGCCCCCTGGGGGGCAACGAGCGAAGGGAGCGTCGGGGGACGTCATCTCTCAGTGGTAGAAGACATGCGGCAGCCACAGCGAGATCTGCGGCACGTACGTGATGAGGATCAGCGACAGCAGCAGCGGCACGAGCCACGGCACGATCGCCATGGTGGTGCGCTCGATGGACATGTTCGCCACGCGCGCGAGCACGAACAGCACCATGCCCATCGGCGGATGCAGCAGCCCGATCATGAGGTTCAGCACCATGACGAGGCCGAAGTGCACCGGATCGATGCCGAGCTGCTGGATCACCGGCATGAGGACGGGCACGAGAATGAGAATGGCGGCCGTGGGCTCGAGGAAGCAGCCGACGAACAGCATGAGCAGGTTCGCGAGCAGCAGGAACACCCACGGGCTGTGCGTGAACGACAGCACCCACACCGCCACCATGTCGGTCACGCGCGTGGCGGTCAGCAGCCAGCCGAAGATCGACGCCGCCGCGACGATGAACATGACCGTCGCGGTCGTCTCGATGGTGTCCATCGCGACCTTCGCGAGCATGCGCCAGCTGAGCGTGCGATACCACACCAGCCCGAGGATGAGCGCCCACACGCACGCCGCGATCGCCCCTTCGGTCGGGGTGAAAACACCCGTGGTCATGCCGCCGATCAGCAGCACCGGGGTCATGATCGGCATCACGGCGTCGAACTTCCAGATCCAGTCGGCCAGGAACAGCGCGAGCATGCCGGTGCCGAGCGCCCAGTTGAACGGCATTCCCGCGACGATGAGGCCCCACATCGCGAGCGGGAATCCGATGACGACCGCGAGCTCGGTGAATGCCTTGCCCATGCGCCGCCATTCGAACTTGACGTCACCGCCCCAGGCGTACTTGTGGGCGAAGTACGCGACGGTGAGCATCATGAGGATGGCCATGACGACGCCCGGCACGATGCCGGCGAGGAAGAGCTGTCCCACCGACACGTTGGCCATCATCCCGTAGATCACGAAGGGCAGCGATGGCGGGATGATCGGCCCGAGCGTGGCCGACGCCGCCGTCACGCCCACGGAGAAACCCATGTCGTAGCCGTGGTCGCGCATCGCCTTGATCTCGATGGTGCCGAGGCCCGCGGCGTCGGCGATGGCGGTGCCGGACATGCCGGCGAAGATCACCGAGCCCAGGATGTTGACGTGGCCGAGGCCGCCCTTCAGCCAGCCCACGAGCGACAGCGCGAAGTTGTAGATGCGGTTGGTGATGCCGGCGTTGTTCATCAGGTTGCCGGCGAAGATGAAGAACGGGACGGCCAGCAGCGGGAAGCTGTCGATGCCGCTGATCATGCGATGCACGACCACGAACGGCGGCAGGTCGCCGGAGAGGAGGATGTAGACCAGCGCCGAGCCGGCCATCGCGATGGCGACCGGAACACCCGTCGCCATCATCGCCAGGAACGAGCCGAGGAGCGCCGGCGTCACAGCGAGCCTTCCATGAACGCCTCCGGCCGCTCGAGCGACGTGTACCCGCGCCGCCAGTTCTCGATGGCGACCTGCACCGAGCGCACGGTGCAGAACGCGAAGCCCACCATGCACACGCCGTACACGTAATTCATCGGCAGGTCGATGATCGTCATCTTGTAGTTGACCATCTTGTCCATCATCTGCCAGGTCAGCACCGTGACGTAACCGAAGAACGCGATCTTGACCGCGTCGACGAGCGTGGCGAGCACGCGGCCGACGGCCTTCGGGACCAGCCGATACACGAAGTCGACGTGAATGTGCCGCGTGGTGCGCACCGACGCCGCGATGCCGATGAACACGGTGGCGATGAGCAGGTAGCGCGCGATCTCCTCGGTCCACGAGGCCGAGTTGTTCAGCACGTAGCGCGTGAAGAACTGGTAGAAGATCGTGGCCGCGAGCAGCCAGAAGAAGCCGAACGCGATCCACGCCTCCAGCGTGTAGTGCGAAAGCTCGATGGGCGCGTCGGTCGCGTGGAAATGGCCGCTCTCGTCGAGAACGTGCTCTTCCGCCGGGCCGCCCGGGGCGACGGTGTCGGCGCTGGAGGCGGGGCGCGACGGCATTACTTGATCGCCTGGATCTTGTCCCAGTCGGCCTTCGAATAGCCCATCGACTCCATGGTGATGGTCTTCTGGATGGCGTCCTGGAACGACTTCTTGTCGGGGTTGATGATCTGCAGGCCCTTCTTCTTGAACTCGTCGGCGAGCTCGCCCTCGTGCCTGGTGATCTCCGCGGTAGCCTTGGCCGCCGCCTCCTGCGTCACGTCGGTGAAGATCTTCTTGTCCTGGTCCGAGAGCTTGTTCCACACGTGCGGCGCGATCTGCGTGGCGAGCGAGTCGACGATGTGGGCGGTCAGGATGATCGCCTTCTGCACTTCGTAGAACTTCTTCGCCTCGATCGTGGTGAGCGGGTTCTCCTGCGCATCGACCGTGCCGTTCTGCAGCGCGAGATACACCTCCGCGAACGCGATCGGCGTGGGATTGGCCCCGCACGCCTTCGGCAGCGCGAGGTACGCCGGCACGTCCGGCACGCGCATCTTGAGCCCCTTCATGCCGGCGCAGTCGTTGAACGGCTTGTTCGACGTGGTCTGGCGGGTGCCGTAGTACGTCATGGCGGTGATCTGGATGCCCGTCTTCTGCCGGTATTCATCGGTCATCGACTTGAACGCGTCGCTCTTCGCCCACTTGATGAGATGGTCGCCGTCGCGGAACGTGTAAGGGTAGTAGCCGACGCCGATGCGCGGCATCGTGCGCGCGGCGAACGACAGGCCGGAGATGATCATGTCGACGGTACCGAGCGTCATGCCCTGGTTGATGTCGCTTTCCTTGCCGAGCGTCGATGCCGGAAACACGTCGATGTGGTAGCGGCCGTTGGTGCGCTTCTCGATCTCCTGCGCGGCCCATACCGACCATTTGTGGAACGGCTCCGACGTCTCGTAGACGTGGGCCCACTTGA
This sequence comes from Casimicrobiaceae bacterium, assembly GCA_035493035.1. Lineage (GTDB taxonomy): Bacteria > Pseudomonadota > Gammaproteobacteria > Burkholderiales > Casimicrobiaceae > VBCG01. The sequence goes on along the minus strand of DATJIS010000050.1, from coordinate 221,372 downwards.
GCTTGGTCTGCGCCGACGCCGGCGCCGCGGCGACGATGGCGGCCGACGCGAGCACTGCGACGAGCAATGACCGGGACAACATGCGCATGGTGCTTCTCCCCTGATGGCGTTGAAATGCCGCGGCGCTAGGCCGCGACGACCTGGACCTTGGTGCTGCGACTCTTGTCGGCGGCGGCGTGGAATGCGGCGACCGCGTCCTGCAACGGGTACTGCCCGGAGAGCAGCGGCCGCACGTCGACGCGCCGCGACGACAGATAGCTCACGGCCCAGTCGAACTCGATGCCCCAGCGGAATGCACCGCGAAGATCGATCTCCTTGGCCATGACGTCGTTCACCACGAACGGAAGCGGCTCATGGGGCAGCGTGCCGACCTGCACGACGACGCCGCCGCGCGCGACCGCCGCCATGCACGTCTTGAGCGCATTGAAGTTTCCCGACACTTCATACGCCACGTCGAACTGCGGACGCGTCAGCGCGTCGGCGTCGCGCTGCGCGTGGAGCGTTACGTCCGCGCCGGCGATGCGCGCCTGCTCGAGCGGCCGGTCGAGCACGTCGGTCACGGTGATGCGCGACGCGCCGGCGAGGCGGGCAGCCATCACCGTGAGGCAGCCGATCGTTCCCGCGCCCGTCACGAGCACCGATTTGCCAAGCAGGTCGCCACCGCGATTGACGGCGTGAAGGCCGACGGCCAGCGGCTCGGCGAATGCGAGCTCGCCCAGGGTGACGTCGCCGCCGACTGGGTAGCACTGCCGCTCGCCCATCACGAAATACTCGCGGAACATGCCCTGCACGTGCGGGAACAGGCTCGCGCTGCCGAGGAACTTCATGTGGGTGCAGAGCTGCTCGCGGCCTTCGCGGCAGTAGTCGCAGCGGCCGCACGCGTGCGACGGGCTGACCGCGACCTTGTCTCCCGCCTTGACGCGCGTGACGCCCGCGCCCACCGCAGCCACGACGGCTGACGCCTCGTGCCCGGGGATGAGCGGCTCGCGCACGACGAAGCTGCCGTTGCGGCCCTCGAAGTAGTAGTGCAGGTCGCTGCCGCAGATGCCCGCCGCGCCGAGGCGAAGCAGCACTTCGCCGGGGCCCGCGCTCGGCATCGCGTCGGCCTCGATGCGCAGATCGTCCTTCGCGTGGATCCTGCATGCCAGCATGTCGCCTCCTAATGCAATGTGTCCCAGCCCTTGTTGAAGCGCTTGTACGCCTGGTTCAGGTGGCGCTGCATCGCCGCGCGAGCCGCTTGCGGATCACGGTCGGCGATGGCCTTCAGCACCGCGCGATGCTCGGCGAGCGCCGCGCGCCACAGCGCGGGCGAATCGTAGTGGTGCTCGAGCTGCTGATACAGCGGTCCCGTGCGCTCCTCCCAGAGCATCTTCACCACCGCGACCAGCGCGCCGTTGCCCGTCGCCTCGGCGATGCGCAGGTGAAAATCGCGATCGCTCGGCAGCGGCTGCTTGCCGGATTCCATCTCGCGCTGCATGCCGTCGAGCGTCGCCGCGATCGCGGCGAGCTGCTGGCGCTTCGCCGACTTCGCCGCGAGCGCCGCGCACTCGGCCTCGATCACGTACCGGGCGCGCAGGAGCTCGTACGGACCCGCCGCGGCGTCGGCCTCGGGCATCGCAGCCTCGGGCGCCGCGCGCACGTAGATGCCCGAGCCGATGCGCACCTCGACCAGCCCTTCGACCTCGAGCGCGATCAGCGCCTCGCGCACCGACGGCCTCGATACGCCGAGCTGCTTGGCGAGCTCGCGCTCGGGCGGCAGCCGCGCGCCAGGCGCGAACTCGCCGCTGCGGATCAGACCACGGATCTGGTCGGCGATCTGGCGATACAGCCGGCGGGGTTCGATGCTCTGGAACGGCATGGCCGCAAGGGCGCGATGAGACCCTCGGGGTCGGACGGGAGAGCCTAGCCGTCCCCCGACAAGTGGTCAAGTGGTATGACCACTCGGTGCCTGCATGCACTCAGCCGTCGACGCGGTACCGGCGCGATACTTCAGTACTAAAGTATCGACCTCATTTGCCCGGATGCGAGGTGAAGATCTCGCTGTAAGCCTTGTCCCATTTGGCGCCGTCGTCGAGCACGGCGTTGCTGTCGATGAAGCGCAGGGGAAACGCGTCGAGCGGCGAGTCGATGCGACGGTTCACCGGCACGAACTCGCGTTCCTGCAGCAGCCGCTGCGCCTCCGGCGACACCTCGAAATCGAGCCAGAGCAGCGCCGCGTGCGGATGCGGCGCGCGCGCGGCCACGCCGACACCGCTCATGCGCGCGATCGCGGGCGGAATGACGAACCAGTCGATCGCCGCGCCTTTGCTCTTCAGCGCCTCGACCCGGGCGTTGTACGCCGTGATGGCGAGCGGAATCTCGCCCGAGGCGACGAGCGCCGCAAGCTCGCGATGTCCTCGGCGCACGGCGACGCCGTTGCGCGCTACGACCTCGCGGAAGAGCTTCGCGGCCTTCGCCTCGCCGAGCTGCTGCGATACCGCGGAGAACCAGTCCGAGTCCTCCGCCTCGATGGCGAGCTTGCCCTTCCAGCGCGGCTCGAGCAGCGCTGCGTAGCTGTGCGGGAGGTCCGCCCTCTTCAGCGCCTTGGTGTTGTAGGCGAAGGCGAACACGTTCACGCGCACGCCGATCCACGCCGGATGCCCGAGGCGCGCCTCGGGCATGAGCTCGTCGAGGGCGGGCGGACGCGCGGGGGTCAGCACGTTCTCGCGCGCCAGTGCTGCGAGCGCGGGGGCATCGGTCTCGAACACGTCGGCCTCGAAGCGCTGCGCGCGGGCCTCGCTGACGCCGCGCTGCGCGACCTTGTCCGCGCTCGAGCGCCAGAACTTCACCTTGATGCCGTACTTGCGCTCGAACGCCTCGGTGAGCGCCTTGAAGTCGTCGCTCGGCGCCGACGTGTAGATGAGGACGTCGCCTTCCTTCTTCGCGCCGTCGACGAGCTTCTCGGTGCGGTCGGCGCCGTCGTAGGTCGCGAGGCCGATGCCGCTGGGCGCCTGCGCGTGCGCCACGCCCACCGCGGCCAGCAGCAGGACGATCGCGCGGAACAGCGTGGCGAGATGCATGGACGAGGCAGTTTAGCAGTCCGCACGGGTGTCGGCATCGACTTGCACCGGTTGCGCGGCACGCCGCTTTGGCGGCATGCTCGGCGCTCGGCTTCGGCGGAGAACTTCCATGAGCGCATCCGATTCTGCGATCCCAACTCGCGACGTCAGCGTGGCACCTGGTGTCGGCGGCTTTCTCGCGCAACCGCGGGGGCGCACCGGCGACGGCATCGTGATCCTCATGGAGGCCTACGGCCTCAACGAGTTCGTGCGGGCGACGTGCAGGGACTTCGCGCGCGCCGGCTACGTGGCCTGCGCGCCCGACCTGTATCACGGCGACGTCATCGACTACGGCAATCGCCAAGGCGCGATGGCGAAGCTCGCAACGCTGAACGACGCGACGATCATGAGCGAGGTGGCGGGCGCGCTCGACGTGCTCGAAAGCGAAGGCGCGCGGCGCAACGCCGTGATCGGCTTCTGCATGGGCGGGCGCGCCGCGTTCCTGGCGAACGCCACGCACGGCAGCCGGCTGCGCGCCTCCATCTCGTTCTACGGCGGGAGCATCGCGCCCGCCGAGGCCAGGGGACCGCGCAAGCCGCTGCTCGATCGCGTCGGCGATCTGCAGGTACCCCAGCTGCTCGTGTATGGCGCCAAGGACACGTCCATCGCGCCCGATGAGCACGCTCGGCTCGCGCAGGCCCTCACGGCGGCGAACAAGCGCTATTCGATCGCCGTGTTCCCCGATGCGCCGCATGCGTTCGCGACCTTCGACCGCGACAGCTATCGCGAACCCCAGGCGCGCGCGGCCTTTCGCGCGGCGCACGCGTTCCTCGACGAAGCGTACGGGCGCAGGGACGACGAGCGCCGCTGACGCAGCGCACTTCTGCGCAAGCGTACAATCCAGCGCCTTCGGCCGCGTGCGCGAGGCGCGCTCCCGGCATCCCGCGTATCCCCATGGCCCGCTCGACCATCGCCGCAATCCGCGCAACACCGGTGACGGTGCCGCTCGAGGCACCGTTGCGACACAGCAACGGCACGCATTGGGGTCGCTTCGTTCGCACCATCGTCGAGATCGAGACGAGCGACGGCTACGTGGGGCTCGGCGAGATGGGCGGCGGCGGCGAGGAGGCAACGCGGGCATTCGCCGCGCTGGAGTCCTACCTGCGCGGCCACGACGTGTTCCGTTTGGAGGCGATGCGGCTCGCCATCTGCAATCCCACCGCGAGCCTCTACAACAACCGCACGCAGCTCCATGCAGCGCTCGAGTTCGCCTGCCTCGACGTCATGGGCCAGAAGCTCGGCGTTCCCGTGCACGCGCTGCTCGGCGGCAAGCTCCGCGACACCGTGGAGTTCGCGAGCTATCTCTTCTTTCGCTACCCCGATCCTGGCACCGGTGAGGGCGAGGTGCGCACCGCCGCGCAGCTCGTGGCGCACGCGCGCGCGCTCAAGGAGCGGCACGGCTTTCGCGTGCACAAGCTCAAGGGCGGCGTCTATCCGCCCGCCTACGAGCTCGACTGCTATCGCGCCGTCGCCGCGGCGTTGCCGGGCGAGCGCATGCGCTACGACCCGAACGGTGCCCTGCCGTTCGTCGACGCCGTGCACTTCGGGCGCGCGATCGAGGATCTGCCGACCGACTATTTCGAGGACCCCGTCTACGGCATCGCGCACATGAAGTCGCTGCGCGACTTCGTGCGCCTGCCGCTCGCGACCAATACGATCGTCGTGAGCTTCGAGCAGCTGGCGGTGAACCTCGCGATGCGCGCGGTCGACGTGATCCTGCTCGACACCACGTTCTGGGGCGGCATCCGGCCGTGCATCAAGGCGGCGGGCGTCTGCGAGACGGGCGGGCTCCAGGTCGCGGTGCACAGCTCGGGCGAGCTCGGCATCCAGCTCGCGACCATGCTGCATCTCGGCGCCGTGCTGCCCAATCTCGGCTACGCGGCCGACGCGCATTATCATCACCTCACCGACGATGTCGTGACGGGCGGCCTCATGCGCTACGAGGCCGGCGCGATCCGCGTGCCCGACGCGCCCGGCCTCGGCGTGACGCTCGATCGCGAGCGCGTCGCGCGGTATCACGCGCTCTACCGCGAGCTCGGCGGCTATGCGTACGATCGCGATCCGGGACGGCCGGGCTGGTTCGCGCAGGTTCCGAACCACGACTGGGACGATCCCAGCGTAGCGCGCCGCCCCGCGATGCGCTGAAACGATGCGAACGGAGTGAACACGATGAGCGGCAGGCTGGCCGGCAAGACGGCGTTGATCACCGCGGCGGGACAGGGCATCGGAGCGGCGACGGCGCTCGCGATGGCGCGCGAAGGCGCGCAGGTGTGCGCCACCGACGTGCGCGCCGAGCTGCTCGAGCAGTATCGCGGCGTCGCGAACGTCACCACGCGCGTGCTCGACGTGCTCGACGACGCGGCCGTCAACCGCACGTTCGAGGAGCTGCCGCCGCTGTCGATCCTGTTCAACTGCGCCGGCTACGTGCACAACGGCACGATCCTCGACTGCACGCCCGAGGACTGGGAGTTCAGCTTCAATCTGAACGTGCGCGCCATGTACGTCGCCATCCGCGCGGCCCTGCCGAAGATGCTCGCGCAATACGAGCGCGAGGGACGCGGCGCGAGCATCGTCAACATGGCGTCGATCGCGGGGTCCATCAAAGGCCTGGCGAACCGGTTCGTCTACGGCGCGTCGAAGGCTGCCGTGATCGGCCTCACCAAGGCCGTTGCGGCCGACTACGTGCAGAAGGGCGTACGCTGCAACGCGATCGCCCCCGGCACCGTGGACACGCCGTCGCTCGCGCAGCGCATCAACGCGTATCCCGACCCGGTCGAGGCACGGCGCATGTTCGTCGCGCGCCAGCCGATGGGGCGCCTCGCGAAGCCTGAGGAGATCGCGCCCATGATCGTGTTCCTCGCATCCGACGAGGCCGCGTTCGTCACCGGGAACGTGTACTCGTGCGACGGCGGCATGACCATCTAGGGTCAAGACGCCGCGCCCGGTACCCCCACCCAGATCCACCAAGGAGGCAACAACAATGAAGCTGGTTCGCTATGGTCCGCCGGGCAAGGAAAAGCCCGGCCTGATCGACGAGCAGGGCGTGCTGCGCGACCTGTCGCGCAAGATTCCGGACATCAATGGCGCGACGCTGTCGCCGACCACGCTTTCCGCGCTGCGCAAGATCGACGTGCGGCGGCTGCCCGTCGTGAAGGGACGCCCGCGCCTCGGGCCTTGCGTCGCGACGCCGCAGAAGTTCCTGGCCATCGGCCTGAACTTCATCGATCACGCGAAGGAGACGGGCTCGCCGATCCCCGAGCACCCGATCCTGTTCTACAAGACGCCCAACTGCCTCGTCGGCCCGAACGACAACATCATGCAGCCGAAGGACTCGAAGGCGCTCGACTACGAGGTCGAGCTCGCGCTGGTCATCGGCCGCACGGCGCGCTACGTCGACGAGAAGGACGCGCTGCGCTATGTCGCGGGATTCTGCATCTGCAACGACGTGTCCGAGCGCGACTTCCAGCTGAAGCAGGGGTCGCAATGGAGCAAGGGCAAGGGCTGCGACACGTTCGGGCCGCTCGGCCCGTGGCTCGTCACCACCGACGAGCTCAGGGATTCCGGCAACCTCGACATGTGGCTCGACGTGAACGGCGAGCGCCGGCAGACCGGCAGCACGCGCACGATGATCTTCAACGTCGCGCAGCTCGTCGCCGACACGTCGCGCTACGTGACGCTGGTGCCGGGCGACGTGATCACGACCGGAACGCCGCCCGGTGTCGCGCTCGGCATGAAGCCGCCCAAGTGGCTGCAGCCCGGCGACGTCGTGACGCTCGGCATCGAGGGACTCGGCGAGCAGCGGCAGCGCGTCGTTCCCTTCAAGAACCGCCGTTGAGGGATGGACAACGGCGTACGCCTCAAAAGACCACGACGCTGACGATCATGCGCCGCCTGGCGGCGGCGCGAAGGTCAGAGCAATCCCCGCTTCGCCAGGTTGCGCATCAACGCACCCGCGCCGAACGTCCACGGCGCGATGCGATCGGCGTGCTCCACGCGATTGACGAGCGCGCCGAGCGCGGGCGTGGCGATCGTCACGATGTCGCCCACGGCGTGCGTGAAGCCCTGCCCCGGTCCGTAGCGGTCCTCGATCGGCGCGAACATGGTCCCGAGGAACAGCACGAAGCCGTCGGGATACTGATGGTTCTCGTTGATGGCGGCCGCGACGAGGTCGAGCGGGTCGCGGCTGATCTCGCGAATCGGGCTCGAGCCGCGCAGGACGAATCCGTCCGGTCCGTCGACGGTAAGCGCGATGTCCGCGCGGCGCACGTCGTCCATGCCGAAATGCGCGTCGAACAGCCGGAAGAACGGGCCGATCGCGCACGACGCGTTGTTGTCCTTGGCCTTGCCGAGCAGGAGCGCGCTGCGGCCCTCGAAGTCGCGGAGATTGACGTCGTTGCCGAGCGCGGCGGCCACCGTGCGTCCGCGGCTGTCGACGGCGAGCACGACCTCGGGTTCCGGATTGTTCCATGCGGACTTCGGATGGATCCCGATGTCGGCGCCCACGCCCACCGACGACATCGGCTGCGACTTGGTGAAGATCTCCGCATCGGGCCCGATGCCGACCTCGAGATACTGCGACCACACGCCCTGCGCGATGAGCGCCTCCTTCAGGCGCATCGCCTCCGGCGAGCCCGGACGCACGCTGCGCAGGTTCTCGCCGATGATGCCGACCACCGCGGCACGCACGCGCTCGGCCTTCGCGGGGTCGCCGCGCGCCTGCTCCTCGATGACGCGCTCGAGCATGCTCGACACGAACGTCACGCCAGCGGCCTTCACCGCCTGCAGGTCGCACGGCGCGAGGAACCACGGCAGGGCGGGATTGCGCGTCGATTCGGCGGAGTTGGCGAGCACTTCGCGCGTCGATGCGATGCGCGGCGCATCGCTGAGGCCGCGCACCGCCTGCGCGGGGTCCTCGAGGTCGAGGAGGTCGCGCATGGTGGGCGCCAGCGCCGACAGGTCGAGCACGTCCTCCGGCGTCACGCGGACCACGACGGGGCCGCCGAGCGCGGGCAATTGCATCCGCCCGACGGCGAGGGCGCGCGCCGCATCGACGGGAAGGCAGCGCTCGGGGGTGAGGCGGTCTTTCATGGGCGATCCCTGCAGGAAGCAACGCATTTGCGGCGTGCGCGCGCGTTTCGTATCATGAGGCGCACGCCCTGTCGCGGAGTCGCGAGCATACTGCGAACCGCTGCCTGCCCAAACCCTTTCATGCACCATGACCATTGACGATGCCGCGGCCACCGAGCTGGCGCGGCGCCGGCGCGAAGGCCGTCGCGGCCCGCGCCTCGATGCATCGATCCGTCCCGTCACGTTGACCGAGGCGTTCGCGCTGCAACATCGCGTCGCGGCACGCCTCGGCACGATCGGCGGCTGGAAATGCGCGATGCCGTCGGCGGATCGCATGAACGCGGCGCCCATCTTCGCCAGCACGATCTTCCGCGGCGCGCACGCGACCGTGCACGCGCGAAGCTCGATGGCACCGATCGAGCCGGAGATCGCGTTCGTGCTCGCGCACGACCTGCCGCCGCGCAGCGCACCGTACGATGGGCCGGAAGTGCTCGCCGCAGTCGGCGACACGCACGTCGTGCTGGAGATCCTCGGCAATCGCTACGACGATCCGGCGAGCGTGTCGTACCCCGAGCTGCTCGCCGACGGCATGAACAACGAGGGGCTCATCGTAGGCCCCGCCGTGGAGAACGCGCAGGCACGCACGATCGACGTGTTCCAGGTCCTCATCAGCGGGCTCGACGGCTTCCGCCTGGAGCGTGCCGGCCGGCATCCCGACGGACATCCGCTGAAGCCGCTGGTGTGGCTCGCGAACTTCCTGCGCGAGCGCGGCGAGCGCCTGCGTGCCGGGCAGATCGTGACCACCGGCTCCTACGCCGGCGCCCTCGACGTGCCGCTGGCCACCCCGCTCACGGTGACGTTCGGCGCGCTCGGCCAGATGCACGTCACGCTTGATCCGGCGCATTGAGGCCGGCATGACCAGCGACGCCGCCAGCGCGCTCTCGCCGGACGACGTGCTCTATCCGGAGTGCGAGCCGTACGCGAGCGGCCAGCTCGGCCTGTCGACGCGTCACTCGATGCACTGGGAGGTGTGCGGCAACCCGGACGGCGTGCCGCTGGTCTTCCTGCACGGCGGGCCGGGCGGCGGAAGCCTGCCGCATCATCGCCGGTTCTACGATCCGTCGTTCTGGCGCATCGTGCTCTACGACCAGCGCGGCGCGGGGCGCTCGCGACCCGTGGCCGAGCTCGCGGAGAACACGACCGCACACCTCGTCGCCGACCTCGACCGCCTGCGCGCGCATCTCAATGTCGATCGCTGGCTGCTGTTCGGCGGCTCGTGGGGCTCGACGCTCGCGCTGGCGTATGCGGAGACGCATCCCCAGCGTGTGATGGGCCTCGTGCTGCGCGGCATCTTCCTCGCGTCGCCCAACGAGATCGAGTGGTTCCTCTATGGCATGCGCTATCTGTTTCCCGAGCCGTGGCGCGCATTCACGGAGTTCCTCCCGGAGGACGAGCGCGACGATCTGCTCGGCGCCTACTACAGGCGGCTGACCGACCCGGACCCCGCGGTGCACCTGCCGGCCGCCCGCGCGTGGGACCGCTACGAAGCGGCCTGCTCGACGCTGCTGCCGAAGCCGGACTTCCCCGTGCGACTCGACGACGACGCCGCGGCGCTCGCCATCGCGCGCATCGAGGCGCACTACTTCGTGCACAACGGCTTCATCGCCGAGGGCGAGCTCCTCGGCAACCTGCATCGCATCCGCCACCTGCCCTGCACGATCGTGCAGGGGCGCTACGACGTCGTCTGTCCCCCGATCACCGCGGATGCGCTCGCGCGTGCATGGCCCGAGGCCGAGTACGTCATCGTCCCCGATGCCGGCCACTCGGTGCGCGAGCCGGGCATCACGCGCGAGCTCGTCGCCGCGGTGAGGCGCATGCAGGACCGCCTCGCGCCCGCCGTCCTGCGACGCTGAGGCGCCGTCCCACGTGAGCAGCAACGCCGATTGGCTCGCGCGCAGCCGGGCCGCGGTCTGGCATCCGTGCACGCAGATGAAGGTCCACGAGACGGTGCCGCTCGTGCCGATCGCCGGCGGCCAGGGCGCGTGGCTGCACGACTTTGACGGTCGGCGCTATCTGGACGCGGTGAGCTCGTGGTGGGTCAACCTCTTCGGGCATGCCCATCCGCGCATCGTGGAAGCCATCGAGCGACAGGCGCGCACGCTGCCGCACGCGATGCTCGCGGGATTCACGCATGCGCCGGTGGTGGAGCTCTCCGAGCGCCTGCGCGCGCTCGCGCCGGGCGGCCTCGGTCACGCGTTCTATGCGTCGGACGGCGCATCGGCCACCGAGATCGCGCTGAAGATGAGCTTTCACTACTGGCGCAACCGCGGCCACGCGGACAAGCGCGGCTTCGTCGCGCTCGCCGGCGGCTATCACGGCGAGACGCTCGGTGCGCTGAGCGTCACCGACGTGGCGATCTTTCGCGACGCGTACGCACCCATCGTGCGACGCAACGCGACGGTGCCATGCCCCGACGCGCGCCGGGGCGCCGACGCCGTGAGCGCCGCGCTCTCCGCACTCGAGGCGGAGCTCGAACGGCATCACGCCACCCTTGCGGCCCTGATCGTCGAGCCGCTGGTCCAGGGCGCATCCGGCATGGTGATGTACGACGTGGACTATCTCGTGCAGGCGCGCGCGCTGTGCACCCGCTACAAGGTGCACCTCATCGCCGACGAGATCATGACGGGCTTCGGGCGCACCGGCACGCTGTTCGCGTGGGAGCAGGCGATGGCGCGCGGCGATGCGGCGTGCGCGCCGGACTTCCTCTGCCTGTCGAAGGGCATCACCGGCGGAACGCTGCCGCTGTCGTGCGTGCTCACCACGGACGCGGTGTACGAGGCGTTCTACGCCGACGACGTCGCGCGCGGGTTCCTGCACTCGCATTCCTACACCGGAAACGCGCTGGCGTGCGCGGCGGCGCTCGCCGTCCTGCGCATCTTCGAGGAGCAGGACGTCATCGCGTCGAACCGCGCGAAGGCGCAGCGCTGGGGCGAACGTGCGCAGGCGCTGGCGGCTCACGCGAAGGTGCGCGATTTCCGCCAGCGCGGCATGATCCTCGCGTTCGAGGTGGAGACCGCGCGCGCGGACTTCGCGCGCTGGTGCTTCGTCGAAGGCCTGAAGCGCGAGATCCTGCTGCGGCCCATCGGCAGCACGGTGTACTTCATGCCGCCTTACGTGGTCGAGGACGCCGAGTTCGCGCTGCTCGTCGACCGCACGCTCGAGATCGTGGAGTCGGCGTGAGCCGCTCGTGGATGGCCCTGGTCGTGCTGCTCGTCGCGGGAAGCGTGCACGCGGCGCTGCCGCGCGAGATGCGTCGCGCGTTCCTCGACGCGGGCATCCCGCTGAACCACGTTTCCATCGTGGTGCAGGACGTCGCCCAACCGCGACCGCTGCTCGCGTACGACCCCGATCGGGCGATGAGCCCCGCGTCGGTGATGAAGCTCGTCACCACCTTCGTCGCCCTCGAGCTGCTGGGACCCGACTATCGCTGGCGCACGGAGGCCTACGCCGACGGCGCGGTCGTCGACGGCGTGCTCCACGGCGATCTGGTCCTGCGGGGCCGCGGTGATCCGAAGATCACCGTCGAGCAATGGCAGGCGTTCATCGCGCGCCTGCGTGCGGCGGGCCTCGCCGCGGTCGACGGCAATCTCGCGATCGACCGCAGCGCGTTCGCGCTGCCGCCCTACGATCCCGGCGCCTTCGACGGCGAGCCGCAGAAGCCGTACAACGTCGGCCCCGATGCGCTGCTCGTGAACTTCAAGGCGGCGGAGCTCGTGTTCGTGCCCGATGCGATGACCGGCCGCGCGGTGGCGCGCGTCGAGCCACCGCTGCCCAGCGTGAGCGTCGCGCCGCAGCCGCCGCTCGACGCGAGGGATTGCGGCGACTGGCGCGGCGCGCTGCGCGCGCGCTTCGACGACGATGGCCGCAGCGCGCGGGTGCAGCTCGACGGCACGTATCCCGCGGCGTGCGGCCAGCGTGAATGGTGGGTCGCCCTGCTCGATGCACCGCACTACGCTTACGACATGTTCGCCGTGTTCTTCGGCGCTGCGGGCGGCCGCTTCGCCGGCGGCCTCACCGAGAAGCGCGCGCCGCCCGGCGCGACGCCGCTCGCGGTGCTGGAATCGCCGCCGCTGTACGACATCGTGCGCGACGTGAACAAGCTGTCGAACAACGTCATGGCGCGGCAGATCTTCCTGACGCTCGCGCTGGAGGCTGCGCCGCCGCCCGCCACGCCGCAGAAGGCCTTCGAAGTGGTGCGGCGGTTCCTCGCGCTGCGCAAGATCGCGATGCCGAAGCTCGTCATGGAGAACGGCTCGGGGCTGTCGCGGTCCGAGCGCGCAACCGCCGGCGGCCTCGTGCGGCTGCTCGTCGCCGCCGATCGCAGCGCGGTGCGCGAGGATTTCGCGAGCTCGCTCGGGGTCGCAGCGGTCGACGGCACGGTGGGACAGCGCTTTCTGTCCGACAGCGTCGGCGGCCAGGCGCTGCTGAAGACGGGAACGCTCGAAGGCGTGCGCGCGATGGCGGGCTACGTGCTCGCGGCCGACGGCCACCGCTATGCGGTCGCGGCGATCGTCAACGACCGCAACGCCGCGCGCGGCGGGCCCGCGCTCGATTACGTCGTGCAGTGGGTGTATCAAAACCGCGTGCGATAATCGCCATCGCATGCACGCGTTCGACATCATTGCCGAGCAGCGCATCGCCGAGGCGATCGCCAACGGCGAGCTCAACGATCTCCCGGGCGCCGGACGACCGCTCGACCTCGACGACGACCGCCTCGTCGCCCCGGAGCTGCGCATGGCCTACCGCATCCTGAAGAACGCGGGGCTGGTGCCGCCGGAGCTCGAGGCGCGCAGCGAAGCGGCGACGTTGCGCGCGCTGGTCGCCTCCGCGGCCGACGAAGACGAGCGGCGCCGCGCGCTCGGCCGTCTCGCCGTGCTGGAGATGCGTCTCGAGGCGCGCGGCACGCGGCTGCGCGACACGGGCTACTACGCGAGCATCGCCGCGCGCCTCGAGCGCTGAGCCTTACATGCGGGGAACCGGCCGGCTCTGATTGAAGAGCACGATGCCGCGGATCAGGCGGTAGAGCACCCACAGCGTGTCGGCGATCCACACGGGATACGCCACGACGATCCCGATGATGGTCACGGCGAACAGCAGGCCGAGCACCGCCCACGCCAGCGAGAACCAGAACGTGCGGATCAGCCAGCGCACGTGGCTTGCGACCCAGGTGCCCTGCGCGTCGTCGCGCTTCACGTACGCGAAAATGATGGCGACGATCCCGACCATGCCGAAGAGCGGCGCGACGACCGGGAAACCGTGCGCGACCAGCGCCATGACCGCCGCGACGATGAACAGCACGTAGATCGACAGGATTGCCGTGACGGGGGGCTCGCGCCCCGGCGACGCGGCATCGGACACGGTGTATTCGGCCATCGCAGCTCCCTCGCCCTGTAGGCGCGCGCCACGCGGCGCGCAAGTCGCTAGATGCGGCCGGCTGCCGGCATTTCAAACGCGCCCCGGCCGCGCCGCTATAATGCCGCGACGCCAATCCGCGGAGCTCTCCGCGGCCGATCCACTGACGTGAGGGAGCCTTCGATGACCGCGATCCGCGAACGTCTGGTCGATGAATTCGTCTCCGTGCTGTCCGAAGCCGAGGACCTTCTCAAGAAGGCAGGTGCCGAGACCGGCGAGCGCGCGCGCGACCTGCGCGCCCAGGTCGAGGCGAGGCTCCTCACCGCCAAGCTGCGCCTGCAGGAGCTGGAAGGCGAAGCGGTCGACCGCGCGAAGGAAGCGGCCCGCTACACCGACGACTACGTGCATCACAACCCGTGGCGGGCGATCGGTGTCGCCGCGGCGGTCGGCTTCGTCGCCGGCTTGATGATGAATCGCCGCTAGCCGACGCGCCCGAGCTATCTTGGGGACCGAAGAGCCGGCGCAAGCCGACCAAGCTGCGGCGCCGCCGCGCCTGCAGGATGCGGCCGTGCGCGTCGGCGCGCATGCGATCGGCGCCATCGGAACGCGGCTCGAGCTGGCGTCGGTCGAAATCGCCGCCGCGCGCGAGCGCACGATCGCGTCGCTGCTGCTGGTCGGCGCCGCGTTCGCGTGCGCCATCCTCGCGCTCGGCGTCGCCACGTTCGGGGTGATCGCCTATTTCTGGGATATCTCGCGCTTCGCCGCGATCGCGCTGGTCGCGCTCGCGTACCTGGTTGCGACGGCCCTGCTGTGGCTGCGCTTCTCCACCATGCGTCGCAACGCGCCGCCGATCTTCGCGTCGACGGTCGAAGCGTTGCGCCGTGACGCCGCGCGTCTCGGCGGAGGCGCGGAATGAGCCATGCAGCGGACCTCGAGGCCCGGCGACAGCTGCTCGTCCAGCAATGCGAGCTCGATCGCATCGAGCTCGCGCTGGCGTGGTACGAGCTGCGCCGCAGCGTGCGCCTCGGCGGCGACGGCGAGGGCGAGGCTTCCTCGCACCCGTGGATCGGCCGGGCGCTTGGTTACGTCATCCCGTTGATCGGCGCCACGCGTGCGCGGAAGTTCTCGCGCATGCTTTCGCTCGGCCTGCTCGCCTACCGTGTCGTGAACGGGCTGCGCCGCTGATCGGTCTTCAGATCACCGCGCTCGCGCCGCCGTCCATCGGCACGATCACGCCGGTGACGTAGCGCGCGCGGTCCGAGGCGAGGAAGAGGGCGACCTCCGCGATCTCCTCCGGCGTGGCGAGGCGACGCAACGGAATGCGCGCCTGCTGCGCGGCGAGCAGATCGTCCGGCGTCTTGCCGGTCATGCGTGCCTCGGCGGCGAGGCCTTCCTGCATGCGCGTCGTCAGCGTACCGCCCGGATTGATCGCGTTGACGCGCACGCCTCTCGGGCCAAAAGCCGCAGCCAGTCCCGTGGTTGCCAGCATCAAGGCCGCGTTCGCCGCACCGCCCGGCAGGTGCACCGGGCTCGCGACTTTGCCGCCCTGCCCGATGATGTTCACGACCGCGCCGCCCCCGCGCTCGCCCATGCGCCGCACCACGATGTCGAGCGGATGGATGTAGCTGAAGAACTTCGCGTCCATCGCCGCATGCCAGGCGGATGCATCGAGCTCCTCGGGCGGATAGCGGCGCGCTGCGCCGGCGGAATTGACGAGCACGTCGAGCGGTCCGAGCGCCGCTTCCGCTTCGTCCACCGCGCGCTTCGCTTCGTCGGCTCGCACGAGATCCGCGGCAATCACCACGGGACGCGACCGCGCATCGAATTGCGTGACTGCCGATTGGAGGTTCGCGGGGCTGCGCGAGACGAGCGCCACGCGCGCGCCCTCGCGTGCGAACGCCTGCGCGCAAGCGAGCCCGATGCCCTTGCTCGCGCCGGTCACGAGCACCGCCTTGCCGTTCAATGCGAGATCCATGGGTGTCCTGTCGTGCGAAACGGTTACGACGCGAGTCGGTCGCGCAGGAATGCGCGCACGCGGATGTTGGCAGCCCGGCGCGAGCCGGGATTCGGCCCGACGGTCACGCCCTGGCCGGGATGAACGCCGTTCGGCACGTCGTCGCGATGCACGACCTTGCCGGTCGGCGCGTCGAAGGCGTGGTGGCTGCCGGGATAGACCGTGACGTCGAAGTCGGCGCCTCGCGCCGCCATGGCCTTGCCGAGATCGGTGCAGGGTTGAGCCGGGGTCCAGTCGTCGAGCTCGCCGATGTGGATGCGCGTGGGCACGCCGGGGTCCCAACGATCCCTCGCCTTGAGCGGCGCGCGGCAGCCCGGATAGAACGCGACCGCCGCGCGGAAGAACGGCGCGCCGGGCAGCGAGCGGAACGCCGCGACCTCGGGATCCTTGACGTTGATGGCATACAACGTCGCGCTGCCGCCGTGCGACCAGCCGACCAGCGCGATGCGATTCACCGCGATGTCGCCCCGGTGCGCGAGATACTCCAGCGCGCCCAGCGCGTCGAGGCGCCGGCGCGCCGAGGTGACGGTAGGCTCGCCGACGCGCACCGTGCAGACCTCGCGCGTGCTGCGCGGACGGAAGCTGTCGGGAAACAGCACCGCGAAGCCTTCGTCCAGGTAGAGCCGCGCGCGGATGCGCATGCGCTCGGCGAGCTCGTCCTCGTGACCCTTGCGCAGCGAATAGACGCCGCCGCAGCCGTGCATCGCGATGACCGCGGGGTAACCGCCGGCAGGCCGCGCGCTGGGCGGCAGGATGAGAAAGGCGCGCAAGGCGATGTTGCGCCCTGCCGCGTCGCGGTCGAGCGAGGGAAACGTCACCTGCTGCACGACCGGCGCGGTCGCCGACACGGCGAGTCCCGCGTGCAGCAGCAGGAGCGCGATCAGGAACCGGCGAATCGTTCGACCTCGGGCGCCTCGGAAGACAGCCGCGACTCTACTCCATGCCGCTCACCAGGCCCGCGGCCAAAGATGCAGGCGCACGGCGTAGTCGGCCGCAACGCCCGCGAAGATCGTCAAGCCGAGCCAGTGGTTGTGGAGGAAGGCGCGAAAGCACGCGGCGCGGTCTCGCGTGCGGATCAGCCAGACGTGCCAGGCGGCCATCAGGGCGGCAATGATCAGCGCCGCGTAGTACGTGCGACCGAGGTCGAGCATGCGCCCCGCCCACGCCATGCCGACGATATAGACGGCATAGCAGACGGCGACGGCAGCGACGTCGAAGCGGCCGAACGTGATGGCGGACGTGCGGATCCCGATGCGCACGTCATCGTCGCGATCGACCATGGCGTACTCGGTGTCGTACGCGATCACCCAGAAGAGGTTGAGGACGAGCAGCGCCCATGCGAACGGCGGCACGCCGTTGTAGACGGCTGCGTACGCCATCGGGATGCCGAACGAGAACGCGATGCCGAGGAACGCCTGCGGCAGGGCGAAGAACCGCTTGAAGAACGGATACGCGATCGCGATCGCGAGCGCGGGAATCGACCAGAGGATCGCCGCGCGCGTGGTCGTGAGCACGAACAGGAAGGCGATGAACGCGAGCACCGCACCGAGCGCCAGCGCTTCCCACGGAGCGATCACGCCTGCGGCGAGCGGCCGATCGGCCGTGCGCTTCACGTGCGCGTCGAAATCGCGGTCGGCCCAGTCGTTGACCGCGCAACCCGCGGCACGCATGAGCCAAGTGCCCATGACGAACACCGCGATCAGGCCGAACGACGGCTGGCCGAACGACGCCATCCACAGCGCCGTCAGCGTGGGCCACAGCAGCAGCAGCGCGCCGATCGGCTTGTCGAGGCGCAGCAGACGCTCGTAGGCGTCGACGCGCTGGCGTAACGTCAGTGCGGGACGCCGGGCCGCCGCCCCGTTCATGCGAGCGGCAGGTCGAGCTGCTTCCGGGGCGTGCGCGGTGCGATGTCGGCGAGGAGCGCCTGGGGCACCGCATAGCGCAGCCGCACGCGCAGCTCGCGCTTCATGCGCCGGTTCACGAGCCGCCGCGACTCGTTCATGAACGACAGCAGTTGCGGCGCGATGCGATTCTCCGCCTCCTCCCACGAGATGCGCGGCGGGCGCGGCAGGCGGAACGCGTCGGCGACCGCGTCGAACCACGAGCCCATCTTGAGCTCGGCGTCGTCGCTGACGTTGTAGGCGCGGTTGGGCTTGCCGTGGAAAAGCGCGGCGACGACCGCGCGCGCGAGATCGTCGGCGTGGATGTGATTGGTGTAAACGTCGTCGTCGCTGACGAGCACCGGTGTGCCGGCACGGACCCGCTCGAGCGGCAGCCGCGACTGGGCGTAGATCCCCGGCACGCGCAGGATGCACAAGGTCACGCCGGTGCGCGCCGCCCACAGGCGCAGCGCGCTTTCCGCGGCGACGCGCCGGCGCGCGCGCGGCGTCTGCGCGCGGCGCGGCCGCGTCTCGGCGACGCGTGCGCCGGCGCAGTCGCCGTAGACGCCCGACGTCGAAACGTAGACGAAGCGCTCCGGTATAATCGACGCCTTCGCGAGCGCGGCAATCAGGCGACGCGTGCGCGGATCGTCACGGCCGTCGGACGGCGGCGGAGCGAAGTGCACCACGCCGAACGGCGCCGTGCGCAGGCGATCCAGCGAGTCGCCGCGGTCGAGATCGGCGAGGATCGGCACGATGCCGTGCGCGCGAAGCTTCGGCAGATCGTCTGTGCGCCGCGTGACGCCGTACAGATGCACGCGACCGCGCAGGAGCGCCGCCGTGCGCAGCGCGATGTCGCCGCAGCCGATCAGCAGAACCCTGAGCACCCGATCGATCCCTCCGCGCCACGAGGAACGCGCAGCGCGGTCCACGCTTCCAACGGGACTTCGTCGGACCCTCGAGCATCCATGCGAATCATTATAAAGCCGAGCGATCACGCATTCGACTGCGAGCCCGACGAGACGGTGCTGCAGGCCGCGATGCGCGCCGACCTCATGATTCCCTATGGCTGCCGCAACGGCGCCTGCGGCACCTGCAAGGGGAGGATCCTGGCGGGCACGGTCGACTACGGTCCGCACGCCCCGGCGACGCTCACGGCGCACGAGAAGGCGCAGGGGCTCGCGCTCTTCTGCTGCGCGAGGCCTAAGGAAGACATCACCATCGAAGTGCGCGAGGTGCGGCGCGCCGGCGACATCCAGATCAAGCGCCTGCCGTGCCGCGTCGAGTCGATCGCCAAGGCCGCGCCCGACGTCGCGATCGTGCGCCTGAAGCTTCCGGCGACCGAAAGGCTCCAGTTCCTCGCCGGCCAGTACATCGACTTCCTGCTGAAGGACGGGCATCGACGCAGCTTCTCGCTCGCGACGCCGCCGCACGCCGACGACTTGCTCGAGTTGCACATCCGCCACGTGCCCGGCGGTCTTTTCACGGACCAGCTCTTCACTTCCTACAAGGGCCGCGAGATCCTGCGCATGGAAGGTCCGCTCGGCGCGTTCTATCTGCGCGAGGAGTCGGACAAGCCGATCATCTTCGTCGCGGGCGGCACGGGCTTCGCGCCGATCAAGGCGATCATCGAGCACGCGCTCTACAGTCGCGTCGATCGGCCGATGGTGCTCTACTGGGGTGCGCGAGCGAAGCGCGATCTGTACCTGCCCGATCTCCCCGGCAGCTGGCAGCAGCAGAGCAGGAACTTCACGTACATTCCGGTGCTGTCCGATCCCGCGCCCGAAGATGAATGGCCGGGCCGCACGGGTTTCGTGCACCAGGCCGTGCTCGACGATTTCGGCGACCTTTCCGGCTATCAGGTCTACGCGTGCGGCGGCCCGGCGATGATCGATGCCGCGCGCCGCGATTTCACGGGCCTGCGCAATCTGCCGTCCGACGAGTTCTTCGCGGACAGCTTCACCTATGCGGCGGAGGCGGAGGCACGGTCGCCGTAGCGCACGAATCGGCCATGTAGCGAAGGGGCGTGCTCGACCGCCGCGACGGCACCCGTGTATCGTGTCGCACGGACGACCCATGCATGCCACGGTCCTTCTCGGCCCGCTGACGGCGAGTCGCGAAAACAACTTCCTGCTGATCCGCCTGTCGGCGGCATTGGCCGTCGTCGTCTTCCACAGCTACGCATTACTCGCACAGTCGTCCAACGACCCCCTGACGCGTCTCACCGGGACGGGAGACCTGGGCGCGGTCGGCGTGCACACGTTCTTCTTCGTCAGCGGATTCCTCGTCGCCAAGAGCTGGAGCGACCGCGATGGCGTCGTCCGATTCGTCATGGCTCGCGTTCTGCGCATCTATCCGGCATTGTTCTGCGCAACGCTGTTCAGCATCGTGCTCGCCGCATGGTCGAGCACCCTGTCGCCCGGCCAGTTCGCGTCCGCGCCCGACACGTGGGCGTTTGCTCGCAATGCGCTCGGCTGGAGAGTGCATGACTCGATCGCGACCGCCTTCGCGACCAACCCTTACGCAACGGCCGTCAACGTGTCCTTGTGGACGCTGCCGATCGAGCTGCGCATGTACGTGGCGCTGATGTTGCTCGGAATGCTGGGACTTCTTCGAGGCCGCGTGGCGCCGACGCTGGCGATTGCCGCCATCGTGGCCGCTGTCCTGTACGACCCCCGGCTCTTTCCCGTCGAGCCGAACATGCCTTCCACGCGACTCTTCGCGCTGCTGTTCGCGCTGGGCACGCTGGCCTACGTCTGGCGCGAGCGCATCGTGCTGTCGGTGCCCGCCGCGCTCGGCATCGCCTGCCTCATGCTGTGGAATCCGTGGCAGTGGACGCCGGGGCCGACGTATTGCCTGGCCCTGGGTTACGTCGTCCTGGTGCTCGCCTACCATCCGCGCCTGCACCTGAAGCGGGCCGCGCGGCTCGGCGATTACTCGTACGGCATTTACGTCTATTCATTCCCGATCCAGCAGGCGGTGATCTTCGCGCTGCCGAGCGTCCGGGCTCCGGCCGCGGTGTTCGCTGCGAGCCTGCCGCTGTGCCTGATCGCCGCAGCGGCGTCGTGGCACCTCGTCGAGCGGCCCTGCATCGATTTCAAGCGGCGCCTGTGGCCGCCGCGCGCTGGCCGCGCGCGCAACACCAAGGAGCGGGTCGACGCGCGCGAGGCAGGCGCAATACTGCGCGAGCCCGGCCATTGACCGCTTCCGAAGACGACATCCGTCCCCCGTTCCGCGCGGATATCGAAGGGCTGCGCGGCATCGCGATCCTGCTCGTCGTCGCGTATCACGCGGCGGTTCCTGGCATCGCCGCCGGCTATATCGGGGTCGACGTGTTCTTCGTGCTCTCCGGATACCTCATCACGTGGCTGCTGCTGCGCGAACACGAGGCGACCGGTCGAATCGCGTTCGCGCGCTTCTATGCGCGGCGTGCACGCCGGCTGCTTCCGGCGGTCTTCGTGATGCTGGCGATCACGATCGCAACCGCGTTCATCGTCTACAGTCCGCCGGAACAGCGGATCATCGCCCGATCGGCGCTGGCGACGGCAGCCTACGTCAGCAACCTGCTGTTCGCAGGCAATGCCACCAACTATTTCAGTGCGCAGCTGGCGGACGATCCGCTGCTGCACACGTGGTCGCTCGCGGTGGAGGAGCAGTTCTACCTGGTGTGGCCGGCGCTGATGCTCGTTGCACTTCGACGCAAGCGCTGGACGGTGCCCGTCATGGCCGCCGTCGCCGCGGCGTCGTTCGCGTGGTGCGTCTCGCTCACCCGCACCGAGCAGCCACTCGCGTTCTTCCTCTCACCACCGCGCGGCTGGGAGTTCTGCGTCGGCGCGCTGGCGCTCGTCATCGGCGGCAAGACGCCGCGCTGGCTGGGTGCCCTGGGCGCGGGCGCGATCGTCGCGGCCGCGGTGCTCTTCGACCGCACCACGCCCTATCCGGGGTATGCCGCGTTGCTGCCAGCACTCGCGACCGCCTGCCTGCTGCGCGCTCCACCGCGCTGGCTTTGCAATCGCGCGCTGACGCACGTCGGCCGCATCTCGTATTCGCTCTACCTGTGGCACTGGCCGGTGCTGGTCGTCGCGGCTGCCGTCGTTCCGGGTTCCCCGACGACACGCCTGGCGTGCGTCGGCCTGGCGATCCTTCTCGCGGAGGCCTCATACCGCTGGATCGAGCGGCCGATCCGTGCGCAGCCCGTCCTGGTAGCGAAGCCGCGGCTCACGCTGTCGATGGCGGCGGTGGTCACCGTCATCGGAGTGGTCGCGGCGGGGACCTGGCGGCACGTCGCGTCCGTCGAAGCGGGATCGGGCCCGCAGGCGATCATCGCGGCCGCAAAGACGGATAGTCCGCGCATCGATCCGTGCTTTTCCGATTTCCTGTCCACCGACGTCGTGGAATGTACCTTCGGAGTCGCGGACGCCGAGGACACGGTAGCCCTGTTCGGAGACAGCCACGTGGCGCAATGGCTGCCGGCGCTCGAGCCCATCGCGCGCGCGAACCGCTGGAAGATCGTCACCCTGCTCAAGGCCGCCTGCCCCACGGCGGATGCCCCGTTCGTCTATCCCTTGCTGCGCAGACGCTATGTAGAATGCGACGCCTGGAGGCCGCGCGCGATCGAGCGCCTGCGCTCGCTTCACCCTCATCTCATCATCGAGAGCAACTCGCAGTGGTATCCCGCGTCGTCCGCCGTGTCGCCCGCCGCGTGGCAGGACGGCCTTCGCCGCACGCTCACCGCGCTCCGCGGCGCAGGGCGGGTGATCCATATCGCGGATACGCCACGCCCCGATTTCGACGTACCGGATTGCCTGGCGCGCGCGGACTGGCGTCGCCGCTGGGATTCGATCGACTGCGCCTTTGCGCAGGACAAGGCGCTCGACGCGCGCGTGCGGCGAATCGAGCGTGACGCCACGCACGATCTCCCGGACGTGACCTTCGTCGACCTCAACGCGGACATCTGTCCCGCCGCGATGTGCCCCGCACGCCGCAACGGCGTGATCGTCTATCAGGATTCGAACCATCTCACGGCCACGTTCGTGCGCACGCTGGTCCCGGCGCTCGAACGTGAAGTGATGAGCGCTCGTGCTGACCCGCCGTAGCGCGCACGTCATCGTCGGCGGTCTCGTTGCACTGCATGTCGCGTTCGCGCCGTTCGCGCTGACGCACCTCGATTTCGCGCGCGACGTGGCCGATGCGCTCGACATTGCGGCGGGGCGCCGGTTTCCGCTCGAGGGTCCGGTCTTCGCCAGTGCCATCCATTTCGGCCCGGTCTGGAACTATGTCCTCGCCGGTGTTCTCTGGGTGGCGCCGTATTGGCTCGCCGCGTGTCTCGCCGTCGCGGCAGTCGAGTCGGCGAAGTTCGTCATCGCGTACAAGCTCGGCGAGATGCTTTGGAACCGGGACACGGGCGTCCTCTGGGCGACCGGGCTGGCGCTGCCGGGCTGGACGCTCTATGCGCAGGTGCTGCCGACGCACCCGTCGCTGGTCGAAACGCTGGTGCTCGCGTTCATGCTGTTCACGGCGCGGTTTCACCTGCGCGGCAGGACCCGCTCCCTCGTTGCGGCGGCCATCGCCTACTCACTCGCGCTGCATGCGCACCCGACGGCTTTGCCGGTGCTCCTGCTCGCGCTGCCGCCCGTGGTGATGCGTCTACGTCAGCGCACCCTCAAGTGGTCGAGTGTCGTGCTTGCGTGCGCCGCGGGGCTCGTAGGGTTCCTGCCTGCGCTCTACCGCCAGTTCGCGACCGGTTTCGCGGACCTGCACAGCAGCGAGCGCTATTTCGCGATCAACCGCGCCGTGCAGGATTTCGATCCCGTGCGCGATATCACGCACGCGATTTCCGGCTGGCTGGTCACGGGACCGCGCGTGGTCGCGAGCGACCTGCTCGGCTGGAACGACACCAGCGGCATCGCGCTCGCCGCGGTGCTCATCGCCTTGCTCGCGCTCGGCTTCCTCGGGGTGATGATCAATTTCCGGCAGATGCGACACGCCCGCATTGTCGCGTACGCCGCCATCGTCGCGGTCGTCACCCTCTGCACCGTTTCCTGGATCCGCGCGATCACGCCCTACTACTTCCTGTTCTCGGCCTGGCCCATCGTGACGGGCGTCGCGGCGGTCGGCATCGCGAGCCTGCTGGCAGCGCCGTCACGGGCCATGGCGCCGCTCGCGATCGCGGTGCTCGGACTGTCGCTCGCTGCCGTCGTGGAAGTGCGGGCGGCCACGCAGATCGCCGGCGGGCGCGTGAAGCTGGCGTTGCTCCCACTGTTCGACATCAAGACCGACTTCATCGCCGGAACTCGAACGCCGCTCATGCCGGCGTACGCCATGTCGGCGGCCGGCGGGCGCTATTGCGCGTGGGGGCCCACCACGCTGCACGGAGCTCTCGCCTTCATGGCGCTGCACGACTACGCCGTCGAAGCGACGCTGGCGTGCGGTGCGCCGCCGCAGTTGACGCTCGGTGGCCCGCGCGTCGCCGGGCATCCCGATATGATCGGCCTCGGAAGGGCACTCGTGCAGCGTGCCGGACTCGCGCCGCAGGCGTGGCTCGGTCCGCTCGGCGTCGTCGCCGTCGACCGGTCGATTCACCCGCCCCTTGGCTATGATCTGCCGCACGATCGTCCGTATCCGCCCGTCGCGGGGGCTTACGGGCCGACTGCGAGCCTCACGCTCGATGCCGTCATCCAGCCCGGCGAATGGATCGTCGTCAGCAACGACTTCTTCGCCTTTACAATGCCGCCGCAAGTGCGTGCGACCGTGGACGACAGGGCCGTCGCGCCGATTGCCTCGGATGCCATCTCGACCCTATTCGCGTGTGAACGATGCGGCGCGGCGGCGCAGAAGTGGCGACTGTCGATCGCCACGCCCGATCCGCGCCGCGTCGACGTGGTGATCGTTCGCGGACGCCGCACTCCTTGACCCACACGAGCGCCCCGTCGGATCTGGTGTCCGTCGTCGTGCCCTGCTACTGCGAGGCCGCCGGCCTTGCCGCCGCGGTCGACCAGATTCGCGGCGCACTGGAGGCCTCGGCCGTCGCATACGAGATCATCCTCGTCGACGACGGGTCGAGTGACGCCACGTGGACCTGCATCACCGCGCTTCGCGCGCACCTCGGTCACCGCGTGCGCGGCATCCGCCTCAGCCGGCGCTTCGGCAAGGAGTCGGCGATGCGCGCGGGTCTCGAAATGGCGCGCGGCACCGCGGTCATCACGATGGATGCCGACCTGCAGCACCCGCCTGCGCTCATTCCGGCCATGGTCGAGCGCTGGCAACGCGGCGATGTCGACGTCATCGACGCCGTGAAAGTCGAACGCGGTCGCGAATCGGGCGCGAGCCGCGTATCGGCCTCGCTCTTCTACCGCCTCTTTCGCGCGCTGACGCGGCGGGACCTTCGCAATGCCTCGGACTTCAAGCTCCTCTCCCGCAAGGTCGTGACGAGCTACCTCGCGCTGCCCGAGCACAGCCTGTTCTACCGCGCGATGGTCGGCTGGCTCGGCTTTCGGCATGCCGAAGTGCCCTTCGCAGTCGACGAACGCAACGAGGGCACGTCCAAATGGGGGCCCCTGACGCTGCTGCGCCTGGCGCTCAATGCCGTGACCGCGCACAGCGCCGCCCCGCTGCATGCGGTCACGCTCATCGGCCTCGCATTTCTCGTCCTTTCGCTGGCGCTCGGGGCGCAGACGCTCTACAACAAGATCGTGGGCAACGCCGTCAGCGGGTTCACCACCGTCATCCTCCTGCTGCTCGTCACCGGCAGCGCGATCATGGTGGCGCTGGGCGTCATCGGCGAATACATCGCGCGCATCTACGACGAGGTGAAGGGCCGGCATCGCTTCGTCATCGCGGACGCGCTGCCGGACGATGCGCACGACTGAATCGCGTCGCGCGCTGCTGCAAACGGGTTTCCGCTACGCCGTGGTCGGCGTCATCGGCACGATCGCCCACTTCGCGACCACCATCGCGCTGGTCGAAGCCGCATCGGCAAATCCCGTCGTCGCTTCGGTGATCGGCTTTCTGGTCGCTCTCGCGATCTCCTTCATGTTGTCGCGCCGCTGGGTCTTCGCGAGCGCCGCTCCCGTGGCGAGAACGTTTCCTCGCTATGTCTTCGTCAGCGTCGCGGGCCTCATCCTCAACGCCACGATCATGCATCTGACGGTGGACGTGGCTCGAGTGAGTTACCTGTGGGGGCTCTGCATGGTGGTGCTGATCGTCCCGGTGTTCAACTTCACGCTCAATCGCACCTGGACATTCTCGTGAGGACCCGGCTGCCGCGTCTGTCCGCGCTGGTGCTGGTCACGGCAGTCGCCATCGGCGCGTACCTTCGGCTGGACCAGATCGGCTCCCAGGTGCTGATCGACGACGAATGGCACGCGCTCCACCAGGTGATGCATCGGCTGCCCTCGTCGATGTTCCTCGACTTCGGCTTCGCCGACTACAGCATTCCGCTCGGCATTCTCTACTGGTATGTCGCGCAGTGGACGGGACTGTCGGAGCTGTCGATGCGCATGCCGATGCTCGTCTGCGGGCTCGTGACGCTCGTCGCGTTGCCGCTGTACGTCGCACGGCGTACCTCTCCATCCGTCGCGGCCGTCTTCGCGCTGCTGCTGGCCGTTTCGCCGCTGCTCGTCATCTACAGCCGCATGGCGCGGCCCTACGCAGTGACGTTCCTGCTGGGCTGGGCGGCTCATGCCGCGTACCAGCGCTACGCCCGGCCGGGTGGCGCGCACGTGGGTGCCGGCGCCGCGTATGCGAGCGCGGCGACGCTCGCCGCGTGGATGCATCCCATCGTGGCGCCTTTCGTCGTTGCGCCGCTGCTATGGGGACTCGCGCGAATGCGCGGCGAGAGCCAGGCCGCACGCACTCGTGCCTTCCTGCGGCTGCTGGCGCTCGGTCTCGCGACCGGCATCGCGATGTGCGCGGTACTGCTGCCGCCGCTTGTCGCCAATGCCCACTCGATGACCGCGAAGAGCGGCATCGATCATCCGAACATCAGGACGTTCGTGGGCGTCTGGTACGCCTGGCTCGGAACTCCATCGACCGCGGTCGTCATCGCCTGCCTCGTCCTCGCGCTGGCCGGCTCGCGCGACGTGTGGCGCGCGCTGCCGGAAGCACGCACCGGCTTGCTGGGCGTCGGGCTCGTCCTGCTCGCACTGCTCGTCACGCGTCCGATGTTCATCTACAACCCGATCTCGTGCGCGCGATACCTTCTGCCCTTCGTGGCGCTGCTGCTGCTGTCGATCGCCGCCGGCGGCGTACGCGTCGGCGTCTGGGCGACACGGCGGCTGCGCTCGCCGCAGGAAGCGGCCATGGCGATCGCGCTCATCCCGGCCGTCGCGCTCGCGGCGCAAACGCCGCTGCGCCCCATGCTGAGCCGCCCCAACAGCGAGACGCTGCATTTTCTCTACCACTTCGATTTCAGGCCCGGCCGCAATCCCTATCCGCCCTACATGGCCGGCATACCGCTGTCGCGCTTCTGGCAGGATCTCGCCTCACGACCGGCGCAGAGCGTTCGCATCGCCGCCGCACCGTTCTACTTCGAGAGCTATGACTGGGATGCGCCGCGATGGGAGCGCATCAGCCGGCAACGCGTGATCCCGGGGTTCCTGACCGGCCTGTGCGTCGACGAGCGCCCCGGCGAGACGCCCGACACGCCGGCGTTCCGGCTTCGCAACGCGGTGCATCTGGCGGACGCGGACGAGATCGCGCGGAACCGCATCGATCTTGTCGTCTGGCAAAAGCCGTACACTCGCGTGACGCAGGGCCGTCCGTCCGTCGTCGGCGCCGACACCGCGCAATGCGAGGCCGTGCTGCGCGCGCGGTTCGGCGCGCCGGTCTACGAGGACGCCGTCCTGGCGGCGTTCAAGCCTGGGCAGAAATAGTTGCTCGAAGGGATACGCGCGGCAGCCCTCACATGCTGAACGGCAAGCGCATCATCGTCGTCATGCCCGCCTACCTCGCGAGCCGCACGCTGGAGGCGACCTGGCGCGACCTGCCGCACGACATCGTCGACGACGTCATCGTGGTCGACGACTCGAGCGACGACGACACCGTGACCGTCGCGCGCTCGCTCGGCCTCGACGTCATCCTGCACGACGAGAACAAGGGCTACGGCGCGAACCAGAAGACCTGCTACACGGAAGCGCTGCGCCGGGGCGCCGACATCATCGTGATGGTCCACCCCGACTACCAGTATGACCCGCGCCTCGTGACGGCGATGGCCGGCATGATCGTGTCGGGCGTCTACGACCTCGTGATCGGGTCGCGCATGATCGGCGGCGGCGCGCTCGCCGGCGGGATGCCGTGGTGGAAGTTCATTGCCAATCGCCTGCTCACGGTCTTCGAGAACGCGCTGATCGGCGCGCATCTCTCGGAATACCACACCGGCTACCGCGCGTACTCGCGCAAGCTCCTCGACGGCATCCCCTGGCAGCAGAATTCCGACGGGTTCGTGTTCGACAACGAGATCCTCGCGCAGGCGGTGCTGCGGCGCTTCCGCATCGGAGAGCTGTCGGTGCCGACGCGCTACTTCGCCGAGGCGAGCTCGATCGACTTTCCGCGCTCGGTGCGCTACGGCTTCGGCGTCGTGCGCACGACGCTGCTCGCGCTCCTCGCCCGCAGCGGCATCTATCGACATCCCCTGTTCCGGACCGAAGCACCGGCCCGGATCGAGTCGAAGGTACGCTCGAGCGACTAGACCTTCCGCGCCAGCGCGAAGAACTCGTGACCGCGTGCGGTGGCGTTGCGGAACAGCTTGAACTGCAGCGGATGCAGCGGCCGCCACAGCAGGGCGCTGCGATCGAGAATGCGCGACACGAGCGGCAATTCCCAGGCGCTCACGGTCGCGCTCGCGCGTGTCGCCGCCTCCTTGTCGCCGGACAGCGCCGGCGGCCGCTTCACGCGTGTGTAGGCGCGGCGCAGCGCCCAGAAGACCGGGAAGGTGAAATCCCAGAACGCCTGCGATTCCATGCCGGCCTCCGCCAGCTTCGCCGCGAGCTCTTCGACGGTGTAGCGCCGGAAGTGGCCGTAGAAATCGTCGTCCCAGCGCCATTCGCGCGGGTTGCTCGGCACGGCGATCAGCAGCTGACCCCCGGGCGTTAGCAGCTTCGCGATGTCATGCAGCGCCGCGCGATCGTCGTCGATGTGCTCGAGCACGTCCCACAGGAGAATCGTCGCGAACGTGCCGGTCGTCTCGCCGAGCGTCTGCCGGCGTACCGTCACGCCGGGATACGGCGCGAGCGTGCGCTGCGCATGCGCGACCGCCGTATCGGAGAAGTCGATGGCAACGCCCGACCAACCTTTGCGCGCGAGATGCGCGCTGGCGTCGCCCTTGCCGCAGCCGATCTCGAGGAACGGCGGCGCGAGGCCGTACTGCTCGATGAAGCGATCGAGGCAGTAGACCATGTACTGCTTCAGCGGCAGGAAGTTGGCCACGCCGGGCGGCGCTAGACCGCAGGCGCGTCGAGCGCGCTGATCGCGAGGCGCAGCGCGGCCGCGAGATGCGCATTGGCCTCGTCGGTGCGGCCGAGATTCGCGCAGAGCTCGCCGAGCGCAAGCTCGGTGCGCCATTGCGTGTCGAGTGCGAGGCTCGCCTCGAGGTACGTCTGCGCCTTGCCCCAGAGCTTCTGGCGCTCGCAGAGGCGGCCGAGGGCGTAGAGCAGCGTCGCGTCCTGGTTGTGCTCGACCAGCCAGCGCTCGGCGATCTCGAGCTGTCGCGTCGCGTCCGGCGTACGGCATTCGGCGTACCACTGCACGAGGCGCGGCTCCCAGTGCCGTTCGAGCGCGCGCACCAGAACGTCGGCCGCTTCGCGATCGGCGCCTTGCGCGAGCAGCGCACGCGCCGCGGCTTCGGCAACCGCCGGCTGCTCGCGATCGGCGTCGTTGAGTCGCGTCCAGTACGCGCGCAAGCCGGTCGCGTCGTGCGTGAGCGCCGCGATGGCCTCGGCATGCGCACGCGCCCGCAGCACCTGGCCCTGCTCGGCGTCGTAGACCTTGCGCTTGACGAGCTGGTCGACGATCGCGGGAATCTCTCCGTGCCGTCCCGCGGCGGTGAGCGCGCGGATCTCCAGACGGAGCGCCGCGGTGTGCAGGCCCGCTTCGCGGCGCAGGTCCGCGAGCCGTGCGAGAGCCTCCGTCGCATTGCCCTGCTCGAGCGCGGCTTCGGCTTCCAGCATCAGCCGCGGCACTGCAAGGCTTGGCGCCTGCGCATCGGCACGGCGCAGCAGTGCGAGCGCGGCATCGTAGTCGCGCATGTCGAGCGCCGCGCGAGCGCCGACCAGCGCGGCGACCGGCGTCGCCTGCGGGATCTCGAGCGCCTCGCTCGCATACTGGCCCGCCTTGCCGTCGCGGCCCTCGATCAGCGCGATCACCGCGGCGTCGAATCGTGCCCGGGCACGCGCAAGCTGTTGCCGCCGTCGATGCTCACGCACGTCACGCGGCAGGCGCGCGAGGCGCGACGCGAGGCGGAGCACGGCGTGCACGATCAGGAAAGCCAGCACGACCAGGATGAGCAGCGTGTTGAGCGACAGCTCGACGCGATAGGGGGGCGCCACGAACAGCGCGTACCCGTCGTTGATGCGGAACAGCAACGCGACGAGCACCGCCGACACCGCGAGCAGCAGGAAGGCGACGAGCGCACGCACTCACTTCGTCCGTGTCGGCGCGACGGGCGCAGCGCTCGCGCGCTCGCCGGCAGCGCGCAGCGTGCGCACCGCCTCCAGGCTGCGGCCGAGGTCGGGCATGTCGCCGGCCATCGGCGTCGCCGCGAGCTGGGTGATGGTGGCGATCGCCGATTGGACGCTCTTCTGACGCGTGTCGAGATAGCGCTCCATCCATTGCCGCGCGGCGTCGAGGTCGGTGCGGAAGGCGCGCTCGTCGCGCGAGAGCAGCGCGAGGCGTGCAGCAAGGAGGCGAAGGCGCAGGTTCTCGCGCAGGAAATAGTCCTCCTGCGGTGTCAGCAGCGGCGCCGCCGGTCGATCCGACACCTCGACGCGCACCAGCGAGCGGATCTGGGCCCACGCGTCGCGCAGGAATCGCCGCCAGGCCGGCTCGCTCGCGCCCGACGCGGCGCGCGGCGCTTCGGGAAGGCGCTCGTCGCGCGCGAGCGGCAGCCGGTCCAGCGCGGCGAGCGTCTGGTCGAGCTTCAGCGAAATGCCGGCAACGTCGACGTACGGGATCGCCTTCAATCGGTCCATGTCCCGTGCCAGCTCGCGGCGCAATGGCGTGAACTGCGGACGATCGAGGCGCGCGAGCTTGGCGTCCGCAAGTTGCACCGCGGCCAGCGCCGCCTGCACGTTGCCCGCCAGCGTCAGCTGCTGGCTCGCAAGCGACAGCACCTGCTCGACCTCGGTCAGCGCGAGCTCGTCGCGCGACGGCGCGAGCTCGCGGTACAGCGCCTCGAGCGACGCCTGCTGCGATTGCGACTCGGCGAGCCGCGCCTCGAGCACGGCGATCTTCGCCTGCGCGTCGCGCAGCGCGTTGCCGAGATCGGAGTCGCGGCTGCGCGCGTCCGAAAGCGCGCTTTCCACGGCGCCGAGGCGCTCGGCGACGCCGGCGCGCAGATCGCGCGCGTCACGGCGCACGTCGAACCATGCGTAGAACGCCAGCACCGCGGTGAGCAGCGCGACGACGAGTGCGACGCGGCCCAGGCGAAGCGATGCCCGCGACGCATTCGGGGACACAGCGGCGGCCGCCGCGCTCTCCGCCGGGGCGAGCGCGGCGCCGCGATCGGATTCGGGGAGATCTTGCATGGTCGGCGCGAGCCGATTCTAGCAGTCCGTCGCGACGCAGCGCGGGCCGTTGGCCGCGGGCGCACGCGCGGCATACAATGCCGGCCACTCGGCGAGCTTCGGCCCTGGCCCCGAGCCTTGCGAGAGGACGACGTGAACGGTTTGTCGCTGCTGGCGCTCATCGTCATCGCCATTGCGTTCGTCGTCGTGTACCGGCTCGGACGGCTGCACGCGCGCCGCGACGGCGCCGGCGCGGTCGACGTCACGCCGCGGCTCACCGAGCCGCCCGTGGTCCCGTCCCCGGCTGCGCCCGTGAGCGCGGCTGGCGAGAATCGCAGCATCGCCGCCGAAAAGACGCGTCTCATCATCGCGTACGAGGCGGAGAACGCACGCCTGCGTCGCGAGCGGGTCGCGCGCGATGCGTGCATCGGCGGCCTCGCGGCATTCGCTGAGGATCGGCGACGGCTGTATCGCGAGCTCGCCGATGCGCGCGCCGACACGGCGCGGTTTCGACAGATCGTCGTCGATCTCGAGAACAACGCGCCCCCGCCGATCCTGGGCGAGCGAGGCACACCCGACGATCTCAAGCTCATCGTCGGCATCGGCCCCGTGCTCGAGCGCATGCTGCAGCAGCTCGGCATCGCGACGTACCGGCAGATCGCGCGCTGGACCGAGCGTGACATCGACGACATGGATGCGCGCCTCGCGGAGTTCCCGGGACGCATACGCCGCGATGCATGGGTGGTCCAGGCGCGCGCGCTGCATCAGAGCAAATACGGCGAAGCGGCCTAGGGTTTCGCCGCTACAATCGGGGAGATGAATCGCGCGGTCGCGTCGGCCGGCGCGCCGGTCATGGCGCGCGCGTTCCTGCCCATCGCAATCCTGACGCTCGTCTGGGGCTGCAACTGGCCCGTGTTGAAGATGGGCGTGAACGAGCTCGAGCCGCTCACGTTCCGCAGCGTGACACTGCCTTTCGCCGCGATCGGCATGCTGCTCGTCGCGTTCCTGAGCGGCGACAGCATTCGCATACCGCGCGAATGGTGGGGACGCGTCGGCGTGCTGGCGGCGCTGAACATCGCGGGATGGAACGGCTTCGCGCTGTTCGGCGTGCAGCAGATGCCGGCGGGACGCAGCGTCATCCTCGCCTACACCATGCCGATCTGGGCCACCCTCATCGCGGTGGCGGTGCTGGGCGAGCGCCTGTCCCGACGCAAGCTGTGCGGTCTCCTGCTCGGCTCGGGCGGCATGGCCCTGTTGCTGGGCGAGGACGTCATGACCATCCGACACGCGCCGCGCGGCGCGCTCATGATCCTCACGGCCGCCATCATCTGGGCTTTCGGCACCGTGCTCTTGCGCAAGTGGCGACCGGCCGTGCCGCAGAACACGCTGTCGGGCTGGATGATGCTCGTCGGCTGGCTGCCGCTCGCGCTCGTCGCGCCGTTCTTCGATCCCCAGCCATTGACGCAAACGCTCGGAGCGCTGTCACCGCGCGGATGGTTCGCGGTCCTCTACAACATCTTCCTCGCCGGCACCGTCGCGCACTGGGCGTGGTTCACGCTCGCTCGCACGCTGCCGGTCGCCGTGTCGTCCCTGTCGTCGCTGCCGGTTCCGGTCGTGGGCGTGTTCGCCGGCATCGTCGTGCTGAACGAGCGACCCGGCCTGCACGAATGGCTCGCGCTCGGCCTGGTCGTGCTCGCGCTCTTCATCGTGCTGTGGGCGCCGGGCGAGCGGCGCGAGATGATTCCGGCGCCGCTGGCGCCGGACGACTGAGCGGATCGGATCAGGCGAGCTCGGGGATGAGCGTCAGCGTCCGGTGCTCGTTGAACCACGCATCCAGGTTGGCCTTGCACAGGTCGCCCATCGCCCTGCGCGTCTCGTGCGTGGCACTGCCGACGTGGGGCAGCAGCACGACGTTGTGCATGGCGAAGAGCGCCTCGGGGATGTGCGGCTCGTCGGCGAAGACGTCGAGGCCCGCGCCGCCGATGATGCCTTTCTGCAGCGCGTCGACGAGCGCCGGCTCGTCGACGATCGAGCCGCGCGCGATGTTGACCAGCACGCCCTTCGGTCCCAGCGCCTTCAGCACGTCGGCGTCGATCAGATTGCGTGTCGCCGGCCCGCCGGGGCACGCGATCACCAGGAATTCCGATTGCGCGGCGAGCGCGCGCAGGTCGGGCACGAAGGCGTACGGCACGTCCTGCGGCTTGCGGCCGGTGTAAGCGATCGACATGCCCATCGCCGCGAGGCGATGCGCAATGGCCTTGCCGATGCGTCCAAGGCCCACGATGCCCACGCGCTTGCCGGACAGCTTCATCGTGAGCTCGGGACCGCGCTGCTTCCATTCGCCGGCATGCACGAAGCGGTTGAGGCGCACGAAGCCGCGTCCGGTCATCATGACGAGCGCCACGGCGACGTCGGCGACGTCGTCGGTCAGAACGTCGGGCGTGTTGGTTACCCGAATGCCGCGCTCCTTGCAATACGGAACCGGCACGCCGTCGTAGCCGACGCCAAACACCGAGATGATCTCGAGCTTCGGCAAACCGTCGAGCAGGGTCGTCGGCGTCACGGTTCCACCGCCCTGCACGAGGCCGCGCACGCGCGCGCCGACGCTCGCGAGGAACGCCGGCTTGTCCGCCGCCTGGCTGTAGTCGTGCGTACGGTAATCGGCCTTCAGCGGGTCGTACAGGAACGGCGGCAGCGGGGCGGTGACCAGGATGTCAACGTTGCTCATGGCGCTCCGGGGACGGGGGATGCAGCGTGAACCATTCTAGCAACGCCGTGACGAGCCCGGCGTCGCCGGGCGGCGTTTCGGCGGCATCGAGCCCCATCGCCCGGGCGGCGTCGACGATGCGGGGATGAGGCGCAAAGGTCTTCAACGGCGAGAGCAACGCGATGGCGCGAGCGCCCAGCGCCGCGCGGAGGTTGTCGAGGCCCTCCACGGATGTCAGCGTGAGCGCGTGCGCTTCGCTTGCAGCGAGCAGGCGCTCGAGGCCTTCCGCGCCGCTCGCCGGCGGCGCGCGTCGATAGCACGCGACGTAGTCGACGCGTGCGCCGCGCGCGCGCAACGTCTCGCCCAGCAGCGCGCGGCCCTCGTCACCGCGAAAGATGACGATGCGCCTCCCTTGCACCTGCTGCAGCTCCGGCAGCGCCAGCAATCCTTCACTGTCGAACGACGAGTCCGGCACGCGCGCCGCGGGCAGGTCGACCGCCGCGATCGCTTCTGCGGTCCCGATGCCGGGGGCCAGGATGCGCAACGACGCGGGCCATCGCGCAGGATCCGGCGCGCCGAACTCGACGGCGTTGGCCGAGACGAAGATCGCGAGGTCGTACTCGGCGAGATGCGCATGCGCCTGCGCGAGCGCCGCAGCATCGGGTGGCGGCAGTATCACGATGGCGGGCCACACGATGGGTCGCGCGCCGAATCGCGCCAGCCTCGCAGAAAGCGCCGCCGACTGGCGCGCGGGCCGCGTCACGATGACCCCGACGCCCGCGAGCGGAGGGTATGCGGCGCCGCCCTGCGCTTGCGGTTTCACCGCTGCGCTGCCGCCCGCCGGGACGTCGCTGGCCGCTTGAGACGACGTTGGCCGCTCACGCGTGCGCGCTCGTGAACCGTGCTGCACCCCGCGAAAGAAATTCGTCGGCGAGCGCAGTGCCGAGGGCATTCGCTTCCTCGATGTCGACGACGTCGTTCTCCGCTTCGCCGCGTAACACGTCGCGGCCATCGCGGCTCGCGATCAAGCCGCGCAGCCACAGGCGCCCTTCTTCCCACTCCGCGTACGCGGCGAGCGGTGTCTGGCAGCTGCCGCCGAGAACGCGCGAGAACGCGCGCTCGGCCGTGACGGCGAGCGTGGTGCCGCGGTCGGCGAGCGGCGCGACCGCGGCGATGATGTCGCTGCGCTCGGCCCGGCACTCGATCGCGAGCGCGCCCTGACCGGGCGCTGGCAGGCTCTGGTCAGGCTCGAGCAACGCGCGAATCCGCGTGCCCAGGCCGAGGCGCTTGAGCCCCGCGGCTGCCAGCACGATCGCATCGTATCGCCCGTCGTCGAGCTTGCGCAGGCGCGTGTGCACGTTGCCGCGCAGCGCGTCGACCTTCAACGACGGATGCCGCTCGCGAATCTGCGCCTCGCGGCGCAGGCTCGACGTGCCGACGAGCGCGCCTCGCGGCAGCTCGTCGAGCGACGCATGCCGCTCCGACACGAAGGCGTCGCGCGGATCCTCGCGCGCGCTGATGGCGGCGAGCGCGAAGCCTTCGGCGACGTCCATCGGCATGTCCTTCAGGGAATGCACCGCGATCTCGGCGCGACCCTCGTGCATGGCGATCTCGAGCTCCTTGATGAAAAGGCCCTTGCCGCCGATGGCCGCGAGCGGTCGATCGACGACACGATCGCCCTGCGTGGTGATGCCCAGCAGCTCGACGGTCATGTGCGGATAGAGGGCGCACAGACGTGCGCGTATGTGCTCGGCCTGCCAGAGCGCGAGCGCCGATTGGCGGGTGGCGATCGTCAGACGGCGCGGGCCGGGGACCGGGCTCATTGCGCGTCGATTCTAGCAGCCGGGATCACGCGCGACGGCGATACCACCCGGCGACCGACATGCGCTCGCGCGTCGCGGGCAGGACCTCGTGCTCGACGCGATCGGACAGGAACGTCACCAGCGTGCCGCCATCGGGTGCGATGTCCAGCGCACCGCTCCCCAGATGCAGGCGCAGCGCGCCGCCGTCGCCGATGCCCCACCCGCCGTTGAGGTAGAGCACGAACGACACGACCCGCGCGTCGTCGTCGCGAAAACGGTCGCGATGCCGCGCATACCCGGTGCCGGCCGGATAGATCGCATAGTGCGCCTCGACATCGAGCAGGCCGAGCACGAGCGTTCGGTTGACCGCGAGTCGAAGCGCCTCCAGTGCGTCGCGCAGCGGCCGTTCCGCGGCCACGTGCGCTGCGTCGTCGAGCCAGCCGATGCGATCGCCGCGCGTGGCCGGCGCGACGACGCGCGCCGCGCCACGGCCGACCGCCGCCGGCGTGAGGAGTCCCTCGGCATCGAGCAACCTCGCGCGAAGCCGCAATGCGTCGATGGCCGGTGCCGGAAGGAAATCGCGCTCGATCGCACAGCCGCGCTGCGCAAGCGCATCGGCGATGCGCGACAACACATTCGAGGCAGCATCCATGCGGCCCGCTATGATAGCGGTCTCTTCAGCCAAACCGGGCGCGGGCCATGCACGTCGTCATCACCGGCGGTGCCGGATTCCTGGGCAGCCGTCTTGCCCGTCAGCTACTCGAGCGACCGACGCTCACCAATGCCCGCGGCGAGCTGCACGCGATCACTTCGCTCACGCTGCTCGATCAGGTGCCGCCCGCCACGACCTTCACCGATCCGCGCGTGCGCGTCCTGGTCGGCGATCTCGCCGATCCACGCATCGTGGACGACGCATTGCCGGCCGAGACCGACAGCGTGTTCCATCTTGCCGCCGTGGTCAGCGGTCAGGCCGAGGCGGATTTCGATCTCGGCATGCGCGTCAACCTCGATGCCACCCGGCTGCTGCTGGAGCGCTGCCGCAAGCTGCGCGTGCCTCCCAAGGTCGTGTTCACGAGCTCGCTCGCCGTGTTCGGCGGTGAAGTGCCGGATCCGGTGACGGACGACACGCCGATCAAGCCGCAAACCTCCTATGGCACGCAAAAGGCGATCGGCGAATTCCTGGTGTACGACATGACGCGCAAGGGCTACATCGACGGGCGCAGCCTGCGCTTGCCGACCGTTACCGTGCGCCCCGGAAAGCCGAATCGCGCGGCGTCGTCCTTCGCGAGCGGCATCATTCGCGAGCCCATTTCCGGCGTCGACGGTATCTGTCCGGTATCGCCCGGGACGCGCATGTGGGTGCAGTCGCCGCGCGCGGTGGTCCAGAACCTCATCGTCGGGCACGAAGCGAAGGCATCGCAATTCCGTGATTCGCGCTCGATCAACGTGCCCGGCCTGTGCGTCGGCGTGGGCGACATGGTCGACGCGTTGCGCGATGTCGCGGGGGAAGAGGTCGCCGGGCGCGTGAAGTGGCAGCTCGATCCCGTCGTCGACCGCATCGTGCAGACCTGGCCGGCGAATTTCGCGCCCAAGCTCGGACCCGCGCTCGGCATGCGCGCGGATCGCGACTTCCGCTCCATCGTCCAGGCGTATCTCGAGGACGACGCCCTCGTGAAGTGATCGCGCGGCGATTCGAGTGGAATCGCGACATCGTCGCCGCCGTGCTGCTGTGCTGCGCGGCCGGAATGACGGATGCGATCGGCTACGTGCGCAGCGGCATCTTCGCCGCGAACATGACCGGCAACACCGTGCTGGCGGCCCTTGCGTTCGCGCAGGGCGAGTGGCTGCGCGCGCTGCAACGCGCCGCAACGGTCGCGACGTTCTTCGGCGGCGCGATGTTCGGACGCTTTCTCCTCAATCTCACCGGCAGCCGGCCTTCGGCACCGCTCGCCCTCGAAGCCATCCTGATTGCCATCGCGGCCTTCATACCGAACGCCGCGACCGAGATTCTGTTCGTCACCTTCGCCATGGGCATTCAGTCGACGGCGCTCACGCGCTTCAGCGGTGTCGCGCTCAGCACCGTGGTGATGACCAGCACGATCGGGCGCCTCGCGGAAACGTCGGCTGATCGAATGATTCGCGGATTCGGCCGCGTGGCGCCGCGTCACGGCCTGCCGAGCCGGCTCCTGCTCTGTACGTGGGCCGCGTACGCCGTCGGGGCGGCGATCGCCGGCGTCCTGATGCGGTTGGTGCAGGTTCCTCTCGTTTTGCCTGCGCTGGTGATCGTCGTGGTCACCGCGTCGTATACCCGCGCGCTGTTGCCGCGCAGCTGACGCCGGGATTCACGCGTACGCCGGCTCGACCACCACGAGCGCTTCGCGCAGCAGCGCGACGTCGTCGTCTCGCAGGCGCGCGGCATCGGACAGCAGCTGCCGAAAGCGCCGCCCACCCGACTGTCCGTGGTACAGGCCCAGCATGTGGCGCGTGATCGCGCGCAGCGGCGTACCGCGTGCAACCTGCATCTCGGCATAGTTCGCCATCGCGCGCAGCACCTCGGCACGGCTTCGCACCGGCCGCTCGTCATCGAAGAGACGCGCGTCCGCCTGCGCGAGGAGATAAGGATCGTGATAGGCGGCGCGCCCCAGCATGACGCCGTCGACGTGCGCGAGCTCGCGCTCCGCGGTGTCCCAGTCCACGATCCCGCCGTTCAGCACGAACCGCAGGCCCGGGAAGTCGCGCTTCAGCCGGCGCACGACGTCGTAGCGCAACCGCGGCACTTCACGGTTCTCCTTCGGCGACAGTCCCTTCAGCACGGCATTGCGGGCATGCACGATGAACACATCGCAGCCGGCTTCCGCGACCGTGCCGACGAAGTCGCGCACGAACTCGTAGCGCTCGT
Organism: Casimicrobiaceae bacterium; assembly: GCA_035493035.1. GTDB lineage: Bacteria > Pseudomonadota > Gammaproteobacteria > Burkholderiales > Casimicrobiaceae > VBCG01. The sequence continues at coordinate 182,775 of DATJIS010000050.1, read as the reverse complement.
CGTGATCGAGACCGATGCGATGCTTGACGGTGACGGGCACGTGCACGGCATCGCGCATGGCGGCGACGCAACGCGCCACCAACGCCGGCTCGGCCATGAGGCAGGCGCCGAAGCTGCCGGTCTGCACACGCTCCGACGGGCAGCCGCAGTTCAGGTTGATCTCGTCGTAACCGAAGGCGGCGCCAAGGCGGGCGGCGTGCGCCAGCTCGTCCGGGTCGCTGCCGCCCAGCTGAAGCGCCAGGGGGCGCTCCGCGGGATCGAAGTCCAGGTGATGCGGGACGTCGCCATGCACGAGCGCCGGCGCGGTGATCATTTCGGTGTACAGACGTGCGCGCCGGGTGATGAGTCGCAGGAAGAACCGGCAGTGCCGGTCGGTCCAGTCCATCATCGGGGCGACGCACAAGCGATGCGACACGTCATCCATCGAATCGACGTTGCCGAAGCATCGGACGACCCAGTATCCGCTGAACGGCGCTGATTGTAGCCGGCGCGCGTGATTGCCCAATCCCCGCGAATCGCGTCGAACGACCGCGGCGCGCCAGCCGGCTCATCGCGCGTCCTGCTCGAGACAATGCCTCGGTCACGGCGAGCCGGCCGCTGCCTGGCCGGCGGTCGAGCGCGCCTCATTCTTCAGGACGTATGCCTCGTGGTCGAGCAGCCACTGCGCGAAATCGTGGCAGGCGGCCTGCGGACCGTACCGCGGCACGAAACCGACATCGGTTCGCAGTCGATCGATCAGCATGGGCGCGCGGTCAGCTCGCGCTGAATCGAACACGTTGGGCTCTTCGTCGGCTTCTGCCACCCGGAACGCGAAGCCATCCAACACGGCGGCCAGTGCTTCGCACCACTGCCTTGCGCCGATCGACCAGTCGAGCCCCGACGTCAGATGATAAAGCCGATGCGTCGGCGCGCGCGCCTGCGCCACCATGACGAGCCCGGCGGCGACGTCCCTGCTGTAGATCCAGTCCCGAGCGTACAGCCGTCCGGGAAGCACCACGGCCTCCCGTCGCAGCGCACGCCGTGCGATCTGCAGATGGATCGACATCGCCTCCCGGGCACCGGTCTCCCGCTCCCAGGGACCGAACACGGAGCCGAGCCGGATCGCGCGCACGTCGAGCCCGTAGAGCGCGCCCAGTCTGAGCGCGACGCCCTCGCCCGCGAGCTTGGTGATGCCGTAGAGCGTGTCGGGCGCGGACATTGAATGCTCCTCGCGGAGAGGGATCGTGCCGTCCCACGCCCTGCCGTACGCCGACCCCGACCCGACATGAACCACGCGCGCGACACCCTGCCCGGCCGCCGCTTTCAACAGGCGCTCGACGCAGCGCACGTTGATGTCGATCATCGCCGCGGCGCAGTCGAGCTCGCGCGGACCGCTTGCCGTGACCGTCGCGAGATGAATGATGGTGCGAATGCGCGACGACTCGAACAGCGACCGCAGGAAGACGTCGTCGCGCAAGTCGCCCTGGCGATAAGTCACCTGCGCGCAGTCGAATATCCGGGCAAGCCGAGCTTGCGGCAGCACATCGACCGCCAGGACCTCGTCTCCGCCCGCGAGGAGGTGCTCGACGACGTTGTGGCCGACGAAGCCTGCAGCGCCGGTCACCAGCGTCGTCATCGGCGGTGACGCCGTGGCGGCATCGTTGCAACCAGGGACGGCGAACTCGTCAGCGCTAGTTCACCGTGGCGCCCGAGTCGCGAATGACCTTGCCCCACTTCTCGACCTCGGCCTTGACGAAGGTCGTCAATTCCTCGGGGCTGCTGGCCGCCGGCTCGACACCCATTCCCTGCAGTTGCTTGCGCACGGTCGGATCGCTCAACGCCTTGCGCGTGGCGTCGTTCAACTTGGCGATGACGTCTGGCGGCGTGTTGCTCGGCGCGAAGAAGGCATTCCACACGGTCTGCTCGTAGCCCGGCACGCCGGCTTCGGCGATCGTCGGCACATCGGGCAGCGCCGGCGAGCGCTTGGGCGTGGTCACGCCGATGGCGACGACCTTCCCGCTCGCGACCAGCGGCTGCGCGTTCGCGAGCGGCGAGAACATCATGTCGGCCTCCCCGGTGATGACCGCCGTGACGCCCTGCGGAACGCCCTTGTACGGGACATGCAGGATGTTCACCTGCGCCAGGCTCTTGAAATGCTCGCCGGCCAGGTGCTGCGAGCTGCCGTTGCCGGCCGAGGCGTAGGTCAACTTTCCGGGCTTGCTTCGTGCCAGCGCAAGGAGATCCTTCACCGACTTGACGTTCAGGCCCGGATTGACGATCAGCACGTTCGGGTTCTCGGACACCGTGCTGATCGATGCGAAATCCTTCACGGGATCGTACGGCAGCTTCGGGTACAACGTCGGCGCGATGGCGTTGGGCCCGGGCCCGCCAATGAAGATCGTGTAGCCGTCGGGCCTGGCCTTGGCGACGTACTCGGCGCCGATGATGCCGCCGGCGCCGGGCTTGTTATCCACGACGATCTGCTGACCCAGGACCTCGCCGAGCCGATGCGCGACCGTGCGACCGATGACGTCGGCCGACCCGCCCGCTGCAAACCCGACGACGAGCGTGATCGGCTTGCTGGGATAGCTCTGCGCGGTCGCGATCGCGGGCGTGCCGACCGTCAACGCAAACAGCAACCAAGCGATGGTACGCACCATGACTATGCCTCCGCGAAAATGAAGTTCGACAATCCTTGCCGATTCCGCCAATCGAGCCTGTCGCAGGTCCTCAGCCGCCGATCGTTGCGTCGAGCAACTGAACGTCGTCGTATTTCATGAGCGTCATGATCTCGCCCATGCTGGCAATGAGGTCCTCGCGATTCTGGGCCTCGCCGGTGCGCGCCGATTCATCGAGCAGCTGCAGGCTGCGCCGCATGGCGAAGATCGCCGCGCCGGGGAGCAGACGAGGAACGCACACGCGCGCGACGCCCAGCTCTCCGAGCCTGCGGATCGAGAACAGCGGGGCGTGCGGCCGCGCGCGGATACCGAACCCGATGCTCATGCTGACCGGAGCCCGCACGGAATCCACGATCCGGGCGACATCGTCTTCGCTCGCCACGCCGTCCGGGTAGACCATGTCGGCGCCCGCGTCGGCGTACGCGCGAAGCCGTCGGATCGCCCCGTCGACGCCTTCGACGGCGATCGCGTCGGTGCGCGCCACGATCAGGAAGTCGGCGTCGCTGCGAGCGCGCAGCGCGGACTCGATCTTGCGCGTCATCTCGCGGGCCTCGATCACCTCCTTGCCCTGGAGATAGCCACATCGCTTGGGCCACGTCTGGTCTTCGAGGTTGAGGCCCGCGATTCCGGCCTCCTCGAAGTACCGCACGGTATAGGCGACGTTGATCGCACTGCCGTAACCGGTGTCGGCATCCGCCATCAAGGGAATCGAAACGGCCCGCGCCAGCCGGCGGCATGCCTCGACGTTGGCCGTGAGGTCCATCACGCCGACGTCGGGCACGCCGACGCAGGAATTCGCGAGGCTGGCTCCGGACGTCGATGCCGCCTTGAATCCCATCTGCTCGATGAGGCGCACGCTGTAGCCGTCGTAAGCGCCGGGGGAGATGACCATGCGCCCTTCGTTGAGCAGCATGCGCATCCGCCGGGGCTTGGTGAGGCTTTCTGTCATCGCGGCAGCTCCTTCGTCGATGCGGCGAAGTGCGCCGCAATGCCGCCCGCGGTGGTCGCCCACATGTCGTGACGATCGATGGCCTCGAGGGTTTCCCTGAGGTATCGAATGCGGTGCGGCTGTCCGAACAACCAGGGATGCACGTTCAGCACGAACGTCCGTCCCCCACGCTGACCGTCACGAGCCAGCCGGCCGAGCGCCGAATCGACGATCCGCGGGAATCGATCGGTCGCGAGCTGCCGCATCCACAGCAACGTGACGTCGTCCCATTCGGTCTGCTGCGGCACCGAGACCAGCGGCGGAACGGTGGCCATCCAATACGGCTGCTCGTCGTTGGGCCAATCGGCGAGATAGCGAAAGCCGTGATCGGCGACGATGTACGGAGTCTTCGTCGATTCGCCGAAGTCCTGTCCGATCCAGCCCTCGGGATCGAGGCCGGTCACCGCGCGCACGGCTTCCTTCGACGTCGCAACGTAGGCGCGCTCCTCAGGTTCCGTCATGTCGCTGCTGATCATTCGCGTCGCGTGCGTTCCGCCCGCGGCGATCTCCCAGCCGCGCTCGCAGCATTCGCGGACGAGATGTGGATAGCGCTGGCAGACGGCGGCATTGGCCGCGACGGTGACGGGAAGCTCCCATTGGTCGATCGCGTCGATTACGCGAAAGAAGCCGATGCGGTTGCCGTACTCGCGGTGGGAGAACGTCCGGAAGTCCGGCGCGAAGATCTGCCACGCGCCCTCGATGCCCGCCGGGTGTCGCGCCGAGGTCGGCGGCTCGAGCTCCCAGTATTCGAGGTGCAGGCATATCCACACCGCCACCGGCCGGGAGCCGGGCCAAGATAGCGGCGACCGCGCGGGCAGCGCGGAATACGCGTAGAGCGCGTGATCCATGCCTCGCGTGCGTGCATCGGACACGGGGCTACCCGACCGGAAGGAACTGCGCCATTTCGTCGTAGTAATGCGCGTAGTACCAATCCGCGATCTCCTCGCCCGTGGCCTTCCAGACGTGCGGGTGCCCGCAGATGTACGTCAGTGCCCGGTCGAGATGATCGATGCGGTGGGGCTGGCCGATGATGTACGGATGCAGGTTGAGCGCCAGCACGCGGGCCTGCCCGGCGCCCTCCGCGTAGAGCGTGTCGAAATAGTCGACGATGAACCGCGCGAAGTCCTCCGCCTCGTGCCCCTGGCGTTCGTTGATGGCGTCGCCGAGGTTGCTCGAATACGGCAGCGTGATGAGTCGGCCGCGCTCGACCTTGAGCGGGAACGGTTGGTCGTCATGCTGGCCGAAATCGCCGTAGTACTTGATCCCCGCTTCGGCGACGAGGTCCGGCGTGTTCACGGTATTGGAAAGCCCGGGCCCGATCCAGCCGGCGAGCATTCGACCCGTGTGCCTGCGCACCGTCTCGACGCCGTCGGCGATCAGGGCGCGCTCCGACTCGCGCTCCATGCCCCAGACGTAGCGCGTGTTGTAGATGCCGTGGCACATGAAATCCCAGTTGCGCTCGATCAGCGCCGCCGGCACCTCGGGAAGATGATCGAACACCGCCGCATTGATGGACGCCGTCGCGCGGATGCCGTGCTTGTCCATCAGCTCGATGAACCGCCAGAGCGCGACGCGGTTGCCATAGTCGCGCACGCCATAGCTCACGACGTCGGGGTGCGGACTGCGCGCTCGCCACGCGAAATGCTTGCGTACCGGATCCGCGGGAGGTAGGAGCTCGTAGTACTCGATGTTCGGGGTGACCCACAGCGCCACGCGTGCGCCATCCGGCCAGACCACCCGCGGCCGATGCTTGATCGAGCTGTAGCCCAGGCGTTCCAAACCGCGGAAACTCTCTACTCGGGCTTCGGGACGCTGCGAACGAACCAGTCGTGCACCTGGCTGTAGCTCCAGAATACGACGCCGCGCTGTTTCTGCAGGTAGTCGAGCATGTCGTCGAAGTAGCGGATCCGGTGCGCTGCGCCGGTGATGTAGGGATGCACGCCGAACGACAGGATCCGCGCGCCGTTGGCGGATTCCTCGTACATCCGTTCGAAGGCGTCCTTGACACGCTTCAGCATCGCGTCCGATTCGTGCTGGCCGGTGAGCATGATGGTGATGTCGTTGAGCTCGACGGAATACGGGATCGACAGGAGCGGACCGCGCGTGGTCTTCACGTAGAACGGCTGGTCGTCCATCACCCAGTCGGCGAACCAGTCGAAGCCCGCCTCGGCGATGTAGTCGAGCGTTGCGTACGTCTGGCCCCTTCCGGGGCCGAGCCATCCCCTGGGGCGCTTTCCCGTTACACGCGTGAGCACATCGACCGACTGGCGGATCATCGCGCGCTGATCCGGGATCTTGTGAATCGGCATCTGCACGTAGCAGTGGGCCATGAACTCCCAGTTGGCTTCCATGGCGGCCTGCGCGATGCGCGGCCGCGTCTCGCAGACCCGGGCGTTGATCGAGAGCGTGGGGGCGATGCCGCGGCGCTTGAAGGCTTCGAAGATGCGCCAGATGCCGACCCGCATTCCGTATTCGTGCCATCCCCAGTTCTGGATATCGGGCACTACCGAGACGCCGCCCGGAGGATTGGAGACCTGCCGCGGCATGGGGCGCGTGATCTCCCATTCCTCCACGTTCAGGACCGGGCACACCACGAGACGCGCGCCATCCGGCAACTCGAGACGCTCGCGATCGACGATCGCCGAATAGTCGAAGCGCTGCTCCGGTTTGAGGGCTCGCGCTTCGTCGTCCATCGACGCCTGCGATGACGGATTGTCGTCGGCCATGCCGTTTGCTCCTCAGTGCCTCGGGAACTCAAACACGCGCCGCCTCCTTGGGCCCGTCGCGCGGAGGAACCCCGGCACGCGCGCGCCCTTCGCCGTACTCGGGTGGCAGCCTGCGTGCGCCGGGCACCCTCAACCAGAGTCGCAGCAGGTGGCGCTTGCGCGCGTCATCGGGATGGTCCTGATAGCCCGTGCGGCCGTGCACGATCACGTAGTTGTTGATGAGCTGGATGTCGCCGGGCTCGAAAGGGATCTCGAAGCACGATTCCTCCGCGAGCGCTTCGACGATGCCCAATGCGTCGAGCTCCACCTCGCTGAGCGGGACTCCCGTCTTCTGCGGCGCCGAGCGGATGAAGCGCGGCGCGAACCTGCAGCTCAGTCGCTCCTCGAAATAGCTGAAGATCGGCTCGCGGTAGACAGGAGCAGCGTCCACGGGCTCTTCGCCTCGCCAGTCGATGTCGAAGTTCTTGTACAACAGCGCGATATACCAGGGGTACCGCCGAAGGAGCTCGTTGTACACCGTCATCGAGCTCGCCAATCGGCTGGCGCCCCCGGACATCGCGCCCTGAAGGCACATGAGCCCGAGGACGTCGCCGCCGATGTCGGTGTGGAACGACTGCGCCGCATTGGTCTGGTAACCCCGGACGCTGGTGCTGCGGATGTCGAGGCCTTCGTCGCGCACGTGGCCGAGACGCTCCCCGCGGACGTTCTGCGACAGCGCTTCTCCGAGGTGGCGGCCGATCCCCCAGTAGACGATCTCAGCGTCTGCGGTCGTGTAGCGCTCGACGGGCAAGCCCTTCAATTGCACGAAGCCGCGCCCATGCTCCAGCTCCTGCGCGACGTCGCGCAGCAGCGGGACCAGCGAAGGAATTGGAAAGTCTTCCCGGCGCATGGCGGCGAGCGGTTGCCGCAGGCCGCGCCATCCCTGCAGCGCCGCGTCGATCTCGTCGAGCCCTGACTGCGGAATGGACACTGCCCAGTCGCGCGTGCGCGCCATGGCGTCGCCGGTCCACGCAACGGGCCCTTCGATGGGGTTGGTAAGGATGCGGGTCATGCGCGCGCTCATGCTCGAAGCGTCTCCTTACCTGCATCACGGCCGGCAAGCCCGGGCAAGCGGCTTCGCGGATGAGGCGCCGGCACGGCATCGGCAGAGATCACGGGGCGCGTGCCCTTGCATTGCGCGCGCTGCAGAAGCCGGCGCGCGCCTGGGTCGAACGGCTGGCGCCGATGCATGACGCAGCGGTTGTCCCAGATCACGATGTCACCGACCTTCCAGTCGTGGAACCACGCGGGCAGCGAGGTCGCGTGCTGCCAGAGGGCGTCGAGCAGCGATTCCGACTCGGCGACTCGCAGTCCCTGCACGTACGCATTGGGACGCCGTCCCAGGTACAGCGCGTTGTGATGCGTTTCAGGATGCGTGCGCACGGCCGGGTGCACTACGCCGGGCGAAGCTCTCACGTCGGTCACCGCTGACATCCCACGACGAATCTGGCCTGCGCTGTTGTAGGTCGCGTCGTTCTTGATGCGCATCGATTCGATCCCGGCAGCGAGGTGCGACGGCAGCGATTCGTAGGCCTGGTACATGTTGACGAAGCCCGTCTGCCCGCCTCCAGACGGCACTTCGACGGCGTAGAGCATGCTCGCGGAGATAGGCTCCTCGTGATACGACATGTCCGAGTGCCAGACCACTTCGCCGTCGCCCAGCGTGCCGATCGGCATTCCACCTTCGCGGATGTTCGAGACCATGGAGAGGTACGGGTTGGGACGCTCCCGTATGCCGGGCGGCAGCTCGGAAACGGGCGTGGCGAGCTCGACTTCCCCGAACGTGCGGATGAACTCGACCAGATCGTCGGGAGCCAGGCTTTGTCCCCGGATCAGGATCACGAGGTGATCCAGCCATGCATCGCGGATCGCCGCGCGCGCGTCCTTGCCAAGGCGTCGCACGTCGCCGCAGCGCACCTCTGCACCCAGCGGGCGCTGGAACGGCCGGATATCGAGATTCGCGCGGCGCGCGGGATTCATGTCCTCGGCAGAATTCGGCATCTCGACGCTCCTTTGCTCCATTGATTCGTCGCTATTGTTGCGGCACGCCTGCGGACTTGACCACCACCGCCCACTTCGCGATGTCCTGCGCGAGGAAAGCCTGGAATTCCTGCGGCGATTCAGCGATGGCTTCCGCATTGAGCTTGACGAGCGCCTGGTGCGTCGTCGGGTCCTTCTCGGTCTCGACCCACTTCGCCTGGATCGTCTTGATGACCGATTCCGGCGTACCAGCGGGCGCGCTCAGGCCGAACCAGATCGAATACTGGAAGTCGGGCAGGCCCGCCTCCACGGTCGTCGGCACATCGGGCAGCTCGGCAATCCGATGATTGCCGATCACCGCCAACGCGCGCAGCTTTCCCGACTTGAGGAAAGGGAGGAATTGGCCGACGTTGTCGAAGCTCACCTGCAGGCGACCCTCGACGAGATCGGTGAATATCAAACTGCCCTGCCGGTAAGGAATGTGGACGATGTCGACTTTGGCGAGGCTCTTGAAGAGCTCTCCGGCGAGATGCGCGGTGGTCCCCGTGCCCGGCGAGCCGAAGTTGAGCTTGCCGGGATGCGCCTTCGCGTAGTCGATGAGCTCCTGGAGTGTCGCGACCGGGAGCGTTGGCGTGACGACGACGATCGACGGCTGCACGGACACGCGGCTGATGTTCACGAAGCTCTTGAGGGGATCGTACGGAAGCTGCTTGTAGATGCTCGGTCCGACCGAGTTGGGTCCCGACGCCGACATCAAGAGCGTGTAGCCATCGGCGGCAGCCTGCGCGGCGAGGCCCGCACCGATCGTTCCGCCGGCCCCGGCGCGGTTGTCGACGACGATGGGCTGGCCCAGCGCACGCGCGAGCGGATCCGCGATCACCCGGGCGACCAGGTCCGCGTTGCCGCCGACGCCGAACGGGACGATCAGCCGGATCGATCGCGTGGGGTAGGTCTGCGCAGATACGGAGACGGCTAGCCCGAGCGTCAGCGTCAGCGCGATTGCGAACCGGGTCAGGAACATGTGGACTCTCCTTCGAGGGTGTGGCGCTTCACCCGGCTCGCGCATCTCAAGGCGCTGAACAGCCCGATCGGCGCCGTCGCTGATCCGCGGCTAGACGACGGCCCCGGAATCGAGGTACCAGTCGACGATCTCGGAGCCGGTCGCGCGCCACACGCCCGCATGGCCCAGGATGTATTCGAGCGCCGCGTCCAACGCACCGATGCGCTGCGGTGTTCCCGTGACGAACGGATGAATCGGCAGGCAAAGCACGCGGCCGTTGCGCGCGCCGTCCCGGTACAGCACGTCAAATTGTCGCTTGACCGCGCTTTCGTATTGGTCCGGCGTCAAGCGGCGATTGAAGTAGCACGTGACGTCGTTCACGTCGGACGTGTAGGGCAGCGAGATAAGCTGGCCGTCGCGCAGCGTCATTCGATACGGCTGCTCATCGTTGGTCCAGTCGCCGACGTACCTGCAGCGTTCGGCGACGAGGTGATCGACGGTGTTCCAGGTCTCGGCCGTGCCGGCGCCCAGCCAGCCCGCAGGTCGGGCGCCCGTTGCGGTGGCGATGCGGTCCAGCGTCGCGCGGATCTCCTGGCGCTCCTCGTCGCGTGGAACGTCGACGCAACGCACGCTGTTCGTCTGGTTGTGCCCCATGAACTCCCACTTGAGCTCGCGCGCGCGCTCGATGATCTGCGGATGAAAATCGCAGACGCGGCTGTTGAGCGGCGCCGTGCCCCGCACGCCGTGCTTCGCCAAGACCTCGAAGATGCGCCAGATGCCGATTCGGTTGCCGTAGTCACGAACCGCCCAATCGCGTACCGCCGGCCGATGCGACCTGTCGCTCGGGAGCCGCTCGTTGTCCCTTCCAGGCACGTTGCTGTCGAGGCCGAAGAACTCGATGTTCGGCGCGATCCACAGCGCGATCCGCGCCCCGTCCGGCCACACTAGGCGAGGCCTCTCGGGAAGCGGCACATACGGGAAAGGGCCGTAAGCGCTCGGTTCCATGCGTCACGCCTTGCGTGCCGCCGCCAACGGAAAGCGGTCGCTGCTGGAATCGGTGATCATGCGGAGCACGTGCTCGCGCCCGCGGCGAATGTGCGAGCGCACGGCTCGCTCGAGCGCGGGACCGTCCTTCTTGCGCAGCGTGGCGAGTATCCGGCGGTTTTCCTCGAGCAGCTCCTTGAGCCTCGGCTTGTGCATGGTCACCGTCAGCGCACCCACCTGCCGGACGCGATCGTGGATGGTGCTGAGCATCTGGTGCAGCAGCCTGTTCCCGGTCGCGCCTGCGATCGCGTCGTGGAACTGGCGGTTCTGCCTCAGGAAGTTCTCGTACTGTCCGGTACGGAAGTACGCCTCCGCCCTGGCGTTCATCGCGACGAGCTCGTCGATCACGCCGTCGTCGAGCTGTCCCACCACCTGCCGCGCTGCCGCGAGCTCGAGCGCCTCGCGCACGCTGAAAAGGTCGAGCACGTCCTTGACGGACATGTGCTTCACCACGTAGCCCCAGCCGCCTTCGCGCTCGACCAGCCCCTCCTGTGCCAGGCGGCTCAGCGCTTCGCGCACCGGCGTGCGGCTCGCGGACAAGGCTTGGGCGATCTCCTCCGTTCGAAGCCGCTGCCCCGGGCGAAAGCGCACGGCGGTTATCGCCTCCTTGATGTAGGCATACGCACGCTCCTGCGCGAGCTGCGCGGCCGCGGGGTGAGCAATTGCATCCATATTGGATCCAATTCTGTTGCAGCCGGTCGCGCGTTGTCAAGAACGCGCCGCGCGAAGCTTTTCAGGGAATGGGATGCCGCGTGTGCCAGCCGGTCGCCTGCTCGTACGCGTGCGCCACCTGGTACGCGACGTCCTCGCGCCAGTGCGGCGCCGCAATCTGGAGCCCGAGCGGCAATGCGTCGCGGGTGAATCCCATGGGCAGCACGAGGGCCGGATTTCCTGTGACGCTGTACATGCGAAGAGCGAGGCTGCGCTTGCCGAGCGGGTCCGCCCACAGCTCGGCCATCGTCTGTGCGGGACGCTCGCGGCCCGGATTGATCACCACGTCGACGTCCGACTCGAACATTCGCGCAAGCGACCGGCGAAGCGTCGCCATTCGAGCCTTTGCGCCTTCGTAATCCGCCTCGGTCATGGCAGGCGCCTTCGCGAACCGGCCTCGAAAATTCGCCGAGTAATCGCCGGGCCTCTCCTCGAGGTTCTTGCGATGGTATCGATACGCCTCGTACGTGATCACCAGGCTGCCTGCGTCATGCGACTGTGCCAATCCGACGGGGTCGACGTCGACCATCACGCTGCCGAGGTCGCGCAACGCCGCCTCGGCCTCGCCGAACGCGGCAAGCGTGTCCGGCGTATGCTCGATCGAGTCGATGAATCGCCGAAGCACGCCGACGCGCATGCCGCGGAGCGGGCGTCCGATCAGCGATCGAAAATCACCGGGCGTGGCGTCGAGGCTCGCCGGATCGCGGGGATCGTGGCCGGCCATCGCTTGAAGCATGATGGCGTTGTCGACCACGGTGCGCGTGAGCGGCCCGACGTGGTCCATCGTCGGGGCGAGCGGCAGCACGCCGAAGTTGCTGACCCGGCCGAACGTCGGCTTCATGCCCACGATTCCGCACACGGCCGCGGGATGCCGGACCGAGCCGCCGGTGTCGGTGCCCGTGGCGGCGATGCAAAGTCCCGCCGCGACCGCGGCACCCGAGCCACTGCTGGAGCTTCCGGGCATGTGCTCCACGTTCCAGGGATTCCGGGCGGCCGGGAACGCCTCGTCCTCGCCGGGCGATCCGAAGGCGAACTCGTGCAGGGAAGTCTTGCCGAGATTGATCGCACCCGCGGCGCGAAGCTTTTCGTGGACCGTCGCCGACTGTTCGGGCGTCCAGTGCTGCAATGAACGCGAGTGCGCGGTGGTGCGCACGCCCGCCGTCTGTATGATGTCCTTGTGCGCAATCGGCATTCCGTGGAGCGGACCGCGGTCGACGCCACGAGCGAGCTCGTTGTCCGCATCGGCGGCCTCGGCGAGCGCCTTGTCCGCCGTCAGCGTGATGAAGGCGTGAAGCTTCGCATCCAGCGCTTCGATTCTGGTCAGGTGAGCTTCCACCAGCTGCCGCACCGAGAACCGCTTCCCGCGCAACCCGGCGGCCGCTTCTTCGATGGTCAGGTAATGCAGTGAATCGTGCATGTCGGAATTCCGCGTGATTGACAAGACTCTGGTGCGCCGCATTCAGGATAGCGGAGTGGCGCCATGCCTCGCAATTCGCGACGCCGCCCGACGCCGCGTGCGGCGTCGAATGCGCGCATGAATTCGGGCAACGCGGAGCTGGCGCGCGAGCTGGCACCTGGAGGACGGATCCGCGCTGCGATCAACCTCGGCAATCCCGTGCTGGCGCAGCGCGGCGCCGATGGCGAGTTGACCGGCATCTCGGTGAAGCTCGCGCACGAGCTCGCGCAGCGACTCGACCTGCCGCTCGAGCTCGTGGCGTTCAATGCGGCGGGGAAGGTGGTCTCTGCGCTTCGCGAAGACGCGTGGGACGTGGCGTTCCTCGCCATCGATCCAGCGCGCGCGGAAGCCGTCGATTTCACCGCCCCTTACGTGATCATCGAGGGCGGCTGTCTCGTCGCGAAGTCGTCCCCGCTTCAGCATGTCGAGGAGGTCGATCGGGATGGCGCGCGAATCGCAGTGGCCACGGGCAGCGCCTACGATCTCTTCCTGACGCGCACGCTGCGGCATGCCACGCTCGTGCGGCACGGCAGCGGTGAAGCGGCGCTCGCCGCATTTCGAGCGGGGAGCCTCGACGTACTGGCGGGCGTGAAGTCGCCGCTTCATCGCGTCGCGGACCGCGATCCGCGCGTTCGGGTCCTTTCGGGTGCCTTCATGCAGATCGAGCAGGCCATGGGCATCCCCGGGGGCCGCCCCGCCGCCCTGGCATTCCTTTCCGCGTTCGTCGAAGACGTGAAGGCGTCCGGGTTCGTCGCCGACGCGCTCGACCGGACCGGCCAGACCGACGCGAGGGTCGCGCCTGCGGCATCGTCCCGGCCGCGCGCCTGAATCCCCGACGACCCGCGAGTTGCCGTCGGTCCGGATCCATGCCGGCACAGGTTGTGCTTCCGTTCGGCTCGCCTCGGCGCATGCACGACGTTAAGATCACACATCCATCAACGACCGGCGCCATTCCTCACTCACGAACGCCATGCTCGCTCGCACGCTCTGCGCCCTGGCCGCGGCCCTCGTCCTCACCGGGCAGGCGCGCGGGCAGACGACCGATCTCGTCTTTTCGGTGACCGAGGGCGTCACTTACCAGGCCACGCCCAAGGACATCCGGGACAAGTTCGAGCCGGTCGCCGAGGCGATGGGCCGCGCGCTCAAGCGCAACGTCAAGCTCGTGCTGGTCCCATCGTACGACGACGTCCGGGCCGGCCTCGCGAAGCAGGAATACGACATCGCGTTCATCCATCCGGCGCACATCGCGCTCGCCGAGGTCAAGGCGGGCCGCTACCAGTCGGTCGCCTGGACCAGCGGGTACACCGAGTACACGGTGTCGCTGCTCGCCATGCCGCAGGAGCCCTTCAAGGAGCTCCGCGACATCAAGGGCCGCACGCTGGTCTCCCCGGATCCGGACTCCATCACCACGGCGATGGTCAAGGCCATGCTGCGCACCGACGGCATGGGCAGCCAGGTCAAGGTCATCAACACGCGCTACCAGGACGCGGTGCCGTTCTATCTCGAGAACGGCTTTGCGCAGGTGGGCGCCACGGCAGCGAACGCCGTCGTCAAGCAGTGGACCGACAAGGGCGGCAAGGTTTTCGCCCACTCGCGCAGCGTGCCGATCAAGCAGTTCGTCGCGTCGATGAAGCTTTCCGCGGACGAGCGGGAACGCATTCGAGACGCGCTCGTCAAGCTGGGCGACTCCGATCCGGGACGCCGCGCGCTGACGGCGAGCGGCTACAAGGCCTTCGTGGCGCCGAATCACGACGTGGAGGCCGCGTCGATCGCCTGGCTCGGCCTCTGACGGCCGCGGAACCGCGCGGTCGGTGAACGCCGGCGCGCGCCGCCACTCCAACCCTGACCCGAGTTGGAATCAGCGACATGGCACACGGTCAGGACGCAGTCGGCGAGTCGTTGCCAAGCCTTCTCTACCGCTACTGGTTCTGGGAGTGGCTGTTCGTCGACCTGCGCAAGGTCGCGGGCGTGTACCAGCGCGCCGCAGCGTGGCGTCACAACGTGAGCCAGCGGCGCTATCTGCCGATCTACATGCGGCGCTGGCTGGTGGTCACCGCCGCGAACCTGGGCGTGGCCGCGGTGATGGAAAAGACGCTCGCGTGGATGCTCTCGGCCGCGGTGTTCTACACGAACACGTGCATTGCCGTGTGCGTGCTCTTCGTGACCTTCGTCGGATGGCTGCTGCTCGGCACCATGCAGGACGGCGGGCTGTCGTAGCGACGGCTCACGCGACCTGCGATTTCCATACGTTCCAGGCGCGATCGATCTGCGAGGCGTTGGTGGCCGCCGAGGCCGACGCTTCGCCTTCGGTCATGTACGTCACCGGACCGAGCGCGAGCGCATTGAACTGGATGCGCGCGTTGAACTCGGTGTAGACCGCGCGGAACACCGCTTCGCGCAGCGTCGAACCGACCACGGTCACGCCGTGGCCGCGCATGAGCACGGCCGGGCCCTTGCCGAGCGAGCGCGCGAGCGCATGGCCGAGTGCGTTGTCGCGAATCAGCAGATCGCTTGCATCACCCGCCACGTCGCGTATCTCGAACACGGGCGTTTGCACGCCGAGGAACGAGCCCATGTGGCTCACGGCACGAAGCTCTGCGCCGGACGCCACGCTGAAGGGAATCACGGCAGGTGAGTGCGTATGCACAACCGCCATCGCATCCGGCCTCGCGCGCAGCAGCTCGCCGTGAATGAAGCGCTCGAGGTAGACCTTGTGCGCGGTCGAGTCGACAGCGTTGCCATCGAGATCGAACTCGAGGATGTCGTCCGCGGTGACCGAGCCGGGCGCCATGTTCCGCGCAAGCAGAAAACGATCGGGGCGCCCCGGATGGCGCACGCTCACATGGCCGAAGGCATCGACCACGCCCTGCGCAACCAGTATCCGGTTGGCGAGCGCGAGCTCGGCTTTCAGTGCGGCGAGGTCGGTGGAAGACGGGTTGGATGCGCTCATGAGCAGGTGTCCAGTGTGTTCAAAGCCGATCGGTGCGGTCGGACAGCGTGAAGCCCGGCCATTCGATATCCTCGTTTCGCGCGAGCGCGAGCACCTTGAAGAGCTCGCCCATCTCGGCGGGCGATGTGAGCTGCTGCACCGCGGCCGCGGCACGAAGGTACGCCGCCTCCGAGGGCGCACCGCTTCGCGCGAGAAGGTCGACGATACCGCAACCGAGCAGGAACGCCGCCTGCGACGTGAATCCGGCCACGTGCAGTCCGCCGCGCTCGCCGGCTTCCGCCATGGCGGTGAAGTCGACGTGCGCGGTGAGATCGCTCAAGCCGGGCCACAGCAGCGGATCGGCATGCACGCGATGCCGATAGTGACCGACCAGCGTTCCTTCGCGACGCTGCGGGTGGTAGTACTCGGCGCGCGGAAAGCCATAGTCCATGACGAGCAGGGCGCCGCGGCGCAGCGACTGCGCGAGGCTGAGCACGAGCGCTTCGGCGGCCGGATTGACCTCGCTCGCGTAGTCGATGTGCGGGGGAAATCGCGCGGCAGCCAGCGCACGCAAGCGCTCGTCGAGCAAGGGGCGCTCATCGATCGCGAGACCTTCGCCGTGTGCGACGACACCGCGCTCCATCCAATGGCCCTCGCGGCGCACGATCACGTGGCAGGGCACGGCGTCGAGCACCTCGTTCATCACGATGGCGCCCTCGATGTGCGCCGGCGGCGCGTCGAGCCAGGCCACCCGGTCGACGTGCGCGGCCGCGCGCGCCTCGAGTGTCGCGCGCTGAAGCGCGCGCAGCGGCGCACTCACTTCCACGATCGCATACGACGCCGGCAGTGCGCCGCGCTCGCCCAGCTCGTTCAGCACGTCCGCGGCAAGCGCACCGCTGCCCGCGCCGAGCTCGACCAGCTGGCGGCCGCTCGTCGAGGCCAGAACCGCGTCGATCTGCGCCGCGATCGACCGGCCGTACAGCGGCGAAAGCTCGGGCGCGGTGACGAAGTCACCCTCGGGGCCGAACTTTGCGGTGCCCGAAACGTAGTAACCGAGGCCGGGGGCGTACAGCACCCGCGCAAGGTAGCGCTCAAGGCTCAGGAATCCGCCGGCGCCCACGATCGCTTGCCGCACGGCCGCGACCACGCGCGCGCTGTGCGCACGCGCCGCCGGGTCCGGCATGGGCAATACGGGCTTGGTGAGCGTCGACAACGAGGGCTGCCGCTGCACGCTTGCAGCAGGGGATTGTGCTAGATTGGCCGAAGTCTAGTCGATCGAAAGCGCCCGCGTGCAAGGCAAGGTCGTTCTCATAACCGGCGGCGCAAGACGCGTCGGTGCGGCGATCTGCCGGCGCCTGCATGGCGCGGGCGCTTCCCTCATGCTGCACTACCGGAACTCCGCGGGCGAGGCGCGCCTGCTGCAGGCGGAGCTCAATCACGTCCGCGCGAATTCGGTCGCGCTGATCCAGGCCGACCTCCTGGACCTCGCCAAGCTGCCGTCGCTGGTCGACCAGACGGTGCAGACGTTCGGGCGACTCGACGGGCTCGTCAACAATGCGTCGTCGTTCTTCCAGACCCCCGTCGGCGAGATCACCTCGGCGCATTTCAACGACCTCATCGGGACCAACCTGCAGGCGCCGTTGTTCCTCGCGCAGGCGGCTGCCGCGGCGCTGAAGAAAACCCAGGGCGCCATCGTCAACATCACCGACATCCATGCCGAGCGGCCGCTGAAGAGCTACGTCGTGTACTCGACGGCCAAGGCCGGCTTGATGGGACTGACGCGCTCGCTCGCTCGCGAGCTCGCGCCCGAGGTGCGCGTGAACGCGATCGCCCCCGGTCCGATCCTCTGGCCCGACGATGGCGCGTTCGACGAGCTGTCTCGTCAGCGCATCATCTCGCACACGCCGCTGCGCCGGGAAGGCACGCCCGACGACATCGCCAAGGCCATTCACTTCCTGCTCGCGGACGCGCCGTACGTCACCGGCGAAACGCTTCACGTCGACGGCGGCCGACACATCGCCGTCTAGACCGGCGGCTCCCCGGGCTCGTGCCCTTCCGCGGGGCGCGCCGGCGGACACAGGCGGCCGACCGTCTTGGCGAGCGATTCCAGATACGGATCCACGATGCCGTGCGAAACGAGCGCGACACGCGTGCGCTCGAGATAGTCGGCCGACGACCCGAACGCACCGCACGCCGATGCGATGACGCGCGCCTGCTCGGCCATGTCGAGGCCGCCGGCGTATTGCGAATGATCGCGCCGCACCACGAACGCAAGCGCGTGCATCGGCTTGTCGTCCGCCTCGACCTTCAGCCAGCGGGGCGCGTACGCGCCGGTCACCATCTCGCGCCGCCACAGCAGGTGGAGCTCGTCCAGGGCGAGCGACGCGGGCAGGCGATACACGACGCCGTGACACGAGCCGCCGCGATCGAGGCCCAGCACCAGCCCCGGCTGATCCGGCCGGCCGCGCGATGCGAGCGACCACAGGCAGAATCGGCGGTGCAGGCCCCGCAGTCGCGCCGGGCGCGAGTCGTCGAACGGGAACAGCGGGTTCCACAGCAGCGAGCCGTACGCGAATACCCACCAGCCGGCGCCTTTGGGTCGCAGCGCGAGCGTCGCGGCAAGCGACGCCGACAGCTCCTCGTCGGTCAGCGCATGCTGCCCGAGCGCCTCGACGTAGACCCTGCGCATGCGGCCTTCCTCGAGGTCACGGCGCGAAAGCGTCATGCGACTACTCGGTGTGGCCTTCGCGCACGAGCTTCTGGAGCGCGATGCGCTCGGCGCGACGCTTGGCGCCGCGTGACTTCTCGTGAACGCCGCCCTTGCCGAGCAGCGGCGAGCGCGCGACGGGATTGCGCGGCTTCGGCGGCGGATGCAGCTTGGCGCGCTTCACGGCGAATCCATCGGCGCGATCCACGCGCCGAAGCCGAGGCGCGACTCGCACCACGCCGCCACGCCGAGCAGCGCGTCGTCGGCGCCGGCACGCGCGGCCATCTGCATTCCAAGCGGCAGCCGTGCCGCGCTCAGTGCGATCGGGAGGTTGATCGCGGGAAAGCCGGTGAGCGACCAGAGCGTGCAACACCCCGGGTCGCCCGTCGACGCGAGCCCCGCCGGCGCCGCACCGTTGGCCGGCGGCGACAGCACGGCGTCGTACGGCGCCATCCAGTCGCTGAAATACGCCATCGCCTGCGTGCGGGCCGCGAGTGCGGCACGGTAATCCGTCTCGCCGATCGCGTGCCCTTCATCGAGCGCCGCGTTGGTGAGCGGCGACAGCTGATCGCGGTGCGCAGCCTGCACGGCCGCGAGCGCGCGGGCGCCTTCGTACAGCATGATGGTGCGATGCACGCGATGCGCATCGCGCCACGCGGCGGGATAGCCGACGGCGGTGACCGTGGCGCCGGCGCTGCGCAGCGCGACCGCGGCGGCGGTGAGCGCGTGCGCGGCGTCGGGCGCAATGTCGCTCCACGGATACGCCGACAGCAGCGCGAGATGCGGTGCGCGCGCGGGCACGTCGATTTCGACGCGCAATCGATGCGGCGACGCGAGCGTGCCGGCAAGCAACGCGGCGTCGGCGACAGTGCGCGTGAAGGTCCCGAGCGTGTCGAACGTCGCGCTGAAGACGTGCGCGCCGGCGAACGGCAGCAACCCGTGCGTCGGCTTGAAGCCGACCACACCGCAGAACGCCGCCGGTCGAATGACCGAGCCGTTGGTCTGGGTGCCGAGCGCCGCGGGGATCTGGCCGGCCGCAACGGCTGCAGCGGAGCCCGACGACGAGCCTCCCGGCGTGTGCGCCGGATTCCACGGGTTGCGCGTCGGTCCTGGATCGACGAACGCAAAAGCGGTCGTGACCGTCTTGCCGAAGACGTATCCGCCCGCGGCTTCGAGCCGCTCGATGCATGCCGCGGAGGTCGACGGCCGGCGGCCGGCATGGATCGGCGAGCCGAGCTCCGTAGGCAGCCCGGCCGTATCGATGATGTCCTTGATGCCGACGCCGATGCCTCGCAACGGCAGCGAACTCGGCAATGTCGCCGCGCGTTCGGCAGCGCGGCGCACGCGGGCTTCGTCGAGGTGCGCGAAGGCGTGGATGAGCGGCTCGGTTTCGCGCACGCGCGCGAGCGCGGCATCGGCGACCTCGACCGGGGATCTGCCGGAACGCATCGCCATGAGTGCTTCGCGCATCGGCAGCGCGTGCAATGCGTCGTTACGGTGTCGCATGAACATGGATCGAGGCCGTCCGCGCTTCCTTGCGCTCCGGCAGGAACAATGCCTGCAGGTCGGTGAGAAAGCGCCGTCCGAGCTCGGTGGGACGCAGCCACTGCGGATCGGGGTCGAGCAATCCGCGGCGCACCGCTTCCGCGATCGGGCGCGCGATCAGGCTGAGCGGGTAACCGGTGCGCTCCTGGAACAGGCCCGCAGGCACGCCGGCGCTGAGGCGCAGCGCGTTCAGCATGAACTCGAAGCCGACTTCGTCACGCGCGATGCGCGCCGTCTCCTGCAGCGGATCGCGCTGCGCGACGCGATCGAGATACTGGCGCGGCTGCTTCCAGCGCAGCTCGCGCTCGATGCGATCGGGATGCGTGATCTTGGAGTGCGCGCCTGCGCCGATTCCGAGGTAATCGCCGAAGCGCCAGTAGTTCACATTGTGGCGGCACTCGAACCCGCGGCGTGCGAACGCCGATATCTCGTAGCGAAGGTAGCCAGCGTCCGCAAGGCTCGCGTGGACGGCGTCCTCGATGTCGGCGGCGAGGTCCTCGTCCGGCAGCGGCGGCGGATGGCGATGGAACAGCGTGTTGGGCTCGAGCGTGAGCTGATAGAACGAGAGGTGCGGCGTGCCGAAGCCGATGGCGGTCGCGGCGTCGCGGCGCGCCTCCTCCACGCTCTGCCCGGGCAGCGCGTACATGAGATCGAGGTTCACGTTGCCGAAGATCATCAGCGCCGCTTCCGCCGCGCGCCGCGCCTCTTCGGCATCGTGTATGCGTCCGAGCGCGGTCAGGTGCCTCGGCTCGAAGCTCTGGATGCCGACGGACAGGCGATTCACGCCGGCCGCGTAATAGCCGGCGAAGCGATTGCGTTCGAAGGTACCCGGATTGGCTTCGAGGGTGACTTCGGCATCCGGGACGAGCGGCAGCCGCGCGCGAATCCCCGAGAGGAGCGCGTCGACGGCCGCTTCGTCGAGCACGCTCGGCGTTCCTCCGCCGATGAAGACCGTTTGAACCTTCCGTCCCCAGATGCGCGGCAGCGCGAGCTCGAGGTCGGTGAGCAGGGCCTCGACGTACTCGTGCTGCGGAACGTCGCCGCGTATCTCGTGCGAATTGAAATCGCAATACGGGCACTTTCGCACGCACCATGGAACGTGCACGTACAACGAGAGCGGCGGCAGCGCCGCGAAGCGCGGTCCCGACGTGAGGTCCAGCGCGACGCTGCTCATGGCACGTCGGCCTGCAGGCGTGCGAGCAGCGCGCGCATCGCGTGGCCGCGATGGGAGCGCGCGTTCTTGATCTCGAGCGGCAATTCCGCGCCGGTCATGCCGGTTTCGATGTCCTCGAAATGCGGGTCGTAGCCGAAGCCGCCGCTGCCGCGCGGCGCGTCGACCACCCGGCCGTCCCAGCGTCCTTCCGCGATCACCGGCTCGGGGTCCTCCGCGTGGCGCAACAGCACCAGCACGCAGTAGTAGTGCGCATGGCGATCGGCAACGCCGCGCAGACGCTCGATCAAGAGCGCATTGTTGCGCGCGTCGTCCCTGGGCTCTCCCGCGTAGCGGGCGCTCTGCACGCCCGGCGCACCGCCGAGAGCGTGCACGCAGATGCCCGAGTCGTCGGCCAGGGCAGGAAGACGCGCCTGGGCGCTCGCATGCCGCGCCTTGGCGAGCGCGTTCTCGACGAAGGTGACGTGCGGCTCCTCCGCTTCCCCGATGCCGAGCTTCGCCTGCGGCACCACGTCGATGCCGAGCGGCTCGAGCAGGCGCCTGAACTCGCGCAGCTTGCCGGGGTTGGCGGAGGCGAGGACGAGACGGGCGATCATCGTGCCGACAAAGCGGCGCGTTGCGCATCCAGCAACCGCCGGATTCCCGCCTGGGCCAGCGCCAGCAGCGCGTCGAACTGCTCACGCGAGAACGGCGTGCCCTCGGCGGTGCCCTGCACCTCGACGAATCCGCTGGCGCCGGTCATGACGATGTTCATGTCGGTGTCGCTCGACGAGTCCTCGGCATAGTCGAGGTCGAGCACCGTCGCGCCTTCGAATACGCCGACCGAAACGGCCGCGACCTGATCGCGCAGCGGCTCTGCGGCGATCAGCTGACCTTCCCGGAGCCCTTTGCACGCAAGCGCCAGCGCGACCCACGCACCGGTGATGGACGCGCAACGGGTGCCGCCGTCGGCTTCCAGCACGTCGCAATCGATTCGCACCGTGCGCTCGCCGAGCTGCGAAAGATCGGTCACGGCGCGCAGGCTGCGTCCGATCAGGCGCTGGATTTCCTGCGTGCGCCCCGATTGGCGACCCTCGGCTGCCTCTCGTCGCGTGCGCGTGCTCGTCGAGCGCGGCAGCATGCCGTACTCGGCGGTGAGCCAGCCCTGGCCGCGCCCCTTGAGGAAAGGCGGCACGCCGTCCTCGACGCTCGCCGCGCACAGCACGCGCGTGCCGCCGAGCTCGATCAACGCGGAGCCTTCGGCATGGCGCAGCCAGCCGGGGGTGATGGTGAGAGCGCGCAACTCGTCGCTGCGGCGGCCGCTGGGTCGTGACATGAACAGTAATTGTACAGAGGCAACTTTCGCGGAGGCTTCGGGCGACGCCCCCCAAGAGGCTGCCCGTCGGGCTGCATCACTTCAGCCGGTACGTCAGCGTATGACCGCCGGAGCGCGCCGTGCCGTGCAGGCCCAGCCAGTCGCCGCCGGCCGAATACCAGACGTCGGTGATGGTTCGCGCCGTCTCCATGCGATAGCGCTGCGCCTGCACGGTCGCGCCGCGCACGGTGATGCGGTCTTCGCCGAGCGACGTGACCGTGACCGGCGTCCACGCGCCCGTCTGCGTGTTGATGAGCGCGTGCTGCTCGAGGATGCGCGGATTCCAGTAGGCGAAGGTCATGGGACACGCCGGAAGCGATTCGCGGCCCTGCGGCGTCTCGATCACGAACGCGCCTGGCTCGGCGCGTCCGCTCACAAGCGTCGTGCTGCCGCGCTCGACTGTTCGCGTGGCGAGTTGCACGAGACAGTCGCCGTGCCACGTCTCCTCGTCGTGATGCTCGTAGCTGAATGCGTCGACGACCAGCAAGCGCACGCGATACTTCGCGTCCGCCACGACGTGCCGCGACGCGCCGTCCTCGGTGACCACGAAGGTGTAGGTGCCGATCGGGATGCCGTCGGCGGTCACGTCGAAGTGCCACTCGCGTGTGGACGCGTGGGCGGCCGAAACCGCCAGGAACGCTGCGATCCACGCTGCCTCGAACCGGCCCATGAGGGAATCGACCGCCAAATGGGCGCCGCGTGCCGTCGACCTACGGCGCCACTGTGACCGCGTCGATCCCGAAGGGTCGCGGACGCCATGACGTCGAGGCCTCGAGCGACGTCGTATCAACCTCGAGCGACCCCGTCAGGCGTGCGATGGCTTCGCTCCGGCCCACCGCGGCCGCCGCGATTCGCAAAACCGCCACCGGGACGGGGTAGAGGCGGGCGCGCACGCCCGCCGCCAGAGCGATCGCTCGAACCAGCTCGGGCGTCGAAATGCTGTTCGCGTCCGCGACGAAATGCACGCCTCCGACCGTATCCTCGGCCTGCAGCACTGCAGTGATCGCCTCCACCACGTTCGCGAGCGACGCGAGATGCCGGCGATTGCGAACTGCTGCGAACGGCAGCGCCCGTCCTGCGCGAACGGCCGCGATCAGCGCGGCCACGTTGCCGCGCACGCGGGGACCGTAGACGAGCGGAAGGCGCAGCACGGTGCACATGGTCGATGTGCCCTCGAGCACTTGCGCGACCGCCTGCTCTGCATCGAGCTTGCTCCGCGCGTACGGATCGGCGGGCGCCGGCGCGTCGTCGGGGCGAAACGGATGGCCCGGGAGCGTCGATTCGCCGTTCACCTTGACCGAGCTTGCGTGCACGAAGCGCCGCACGCCGGCGCGTCGCGCCGCACGCGCGAGCCGCGCGCTCGCCTCGACATTGTCGCGGCGCAGCTGCTCGGTCGAGACCCGGGCATGCGCACGGCCCGCGAGATGCACGACGGCGTCGGCGCCGTCGAGCGCACGCGCCAGTGCATCCTCGGGCGCCGCGGCGAGGTCGCCCATTCCGCGCAACCCCTCGCCACGCTCGCGCGACCATCCCTCGAAGGCGTGGCCGCCCCCGGCGAACGCGGCGCAGAGGCCGCGGCCGATGAATCCGCCCGCCCCGGTGACGACGACGCGCCCGGGCGGGGCGCTCACACCCACCGCCAGCCGTGCTTGCGATAGAAGCGGCGGCCGCTGCGCACGAACCAGCGCATGTGCGCGAAGCCCTTGCGCGCCGCATGACCGCCGTGGTGCACGATCTGCACCGACGGCACGTACGCCGTGCGCGTGATCTTGTTCAGGCGCACGCTCCAGTCGAAGTCCTCGAAGTACAGGAAGAAGCGCGGGTCGAAGCCGCCCGTGCGGTCGATGGCGTCGCGGCGCACGAGCATGAACGCCCCGGACAGCGCGGGGACGCCGAGGACCTCGCGCGGCGGGTCGACGCCGATCTTGTCGCGCAGCTCGTAGCGCGCGAGCCGGCGCCGGAACATGCGCTTGACGAACACCGGTGCGAAGCCGCGCAGGAACAGATCGAACACCGCCGGATAGCGTTTGCACAGGTATTCCCGCGCGCCGTCCGGTCCTCGCGCCGCCGGGGCGAGCGCGCCCACCTCGGGATGCTCGTCCATCCAGCGGATGCCGTTCGACAGCGCGTCGCTCGCAAGCTCGACGTCCGGATTCAGAACCAGGTGGTAATCCGCGCCGGTGCCGTGCAGCACGAGGTTGTGCGCGGCCCCGTAGCCGATGTTCGCGTGGCCGTGCAGATAGATGACGTGCACCCCCGAGTCGGCGAAGCGCGCCTTGCCGATCGCGATCACCTTTTCCGCGACCGCGCGATCCTCACTGTTGTCGATCAGCGCGAGATGCACCGTTTTCAGCGCCCCGTCCTCCCGCGCGGCGCCGATCGCGAGCGCGAGCTTGCGCAGCGTGCGCTCGAGGAGCCGCAGGTCCGGATGATGGGTGACGATGCTGATCTGCAGCGACGAGGGCAGCATGGCGCGACAGTGTGCCACGGTAGAATCCGCCGCCATGACGACCGCGCGCCATGCCGCCGCAGCGCTGAACGAGTTCGCGAATGCGCTCCTTGCCCGCGCCGGCGTGCGCAGCGACATCGCGTCCACGACGGCGGAAGTGCTGGTCGAGGGTGACCTCCTCGGCCACACGACCCACGGCCTCGCGCTGCTGCCGGGCTACCTGCGCGAGCTCGACCAGGGCGCCATGCGAAAGGCGGGCGAGCCGACGATCATGCACAAACGTCCCGCGGCGCAATCGTGGGACGGCGATCGTCTGCCCGGTCCGTGGCTCACGATGCGCGCTCTCGATGCCGCCATCGAGATGGCGCGAACGTACGGCACCGGCAGCGTCGTCGTGCGCCGCTCGCATCACATCGCCTGCCTCGCCGCGTACCTGATGCGTGCGACGGATGCGGGCTTGATCGCGTTGGTGCTCTCGTCGGATCCGTCGGCCTGCAGCGTCGCGCCCTTCGGCGCGGTGACGCCCGTGTTCACGCCCAACCCGCTCGCCGCAGGCTTCCCGACCGGAGGCGATCCGATCCTGCTCGATATTTCGGCCTCGATCACGACCAACGGGCTCACCACGCGCCTCTACAACGAGGGCACGCGGCTGCCGCACGCGTGGGTGCAGGATGCCGAGGGCAATCCGACGGACGATCCGGCGGTGCTGTTTCGCGAGCCCAAGGGCACGCTGCTGCCGCTCGGCGGGCTCGACGCGGGCCACAAGGGCTACGCGCTCGCGCTCCTCGTCGAAGCGCTCACGGCCGGTCTTGCCGGATTCGGTCGCGCGGATGCTCCCGAGGGCTGGGGCGCCACGGTGTTCGTGCAGGCGATCGACCCCGAGGCGTTCGGCGGGCGCGACGCGTTCGCGCACCAGATGGACTGGATCGCGCAGGCGTGCCATCAGGCGAGGCCGCGGCCCGGCACCGCCGGCGCGCGCCTGCCCGGCGAGCGCGGACTGCGTCTCGCGCGCGAGCAGGCGCAGCGCGGCGTCGCGCTGCATCGTGGCATCCTGCCTGCGCTCGCGCCGTGGGCGCAGCGCTACGGCGTCGCGATGCCGCCCGCGCTCGCCTGATGCGCTCTACCGGCGCGGCAGCGGGCGGGCATCGAACCTAAGCGGCCTTGCGCTGCGTCGCAGCGGCCACCGCCTTCACCGGGTTGATGAGATTGCGCCGGCCGTCGGGGGTCTTGTCCGCGGTGGCCTTGATGATCGCGATGACTTCGGTCGGCTTGAGCGCCGGATTCACCGCGATCATCTTGGCGGCGAGGTTCGCGACCTGTGGCGAAGCCATCGAGGTGCCGGACTCCGCCAGCTTGTCGCCGCCGGGTATCACGCTGTCGACCTGGTAGCCGTTGGCGTCGACGACGACGGTCGGCCCGTAGCTCGTGAAGCTCGCTTCGTCACCCGCGCGATCCACCGCGCCGACGGTGATGAGGTTCGGCAGGGCGATGCCGGCTGGAATGTCCTCCACGAACGACGCGTCCTGGTTGCTGTTGCCCGCCGCCGTGACGAACAGGATGTCGGGCGCGCTCGCGAACGCGCGGGTGAGCGCGTCCTTCTGGATGTCGAAATACTCGCGCGCCACCTTCTTGCGCTCGTCGGGCGTCTTGCCGATGCCGCACAGCTCGAGCTGACCCTCGATGTCCTGCACGCTGCCGCCCCAGCTCATGTTCACCACGCGCACGTGGTTGCGCTTGAAGAAGTCGACGGTTGCCTGCGCATTGCGCGCGTCGCGCTCCGCGAGCTCGCGGCTCGGGCACGGATCGGGCAGCAGATGCCAGTCGAACTCGATGCGTCCGACCACAATGCGCGCGTAAGGATTGCCCGCGACGGTGATGCCGGCGACGTGCGTGCCGTGCATCCAGTTGCCGGCGAGGCTGATCTCCTCGATGGCTTGCTTGTACTGATCGGGCTGGAGCGTCGACAGGAACGTCTTCACTTCCGTCGCCTCCGGGCTGTCGATGTTCGATTGCAGGTCCGAGAACCCCTTCAGCCGCGATTTCATCTGCGGGATGCGGTTGCGCAGCTCGGCCGGAATCGGCATCAGCTCGCCGGTCGCCGGCTGCGAATAGCGATCGAATGCGATCACCGGCACCTTGCCGTCCGCCTGCGCGACGCGGCCCGGGAACAGCTTGGTGTCGACCCCGCTGTCCCAGATGGCGACGTTCACCGGGGCGTAGCCCTTCCCGGGCGGAAGCTCGACGTTGCGCGCGGCCCAGATGTCGGGCTTGTCGACCTTGTGCGCGGCGAGATACGCGCCGTACGTGCGCGCCAGCGTCTGCTTCAGCGGCAGCGAAGCAACCAGCCGGTACTTCGCGTTGACGATCGCCGGCGCGAGCTCGGAGCTGATCGAGCCGGCCTTGTCGACCGCGGGCTGGATCGCATTGCGCACGTATCCGAGGATCAACGCCTCGCTCGTGATCTCCGCCCCCGCCTTCGCCTCGCGAACCTCGTTCTGCACGACCTCGTACGGCATGCCGTCGAGCTCCTTGGCGAGTCGCGCGCCGACATCCTCGCGGTACGCCTCGCTCGCGCGCCCACCCGCGGCACGATCGGCGGCGATGATCGACCGCAGCACCAGCCCCGACATGAGCTTGTCGGCCGGCTTCTCCTGCAGCGCCTTCACCTCGGCGGCATGCTTCAGCGCATCGTCGTACTTGCCGTCGAGATAATCGAGCTGCGCGAGCTCGCCGAGCAGCTCGCGCATGGTCGCCTTGTCCGCGATCTCGTAGCCCGCGAGGATGCTGTCGATGTCGCGCCTCACCTGCGATGCGAACTGCGCGAATTTCGCATCGTCGCGGATCATGCTCTCGACGCTGCCGTCGACCTTGTACGTGAAGCGCGGCAGGTCGGCCGCTCGTTCGATGCGCTGCCTGGCCTGTGCATCCGCGGCGCCGGCAAGCAGCGCGGCGAGCAGGAAGACGACGAGTCGGGTGTACACGAAGGGTCCCTCCGTAGCGTTGTAGGACGCCGCCGGCTCGTGACCGGTCGGCGGAAGCGGGATTGTAGAAAGTCCGGGCGGGCCGCCTCGGCGAAGTGCGACGAAATGCCGCGGGCGACGACGAAGCGAGGGTAGCGCGCGGCGCTTAAGGCCCGATTAAGCGGCCGCCGGCCACGCGGGGGATGCCTGCAAGATCGCGCAACGACACGAGCATCTTGAAGCCGGCTGCCTGCATGAGCGCTCGCGCCGCCTCGGCCTGGTCGTAGCCATGCTCGACCAGCAGCCATCCCGACGGCGCGAGCCACGCCGACGCACCGGCCACGATCGTGCGCAATGCCGACAGGCCATCCGGACCTGCGAGCAGCGCCGATCGCGGCTCGAACGGGAGATCGCCTTGCGCGAGATGCGGATCGCCGCTCGCAACGTACGGCGGATTGCTCACGATGGCGTCGAAGCGGCCGGCATCGCCGGGCAGGTGCGCATACCAGTCCGACCGCGCGAATCGAACGTTCGTGACGCCGAGCCGCGTGGCGTTGCCGGCCGCGACGGCGAGCGCCGCGTCGGAGACATCCGTTGCGAGGACCTCGACATCAGGGCGCTCGCGTGCCAGCGCGAGCGCCACCGCGCCGGATCCGGTTCCGAGATCGAGCACGCGCGCCGGCCGGGAGGGCGGCAGTCGCGCGAGCGCCGCCTCGACCAGCGTTTCGGTCTCCGGGCGCGGTATGAGGACCGCGGGCGTGACGACGAGATCGAGGTTCCAGAACGCGCGGTGCCCGGTGAGATACGCGACCGGCTCGCCGTCACGGCGGCGCTTCGCGAGCGCGAAGAATCGGTCGACGTCCGCGCGCGCCAGCGCATCGGTCGCATGCGCGGCGAGCCATGCGCGATCCCGCTGCAGCGTGTGCGCGAGCAGCACCTGGGCGTCGATCGCCACCAGGCCGCTTTGCGCGAGCACGCGGCGCACCGTCCAGTCGTCGCCGGTGCTCAACTTGTCGGGCTTGCCGTCGGAGGCAATAATGCGCGCGAGCGCGCAACGACGACGCACCGAGGAGGGGCGAAACGATGACGACCCGACGGCAGGTCCTGCAGTACGGCGTCGCCTCGACGCTCGGCGTGGCAACGCTTGCGCAAGGCGCCTCCCCGGTGCCCTTGATCGCGCCCGGATACGCCGACCTGCCCGCGGGCGCCATGTCGACCGGCGACCTCGAGGCGCTTCCGGGGAAGCTGCCGCTCATCAAGCGCGCGTGGCGGCCGCCGAACTACGAGACGCCGCTCGAATACTTCACCGAGGATTTCACGCCGAACCGCGCGTTCTTCGTGCGCTACCACCTGGCGAACATCCCGGAGGTCGACGCGGCGAAATGGTCGCTGTCGGTTGGCGGTCCGTCGGCCGGGACGCCCTTCACGCTCAGCCTCGCGCAGCTGAAGAGCGACTTCCCGGCTGCGGAAGTGGCCGCCGTGTGCCAGTGCTCCGGCAACCGTCGCGGCCTCTTCGAGCCGCACGTGCCCGGTGTGGAATGGGGCGCGGGCGCCATGGGCAACGCGCGCTGGAAGGGCGCGCGGCTCAAGGACATCCTCGCCAAGGCAGGCGTGAGGCCGGACGCCATCGAGATCGTGTTCGAAGGCGCCGACGGTCCCGTGCTGCCCTCGACGCCCGACTTCACCAAGTCGCTTCCGCTGGCCAAGGCCATGGACGACAACACGCTCGTCGCCTACGAGATGAACGGCGAGCCGTTGCCGCACTGGAACGGCTTTCCCGCGCGCATCGTCGTGCCGGGCTGGACCGGCACCTATTGGGTCAAGCACGTGACGGCGATCCAGGCGGTGGCGAAGCCCTACGACGGCTTCTGGATGAAGTCGGCGTATCGCATCCCCACGGGCCGCTTCCCGCTCGTCGACCGCTTCATCTCGCAGGAGACGGCGGCGAACACGCCGATCACCGAGATGGTCGTCAACTCGCTCGTCACCAGCCTGGCCGCGGGCCAGAGGGCGCCGGTCGGCAAGCCGCTCGAGGTGAAGGGCATCGCGTGGGACGGCGGCTACGGCATCTCGCGGGTCGACGTGTCCGCCGACGGTGGCAGGACATGGACCGCGGCCGCGCTCGGTCCCGATCATGGCCGCTTCTCGTTTCGCAGCTTCAGCCTGGCAGTAACGCCGCAGGCCGCGGGTCCCATGGTGATCATGGCCCGCGCCAGCAATCGTGCCGGCGCGGCGCAGACGTTCGATCTCATTCCGAACCCGCCGGGGTACCACCACAACGTGGTGCAACGCATCGCCGTCGAAGCCGTCTAGGAGCGCACGATGACCAAGCTGACCGTGGCGACGATCGTGGCGCTCGCCGCCTGCACCGGCGTCGCGCTCGCGCAGGAGAAGCGCATCGCGTTCAAGGAAGGTCCGGGACTCGCGCAATTCCAGGCCAATTGCGGCACCTGCCACAGCCTCGACTATATCGTGATGAATTCGCCGTTCCTCGACCGCAACGGATGGGACGCCGAGGTCAAGAAGATGATCGGCGCGTACGGCGCGCCGATCAGTGCCGACGACGCCAGGGCGATCACCGACTACCTCGCGCAGAACTACGCGAAGTAGCGCCGCGCGGATTCGCGCGCGCCGCCGCTGCGCGGCTCCAAAACGGGCCGCGCATCTGACGCGCAACGGCCTGCGCGATACGCCCGGCCGCGCCGACGTTCGAGGCCACCCGCCTCAAGCAATTGATACCAAAGCGGTATTTCCGCCCGTCTGCGCGACGAGGCCCATGGCACGTCGGTTGCACCTTCTTGCGCCCTCCCTCAACATTCGCAAAGGCGAGGGCATGAAGGTGCTCCACCACGTTTGCGCGGCGCTGCTGCCGCTCGCTCTGGCGCTGACGGCCGGTCTCGCGTCAGCCGACCCCGGCGTCACGGCGAATACGATCGTCATCGGCCAGTCCGCCCCGTTCTCCGGGCCGGCGCAGGCGCTCGGCACCGAGATGCGCGCGGGCGCGCTCGCCTACTTCCAGCTGGTCAATGCCGCCGGCGGCATCAACGGACGCAGGATCGAGCTGCGCTCGCTCGACGACGGCTACGAGCCGGACCGCGCGGCGGCCAATACCAAGAAGCTCATCGACGACGGTGTCTTCCTGCTCTTCGGCTACGTCGGCACGCCGACGTCGAACGCGGCGAAACCGATCTTCACCGCGGAGAAGGTGCCCTTCGTCGGTCCGTTCACCGGCGCCGAGTCGCTGCGCAGCCCGCTCAATCGCTACGTCTTCAACATCCGCGCGAGCTACTACGACGAGACCGACAAGATCGTCGCGCAGCTGACGGGACAGACGCTCGACCGGATCGCGGTCTTCTATCAGGACGACGCATACGGCCAGGCGGGCCTCGCCGGCGTGCAGCGCGCGATGGAAAAGCGCAACCTGAAGATCACCGCCACCGGCACCGTCGAGCGCAACACGGCGGATGTCGCGGCGGCGGTCAAGGTGATCGCCAAGGCCGACCCGCAGGCGGTGGTGATGATCTCGGCGTACAAGTCGTGCGCGGCGTTCATCAAGGCGATGCGCGCCGCGGGCTCGAATCCGCAGTTCGTGAACGTGTCGTTCGTCGGCAGCAAGGCGCTGGCCGAGGAAACCGGCGCGGAGGGCCGCGGAGTCGTGATCTCCCAGGTCGTGCCGTTCCCGTGGAATTACGCGGCGCCGATCGTGAAGGAGTACCAGCAGTCGTTCGAGGCGTCGGCCAAGCGCGACGACTTCTCCTGGACGAGCCTCGAGGGATTCATCGCGGCGAAGACGCTGGTCGAGGGCTTGCGCCGCGCGGGCACCGATCTCACGCGCGAGCACTTCATCAAGGCCATGGAGACCTTGCGCGACTACGATCTCGGCGGCTACGCCGTGACATTCACGCCGACGAGCCACAACGGCTCGAAGTTCGTCGAGCTGACGGTCATCGGCAAGAACGGGCGCTTCCTGCGCTGAGGATCGTCGTCCCGGGATAGCGGTCGCCGTGACGGGCGCTTGCGGGTCGGCTGACGTCTCGAGAACCGGACCGGCGTCGGACCGACGGCTCAAGTCTCTCCCGCGATGGCCGCGAGCTGCTCGGCTTGGAACTCCTGCGCGAGCGCATCGATCACCTCGTCGAGGTCGCCGTCCATGATCGCGTCGATCCGGTAAAGCGTGAGGTTGATGCGATGGTCGGTGACGCGCCCCTGCGGGAAGTTGTACGTGCGTATGCGCTCGCTGCGATCGCCGGAGCCGATGAGGCTCTTGCGCTGCGCGGCTTCCGCGCGCTGACGCTCGCCGCGCTCGCGATCGAGCAGTCGTGACGCGAGCACGGCCATCGCCTCCGCGCGATTGCGGTGCTGCGAGCGGTCGGTCTGCGACTCGACGACGATGCCGGTCGGCAGGTGCGTGACGCGAACCGCCGAATCGGTCTTGTTGACGTGCTGGCCGCCCGCGCCCGATGCGCGGAACGTGTCGATGCGGATGTCGGCGGGATTGATCGTGATGTCCGCGATCGGATCGGCCTCCGGCAGCACCGCAACCGTCGCAGCCGAGGTGTGGATGCGCCCCTGCGCCTCGGTCACCGGCACGCGCTGCACGCGGTGCCCGCCGGACTCGAACTTGAGCCGCGAGTACGCGCCGTCGCCCACCACGCGCGCGATCACTTCCTTGTAGCCACCCAGATCCGACGCGGACTCGGACACGATCTCCACGCGCCAGCGCCTGCGCTCGGCGTAGCGCGAGTACATGCGGAAGAGGTCGCCGGCGAAAAGCGCCGATTCGTCGCCGCCGGTTCCGGCGCGGATTTCGAGGAACACGTTGCGCGCGTCGTTGGGATCTTTCGGCAGCAGCATCGCCTGCAGCTCGTGCCCCAGCTGCTCGACGTGCGCGCTCGCCATGGCGCGCTCCTCGGACGCGAACTCGCGCATGGACGGATCGCGGGCGAGCTCGTCCGCGGCCGCGACGTCGTCCTCGGCCCGGCGGTAATCGCGAAAGCGCGCGACCACCGGCTCGAGATCGGCACGCTCCTTGGACAGCGCGCGAAAGCGCTCGAGATCGCGCGTCGCATCCTCGGCCGCCAGCAGCGCGTCGACTTCGGCGAGGCGGGACGCGAGCTGGTCGAGCTTGACCCGCAGCGACTCTTTCAAGCCGGGTCGTCGTCCTGCAGGCTGTACACGCGCGCCAGCATGGCGATCAGCTCGGCGCGCTCGGCTTCGCCGGCCGCGTTGAGCGCCGCCAGCGGCGCGTGCAACAGCTTGTTGGTGAGCCCGCGCGCGAGCGCGTCGAGCGCCTGCTCGGGCGACGCGCCGCTCGTCAGGAGACGCCGCGCGCGCTCGACCTCTCCCGCGCGCAGCGCATCGTGATGCCGCGACAGCGCGGAGATGGTCGGCACGACGCTGCGGCCCTCCAGCCAGCGCAGGAAATGCGCGGTCTGGTCGGCGATCATGCGCTCGGCCTGCAGCACGGCGTCGCGGCGGATGCCGAGATTGTCCTTCACGATCTCGGTGAGATCGTCGACGGTGTAGAGGAAGACGTCGTCGAGGCGCGCCGCTTCCGCTTCGACGTCGCGCGGCACGGCGAGGTCCGCGATGAACACGGGCGCGTGCCGGCGCTGCTTCACCACGCGCTCGAGCGTCCCCTTGCCGATGATGGGCAGCGTGCTCGCGGTGCAGGTGACGATGATGTCGAACTGCGCGAGTCGCTCCGGCAGCTCGGCGAGCGTGATCGCTTCGGCGCCGAAGCGGTCGGCGAGCTTCTCGCCGCGCTCGAGCGTGCGGTTGGCGACGGTGATGGATCGCGGCCGCTGCGCCGCGAAGTGCGTGGCGGCGAGCTCGATCATCTCGCCGGCGCCGATCAGCAGCAGGCGCTGCTCCGACAACGAGGCGAAGATGCGCTGCGCGAGCTTCACGGCCGCGGCGGCCATGGAGATCGATGCCGTGCCGATCTCGGTGTGCGTGCGCACGTCCTTGGCCACCGCGAACGTGCGCTGGAAGAGGCGATTGAGCACCAGCCCGAGCGCACCCGCGGCTTCGGCCGTGCGCACCGCCTGCTTCATCTGTCCGAGGATCTGCGGCTCGCCGAGCACCATCGACTCGAGGCCGCTCGCCACCCGGAACGCGTGCGCGACCGCCTTGTCGTGCGGCAGCGTGTAGACGTAGGGCGCGAGCGCGTCCTTGGGCAGGTGGTGCACGTCCTCGAGCCACGACGCGACGTGCGAAGGCTCTCCGCCGCGGAAGTACACCTCGGTGCGGTTGCAGGTCGACAGGAT
Source organism: Casimicrobiaceae bacterium (assembly GCA_035493035.1). Classification (GTDB taxonomy): domain Bacteria; phylum Pseudomonadota; class Gammaproteobacteria; order Burkholderiales; family Casimicrobiaceae; genus VBCG01. Next base: position 148,790 of record DATJIS010000050.1, on the reverse strand, counting down.
GGCCGCTTCGCGCACGCGTCGCTCGCGCGTCAGGTCGCGCAGCGCGTCGGCGACGACGTCCGGCGCGAACGTGACCTTCTCACGCACCTCCAGCGGTGCGGTTGCGTGGCTCAGGCCGAGCGTATAGAGCGACATGGGCTGGAGATGCGTTGGACGGCCCGCAAAACGAATGCATCCGGGGCGCACGCGTATTCTACCCGACGCCGACTCGCCAACGGCCTGATTTGGATCAAGAAACGGCGATCACGCGCGGATGAAGTCGAACTTCGACCCGAGCCACCTCGCGAGGTGCCTCGCGGCCTCGTCCGGATAGGCCTCGAGCATGCGCTCCGCCGCCTCGCGCGAGCGCTCGATCAGGTCGGCATCGCGCTCGAGATCCGCGAAGCGCAGGAGCGGCACACCGGACTGCCGCGCGCCAAGGAATTCGCCCGGCCCGCGAATGAGGAGGTCCTGGCGCGCGATCTCGAAGCCGTCGGTCGTCTCGAAGATCACCTTGAGACGCTGCTTCGCGGTCGCGCCGAGCGGCTCCTCGAACAGCAGCACGCAGGTGCTCTCGGCGGCACCACGACCCACACGGCCCCGCAGCTGATGCAGCTGGGCGAGGCCGAATCGCTCCGCGTGCTCGATCACCATGATCGACGCGTTCGGCACGTCCACGCCAACCTCGATGACCGTCGTCGCAACGAGCACGTGGATTTCGCCGCGCTGGAAGGCGGCCATCGTCGCGGCCTTCTCGTCCGGCTTCATGCGTCCGTGAACGAGCCCCACGGGCAACCCGGGCAGTGCCGCGTATGCCGCGGTCAACTCGGCGTGCAGCGCCACCGCGGTCTGCAGCTCGAGCTTCTCCGATTCCTCGATGAGCGGGCACACCCAATAGGCCTGTCGACCCTCCGCGCAACCCTTGGCGACCCATGCCACGATCTCGCCGCGCCGCTTCTGGCTGACCAGTCGCGTGCTGACCGGCGTGCGACCGGGCGGCAGCTCGTCGAGCACCGAGACGTCGAGATCGGCATAGAACGTCATCGCCAGCGTGCGCGGAATCGGCGTGGCGCTCATCATGAGCTGATGCGCGTCGGCGAGGCCCTTGCCGCGCAGCGCGAGCCGCTGCGCGACCCCGAACCGGTGCTGCTCGTCCACGATCGCAAGCCCGAGGCGCGGCATCTCCACGCCTTCCTGGAAGAGCGCGTGCGTGCCGACCGCGAACGGCGCCGCGCCGCTCGCGAGCTTTTCGCGCGCGGCCCTGCGCGCCTTGGCGGGCAGCGAGCCGGACAGCCACGCGATCTCGACCGGAAGCCCTTCGAGCCACGCGACGAGCTTGCGATAGTGCTGCTCGGCGAGGATCTCGGTCGGCGCCATGAACGCGACCTGCCGTCCGCTCTCGATCGCCTGGAGGGCAGCGAGCGCCGCGACGACCGTCTTGCCGGCACCGACGTCGCCCTGCAGGAGGCGTTGCATCGGCGTGCTGCGCCGAAGATCGTGCGCGATCTCGCGGGTGACGCGCTTCTGCGCACGCGTGAGCTCGAACGGCACGCGCGCGAGCAGCGCGGCAGTCAGCGTGCCGCTGCCGGTGAGGATCGGCGCGCGGCGCTCCGCGCGCGCGCGCCGGTGGAGCTTCATCGAAAGCTGCTGCGCGACGAGCTCGTCGAACTTGAGGCGCGTCCACGCGGGATGCGTGCGCGCATCGAGCGCCTTTTGCGTCAGCGCCGTAAGGCGCGGGGGCGGCGCGTGCAGGAACCTCACGGCGTCGCCGAAGTTCCACAAGCGCTGGCGACGCACGATCTCCTCGGGGAGCGATTCAGCGAGCCGCGCGGGATCCGCGGCGAGCGTGCGCGCGATCAGCTTGCGCAACGCGTCCTGGGACAGCCCGGCGGTGGTCGGGTACACCGGCGTGAGCCGGTCGGGCAACGGCGCGTCGGCAGCAACGGCCTGGAACTGCGGATGCACCATCTCGAGGCCGAAGTGGCCGTCGCGCACCTCGCCGAACGCTCGCACGTTGCGCCCCGAGGCCAGCGTCTTCTGCTGGCTCGGGTAGAAGGAGAAGAAGCGCAGCACGAGCGCACCCGCATCCGGCCCGTCGGCATGCAGGAGGCACACGAGCTGACGGCGCGGCCGGTACTGGATGTCGCTGCGAACGACGGTTGCCTGCACGAGCGCAACGTCGCCGGCGCGCAGGTCGCGGATCGGCGTGATGCGCGTGTGGTCCTCGTAGCGCAGGGGCAGGTGCAGCACGAGGTCGTCGTCGCGCGCGATGCCGAGGCGCGCGAGCTTCTCGCCGATACCGGCGGCCGGCGCGGCAGGCCGGGCGGCGGACGGCATCGTCGGACCCGCGCCGCCGTCGCCGCGTTACGCCGGCAGGACCGCGATCGCCTCGACCTCGATGCGCCCGCCGCGTGGCAACGCGGCGACCTGATAGGTCGAGCGCGCGGGATACGGCGCCTTGAAATACGTCGCCATGATCTCGTTGACCTTGGCGAAATCGCCGAGGTCGGCGAGCAGGATGGTGAGCTTCGTCACGTCGGCGAGCGTGGCGCCCGCCGCCGTGGCCACCGCGCGCAGATTGCGAAAGACCTGATGCGTCTGCGCCTCGATGCCGTCGACAATTTGCATCGTCGCGGGATCGAGACCGATCTGCCCCGAGAGATAGAGCGTCGAGCCCGCGCTTATCGCCTGCGAATAGGGTCCGATCGCGGCCGGCGCGTCGGCGGTCTGGATGGCCTGCCTCTTCATGGTGCTCACCTCGCGAAGTGCAGCACCCAGTTTAGCAGCGCAGGCGCGCCGCTTCGGCGCCGACCCTCGCCGGTTTACCGGACGCACCCCGCTCCGCTATACTATCGGGTCTCCGGGGACGTAGCTCAGCTGGGAGAGCGTCGCGTTCGCAATGCGAAGGTCGGGAGTTCGATCCTCCTCGTCTCCACCATCTCCATCCAATGCCCGCGCTTCGCGGGCATTGCGTTTTCCGGGCCTCAGCGTCCCCAGGGCATCACAGGCACCGCCGAGAGCGCGTTCATCGGCGATCCCTCGATCACGCGCCGGCTGATCGCGACGTAGACCAGCGTGTTGCGCTTCTCGTCGAGCATGCGCACGACCTTGGTGTTCTTGAACACCAGCGACGTGCTCTCGCTGAACACGCTCTCCTCGCGCGGCAGGTCCTTCGGCAGCGTGATGGGTCCGGTCTGGTGGCATGCGATGGAAAAGCGCGATGGATCCTCCGCCACGCCGACCGCGCCCTTCCATCCGCCGGTCTTCGCCTGGCTGATGTGACACGTCACGCCAGGCACACGAGGATCGTCGAACGCCTGCACGCAGACCTTGTCGTTGGGCGAAAAGAGATGGAACGTGGTCGACGTGCAACCGACCTCGTCCGCATGCGACGGCGCGGTCGCGAGACAAGCGAAAACGGCGGCAGCAACGGCGGTCGGCCTCATGGCACGCACCTCGGAGTCCTGGATGCTGCACGATACCGCAACGAACAGCGACGTTCGGGCGACGCGATCCTGCTTCAGCCGCGCGCCGTGCGCCCGCGAGTCGGCCGCGCAGCGCTGGCGCATGATGCACGGAGGGTCTTCGCGCTCGTTCGATCATGGTGCAAGCACGACACCACCCTGCTGGCCTTCCGGCGACGGTGCGCACCGCCGCCATCCATCGGCTCCATGGCACGCGTCGTGCATCGTTTCACGACACGACGCTTGGATGTCGACATGGAACTACCGATCGAATGGGCAGGGCAATCGAGCCAGGATCACCGCGCAACCGTCCTGTTGCGCCAGGAATACGAGATGCTGCTCGAGCTCTTCCGACGTCAGCGCGAGCCCGCGCTCCCGCCATCGGTGAATCGCGAAGCGCTGCAGCGGAACATCGTCGCGCTGGTCGAGCTCATCGAGCGCATCGAGCGCGAGGTGGTCTTTCCCGCGCTGCCGGAACAGTATTCCGCGCTGGTCCGGTCGTTCCTCGCGGAGCAGGACGATCTCGAGCATTGCCTCGCGGGACTGCGTCGCTCGGCCAACGCGGCGCGCGTGAATGCCAGCGGCGAGCGGCTCGAGCAGCTCGCGCGCGAGCACGTGACGCATGAGGAAACGCTGCTCTTCCCGGCAGTCGAGCGCGACCATCCCGACCTGAACCACGCGCTGTACGATCGCCTCGTCGCCGAGCGTGCGCGGCTTGCTCGCGACCAGGCCGCGCATGCGACCTGACGATCGGCGCCGAACGGTATTGGTCGCGGCGCAAAGCGTCCGCGTCGCTCAGCCGCCCTTGCCCTCCCGGCGTCGATAGCGCGGGCCCACCGCGTTGTAGCAATCGGTGTCGCGACGACCCTGCTCGACGTCGGCGGCGCCCTGATCGATCTCGGGCCGCGCGCCGTCCGTGCGCTGCGAGCCGGTGTCGCGCTCGGCGCTTTCGTCGCGCTCGTGGGGCAGCTTCATGTCCGCGTAGTCGGGCTGCGGCTGGCCGCGCGCGGTGGACTCGCCGGTGGCTTCGTCGCGTTGCGGTGTGGTCGACGCATCCGCGGGCTTGCGCCGCGTCGTGCGTCCCGTCGGTGCGCGTGCGCGGCTCACCACAGGCGCCCCGCCTCACGCGCGCGCGCGACGTCGTCGCGCAGCCCCGCGTGCAGCAGCTCGATGGTCATGGCCGCGAACGCCGCGTCGTACCAGGGCTGCGCGCCGCTGGCCGCCACGATCCAGCCATGGCGCGCGACGGCGCCGTCGACGAGGAGGTCACCCGCGCACAGGCGCGCGGGCGCATCCTCTACGATCGCGCCCGTGCTCAAGCCTTCGCGCCACGCGAGTCGCGCCTTCGCGCGCGCATAGTGAGCGTAGTCGGCCTGCCATCGCGCCGGCTCGCCGATGCTGCGCTCCGCAAGGATCGCGGAGTCGAACGCCGTGCAACGGCGCTCGAGTGCAGGGTGCATCACGACGATGTGCAGCGCGTGCTCGGCGCTGACGCGCGCGTCCGCGAGCATCGTTTCGATGCAGCCGGTGAGCGCGTCGAGCACTTTCGCAACGCGCGTCACCAGCTGCTGTGCATCCGTCGCATCGCGCGCGTCGGGAGCCATCGGCCTAGCGAACGCGGCCGCGGCGGAAGAGATTCACGATCGCGAGAAGGATCAGCGCGCCGATGAACGACGCGACGAGCCCCGCCGCGCTGAAGTCGTTCTGGTTGATCGTGCCGGCGCCGAGCAGCGGCGCGACGATCCATCCGCCCAGCAGCGCTCCGACGATGCCGACGACGATGTTGAGCCCGATGCCCTGCTGCGCGTCGGTCCGCATGACCAGGCTCGCGAGCCAACCCAGGATGCCACCGACGATCAGCCAGATGATGAAATTCATGAACGCCCCCAGAGGAAGTTGATGGACCGCCGCGCGCGTCGCCGTGCGCGGTCATGGACCCCGGACGATGCAACGCGTATGCCATGCGCGTGCCCGTGCGACAACGCACCCGGTCGCAACTTTTCCTCGCGCCGACCGGTAAAACGTACCGAAGCGCGCTTGCGCGAGGCGCCGCGGTGCACGGCACGCCCGGGCGCGGGTCGAGCATTGCAATAGGGGCCGTTTTTCCCGTCTGCGCCCGCGATCCGGCGCCGATCACATCCCTACAATCCGCACCGGTGTCGCCTCGAAAGTCGCAAGATTTACCGGCACGTTGCACGCCGCGGCGCATCACCTTCGACAACGACGGTCCGGAGCACCGGGCCGCAGGGCCTGCTGCAATGAACGGCATCAACGCCGCGCCCGGGATCGCGCCGGGCCCGCCTGCCCGGCTGGCATCGCTGTATCGGCACCTTTGGCGCCACGCGCACGGCATGCGCGGGCGCTACGCGCTGGCGCTCGCGATGCTCGTCGCGGCGCAGGTGCTGAAGCTGCTGGTCCCGTGGCTCGCCGCGCAGGCGATCGACACCGTCCAGCTGGCCGGCGCCGAGCAGCTCCCCAGGGCCGCCACGCTGACCGCCGCGATCTTCCTCGTGTACGCATCGTCCTGGGCACTGCACGGCCCGGGCCGCGTCATCGAGCGCAACGTCGCCCTGCACGTGCGCCAGGGCGCCGCCGATGCGCTGTACGCCCGCCTCGCGAGCCTGCCGCTCGCCTGGCACGACAAGCACCATTCCGGCGAGGCGCAGCAGCGCGCGCAGCAGGCGAGCCAGGCGCTGGCCAGCTTCACCGAGAACCAGTTCATCTACCTGCAGAACCTGGTGAACGTCGTGGGGCCGCTCGTGGCGCTTTGCCTGCTGTCGAGCGTGACCGGTGCCATTGCGCTCACGGGCTTCGTGTCGATCGCGTATGTGATCCTCCGATTCGATCGCACGCTGATGCAGCTCGCGCAGCACGCGAACCAGCTCGAGCGCCGCTACCAGGTGCGCGTGCTCGATTTCCTCGGAAATATCTCGACCGTCCTCTCCCTTCGGCTGCACGACGTCTCGCGCCGCATCGTGGCCGCGCGCCTGCGCGAGGTGTTCGAGCCGCAACGCCGGGCGATCCGCGTCACCGAACAAAAGTGGTGCGCGGTCGATCTTCTGACCATCGGGCTGGCATGGGGACTGGTCGCGGTGTACGCGTGGCACGCGCATCGCGCGGTGGCGAGCGGCGCGCCGCTGCTCCTCGGCGGCGTGTTCATGGTGTACCAGTACGCGCAGCAGGCGGGCGGCGTCATCGGATCGATGGCGAGCAACCTGCAGAACTTCGCGCGCTTCAAGGTCGATTTCGCGAGCGCCGATCCGATCTTCCACGCGGAGGAGCGCCTCCCCGCAAGCGTCGCGGTCGATGCCGGCTGGCGCACGATTGCCGCGCGTGGCGTTACGTTCGCGTACACCCGTGGCGACGGCGCGCGCGGCGGCGTGCGCGACGTGGCGATCACGCTGCGACGTGGGCAGCGCATCGCGCTCGTCGGTCCGAGCGGCAGCGGCAAGAGCACGCTCCTGCGCCTCCTCGCCGGCCTCTACGAGCCCGCGCACGGCTACTTCCAGGTCGATGGGCGGACGCGCTTCGGGCTGCGCCATCTCGGCAGCGCCGCCATGCTCATCACGCAGGAAGCCGAAGTTTTCGAGGCGAGCCTGCGCGACAACGTGACCTTCGGCGCCGATGTCCCGCAGGGCTCGGTGGAGCGTGCCGCGTATCTAGGCGCGTTCGACAGTGTCGCCGCGGCGCTGCCCGGCGGATGGTCGACGCTCATCTCGGAGCGCGGCTTGAACCTGTCGGGCGGCCAGCGCCAGCGCCTCGCGCTCGCGCGTGGATTGCTGGCCGGCAGCGGCAGCTCCATCCTGCTTCTCGACGAGCCCACCAGCGCGCTCGACCAGGCGACCGAAGCGCGCGTGTTCGAGCGCCTGCGCGACGCGCTTCCCGACGTGTGCATCGTCGCATCGATCCATCGGCTCGCCGCGCTCGCGTACTTCGATCACGTCGTGGTCATGGGCGACGGACACGTCGTCGATGCCGGACCGCTCGCCGACGTGCTGGAGCGGCAGCCGCACCTGCGCACGGCCCCCGCGCCGCTGCGCTCGCTCGCGTCGTAGTGCGTCGATCGCGATGTGCGAGGCGCCCGCTGGGTGCGCCAAGGGCCTAGAATTCCGGGACTGCGTACGCGTGCGCCGCCGGCGCCCTGGCGCGGCCATGGATCCCGCGCACACCGCCACTCCTTCCGACGACGCCTCGCTGCGGTGGCTTCGCGTGCTGCTCGTCGTGAGCGTGCTCGCGCCGGTGCTCGTATTCGCAGCGTCCGCCTGGCTCGACTACCGCCAGACCGTCGAGCTCGCGAAAGAGCACGTCGACCGATCGCTGCGCATCGCGCAGGAGCACGCGCTGAAGGTCTTCGAGACGACCGACCTCCTGATCGGTCGCGTCGAAGGCCTTCTCGGCGGACGGCCGGCGGAGGGCCTCGCCATCGACGAAGCCGCCCTGCACGATCGCCTGCAGGCGCTCGCCCGCTCGGTTCCGCAGGCGCGCAGCATCTTGGTGCTCGACGCCGCCGGCGGAGTCGTCGTCGACGCTCGTACGTTTCCCGCATCGACGCTGCCCGGCGCGACGGCCCGGGCTTACTTCGCGCAGCTCCGCACCGATCCGGTGTCGGTGAGCGGCGCCGCACGCGATGCCGGCGGCGACACGGTGTTCGTGGTCGCGCGAAGGCGCGAGCTCGACGGTCGCTTCGCGGGCGCAATCGCGGTGTCGCTCCATCCGGACGGCATCAACGAGTTCTACCGCGAGCTCGCGCGCGAGCATCCCGACATATCGGTGGTGCTCTACCGGGCCGATGGCGCGGTGATCACGCGCTACCCGGAGCCGCCGACGGCGGCGCAAAGGCTCGGCGGCGACACGCCCTGGATGCGCCTCGCGAACGGCGGCTCGCCCCCGCGCGGCGTGTCGACGATGCCGGACGCGAGCGGCGAGCGGACGCTGGTCGCCGTACGCCAGGCAGCCCCGTATCCGCTGTATACCGGCGCCGCGATGTCGCACCGCGCGATCGTGCGCGACTGGTTCGAGCACCTGTGGGTCATGCTGGGCTTCGCGGTCGCCGCGATGCTGGCGCTCGGCGCGGTGTCGATCATGGCGTTGCGCGCGGCACGCCAGGAGCACGAGGCGACGCTCGAATGGCGCAACGAGGCAGCACGCCGCGCCAAGGCGGAGCAGGCGTTGCGCGAGTCGCAGCGCATGGAAGCCATGGGACAGCTCACCGGCGGCGTCGCGCACGACTTCAACAACCTGTTGATGGTGGTCCACGGCAACCTGCAGATCCTGCGCAAGCGCCTCAGTGCATCGACGCACGACCGCCAGCTGGACGCCATCGCAAGCGCGGTCGGTCACGGGGTGTCGCTGACGCGGCATCTCCTCGCGTTCTCCCGCCGCTCCGCGCTGCAGCCGCGCACGATCGACCTCGACGAGCTCATGCCCGCGCTGTGCGAGCTCCTCTCGCATTCGTTGCGCGAGAACATCCGGCTGCAATGCCGCGTCGAGCCGGGGACGTGGCCGATCAAGGCGGACCCCGCAGAGCTCGAGCTCGCGCTGTTGAACATCGCCGTCAACGCGCGCGACGCGATGCCGGGCGGCGGCGTGCTCGAGATCAGCGCGCGCAACGCGACCGTCAACGACCTCCTCGGCCTCGCCGGTGAAATGTCGGGCGAATTCGTGCTGATTCGCATGCACGATACCGGCGAGGGCGTGCCGCACGCCGTGCTGGACCGGGTGTTCGAACCCTTCTTCAGCACCAAGGCGCAGGGCAAGGGCACGGGACTCGGGCTGAGCCAGGTGTATGGGTTCTCGCGCCAGTCGGGAGGGACGGTGACGCTGCAAAGCCCGCCCGGACAAGGCACGACCGTCACGCTGTGGCTGCCGCGCAGCACGGAGCCGTTGGTACCGAAGGCGCCCGCGCGTACCAAGGGTCTTGTGCCGGCCGAAGGACGGATCCTCGTCGTCGAGGACGATCGCGGTGTCGCTGGCGTGCTGCAGGAGCTGCTGATGCAACTCGGTTACGACGTGACCGTAGCATCGAACGGCACGGAAGCGCTGGAGCGCCTGCAGAACGAGCGCTTCGACCTGCTCCTGACCGACGTCGTGATGGTCGGCGGCATCAACGGGCTGCAACTCGCGCGCACCGTGCGATCGCGCTACACGCGCATCCCCGTGATCGTCATGACCGGCTACACCGCGGAGATCGCGCGCATCGCCGCGGAAGGCTTCACGGTGCTCACCAAGCCGTTCGACCTCGAGACGCTCGCGACGGCCATCGAGGCGAAGCTCGAGGGCGAGGCGCTCACCTAGAGTGCTCTGCCCGCCCGGTAGCCTTCGTAAGCGCGACGGCGCGCCGAGAGATTGTTCACGGTGCGTGCGATCCACGGCGCGAGCGCGTGCTGCGCGATGCGCAACCCCAGCGGCAACGCTGCGGACAGGAGCGCGGCAAGCATCCTGCGCTGCGGCGTCGGCTCGCGCTCGAGGCTGAAGCGCGCACGAAGCGGCGGCGGGCGGCGCCGACGGTGCGCGAGGCGCGCCACCACGAAGCCGATGGCGAGCGCCGCACCCCAGATGAGCGGGGATGTCGCGCGCGCGCGCACGCGGTCCTTGGCTTCGGACGCCGAGTGCTTGAGCTCCGCGAACGAGTGCTTCAGCGCGACGCGCCGGTCGCGGATGCGCGATTCGAGCATCCGCATTTCCTGATCGAGCGAGGCGTCACTTCGCATGGCTGGAGACGTCGTCCGCCGGGGGCTCGCCGCGCAGCTGGCGCAGCGTCGCCGCGAACAGCAGCTCGGGCACCTGCGCCTTGATCCAGAAAGCGAGCGCGGCCGCGGCGACCAGGTTGACGACCGCGGCCACCACGATCGCGACACCCCAGCTCGCGCCCGCGCCGACCGCCCATACGATGCCCGCGGCGACGAGGCCCATCCAGGCGGCAACGATCAGCACCGATATGACGACCGCGGCGCCGATGATCTTGACGAGGCCGAGGCTCGCGCGCTGGACTTCCAGCAGCGCGAGCAGTGCGTGGTCGTGAACGAGGCCGACCGTCTGCGTCCACATCGTGCCGGCGCGCAGCCGCAATGCCTCGAAAGGCGTGAGGCCCGACTCGGCCGAGGCCGTACTGCCCAGCGTTCGATCCGAGTTCATGACCTCGTCCTGAAAAAAGGTACCTGTCCCCGGCCCGAGCGGCCCCACCCCGTGAAGAGGCCGCTCGGGTTGCGTGGACAGGCGCGGCCACTCATGCAACGCGTGTGCCATGCGCTTTTCGCGGGGAAACAGGCGTTCCAGGCGCTTCGGGCGGCAATTCTTGCGCGGCGGTCGCAGCAACAATTACACCAGGCGGTGTCTTGCGGGCGATGGGGCACGGCACGTCACTTGCAACCGCGCTTGACCATGCCCAAGGACCGGTCGCGCACCGCGCTGCTGATCATCGACTTCATGAATCCGCTGGACTTCGACGGCGGGCGCGCGCTCGCGCGTCCGGCCGTTCGCGCGGCGGCCCGCAGCGCGGCGCTGAAGCGCCGGCTTGCCCGCCGCCGCGTTCCCGCGATCTACTGCAACGACAACTTCGGTCACTGGGAATCCGACTTCGAGGCGGTCGTGGCGCGCTGCAGGGCACGCGGTGGCGAGGCCGCGCAGCTCGTGGATCTGCTCGCACCGGCGCCGGGCGATCGATCGATCCTGAAGCCGCGACACTCGGCATTCTTCGGCACGCCGCTCGAGTTCCTGCTCGACGAGCTCCGCATCAACCGGCTCGTGCTCGTCGGGCTGGCCGCCGACAACTGCATCATGTTCACCGCTCACGATGCGTACCTGCGCAAGTACGCGCTGCGCGTGCCCTCGGATTGCGTGGCGTCGGAGCGCGAGTCGTATCGTCGCGCGGCGCTCGAGCACATGGCGCGCGTGACCAAGGCCGACGTGCGTCCCTCCGCACGCGGCTGACGCGCCGCCGCCTCAGGCGAGCAACGCGTCGAAGGCCGCGCTCCAGTCGGCGGCGAAGCGCGCGATGCCGAAGCGTTCGCGCGCATACGCGCGCGCCGCGCGGCCGAGCGCATGCGCTTCCGCGGGGTCGCGCAGCAGCTGCCGCGACACCTCGATGAGGCGGTCGATGCGTGTGTCGACACAGCCGCCGCGGCTCTCCTCGATCACGCGCGGCAGCTCGGTGGTGCCGAGGCCGATCACCGGCAAGCCGATCATCATTGCCTCGCACACCGCGAGCGCGAGACTCGTATAGCGCACCGGGTGCGCGTAGAAGCGATAGCGCCCGATCGTGCGCATGAGGTCGGCGTACGCGAGCTCGCCCGATCCCCCCGACCGCTCGGCGTCCATGCCGAAGAGGTCGATCGGAACGCCTTCGCGCCAGCGCTCGAACACGTCCGCGCCGAGCCGGCGTCCGCGCCGCGCCAGATGATTGATGCTGCACACGCCACGCGCGACCTCGCCGGTGTAGCGAGCATCGTCGGGGACGAGAACGCCGTGCTCGATCACGCGGGTCGGCACGCGCCCGCAGTCCCACATCAGCGCGTTGTAGTGCGTGACGTGCACGATCATCATGCCGGGGTCGGTCACCGGATGCACCGTGTTGGTCGGATGTCCGAGCGGCGGATCGTGCTCCAGGTAGATGGACGGCCGCCGGCGTTGCGCGTCGCTCAGGATTTCCGCTGCATCCTTCTGGTAGTGCGCGAGCGACTGGTAGAGCACGCAGTCGAAGTCGAGATCGCGCACGCGCTCGACGGGACAGTCGTGGACGTTGTCACCCCACGGCAGCGCACCGTTGCGGCCGCCGTAACCGGGCGGGCATCCCGGCCGCGACAGCACGTGGAACTCGTGCGGCGCCTGCGTCAGGTAGTAGAGGTAATTGCCGTGGACCTGCCAGGTGAGTATGCGATAGCGGCGCATGGATGCGTCACCCGGGTGTTGCCGCCATCGGGACGCGCGGCCCTCGATCGCGCGACGCGGCGAGCCTTGCGGCGACCCGTTCGATCACCCGGTCGGGAACGAGATCGCGCGCGCAGGGGTGTCCGACGGGACAGTGGTCGTACGCGCAAGGACGGCAGCTCACCGCCCGATGGAGCACTTCGTGCCGCGCATGATCGAGCGGCGCGAAGCGGTCGGGGTCGGCGCCGCACGACACGACCACGCTTGGCGTGCCGAGCGCCGCGGCGACGTGCGACACGCCCGTATCGTTGCAGACCAGCATGCGCGCTCCGCGCAGCACGCCGGCCAGCACGCCGAGCGGCGTGCGGCCGGCAAGATCGACGGCGCCGGCCACGCGGTCGGCGATGAAACGTGTGAGCTGCGCTTCCTCCTCACTGCCCGTGAGCACCACGCGCAGGCCCGCGGCCGACAGCGCCTTGGCGACGTCCGCGAAATACTCGGGTGGCCAGCGACGGCTGTGCAATCGCGCGCCCGGATGCACGCACGCATACGCGCCCGCGCGAAGGCCGTGCGCGGCGCACAGGCTCTGCGCCGCGCGCACCTCGGACGACGTGACGGGAAACTCGAGCTCGGTGCCGGCACGCGGGATGCCGAGGAAATCCACGAGCCTCAACAGGCGCTCGATCTCGGTGCCCTCTTCCGGCCACGCCGTGTAGCGCGCGGGGTCGGGACAGATGCCACCCCGCGCATGGAATCCGGCGGTCATGTCGGCGCCGAGGGCAGCGACGACGCCGTTGGTCACATCGCCACGACCATGGAGCTGCAGCGCGACGTCGAAGTGCATGCCCTGCGCCGTCGCGAGGAACGCCGGAAGTCCGGCGAGATCCGGCTTGCGCTCGGGCAGCCCGGGAAAGCCGGGGAACTCGAGGAAGCGATCGACGAGATGCGCGAAACGCCGCGCGAACGCCGCGGCCCATGGAAGGCCGATCAGCGTGATTTCCGCCTGCGGCCACGCGCGACGCAGCGCGCGCAGCGCGGGGACCGCGCACAGCAGGTCGCCGAGTTGCAGCGCGCGCAGGACGGCGACGCGCCGCGGCGCGCCGTGCGGGCCGTCGACGCTGCTGCGCACCGGCGCCGCGCCGCCCATCAGAACGTCCCGCGATACAGCGAGCACGAGCGGCAGATCGCGGGAGGCGACGACGACGCGAGCTGCTCGCGAAACGCGCGATAGCCGTCGTTGTTCCACACCGCTGCCACGCCTTCGCGCGCCATGTTGCCGAAGCTCGCGCGATCCGGCGTGCCCACCATGCAGCACGGCATGGCGTCGCCGGCGTAGCTGATGTAACTGCCGCGCCACGGCCAGTCGCAGCGCGGCGGCTCGGCGCGCGGCGCGGGCGCGCCCGACAGCCGCGGCAGCCGCAGCCGCACGCCGTTGTCCTGCGCGGCGGCGCGCGCGGCGGCGAACACTTCCTCGACGCGCGCGGGGGGGACCCGATCGAGCATCTCGTCGTGGATGAAGCTGCGGATGGGCTTGTACTCGGAGGGCAGCGTACCCTCCTCGAAGTCGTGGCAGAGGTGCTGCACGAAGACGCTGCCCACGCCTTCCGCCGCGGCGAGACGCACGAGGTTCGGAAGGTCGTCGAGGTTCTGCTTCATCAGCACCATCACGATGCGCACCTCGAGCGGCGAGCGCGTCGCCGCACGCGCCGCCATCACGCGCCGCAGGTTGCGCAGCACCTTGCCGAAATGTGCGCCGCGACGGATGCGCTCGTAGATCGACGGGTCGGCCGCGTCGAGCGACACCGAGAGCTCGGCGAGGCCGCTTTGCGCGCACTGCAGCGCGCGGCGCTCCGACCACAGCGTGAGGTTCGAGTTGGTCGAAACGCGGATGCCCCGCGCGGCGGCGTGCGCGACCATGTCGAAGAAGCGCGGGTGCATCGTCGGCTCGCCGAGCCCCTGCAGGTGCAGCTCGCGCAGGCGCGGGAACTGGTCGAGCAGGCGCGTGAATGTCTCGAACGCCATGAACGCGAGTGGCCCGTGCGGCGGACCGTCGCGCCGGAACTGGATGGCGCACATCTGGCAGCGCAGGTTGCATTGGCCGACCGGCTCGATCTGCACGAACTCCGGCAGCGGCGGCGCCGCCACGAACTGCGGACGCGGCGCGATGTCCGCGCTCATACGAACCACACCCGGTAGCGCAACGCGCCGCGAAGCCGCCAGTACACCGAGAGCCATGGGATCCACAGCGACGTCCACGCCATCTCGGCGACGTGTCGCGGCGCCTTGCTGGTGCCGTGCAGGCGATGCAGCGCGAACCGCGTCGCGAGCAGGAGCCACCCGCCGAAGCCTGCGACCGCCAGCGCCGGCACGCCGCGCGCGAGACCCACCACGCCGGCGGCCCCGCACAGCACCGTCCCGTAGTAATCCCACGGCGGGCGCGGCCGTATGCTTGCCCGGTACCACCGCGGAAATTTCTTGTACAGCAGCGCGTCGAACATGACCTTGCGCTGCTGGCGCAGGCTCACGCCCCAGCTCGCCGGGCGCACGGGATGCAGCACGCGCGCATCGTGCGCCATGCCCACGCGCAAGCCGTGCGCGCGCAGGCGAAAGCACAGGTCCGAGTCCTCGCGCCACGCCGCGCGAAAGCGCTCGTCGAAGCCGTCGATGGCTTCGAGCGCGTCGCGACGAACGAAGCAGTTGGCGGTCGCGAACTCGGCGCGCGACAGGCCCGCGGCGTCGCGCTCGTAATCGGTCGGGATCGCCGGCAGCGGCACCTCGATGCGCCCGGCGACCGCGTCGGTGCCATCGGCGAGCGCGCGCAGTCCCTCGCGCAGCCAATCCGGGTGGGGCATCGTATCGTCGTCGGTGAACGCCACGATCGAAGCGCGCGCCGCGCGCCAGCCGACGTTGCGCGCCGCCGCGGGCCCGCGGTTGCGCGACTGGTGCAGGTAGCGGATCGAAGGGCGCCCCTCGCCGTGCGACAGCGCGGCGATGTTGCGCAATGCGAAGTGATGCGCCGCGTCGGACGAGCCGTCGTCGACGACGACGATCTCGTACTCCCCGGGTGCGACGTCCTGGCGCAGGAGCGCGCACAGGCAGCGCATGAGGAGCTTCGGCCGCTCGTGCGTGGCGATCACGACCGAGACGCGCGGCACGCCGGTCATACCGCTTCCTTGTCGACGACGAAGGGCCCGATCGCGAGCGAGTCGATCGGCGAGGTGAAGAACGTCTCCAGCGCGTCGCGCGGCGTGCACACGATCGGCTTGCCGCGCGTGTTGAAGGAGGTGTTGATGACGACCGGGACGCCGGTACGCCGTCCGAAGGCGGCGATGGTGTCGTAGTACAGCGGGTTCTGGTCGCGCGCGATGGTCTGCACGCGCGCGCTCCCGTCGGTGTGACACGCCGCGGGAATGCGATCGCGCTGCGCCGGTACGACGTCGTGCACGAAGAGCATGAACGGCGATTCGTCGCAGCCGCGGAACCATTCCGCGGCGCGATCCTGCAGCACCGCGGGTGCGACGGGCCTGAAGTCCTCGCGGTCCTTGAGCTCGTTCAGGCGCGCCTGCATCGTCGCGTTGCGCGGCGAAGCGAGGATCGAACGTGCGCCGAGCGCGCGCGGCCCGAACTCCATCCGTCCCTGGAACCAGCCGACGACACGCTCGTCGGCAAGCCGCGCCGCGATCGCCTGCGGGTAGTCGCGCGGCCGCTCGTAGCGGATCTTGGCCCGCCGCAGGGCGGCCTCGATCGCGTCGTCCGGGTAGCCCGGACCGTAGTACACGTGCCGCATCACGAAGCCGCGCGGCGCGCGCGCGCCGTTGCTGCGCATCTCCCGGTCGATCCACAGCGCGGCGCCGAGCGCGGTCCCCGCGTCGCCGGCCGCCGGCTGCACCCAGATGCGGTCGAAGACGCCGGCGTCGCGCAGCTTCGCGTTCATGACGCAGTTGAGGGCCACGCCGCCCGCCATCGCCAGGTTGCGCACGCCGCTCGCCTCGCGCAGCCAGCGCGCGATGGTGAGCGCGGTCTCCTCGAGCACGATCTGCACTGCGCGCGCCACATCGGCATGCTCGTCCGTGAAAGGCGCGTGGCGCGTGCGCGGCGCGCACCAGCGCGTGAAGTCGACGGGCTCGATCTCGTACTGACCGTCGCCCTTCCAGCGCACGTGCGCGCGCATCGCCTCCGCGAGCCGCGGCGTGCCGAAGGACGCGAGCGCCATGACCTTGTACTCGTCGGAAGAGTGCAGGAAACCGAGGTGGCGCGTGACGTCCTCGTACAGAAGCCCGAGCGAGTGCGGCAGGCGCACTTCGCCGAGGCGGCGGTACTCGCCGTCGCGGAAAACGCCGTACTGCGTCGACCCCGCCTCGCCGCGGCCGTCGAGCGTCAGCACCGCAGTGTCGTCGAAGGGCGCCGCGAGGAATGCGCTTGCCTGATGCGCGAGGTGGTGCTGCACGTAGTGCCATCGATAGCGCGGCGCGCCGCGCAGCGCGAGGCGTCCCTGCAGGTGATGCGGCGCCCCGCCGGCGAGCTGCCGGGGCGCGTTGACGATGTACGACAGGAACAGCGGATCCCAGGGCTCGCCCTTGGACGGACGCTTTGCGCTCGGCGACAACGGCAGCGTGATGGTTTCCGGCGTCGCGCCGCCGTCGACGAAGAGCGCCGGATCGTACGAATACGCGACGTGGTCCACGTCGCCGAGGGTCACGCCGGCTTCGCCGAGGCAATAGTCGATGGCGTGATACGGCAGCTCCCAGGCCGAGAACGGCACCGGCCGTTTGCCATGCTTGATCTGGGTGAACCGTTCCTCTTCCGCCGCGGCCACGAGCGTGCCGTCGTCGACGAGGCAGGCGGCCGAATCGTGATACGCCGCGTTGATGCCGAGTGTGATCATGGGAGTTGCGCCGGCTCGCCCGAGCGAGCGGTCCGCCGGACCTGCAGCAGCGCGAGGTGAAGGTTTGTCTTCATGTCCTTCGGCTACGCCGCCATCGTGACGCGTGCACCGGCGATCGCGACCGCAGGCGCCGCGCTCTGCGCGCCGGCTGCGAGATCGCGCACGGCGTCGACCACCTCCGCCGGCGCCACGTCCGCCAGGCAGCGATGATGGCCTTGCGGACAAACGCTCTTGAAGCAGTATCTGCAATCGACGTCGTGGTTCAGCACGCGGTTGGGCACGCTCCACGGCGTGTGCTGCGGATTGGTGAGGGCATACAGGTCGACGACCGGCGTTCCGACCGCCGCCGCGAGATGCGCGGCCACCGAGTTGTTCGACACCACGACCGAAGC
Source organism: Casimicrobiaceae bacterium (assembly GCA_035493035.1). Lineage (GTDB taxonomy): Bacteria > Pseudomonadota > Gammaproteobacteria > Burkholderiales > Casimicrobiaceae > VBCG01. Next base: position 131,205 of record DATJIS010000050.1, on the reverse strand, counting down.
GAGCTGCAGCAGTGCAGCCAGCTCGCCGATGTCGAGCAGTCCAGCGAGCGATATCGCGGTGACCGGTGCCGCGCAGAGCGACGCCGCCGACGCGACGTCCTCCGGGCCTCCGGCGACGACGATGCTCCAGCCGTCCTCGGCGGCGAGGCGCGCCATCGCGGCGCGAAGCGCCTCGAGTGGATAGCGCCGCGAGGCCGCCGTCGCACCCGGATGAACCACCAGCAAGCGGGTACCTGCGCGCACGCCGGCTTCGCGCAGGCGCTCGATCACGCGCGAGCGCGCTGCAGCGTCGACCGGGAACTGCAGCCGCGTGTCGCTCGCGCGCGCGCCGAGCGCGGCCGCGAGGTCGAGCTGCCGCTGCACTTCGTGGCGCACGCCGCGATGCACGTCGAGGTCGCGCTCGGGCAGCCAGTGCGTCAGCAGGGTGTAAGGGTTCTCGCGGCAATAGCCTGCGCGGAGCGGCACGGCCGCGAGGAGCAACACCAGCGCGGCCGGCAGAGGACTCTGCGAGAACACGGTCAGGACCACGGCGGCCTCGAAGCGACGCGCGCGCAGATCGCGCACGAGCGCCTCGGTGCGCGTCGCAGCGTCGGCGTCCTCCGGGTGCTTCATCCAGGGCGCGCGGAACACGATGACGTCGTCGACGAACGGCAGCTGCCGCGCGACCGCGGCGCCCGCCGGCGACACGAGCAGCGACAGCCGGCGGTGCGGCACGCTTTCCTTCAGCGCGCGCAGCGCCGGCGTGGACATCAGCAGATCCCCCATTCCGTCGAGGCGCACCGCAAGGACGTTGCGTGCACGGCTCCAGGCTTCGGGCGTCATGGCGCCATCGACGCCGCGTGCACGCGCACGCGCGCCTGCACGTGCTCGTGGGAACGCACCACGAACGCCGCCGCGTCGTCGAAGCGGTGCACGATCGCGTCGGGCGTGCGTCCCGGGCCACGCTGCCACAGCGTCTCGCCGCCTCGATCGACGAGCACCGTGCGGCAGCCCGCGCGCGTGCCCGCTTCGATGTCGTCGAGGATGTCGCCGATCATCCACGAGGATGCGAGGTCGATCGCGTGGCGTCGCGCGGCGTCGAGCAGCAACCCGGGAAGCGGCTTGCGGCACTCGCACGGCCGTGCGTACCACGGGTGCACACCCTCCGGATGATGCGGGCACCAGGCGTACGCGGTGACCACCACGCCGGCCTCGGCGAACAGGCGATCGAGCCGTGCCTCGATGCGGTCGAGCGCGCTGCGGCGAAAGCGCGCGAACGCGATGCCGGGCTGATTGGACACGACGACCAGGCGAAAGCCCGCGTCCTGCAGCCGACGCATGCCGTCGAGGACGCCGGGGAGCAGCCGCACGCGGGACGGGTCGACGTTGTAGGGCACGTTCTCGACCAGCGTGCCGTCCTTGTCGAGGAATACGGCCCGCTCCATCACGCGGTCCTCACGGCCATGACGTCTCCTGCACCGGCAGCACGGCGATCTCGGCGATCACCGACTCGCGCGGCTGCGTGAGCGCAAAGCGCACCGCGCGCGCGACGTTGCGCGGGTCCTGCAGCTTGGACGGATCGAGGTCCGGGAAGCGGTCGAGCAGGAACGGCGTGCGCATGCCCCCCGCGACCACCGCCGTGACACGGACGCCGAGCGGCCGCAACTCCGCGTGCAACGCGTAGGTGAGGCCGAGGAGGCCCCACTTGCTCGCGTGGTACGCCGCGGCATTCGGCCACGCCCGCTTCGCCGCCGTCGACGCGACGTTGACGATGTCCCCCTTGCGCTCGCGCAGCAGCGGCAACGCGAGCTTGGCGATAAGGAACGGCGCGCGAAGGTTGGTGCGCAGCACCGCGTCCCACTGCTCGACCTCGAGCGACTCGATGTCGGTGGTGACGTCGATGCCCGCGTTGTTGATGACGGCGTCGAGCCCACCGTGCGCATCGCGGGCGTGCGCGATGAAGCGGCGCACCTGCGCCTCGTCGCCGATGTCGCCGATGAGCGCATCGGCCGCGACGCCTTGCGCGCGCGCCGCCTGCGCCGTCTCGTGCGCGCGCTCGCTGCGGTCGGCGACCAGCAGCGTCGCGCCCGCGTCGGCCAGCTCGCCGCAGATCGCGGCGCCCAGGCCTCGCGCGCCGCCGGTGACCAGGATCACACGTCCTTCCAGTTCCCTTGCCATTGCTCAATCGCCCGGTTGTTGTGCGCGCTGCTGCGCGTAAGCCCGCCGCGGCACGCCGAGCGGGCGCGGCAGCGCGACCTCCGCGTAGACGTCGGCGAGCGCATTCGAGACCTTCTGCCATGTGAAGAGCTCGTAGGCGCGACGCCGCGCGTGCTTGCCGAGCACGCGCGCGATCGACGGGTCGCTGAACACGTGCGCGAGTCGCCGCGCGAGCGCCTCGGCGTTGCGGGGCTCGACCAGGAATCCCGTCCGGCCGTCCTCGACCGAGTACTGGATACCGCCCACGCGCGCACCGATCACGGGAATGCCGCACGCCATCGCCTCGACGGGCGTGATGCCGAACGGTTCGTACCACGGCATGGTCACGAATACGTCGGCCGCGCTGTAGTAATAGCGCAGCTCGGAGCGCGGCCGCTGCCCGACGAATTTGACGTCCGCGGTGACGCCCTCGTCTGCGGCGATCTGCATGAGCCGCCCGATCTCAGGTGTGGCAACGGGATCGGGCTCCGGCGTCTCGCCTCCGACGATCATGAGCGACGCCGGACGGTGGAACCGCCGCTGCAGCAGGGCGAGCGCGCGCACGACCGTATCGACACCCTTGCGCGGCACCATGCGCCCGAGCTGCAGGATCACCGGTTCGTCGAGCGGCAGCCCCAGCCGCCGCCGCGCCACCGCGCGGTCGACCGGAACGAGCTCGCGCGGGTCGAAGCCGCATGGGATCATGCGAATGCGGCTTTGCGGCGCGTGGTAGTGCCGCCGCAGGTCCATCTCGTCCTGCGGGCATTCCGCGATGACCGCGCTCGCCGCGTCGATGACCATCTGCTCGATCGCGCAGCGCTGCCGCGGGAACTCGTCGTGCGCCTGGTGGATGAGGCGCACCTTCCCGAGCGCGTGGAATGTCACGACGTACGGGATACCGAGCTCCTCCTTCAGGCGGCGGGCGACGAGGCCCGACATGAAGAAGTGCGCGTGCGTGAGCACGTACGGCGCGCCACGGTCGCGCGCTGCGCGCGCGATCGCGGCGATCTCCTGCGCGAACTCGGACATGTACGGCAGCATGTCCTCCTTGCGCACGAAGCGCGCGGGACCCGCGCGCACATGGATGACGCGCAGGCGCGGCTCCCACTCGACGATCGCGGGCAGGTCCTCGTCGTCGCGCCGCGTGAACACGTCGACGTGGAAACCCATCGCAGCCAGGTGGCGCGCGGTCTGCGCCACGTACACGTTCTGTCCGCCCGAATCGACGCCGCCGAGCGCTGCCAGTGGTGATGCGTGCTCGCTGATGAGCGCAATTCTCGCGAACATGTGATCGACTTTCCTGATGCGAATTTCACGCGCGCGCCAACCACGCGCTTTATCGATCATCGCTTCTGCAAAGGGCGTGCCGATACAAGCGTTTCGGCGTTGCAATGGGACGAGCGCGCGTGCGCCGCGCCTCCACGCCCGAGGAGCGCTGCAAGAATTACCGGTAACGATGCAGGACGCGGCGGCGGTTCGCGCGTATCGCTACGCGTGTGCGCGCGGCATGCGCGCGTCGATCACGATCGCATCGCCGGAGTCCGCGCGCAGCGTCGCGCTGCCACCGTGCAGCTCGAGGATGCGGCGCGCGGCGACGAAGCAAACCGATTGCGACCGCGGCATCGACAGCATCTCGTCGAGCGCGCCGTCGAGCGCGATGCGCGCCGCGCGCGCGACGATGCGCACACGCAGCGTTCCGCCGGCATCATCCGGTGTCACCGCGATCTCGCCGCCGGGCGCCGTCGCGTCGATCGCCGTGACGAGCAGGTCGACGAGCGCGAGCTTCAGGAGATCGGGATCGCCGGCGACGGCGAGGTCCGCGGCGGCCGACGCGATCGACAGGTGCACCTCGCGAAGCGATGCGTGATGCCGCAGCGCGCGCTGCGCGTGCTGGAGGAGCGAAGACAGCGCGATCGAGCCGGTCGACGCCTCGGGCGGCACGATGGCCGCACCGAGCGCGCGGGCGGAATCCGAGAAGCGCTGCGTCTCGGCCGTGAGCGTGTCGACGTAGCGGCGACACCGCGCGAGCGTCAGGCTCAGGTTGTTGAGCGGCCCGTTGAGATCGTGCAGCAGGCCCGCCAGCACCTGCTGAGACGTATCCGCGCGGCTTGCAGCGATGAGCGCGGTGTCGTCGTCGTCGGCGCGATCGCGGCGCTTCATCAGCACCAGCCACCGTGCGCCCGCGATCGAGCCGGTGGCGTGCGCTTCGATGCGCACGGCGCGCGGCCCGTCGCCGCCGTCGATGGTGCCGTGCGTGCGGAGCGGCTGTGCGCCCGTCGGCAGCATCCGGCGCGAAATGCCGGCCGCGACGCACAGCGCCTGCCAGCGGTCCGCAAGGCGCGCGGGCTCTGCGGTGCCGAGGAGGTCTGCCGCGCGGGCGCTCGCGAAGCACGGCGTGCCCTCGCCGCTCAGCAGCAGCACGCCGCATGGAAGGAGCGACGCGAGGCTCCGAATCGCGGGCTCCAAGTCGTGTGCTTCGACCGGTGCTTCCATCACGCCGCGTCCGTGGGGTGCGGGCCGATGCCCGCGCGATTCAAGTGGCCGATACCGCCGACCGATTCCCTGCCGCGGGCGCGGCTGGCTCGTGCGTACGCGACTCGTAGGCGCGCAGCCTGTTGTACAGCGTCTTGACGCTGATGCCGAGGATCTCGGCCGCGGCTTCCTTGGTCTGCGTATGCTGCACCGTCGCCAGGATGAGGCGCTTCTCGACCGCGTCGATGCGGTCGCCGACGCTGACCTGGAACGAGCGGCCGGTCGGCTCGGCGTTCAGCGTGGGCTCCGCCGACAGTCCCACCTGCGTGATCCACTCGCCGTCGCTCATGATGAACGCGCGCTGCACCACGTTCCACAGCTCGCGCACGTTGCCGGGCCAGCTGTAGCGCTTGAGCCGCTCGATCGCGGCCGGCGTGAACGCTTTCGGCGTGCGCGCGCCCTTGTTGAGCTCGGCGAGGAAGTGCTCGGCGAGGAGCTCGATGTCCTCGATGCGCTCGCGCAGCGGCGGCACGTACAGCGGGAACACCTGCAGGCGGTAGAGGAGATCGCGCCGCAGCTTGCCGGCGTTGACGGCTTCGTGCGGGTTGCGGTTGCTCGCAGCCAGCACGCGAACGTCGGTCTCGATCGGCTCGTCGGATCCGACGCGGCTCACCGTGCGCGTCTCGAGCACGCGCAGGAGCTTCACCTGGAGGTCCGCGGGCATCTCGGTGACTTCGTCGAGGAACAGGGTTCCGCCGTGCGCGCGCTCGAAGAACCCGCGGTGCTGGCGGTTCGCCCCGGTGAAGCTGCCCTTCTCGTGCCCGAAGAGCTCGCTTTCGATGAGCTGCGGCGAGATCGCGCCGCAGTTCACCGCGAGAAACGGTTGCAGGCGGCGCCGGCTCACCTCGTGGATGGTCTGCGCGACGACTTCCTTGCCGGTGCCGCTCTCGCCGGTGATGAAGACCGTCGCCCCGGTGGGCGCGACGCGCTCCAGCTCGTCGTAGAGGCGCTGCATGGGCGGAGACGCGCCCACGAGACGGCCGAACCGTCCGAGCGACCGCAGCTCGTTGCGCAGGCCCGTGACTTCGGCGCGAAGCTCGGTCGGCCGCGCCACGCGCGAAAGCACGCCGCGCAGATGCGCCAGATTGATCGGCTTCAGAAGATAGTCGCTCGCGCCCCGGCGTATCGCCTCGATCGAGCTCTCGAGCGTCGCGTGTCCGGTGACCACGATCACTTCGGTCGTGGAGCCGCGTGGAAGGTCGCGCAACAGCTCCATGCCGTTGCCATCCGGCAGGACGAGGTCGAGAAGGATGACGTCCGGCGCGTTGCGCAGGCGATCGCGCGCCTCGGCGAGCGAGGCTGCCGTGGATGTGCTGAAGCCCTCGTCGGCCACCAGCTCGGCCAGCCCCGCCGAAGCGGTGGCGTCGTCGTCGATGATCAGTGCATGCGGCATTTGCTGTCTGCCCGCCGCCCGCGCGGCGGCGGGGGAAACCGTGAAGCAAGGGGGTGCAACACCGCGTGCGCAAGAGTTGTACCGTTCATTCCGGATGTATGCGCGGCGCCCATGGAGAATCGACCAGTTTGATTCTCTAACGTTTTTGGGCCCACCCCGCGATCCGCGCTGCGTGCGGCGCCTTGCACCACGGTAAAGATTACCACCGGGGTTTGAAAGATGGCGAGCGTGCGGCACGGGCCGGCGGCCGTGGCGCCGGCATCGCGATCGCGCTGGTACCGCGCAGCGAGCGGGAATGCCTTGCCGCTTAATGGATTGCGCGCGCACGCTTCGCACCCTGCTGCGCGCGGCACCGATGGCACCGATCCTGCTAATCCTCCGAGGCAGCGAACCGTCCCCCTCATCCGGAAATCTGGAGGATTCACATGAACCTGAAACCATGGGCCGTCCTCGCGATCGCGGCTGCGATCGGCGTGGCAGGCTGCCAGCGAGAAAGCGGCACCACGTCATCGACCACGACGACGCCTTCGACCACCACGCCGCCGTCCTCGAGCTCGAGCTCCTCGACCATGTCGCCGAGCACGTCGTCGACCACGCCGAGCAGCAGCAGCACGACGCCGTCCACGACCACCCCGTCCACGGACACGTCCAGCTCGTCGAGCACGGGCACCGCGTCCACGCCGAGCACGGGCACGCCGTCGTCGTCGAGCAGCTCTTCCTCGACGATGCCGTCGCCGAACGACGCATCGAGCAGCACCGCGCCCAAGGACAAGGACAAGGGCAAGTAATCCCGCAATCGATGTGACGAACGCGGTTCGCCGGCGTTCCGGCGGACCGCGTTGCGTTTCTGAACCCCCCGGAGACGGACCATGACAACCACCATCGGCAACAACGTCAACGCAGGCCTCGACAACCTCTCCTCCACGACATCCGACCGCATGGACGAATGGTCCGACACCGCCCAGGACACGATCGACCGCCTGTCCGACGACGCCGGCGACTACACGAGCCAGCTGGCGGAGCGCGGCGATCGCCTCGTCGACGACACGCGCGAATACATCGCGGCGCATCCGCTTCGCACGCTCGGAATCGCGGCTGCGGCGGGCTTCCTCGTCGGTCGCATGCTGCGGTAACCGCCGGGAGGCTCGTTTGCGGGTAGGGTCGACGCGCTCCGGCGGAGCGCACGAAGGCGCTGTGCGCGACGCCGCCGCGCGACGGCGGCCCGTCCACCTGCTCGACACGACGATGCTGTACGCCCCCACCAGCGGGGGCGTCGCGCGCTACCTGCGCGAGAAGCGCGCCTGGCTCGCGCGGCACACGTCGATGCGGCACACCCTGATCGTGCCCGCGCTGCAGGATGGCGTCGGGCCGCACGGCGAGATCACCATCCGCACGCGACCCCTCGTACGCTCTCCCTACCGGTGGCCGTACGCGGCATCGCGTTGGTTGCGCGAGATCCGTGCCTGCCAGCCGGACCTGATCGAGGCGGGCGATCCGGGCCCGCTCGGATGGATGGCGCTCCATGCGGCGCGAACGCTGGGCGTGCCCCTCATCTCGTTCTGCCACGCCGAAGTCGTGCGCATGGTCGAGCAGCGGTTCGGCAGCTTCTGGGCGTTGTGGGTTCGCCAGTACGCGCGCGTGTTCTACCGGCGCTGCGACATCGTGGTCGCGCCGAGCCGCTACATGAAGGACCGCCTGGAGGAATGGGGCGTCGCGCGCGTCGCCGTGCGCCCGCTCGGCGTCGACGCCGCGACGTTCCATCCTGGCGCGCGCAAGGACGATCTGCGCGTGGAGCTCGGGCTGTCGCCCCGCAGCCGACTGCTCGTCTACGCGGGCCGCTTCGCGCCCGAGAAGAACCTCGACGTGCTGCTCGACGCGTTTCGGCGCCTCGGGCCGCGCTACCACCTCATCGTGGCGGGCGCCGGCGATTCGCTGCCGGCGCAATCGAACGTGACCTTCGTTCCCTTCGTGCAATCCTCGCGCGATCTCGCGCGTCTCCTCGCGAGCGCGGACGCGCTCGTGCACGCGGGCGACCAGGAGACGTTCGGCCTCATCCTGCTCGAGGCGATGGCGTGCGGCCGCGCCGTCATCGCCCCCGCGGCCGGCGCAGCACCCGAGGTGATCGGCCCCGACGCCGGCGTGCTCGTGCGACCGCGGGACGCCCGCGCGCTCGCCGACGGGGTGTGCGCGTTCTACGATCTCGACGGCGACGCGCTCGGACGCAATGCGCGCCGTCGCGTCGAGCAGCTCTACACGTGGGACGCCGCGATGCACGGGCTCCTCGCGGTGTATCGCGAAGCGCTGTCGTCAACGCCCGCCAGCGTGCCGAACTATGCGGCCTCCTGAGGTCAGCATCGAGGTCCACGACGTCGCGCCCGACACCTGGGCGGAGTGCGCCGCGGTGCTGCGCATGCTCGACGACGTGGGCGCGCGGCACGTGACGCTGCTCGTGGTCCCGCACTATCACCGCCGGCGGACCATCGACAGCGACCTTCGCGTACGGCGGGCGCTGCAGCGGCGACTCGAGCGTGGCGACGAGCTCGCTTTGCACGGTTACTGGCACCTCGACGAGGAGCCAGCGCCGCGCACGCTGCGCGGTTTCGTCGAGCGGCGCGTGCTGACCCGGGCGGAGGGCGAGTTCGCCGCGATCGACGAGACGTCGGCGAGCTGGCGCCTCGCGCGCGGTGTCGAGACGTTCGCGGCGATGGGCTGGCCGCTGTACGGATTCGTGCCCCCGGCGTGGCTGCTTGGCGACGGCGCGCGCAACGCCGTGTCGCGCTGCGGCCACGCGTTCGAGTACGTCGCGGTGCGCCGCGGCGTCTATCGCCTGCCCGACTGGCGCTTCGCGCGGAGCGCGACGGTTGCCTACAGCCCCGACCGCGCGTGGCGCCGCGTGATATCGCGCGCCATGATCCGCCGCGAGCTCGCGCGTGCGCGAGCGCTGCCGCTGCTGCGCCTCGCGATCCATCCGCAGGACGCACGCGTCCCGGAGGTGATGAACCACTGGTGCACGCTGGTCGAGGAAGCGATGTCCGAGCGCGCACCGGTTACCAAGCACGACTGGGCGCGCATGATGTGATCAGCGCGCCGCCGTCGCGGCCGCGCGTTCCAGCGTAACGAGGACAGCGAGCGTGCGCCGCTCGTGCGCGCGCAAGCCTACCGGCGCGCGCACCGGACGCGGTGCCAGGCTCCCCTCGAGAAAGGCCCGCACGACTCCGGGATGCACGTAGCTCTTGCGGCACACCGCAAGCGTATTCCCGAGCACCCCCGCGGCGATCCGCAACGCGTCGTTGACCACGCGCGTCGCAGCGGTGGCCGAATCGGGCAGCTCGGATCGGTCGAGCGCGTTCACCGCGATCATCGTGGCGCCCCACGTGCGGAAATCCTTGGCCGTATAGTCGGCGCCGGCGATCGACTTCAGGTAATCGTTCACGTCGGTCGCGCAGATCTGTCGCGGCACGCCGCCGTCGTCGTACTGGAATAGCTCGTAGCCGGGCAGGTCGAGGCATCGACGCAGCACGCGCGCGAGCCTGCGGTCCTCGAGCGTGAGGTCGTGCTCCTTGCCGCCCTTGCCGCGGAATCGCAGGCGGATGCGATCGCCCGCAAGCTTCACGTGCCGGTTGCGCAGCGTGGTCAGGCCGAACGACCCGTTGGCGCGGCGGTACCGCTCGTCGCCCACGCGCACGAACGTGCGATCGAGGAGGCTGACCATCGCAGCGAGCACCTTCTCGCGCGGCAGGCCCGGCTTCGACAGGTCGCGATCGACCGCCTTGCGGATCAACGGAAGGCAGCGCGCGAAGGCGCTCAGCCGGTGGAACTTGTTCTCGTCGCGCAGCGCGCGCCAGTCCTCGTGGTAGCGGTACTGCTTGCGGCCGCGCGCATCGCGGCCCGTGGCCTGCAGGTGACCGCGATCGTCGCGGCATATCCACACGTCGGTCCATGCCGGTGGAATGGCGAGGCGGCGGATGCGATTGAGCGTCGCGACGTCGCGCACGCGCTTGCCGTCCGCGTCGAGGTAGCTGAAGCGCTGCGGCGATCCTCGCCGCCGGATGCCGGGCTCGCCGTCGAGGCTGTAGCGCAGGCCCGCGGACTCGAGCGCCTCGGCGACGAGCGGCGGCGGCTCGGCGACCGGCTCGACGTCGAACGCCTCGCCCGTCGCGCGATCGGTCTCGAACTCGGCGTCAGCCGAGCGATGCGACCGTTTCATCGCCGCGCCGCGTATAGCGCGCGCCGCGCCCGCTGGAAGCGGAGGCCGCAACCATCGATTCGAGGCTGTCGCGCAGGTGCGGCCACAGCTCGGGCCGCTTCCGCGCGTAGGCGAGCTGCGCTTCCAGGTAGCCGAGCTTGGTGCCGCAGTCGAAGCGCCGGCCCGACAGCTCGCACGCGTACACCGGCCCGCGCGCGAGGAGCCCCGACACGAGCGACGAGAGCGAGGTCGGCGCGCCGTCGCTGCGCAACGCGGCGATCGCCGGCCAGGTGTCCGGCGTGAGAATGCAGCGGCCCACCGGCGCGAGATTCGATCCCGCCGACGACACGCCCGTCGTGACGCGGCGAATCGCACCGTCGGTCTCGTCGACCACGATCGCGCCGTCGCGGCGCGCGTCGTCGTCGCTCGTGGTTTCGAGCGCCACGACCGACGCGCCTCTTTCATCGAACACGTCGAGAAGCTCGCAAAGCGCGGGTCGCTCCCCGTCGATGAGGTCGTCGGGGAACAGGACGGCGAACGGCTCGTCCCCCGTGAGGGGACGCGCACGCAGCAGCGCATCACCGAGGCCCGCGACCACCGGCTGCCGCACGTAGCTGAACGTCACTCCCGCGGGAACGACCGATTGCAGCGCACGCAGCGCCTCGGCGTTGTCACGCGCCGCGAGCTCGTGCTCGAGCTCGTACGCCTTGTCGAAATGATCCTCGATCGCGCGCTTGTTGCGTCCGGTGACGAAGATCATCTCGCGAATGCCGGCCGCGGCCGCTTCCTCGACCGCGTACTGGATCAGCGGGCGATCGACGATCGGCAACATCTCCTTCGGACACGCCTTCGTGGCCGGGAGAAACCCGGCGCCGAGGCCCGCGACGGGAAACACCGCTCGGCGCGGCCGCGCGCGCGTGCTCATCGTCGCGGCTCGGGCGCGCGGCCGCCATCGGTGACCAGTCGCAGCCGCGCGTGGCGCGCGGTGCCGCGCGCGCGCGGATGGAGTCTCTTGGAACGGTCGCCGCGCACAGGCATGGGCTCGTTGAGGGCCTGTCCAATGCGCCAGCGGCCCCAGGCACACGCGGTGTGCAGCTCGTCGTCGAGGCGGGTCATCGTTGTGATCGTTGTCGTGAATCGGGGATGAACTGGGTTAGCAGCATCCGTGCCTGCCGGCCAAGCACCCGCCGTCGCTGACACGGCATCCGCGCATCGGGACGCGGGCGACTTGCATCAGTAACGCCGGAGTGCAAATGCTTCCTTGCCCGGTAATTCTTACGGGGCACGTTCACGCATGTCGTTGCGCGCGCACACTGCGCTGCACCGTCGCGCCGCTGGTACGCGTTCGCAGCAGGCGACGCGCGTTGCGCGCCGCGCGTGCAAGGCATGGACTTTGCGTAGTCGTGCCGGACCCGAAGGCGCGTGGTGCGCCGTCGAACGATTCCCAGTCGAAGAGGCACGTCATGAACGCTACCCGCACCCGCAGCACATCGTCGAAGAAGAGCGCGCAAAAGCGCGGTCGATCCGGCACGTCCGCATCGTCGCGCGGCGCGAAGGGCGGCTCCGGCTCGCGCAAGAGCACGTCGAGCACCACCCGCGGTCGCGGCGCGTCGAAGAGCGCGTCCTCGTCGCGCAAGTCGAGCGCGAGCAAGTCGGGCACGAAGTCGAGCACGAAGTCGAGCAGCGGGTCGCGCGGCAGCCGCACGCCGATCGGCCAGGCCATCGAGCTCCTCACGGAAGACCACCGCAAGGTACAGAAGATGTTTCGCCAGGCCGAGCGGTTGAAGGACGACATGGAGCGGCTGCGGCCGCTCGTCGAGCAGGCCTGCGCGGCGCTCACGCAGCACACCGAGATCGAGGAGCAGTACTTCTACCCGGTCATGCAGGAGACCGGCAAGGAAACCGACATGATCGCCGAGGCGTACGTCGAGCACGCGTCGGCCAAGGAGCTCATCGCGCAGCTCCAGCAGGGGCGCGCCGAGGACGAGCAGTACGCGGCGATGTTCACGGTGCTGGGCGAGTACGTGAACCATCACATCAAGGAAGAGGAAGGCGACATCTTTCCGAAGGCGAAGCGCGCGCGCGCCGATTTCCAGCCGCTGCTCGATGCGTTGACCATGCGCGAGGAAGGCGCGACGGCGCAGGCGTCGACAGGCGGCCGCTCGAGCCGCAGCTCGGAAGCTCAGGACACCGAACGAGGCTCTGCGCGGGGCCGCCAGGGTCGCGGGCGTTCGTCGCGTGAAGGCGCCGGCTCCGAAGGCACTGCGTCGTCCGGGCGTCAGGGCTCGGAAGGCGATGTCGAGCAGCCGCGCCGCGGGCGTCGCGGCGGCTCGCAGGAAGAGTCGGCCGACCAGGAGACGTCAGGCCGCGGCCGCGGCGAGGAATCCCAGGAGCAGGAAGGCCGCTCGCGCGAGGCGAATCGCTGAGCGCCCAGCCGTTGAATGTTCATGCGCCGGCGCTTCGCGCGCCGGTGCAGGGATCCCCTACGCGCGCATGAAGTCGCTGATCGTCTTTTCGCACCTTCGCTGGGACTTCGTTCGCCAGCGGCCTCAGCACGTGCTGTCGCGGCTTGCGGCCCACTGGCGCATCCTGTACGTCGAGGAGCCCGTGTTCGACGCGGGCGATCCATGGGCGGAGCTGCGCGCCCCGCTCACCAACGTCACCGTGCTGCGGCCCCATACGCCGCTCACGGCGCCCGGCTTTCACGACGACCAGATCCCGCTGCTGCGCAAGCTGCTGACGCGCGCGGTCGCGCGCGAGCGGCTGGGCCGCTACGGCGCGTGGCTCTACACGCCGATGGCCCTGCCGCTCCTGCAGAAGCTCGCTCCGCGCACCCTCGTCTACGACTGCACCGACGAGCTCGGCGGCTGGCGCCACGCGCCGCGCCAGCTCGTGCAGCGCGAGAACGCGCTGCTCACCATGGCGAATGTCGTGTTCACCGCTTCGCCGACGCTGTACGACGCGCGCCGGGGACGCAACGCGAACGTGCACTGCGTCCCGAACGGCGTCGACTACCCGCACTTCGCGCGCGCCACGGACCCCGCCATCGCCGCGGACGCCGTGCGCGCCTGCCCGCGCCCGCGGCTCGGCTACTGCGGCGTCATCGACCAGCGCGTCGATCTCGATCTCATCGCTCGCGTCGCCGCGTTGCGGCCGGAATGGGAGATCTGCCTCGTCGGTCCGATCGCGCGCGTGGATGCCGCGACGCTTCCGCGCGCGCCCAACCTCCACTACCTCGGGCCGCAGCGGTACGAGGACCTGCCGTCGTACCTCGCGGGTTGGGACATCGCCCTGCTGCCGTTCACGCGCGAGGCGGCGACGCGGTTCCTGTGCCCCACCAAGACGCTGGAGTACATGGCAGCCGAGAAGCCGGTCGTCGCCACGTCGATCACCGACGTTCGCCGCCTGTACGGCGGGGTGGTGGAGTTCGCGGACAACGCCGACGCGTTCGTGCGCGCATGCGAGCGAGTGCTGGTCGAGGACGGCCAGAGCCGCGCCGCGGCGATGCGCTCGTTCGCGTCGCGGCGGTCATGGGACGACGTCGCGCGCGACATGCGCGTGTGCATCGACCACGTCGCGGCGCAGGGTCCCACCGAGGCGGCAGCGCGCATGTATCAGTCGGTTGCACCCAACAGGGCACGTGCGACGGTGATGCGGGCACGGCCTCCGTCGACGGCGGAATGCGTGGTGATCGGAGCCGGCGCCACCGGGCTTTCGGCCGCCTATCATCTCGGCCGCCGTGCGCTCGTGCTCGACCGCAATGCGCGCCCCGGTGGCGGCTGTCGCTCGATCGAAGACACGGGATTCACGTTCGATCGCGGCGGCCATGCAGTGCTGTCGAACGATCCGCTGGTGCGCGAGCTCTGCCGGCTCGCGCTCGGCGACAACGTGCACTGGCAGGACGCCGAGACGGCCGTGGTGCGCGGCGGCGTGACGCTCAGGCGCCGCGCCGATCCCGACGCGCGCTTCGGCTACCCGCTGCGTGGGGGATTCGAGGCGCTGTGCGCCGGCTTCATGCCGTTGCTGAGCGCGGACGTGGCGCTCGATGCGGCGGTCGAGCGCATCTCGCCGCTACTGCGGAGCATCGCGCTTCGCGACGGCCGGCTCATCGGGTACCGCACGCTCATCAGCACGATGCCGCTGCCGCGTCTCATCGAGGCGCTGGGCAACGAGGCGCCGCCGGCGCTGCGCCGGCTGGTCGCGGCGCTGCGCTACGAGTCCATGCGCTGCGTGAACCTGGGCGTCGGCCGACCCCATCTCACCGACCGGCACTGGATCGACTTCGCGGACGATGGCCTGGTCGACCGCATCTTCGTGCAGGGCAACGCCAGCCCGCATTGCAATCCGCCGGGTGGCTTCGGCCTCACGTGCGAGATCGCGTACACGTCCGCGAGCCCCTTGCCGGCCACCGGCCGGGCGCTGATCGAGCGCTGCATCGCCGAATGCGCGCGCATCGGGCTCGTCCGGCACTCGGATCCGATCCTGACCGCGAACGAGGTCGACGTCCCGTTCGCCCGCGTGATCGACGACGAAGCTCGCGCTGCGATCGTGCACGACGTGCAGGAGTGGCTGCTGCGCTTCGGCATCATCCTGGCAGGGCCGCGTGGTGCGTGGCAGGGCGCCAACGGGCCGCATCCTTTCGTAGCGGGGCGGCACGCGGCGCAGATGGCGCGCGAGCTGATGCCCGCTGCGGCGCGCACCGCGTGACGCCGCGATCGAGCTAGTCGCCGGGCGCGCCGTCTCCCAGCGTGTCTTCCTCGAGGCGATACGCGACGGTGGTCGCGATCACCGAAGGACCGACGAATGCCAGGACCCAGACGACCAGCGCGAGGGCGAGCGTGCGCGCCTCCGCGGTAAAGAAGATCGTCCAGAGGAGCCCGCTGCATCCGAGCAGCAGCCAGACGAGCGCGACGATGACGATGGCAAGGAACACGCCCGGGCGCACGCGTGCGCGCGGCCGCCCGGTACCGGTCCTTTTCGGGGCTGTGCCGCGCGCCGGCGGACGCGGATTGGCGTACGCGAGCGAAAGGGAAAGGGAGGACGTATTCCGGGCCATAGGCGTACCCGACCATGAATGAACCGTTACCGCGTAGTGCACAGTGTGCCGCGCGCGGGGCGGTGCGCGCTGTAGCCGGGGCCCGGATTCGCTTGTCGGACGCCGCCGCTTTGACCCTCCCGACCCCGGCGCCATCGACCGCTTGCGCGGTCATCCAGGACCGACGCACCCACGCCGCGCGGGGCATCGGAAAAAAGTTCCAAACCACCGTATGATCCGCACAATGGACACCGGCAGGACGTCGGCGCGGCCGTCGCAAGGGTGAACGTGGACACCGGCCTCTCGCGCATCATTCGCGGCCTCACCTGGGTCGGCACGATCTTCCTCGTGCTGACCGCGGTCTCCATCGTGTGGGCGGTCTTTCGCACCCGCGGGATCGACGATTTCATCACGGCGCTCACCGTTACCGGCCTTGGATTCGGCCTGCCCGCCGTGGTGGCGTTCGTCGTGGCCTGGCTGCTGGGGACGTTCTACGACACCGAGAGCGACGACGCCGAGCACGGCCGGCAGGGCGCGTCGGAAGCCGAAACCGCGCCTCCCGGCGTTCCGCTTCTCGGCTATTTCGTCGCCCTCGCCGCCGTCGGCGTCGCGTGGGGCGTGCGCGCATGGCTCGACCCGGTGCTCGGCCACGAAGTCCCTTACATCACGTTCTTCCTCGCCGTCGCGATGTCGGCGTGGGCGGGCGGGATCGGGCCGGGGTTCCTCGCGACCGCGCTGTCGCTGGTCATCGCCTGGTACTTCTACGTCGGTCCGTCGGACGGGTTCCGCATCGAGAACCTCGCGGTGTCGGTCGCGCTCGGGCTCTTCGTCGCGGTGGCGCTGTGCATCGTCGGCATCACCTCCGCCTTGCGCGCCGCGCGCGAGCACGCGCAGCGGCTCGCGCGCGACACGATGAGCCGCCAGAAAGCGCTGGAGGACGCCCGCGGCGAGCTCGCGCGCGAGCGCGACCGCTTCGCCGTCACGCTCGCGAGCATCGGCGACGCGGTCATCGCGACCGACGCGCAGGGCACGATCACGTTCATGAACGCGACCGCGGAGAAGCTCACCGGCTGGGCGTCGCAGGAAGCGCTCAATCGTCCCATCAACAAGGTGTTCCGCGTGGTCAAGGAAGACACGCGCGAGAACATCAAGGGCCCGGTCGAGGAGGCGATCCAGACCGGCGCGATGGTGGCCGTCGCGGAAGGTTCGGTGCTCGTGAGCCGGCGCGGCCCGGAGTACGCGATCGACGACAGCGCCGCACCCATCTACGACCAGTCCGGCGACCTCCTCGGCGCGGTGCTCGTGTTCCGCGACATCACCGAGGCGCGTCGGGGACGCGCCGCGCTGGCCGAGAGCGAGTCGCGCTTCCGCAACATGGCCGACCAGATGCCGGCCATGATCTGGATGGCCGACGACACCAAGGCGCTCACCTATTTCAACCGCACGTGGCTCGAGTTCACCGGCCGCACGCCGGAACAGGAGCAGGGCGAGGGCTGGACCTCCGGCGTGCATCCGGACGATTTCGCGCATTGCCTGTCGGTGTACTCCACGGCGTTCGAGGCTCGCGTGCCGTTCGACACCGAGTTCCGCCTGAAACGCCAGGACGGCGAGTACCGCTGGATCCTGAGTCGCGGCACGCCGCGCTACGACGGCGACGGCCACTTCCAGGGCTACATCGGCGCCGCGCTCGACGTGACCGAGCGCAAGGCCGCGGAGGAAGCCCTCGGCCACGCCGACCGTCGCCAGAACGAGTTCCTCTCGATGCTCGCGCACGAGCTGCGCAACCCGCTCGCGCCCATCCGCAACGCGATCCAGATCATGGAGCGCATCAACAGCGGCCAGGACCGCCGCATCGATCATGCGCGCGAGGTGATCGACCGTCAGAGCGGGAACCTCACGCGGCTCATCGACGATCTCCTCGACGTGTCGCGCATCGACAGCGGGAAGATCACGCTGCGGCGCGAGCGCGTCGTGGTGCAGGACGTCGTGCGCAAGGCGATCGAGGGCCAGCAAGCCCAAGCGCTGGAGAAGCGGCAGACGCTCGACGTGCGCCTGCCGGACGCGCGGGTCTACGTCAACGGCGACCCGGTGCGCCTCGCGCAGGCGTTCGGCAACGTCGTCAACAACGCGATCAAGTTCACGCCCGAAGGCGGCCGCGTCGAGGTGACGATGAACCTCGAGGGCGACCACGTCAACGTCGTGGTGGCGGACAACGGCGCCGGCATCGAGCCTGCGATGCTGCCGCATCTCTTCGACCTCTATCGCAAGGGCCAGGACGTCGAGCGCCAAGGCAACACGGGACTCGGCCTCGGCCTCACGATCGTGCGCCGCCTGATCGAGATGCACAGCGGCCGCGTCGTCGCGCAAAGCGCCGGGCGCGGGCAGGGCAGCCGCTTCGTGATCGAGCTTCCGCTCGCCGAAGGCACCGTCTCCGTGCCGCTCGCGGGCGAGCCCGCCGCACCGGGCGAGCGGCCGCCGGCGAAGGTTCTGGTGGTCGATGACAACGTCGATGCCGCCGAGGCGATCGCGACGCTGCTGCAGTTCTCCGGCTACGACATCGACGTCGCGCACGATCCGCAGCAGGCGCTCGAGGCCGCCGCGCGCGTGCGTCCCGATCTGGTCCTGCTCGACATCGGCCTGCCCGGCATGACGGGCTACGAGGTGGCGCAGCGCATGCGCGAAGGCTCGGGACGCAGCCCGAAGATCGTCGCGCTCACCGGCTACGGCCAGGAGCAGGACAACGAGCAGGCGAAGGCCGCGGGCTTCTCCGCGTACCTCGTCAAGCCCGTGGACGCGGATCAGCTCACCGCGCTCGTGAACGAGCTGACCGACGAAGCGAGAAGCTAGGCGCCGCACATCGCGCGCGCCCGCGCTCGCTTCTAGCCTCGCGTCCAGTCGACGCTGGAAGGCCTTCCTTCGAGATGCAGCGTCGCCTGCGCCGGCGACTGCTCCGCGATCAACCGTCCGGCGCGAAACACCTTGAGCCGTGCCGCGCGAAGGCGGATGGCCTCCACCGGGTCGCGGGCCTGAAGGAGGACGAAGTCCGCGCGGCATCCCGGCGCGATGCCGTAGCCGGGCAACGCGAGCACGCGCGCGGCGTTCGTGGTGACGGCCTCGAAGCACGCGCGCATGGCGTCGTCGCCCGTCATCTGCGCGACGTGAAGCCCCATTGCGGCCACCTCGAGCATGTCGCCGCTGCCGAGCGGGTACCAGGGATCCATCACGCAATCGTGGCCGAACGCGACGTTGACGCCCGCGGCCATGAGCTCGGGCACGCGCGTCATGCCGCGTCGCTTCGGATACGTGTCGTGCCGTCCCTGCAGGGTGATGTTGATCAGTGGATTGGCGACCGCGTGAACGCCGGCTTCCGCGATGAGCGGAATCAGCTTGGACGCGTAGTAGTTGTCCATCGAATGCATGGACGTGAGGTGCGAGCCGGTTGCGCGTCCCTGCAGCCCGAGGCGCTGCGCCTCGCTCGCGAGCGTCTCGATGTGGCGGGACATCGGATCGTCGGACTCGTCGCAGTGCATGTCCACCGGCAGCCCGCGCCGCGCCGCGATCTCGCACAGCGCGCGCACGCTCGCCGCGCCGTCGGCCATCGTGCGCTCGAAGTGCGGGATGCCGCCGACGACGTCGACCCCCTTGTCGAGCGCGCGCTCGAGATTGGCGAGCGCGCCGGGCGCGCGGAGCGCTCCGTCCTGCGGGAAGGCCACGAGCTGCAGGTCGAGATACGGTCTCACCCTCTCGCGCACGTGGATCAGCGCGTCGACCGCCAGCAGGCGCGGGTCGCACACGTCCACGTGCGTGCGGATCGCGAGCAGTCCCCTGGCTACGGCCCAGTCGCAGTAGGCGAGGGCGCGCTGGACGATCGCCTCCTCGGTGAGCGTCGGCTTGAGCTCTCCCCACAACGCGATGCCTTCCAGCAGCGTGCCGCTGCGGTTCACCCGCGGCATGCCGTAGCTCAGCGCGGAATCCATGTGGAAGTGCGCATCGACGAAGGGCGGCGACAGCAGGTGCCCGCCGCCGTCGACCGTCTCGCGCGCATCGGCATCGAGGCGTGGCGCGACGTCGACGATGCGGCCATCGGCGACGAGCACGTCCACGCCGCGCCGCCCGTCGGGCAGCGCGACGTCGCGAAGCAGGAGGTCCGCCGTCACTTGGTGCCGAAGATGCGGTCGCCCGCGTCGCCAAGCCCCGGCACGATGTAGCCGTGCTCGTCGAGCTGCCGGTCGACCGCGCCGGTGTAGACCGGCACGTCGGGATGCGCATCGTGGAACGTGCGGATGCCCTCCGGCGCAGCCACGAGGCAGGTGAGGCGAATCGAGCGCGGGCTGGTCTCCTTCAGGCGGTCCACCGCGGCCACCGCGGAATTGCCGGTCGCGAGCATCGGATCGAGGACGATCGCGTCGCGCTCGCGCATGCCGCCCGGCATCTTGAAGTAATACTCGACCGCCACGAGGGTCCGCGGATCGCGGTACAGGCCCACGTGCCCGACGCGCGCGCCCGGCACCACGTTGAGGAACCCGTCGAGAAGGCCGGTACCGGCTCGCAGGATCGGCACGAACACGAGCTTCTTGCCGTCGATGAGCTTGCTCTTCATCCGCTCGAGCGGCGTGTCGATCTCGACCTCGTGCATCGGCATGTCGCGCGTGACCTCGTAGGCCATGAGCGAACCGATCTCGTTCAGCAGGCGTCGGAAGTTCGTGGTGCTCGTCTCCCTGCGCCGCATCAGCGTCAGCTTGTGCTGGATCAGCGGATGGTCGAGCACGTGCACCTCGCGCGTCATGCGTGCCTCCCCTCGTCGTGGTTCAGAAGACGGTCCCGTCGCTGTCGATGGTGAGCGGCGGCGCGCCGCCGCGCAGCGTCTCGGCGATACGCCGGCCGGCCGCCCACGTGCCGCCCTCGAGGATCGCGGCAAGCGGCATCGCCGGGCGTCCGAGCCGCGCGCGCACCAGCGGCGCGAGCTCGTCGATCAACGTCACCGTCAATGCGCGCCATTCGACCACCAGCTCGCTGCCCACCGGGTGCGTACGCGTTGCCGCCGCGGGGTCGCGCAGCGCGAGCACGCCGGTGTCGAGAAGAAGGCCGCCGTTGCGGTACTCGGGCAACGCGGTGAGCGCGTCGGTGTCGAGCACGGGCACGCCGGCCGACTGGAAAGGCTCGAACAGCGAATAGGCCAGCCACTGCGTGAGCTTGTGGAACGGCACCAGGCCCGCGCTCTCGCCGCTGCCGCCCGCGTGCGGATGTGGCCACGTGTCGCCGAGCGGCGCGCCCGCGACCGTACGCCGCGTCAGCCAGATCGGACCCAGGCGATCGAGCAGGGCCGCCACGATGTCGGCGGCTCCGATCGACGATCGCGCGCCGTCTTCGGTGAGCGCATCGAAGAGCACGCCGGGTCGCGCGGCGTAACCGAAGTGGGTGGGATCGGCCAGCACGCGGCCCAGGCGCTGCATCAGCGCGACGCGGCCCTCCAGGCCCACCAGCGGATTGTCGGGCGTCGCCTGGAACACGCGCGCCATGCGATCGACGTCGAGGGCGATGAGCGCCTCGGCGTCGACGCGGCAAGGCTCGGCGCGCCGCGCGGAGAACGCGCCGGAAAGAAATGCGCGCAGCGTCGCGATGGCGAGTCCTTCCGAGCGCGCCAGCGACAGGCCCGTGTCCGCTTCGACGTAGCGCCACCGCGGCCCGGCGCCCGCGTCGAGCAGCACGCTGACCACCGCGAGATCGATTTCGGCGCGCGCGATGTCCGCCGTGCCCGCGCCGTCGAGCGCACGATCGAGCGCCTTGCGCCGATCGACGCCACCCGCCTCGAAGTGACGCCATCGGCTGTGCCCCGGCACGTCGAGCGTCGGGTAACGCTCGCGCGTGATCGCCGCGGTTCGATCCGCGGCAACGGCCAGGCGGTCGCGCTCGAGCGCGAAATGCGGCGACGCGCCCGCGGCGACCGCGGCGGTGATGTTGCGACAGCGCTCGCGAACCGTCGCCAGGGACTTCAGCGTTGCGGCGGGCGAAGCGCCCGCCACGACGGTCAACGACGCCTCACGACAATTCGCGGCCCTTCGTCTGCGCGAGCTGCGCAGCGTCGGGCGCCGTGCCGTCGGTGAAGTAGCCGGCCGCCATCTTGGCGTCCATCTCGACGCGCGCATCCGCGGGGATGAGCTCGGACGGGATGGGAATGCGCTGATCGACGTCGATGCCGGAGCCGACGATGGCGTCGAACTTCATGTTGCTCATCGACACGAGGCGATGGATGCGCCGCACGCCCAGCCAGTGCAGCACGTCGGGCATGAGCTCCTGGAAGCGCATGTCCTGCACGCCCGCCACGCACTCGGTGCGCAGGAAGTAAGTGTTCGCCGAATCGCCGCCCTGCTGCCGCTTGCGCGCGTTGTACACCAGGAACTTCGTGACCTCGCCGAGCGCGCGGCCCTCCTTGCGGCAGTACACGACCACCCCCACGCCGCCCGCCTGCGCGCCGCGGATGCACTCCTCGATGGCATGCGTCAGGTACGGCCGGCACGTGCAGATGTCCGAGCCGAACACGTCGGACCCGTTGCACTCGTCGTGAACGCGCGCGGTGAGCGTAACGGACGGATCCGCGAGCGCGTGCGGGTCGCCGAACACGTACACCGTCTGCCCGCCGATCGGCGGCAGGAACACTTCGAGATCGCCACGCGTGACGAGCTCCGGGTACATGCCGCCTGTCTCCTCGAACAGCGCGCGGCGCAGGTCCGTCTCGCTGACGTTGAACCGGCGTGCAACGCCGGGCAGCCACCACACCGGCTCGATGGCCGCCTTGGTCACGATTGCCGACCCGTTGGCGAGCAGTATCCGGTCGTCGGCGGCGAGCCGCCCCGCGGCCATCGCGCCACGCACTTCCGGCAGGTCGATGTGCGCCTTGGTGACCGCGATGGTCGGGCGGATGTCGTAGCCGTCGGCGAGAAATGCCTTGAACGCGTCCGCGACGACTGCGCCCCACGGGTCCATCGACACGATGCGCTCGGCGTCGGCCCACTGGGGATACGGGCCGATCGGATGGGTCGGCGAAGTATTCGTGAGGTCGGGACGATGGCCGCGCGTCAGCGATTTCGCCGCCACCGCGAGCGCGCGGTAGATGCCGTAGCTGCCGCTGTGGGTGCCGATCACGTTGCGCTGGTTGCGGTTCGTCGTCGTGCCGACGACGGGGCCGCGCACCAGCGGATCCGGAGCACCCCAGTGAATCGGCGGCGCGCCGGGCGCGACCCCTTCGACGGGATGGGACGTGAGACGGATGTGCCGTCCCGGCGACCCGGTTTCGCCGCTCATGGGAACGCCGCGAGGACCTTCATCGAACCACTATACGCCACGCAAGATTTTCGCGCGTGGCGGGTAACGGTTACAGCGGTGCGGCGCGCGGAATGCGCTTCCAAGTCGGTATCCGCTTGTACGCACGAGGCTTCCGCGACGCCACCGACGTGGCACGCGTGTTGCGAAGCCATCCGGATGGCGAATGGGTCGCCTTGAAGCCACTTACCCGCGCGAGGATCACATGACCAAGACCATCGTCGGATCGTTCGACAGCAACCGCGAAGCGCAGCAAGTCGTTCAGGAGCTCGTGCGCTCCGGAATTGCACAAGACGACATCAACGTCATTGCGAGCAACATCCGCAACGAATACCGGGCACCTGATGCAACCTCGACGTCGACGCCGAGCGCGGCCGACGCGGACGACATGGACGACACGGCGGCGGCGGCGAAAGACCACACGTCCGGCGCTGCCGCGGGCGCCGTCACCGGGGGCGTGATCGGCGGCGTGGCCGGCTTCGCGCTCGCATTCACGAGCCTGACGATTCCGATCGTCGGTCCCGTGATTGCCGCGGGTCCGATCGTCGCGACGCTCACGGGCGCGGGCGTCGGCGTCGTTGCCGGCGGACTGATCGGGGGGCTCACCGACCTCGGCGTGCCGCACGAGCACGCGGAGTACTACGCCGAATCCGTGCGCCGCGGCGGCGCGCTGGTCACGGTGCGCACCGACGAGACGCGCACCGACGAGGTCACTCGCATCATGCAGCGCCACGGCGCGATCGACATCAACAAGCGCGCGGAGACCTGGCGCACCAGCGGATGGGAAGGCTTCGACGAGGCGGCCAAGCCGTACACGATCGAGGACATCGAGCGCGAGCGGGCGGTGAGCACGCGCACGACGACGCCGCGCACGTCGTCCGAATGGTCGTCCTACGCCGACGAGTTCCGCTCGGACTTCGATCGCGACTACGCCGGACGCGGCCTGCGCTACGAGGATTACGAGCCGGCCTATCGCTGGGGCTTCGAGAACGCCGGGACGTACGGCGATCGCGACTGGGACACGTCCGAAGCCGACCTTCGGCGAGACTGGGAGCGCAGCAATCCGGGCGGCGAATGGGAGCGCTTCAAGGACGCCGTGCGGCGCGGATGGGAGCGCTTCAAGACCGGGACGAAGCACGCGGTAGGCGCCGACGACGACGTGCGGCGCACGCATGCCTGACCGGGGTCCATTGCCGCGGGCGGTCGGAGTCTACGACCGCCCGCGGGTTCGACGTTCTCGCCTGCTGTTGATGCTGCTGGGTGCGATCGTGGTCGCTATCGTGTTCGTCTGGATGTTCCTGCTGCGCTGACGCGCGGTCAGGCGAAAAGCCGCGACGTCTTCGGGACCCCGGCGAGCAGGTACTCCATCTGGTCGGCGAGGATGCGGCGGTTGCGCAGGATGAAGTGCTCGTGCCGGTTCGGCACGTAGGGCACGTACAGCAACGGCATGCCCGAGTGCTCGGGCGTGCGGTTGCCCTTGCGCGTATTGCAGCTGCGGCATGCCGTGACCGAGTTCATCCACGAGTCGCGGCCGCCGCGCGACACCGGCACGATGTGATCGCGCGACAGGTCGCGAATCTGGAAGCGCCCGCCGCAGTACGCGCACACCTGGCGGTCGCGCGCGAACAGCATGGCATTCGTGAGTCCGGGCGTGTGCGACAGCGGCCGTCCGGCGCTGCCCTTGATGGCCAGGATCGACTTGGTGGACAGCCGCGAGCGCGAGCCGTCGCGCTGCCAGCCGCCGCGAAACTCCTTCACGACGGCGCCGAGCGACCACGCGACCATCACTTTCGCGTGATACGTGATGGCCTCCTCGAGCTCGACCCAGGCCTGGGGCAGGCCGGCCATGTCGACGGTGAGAACCAGCGGCTCCATGGAGCAGGATTCTAGCAAGCGGCAGCGCCACCCGGATCGACCGCTCAGCAAGCGGCATGCCGACGCCTTCTCCTAACGCGCGAAACGCGCGCCTCGCCGACACCGCGCGACGATCGGAGCATCGCGGCGGCGCGAACGTCGTCCCGGACCCGGCGGGTCGCCCCGCCGGGTACCGCGACTGCTGACCGCGCCGGGACATTCGGCGCGGCGGCGACCCCGCAAAGTCGGTGAGGGATGCCGTGCACAGCATCCGAGATCGCCGTTACCGCAACTACCAGTGCAGCAGGTGCGCCAGTGCCCAGGCGCGCCAGGCCCACAACGCGAGGCCGCATGCCGCGCGCAGCCACGCATGCCGTCGCCACCTCGCACGCAACCATCGCTTCAGTGCGCGGTGATCGAAGGGCCAACCTCCAACGCGCACGCCTCCCCCGACAGGTCTCGCGTCTCCGCGTCCTGTTCGCGTTCGGCGCTCGCGAGGCGCACGACGAGGCCGTGTCCCGCCCGCCAATACACCCCTTCCGCTCCCCGGTGCAGCTCGTAATCGCCGCGGCCGTAGGGCTTTCGGTACTCCAATCGCTTGCGTTTCATGTCGTCCTCACGAATCGTTCGGTTGCCAAGCCCCGCGGCAAATGAAAAAAGCCCGGGGGCCATCTGGCGCACCGGGCTTTCGTTTGCGGGAGCTTCGACCGTGATGGGGTTCAGCTCGGGCGGGGAAAGCGGCGCGCGACCTTGCCATGCGGAACGGCTGCGCCAATGCGCATCGTTCGCAGGCTGAAACAGCGCTTCGGTTGATTCATGACTGCCTCCTTTCGCCACGACGCCGTGCACGACATGTGCACGCCAAGACGACGCTCACCTCGATCTCCGAGGCGGGACAGGGAAAGGACTGGAAGGACCTTTCGACTGCTCCGCCCGATCATCCGGCGGAGGTCGTCCGGTCGGATGACGCTACTTCGCCGGCAGGCCGGTGAGGCCGCTCGCGACGGAACGAATGCGCATCGCACGCGCGCAACGCAGCGCACCGGCCGGGCGATGGCCCGTGCCTTGGTCGGTGTGCGGTTGGCGGATGTTCATGCGATTCGTCGGCGTGGTAGCAAAGTGGAAACGAGTGGTTGCATCGTAGCGCGCAGCCACGCCGGCGTGCAAGCAAAACGCGCACGCCCGCGAATATTCGCGTGGGAAAGACGCAACAGCGCGGCGCGCCGCACGTGGACGCCTCAGTGAACCGGCCCCATCAGCACGTCGGGCAGCCACGTCGCGACCTGGGGGAAAACGCTGAGGATCACGATCTCGAGCATCATGCACCCGACGTACGGAAGCGTGCCCCACATCACGCGCGTGACCGGCACGTCCGGCGCGATGGAGCTCACGATGTAGATGTTGAGCCCGACCGGCGGATGGATCAGGCCGATCTCCATGTTGATCGTCATGATCACGCCGAACAGCACCGGATCGAAGCCCGCCGCGCGCACGATCGGGTAGAGGATCGGGCTCGTCATGAGGATGATCGCCGCGGGCGGAATGAAGAATCCGCACACGAGCAGGAACACGTTGATGAGCGCCATGATCACCCAGCGATTGGCGTGCAGGTCGGCGATCGCCTGCGCCAGCGTCTGCGTGAGGTACATGGACGTCAGCATGTAGCCGAACAGCACCGCGGCCGCGATGATCATCAGGATCATCACGGACTCGCGCGTGGTGTCGCGCAGGATCTGCCACCAGTCCCTCGGCGACCACATGCGATAGATCACCACCGCGAGCACCACGCACAACGCCGCGCCGACGCCGGCCGCCTCGGACGGCGTCGCGATGCCGCCGTAGAGCGCGTACATCACGCCGACGATGATCACGATGAACGGCGCGACGCGCGGAATCGACGAGAGCTTCTGCTTCCAGGTGTAGCGGAAGCTCGGTGCGTGCGCGCGGAATCCGCGCCGGTGGATGATGAACAGCGTCCACAGCATGAAGAGTGCGGTGAGCATCACGCCGGGGAGCACGCCGGCAAGGAACAGGCGTCCGATCGACGTCTCGGTCGCGATGCCGTAGAGGATGAGCGTGATCGAAGGCGGGATGAGGATGCCGAGCGTGCCGCCGGCGCAGATCGAGCCGGTGGCGACGTCGTCGGGATAGCCCCGCCGGCGCATCTCCGGAATGCCCATGCGCCCGATCGCCGCGCAGCACGCGGGCGACGATCCGGTGAGCGCGGCGAAGATCGCGCACGCGCCGAGGTTGGAGATGACCAGCGAGCCGGGGAGCCGGTAAAGCCAGCGCTCGAGCGCTTCGTAGAGGTCCTTGCCGGCCGGCGAGGAGCCGATCGCCGCACCCATCATCACGAACATGGGGATCGACACGAGCGTGAAGTCGTTGAGGCCGGCGAAGAACGTCTCCGCCACGACGTGCAGAGCGTCGAATCCCTGGAACAGCGCGATGAATGCAATCGCCACCGCGCCGAGCCCGAACGCCACCGGCGCGCCGGACAGCAGCACGATCAGCGTGACGACGAGCACGATCGTGCCCTGGACGGACGTGCTCATGCGCGCATGCCGAACGGCGGCTCGCGGCCCGTCAGGAGGTTCACCAGCTCGACGACATACTGCAGCGTGAGCCAGAAAAGGCCGACGGGCATCGAGGCGTACGGGATCCACAGGCGCACGCGCCACATCGTGTTCGACAGCCAGCGCTGCGACCATGCCTCCAGCCAGTAGTTCGCGGTCAGCACCAGCATGGCCACGCAGAACGCGATGGCGAGGAGCATTCCGACGAGCGCGAGCCACCAGCGATGGCGGGGCGCCAGCACGTGCGGGATCACGTCGACGTTGACGTGGCCGTGCGTGAGCAGGACGTAAGGACTGCCGAGGAACGTCGCGGCGACGAGGCTGTACGTGACGAAGTCGGTCTGCCAGATGGTGTTCTCGCCGAGGGCGTAGCGCACGAACACCATCTCGCAGACCACGACCACGCCGAGCGCGATGAGGCCCGCCGCGGCGATGCCGAGCAGCTGCGATACGACGCGCACCGCGCGCGCGAACGCGTCGAACCGGCTCGGCGGCGCTGCGGGCGCCGCGGCGTGCGCTGGCACCGGGCGGCTCTTACTTGACGCTCAGCGCCTCGTCGATGAGCTTCTTGCCGTCGGGGACGTCCTTCGCGAACTCGGCATACGAGCTCTTCTTCGCGAGGTCGATCCACTGGTTGTACTGGTCGTCGGAAAGGCTCTTGATCTCGACGCCGTGGTCGCGGTAGGCCTTGATCGTGGCCTCGTCGACGGCTTCGGCCTTGTCCTCGTAGTACTTCTGTGCCTTCCTGCCGGCGTCGATCAGCGCCTGCTGCTGCTTCTTGTCGAGCTTGTCGAAGCTCTTCTTCGACATCAGCACGGGCTCGTACATGAACCAGATCGCGTTCTTGCCCGGAACGGTCAGGCATTTGGCCTGCTCGTAGAGCCGGAACGACAGGAAGCTGCCCATGCTCGTGTCGGTCGCTTCGGCGACGCCGGTCTGGAAGGCGTTGTAGATCTCGTTGGACGGGATCGACACGATGGACGCGCCCGCGCTCTGCCACATCTGCGCGAACGTCGGCCCCGCGGCGCGGAACTTGAGTCCCTTGACGTCGGCCGGCTGCAGGATGCAGCCGCGCTTCGACGCCATGCCGCCGCCGAACCACGCATCCGACAGGACGATCGCACCCGCCTGCTCGATGTGCGCGTGGATGTCCTTCATGAATTGCGACTCGTTGAGGCGCTTCGCGCGGTCGTAGCTGCGCACGAGACCCGGCATGAGCGTGGCGCTGAAGGCGCGCACCTGTCCGCTCGCGTAGTCGAGCGGGAACAGCGTGAGGTCGAGCTGGCCGTTGACGATGGCGTTCCATTGCTGCTCGGCCTTGAACAGCGACGCGCCCGGATAGACCTGGATGTCGAGGTCCACGCCGGCCGCCTTCGCGTCGCGCGCGATCATCTGGACCATGTCGTCGCGCACGTCGCCCTTGCCGCCGGGAAACTGGTGCGATGCCCTCAGCACCACCGGCGCGGCGAGCACCGGCACTGCGGCGAGCGCGGCGAGCGCGCCTGCCACCACGAGCTTCTTCATCGTCCACTCCTCCTGCTGATCCGTCGGCCCGGCGGCGCGATGCGCCGTCCGTCGCGGCATTGTTGTGAATGCGGCCAGGGATCGCTGCGAAACGGGCCCCGGTCCCGCAGGCGGCATTGTGCATGCAATGGCGGCGGGGCGGAATACCGAGGGCGTCGACGAGGCGCACGGCGCCCGCCTAGAATGCAGGGGTTGCCGCTCGGTCGAAGCGCTGCCATGGATCCCGACGCCTCCGAAACGCCCGCGACGATCACGCGGCTGATCGAGCGCGCCAACCATGGCGACACCGGAGCGCTGAACGGCATCTTCTCGGCGCTGTATCCCGAGCTTCACGCGCTGGCGCGGGCGCGCCTGCGCCGCAACGCGCCGCTCACCCTGCTCGACACGACGGCGCTGCTGCACGAGTCGTATCTGCGGCTGGTCAAGGTCGGCGCGCTGAAGGTCGAGAATCGCGCGCACTTCCTCGCGTACGCCGCGCGCACGATGCGCTCCATCGTCGTCGACTTCGCGCGTGCCCGCCTCGCCGAGCGCCGCGGGGGCGGCACCGACGACCTCGTGCTCGACACCGAGATCGCCGCCAACGCGCACGAGGCCGAGACCGAGATCGTGCGCGTGCACGAGGCGCTCACCGAGCTCGCCGCCGTCGATCCGCGCATCGTGCAGGTGGTCGAGATGCGCTACTTCGGCGGGATGACCGAGGAGGAGATCGGTGCCGCGCTCGGCATCACCGAGCGCACGGTGCGCCGCGACTGGGAGAAGGCGCGCCTCCTGCTCGCCATCGCGCTCAAGTGACCGGGCCCATGACATGAGCAGGATCGTGGTCGAGCAATGGCGCACGCTGTCGGCGCTCCTCGACCGAGCGCTCGACGTGCCGACCGATGCGCGCGACGCCTGGATCGACGGACTCGGCGGCGACGACGCCGTGCTCGCGCCCGTCCTGCGCGACATGCTCGCGCGCGGCGAGCGCCTCGAGGGCGAGCACTTCCTCGACGCGCTCGCGACGCTGGTTGGCGAGGTCGAGAGGCCGAGCGAGTTCGCGGCGGGCGTCGCGATCGGGCCCTACCGGCTCCTTCGCCCGCTCGGCGCGGGCGGGATGGGCGAGGTCTGGCTGGCGGAGCGCGCCGACGGCGCGATGCATCGCACGGTCGCGCTCAAGCTGCCGCTGGTCGCGCTGTCCCGCGGCGCCGTGGCCGAGCGGTTCGCGCGCGAGCGCGACATCCTCGCCGCGCTCGAGCATCCCGGCATCGCGCGCCTCTACGACGCGGGCGTGACGTCCGACGGGCAGCCGTACCTTGCGCTCGAGTTCGTCGACGGCGTGCCGATCGACCGATACGCCGACGCGCATCGTCTCGGCGTCGATGCGCGCCTCGCGCTCTTCGAGCAGGTGCTCGACGCGATCGCGTACGCGCACGCCAATCTCGTCCTCCATCGCGACATCAAGCCGTCCAACCTGCTCGTCACCCCGGACGGCAAGGCCAAGCTCCTCGACTTCGGCATCGCGAAGCTGATGGCGGACGGCCGCGCGCAGGAGACCGCGCTCACGCGCATGGCGGGACGCGCGATGACGCTCGACTACGCCGCGCCCGAGCACGTCGCGGCGCAGCCGCTCACCACGGCCGCCGACGTCTACTCGCTCGGCGTGCTTCTCTACGAGCTGATCGCCGGCGAGCGCCCCTATCGCACGCGGCATGGCACGCAGGCCGAGCTCGCCGAGGCAATCGTGCAGGCGGACGTCGAGCCGCCGTCGGCGAGGCGGGCTTCGGACGCCGCGGCGCACGCGCGCGCCTCCACGCCGGCGCGCCTGCGTCGCGCGCTGCGCGGCGACCTCGACACGATCGTGCTGAAGGCGTTGCGCAAGCGCCCCGAGGACCGCTACGCGACGGCGCGCGCGTTCGCCGAGGACCTCGATCGCCATCGCAACGGCCAGCCGGTGCTCGCGCGTCCGGACAGCATGGGCTATCGCGCGATGAAGTTCGCCGGCCGGCATCGCGCGGCGCTCGCGGTGACGGCGCTCGTCGCCGTGGTCCTCGTCGGTGCGACCATCGTGGCTGTTCGTCAGGCGCACCAGGCCACACTCGAGGCGGCGCGCGCCAACGCCGTGCAGGCGTTCATGACGGACCTCTTTCGTGCCAACAGCAGTCGCCAGGCGGACCCCGTGAAGGCGCGGCAGACCACCGCCATCGAGCTCCTCGACCTCGGCGCCGGAAAGATCGAGACCGCGCTGAACGACGCGCCTGCGGCGAAGCTCGCCACGCTGCGCCTCTTCGGCGACCTCTACGACGACCTCGAGGTCAACGATCGGGCAGTGACGCTGCGCAAGCAGGCGGTCGCGCTCGCACGCTCGCTCTACGGGCCCGGCGATCCGCGGGTGGCCAAGGAGCTCATGGACCTCGACTACTCGTTGCGCGCGTCCTCGTTCGTGAACGAGCGCGCCGCGACCATCGCCGAAGCCGAGCGGATCCTCGACGCGGCGCACGACGAGCGCTCGATCCTGCGCGCGCATCTGCTGATGCGCAAGGCGGACTACTACAGCAGCATCGACCGGCCGCGCGCGCGGGAGTACGTCGACCGCGCGAGCGCGCTGTACCGAGCGCTCGGCGAGTCGCACGATCTCGCGAACGCGATGTACCTGCGCTCGCAGATCGACGGCTGGCTCGGCCGCTGGCAGGACTCGCGCGACGACATCCGGCAGGCGATCGACATCGTCGAGCGCACCGACGGACCGCGGGCACCCGAGCTCACCCAGTACTACGCCTATCTCGCCGAGGCGGAGTTCGGGCTCGACGACTACGCCAGCGCGGAGAACAGCTACCGCCGCGCGATGGCCGCCGCGCGCGCGGTGAACGGCGACCATCACGTCGACACGCTGCAGACGGAGCTTCGCCTGGGCAAGTTCCTGGTCGACACGGGGCGCATGCAGGAGGGCTTGCACGATCTTCGTGCGGCGCGCGACCTCGCGCTGTCACTGCGGGGTCCGGACGATCCGTTCCACACGCCGCCCGCGCTGCTCGAGTACGGCTGGGGAATGGCGCGCTACGGCGAGGTCGTGGAGGGCCTCGACAACATGGAGCAGGCGATCGCCAATCGCCGTCGCAACCGTCCCGGAACGCAGTTCCTGGCGAACATGCTCGACGACGCGGCGTTCGCGCTGATCGAGCTGGGCCGATTCGACGAGGCGCACCGCTACCTCGACGAATCGCGTGCGATCAAGCTCACGTCGGAGCGGCCGCCGGCGCCGCTGTTCAATCACAACGTCGTCATGCGCGCACGTCTCGCCGTCGCCGAAGGCCGGCCCCGGGAAGCAGCGGAGATGATGGCCGAATACGCCGTCAAGGAGCCGGTGGCGGGCAGGCTGTCGCTGACCGGGCTCGAGGTCGACGTCGCGCGCGCGGAGATCGCGCTCGCGCAATCGGATTTCATCCACGCCGCCGACGCCGCGTCGAATGCCCGACGGCGGCTCGCGGCCAGCGCGCTCGCGACGTACATGCCCGGTGTCGAAGGGCGCGCGGCGTACTGCGAAGGACGGGCGCGCCTCGCGCTCGGCGATCCCGCCGCCGCGCTGCCGCTCCTCGAGCGCACGGCCGCGCTGCGCCGCGAGGCGCTGTCGCCGGCGAGCCCCGGGCGGCTTCAGGCGGAGGCTGCGCTCGCCGAGGCGTATCTCGCGCTCGACCGGCGCGCCGATGCCGAGCGGGCGCTCGACGAGGCGCGCTCCGTGGCCGCGCGCAATCCGAGGCTCGGTCCGCAGTACACGCGCGACCTCGAGCGCAGCGCGCGGCTCCTGGCGTCCCGCTAGAGCGCGAGCGCTACGCGCGTCGCCTGGTCGATCGCGCGCTTCGCGTCGAGCTCGAGCGCGACGTCGGCGCCGCCAACGAGCGTGTGCGGGATGCGGCGCAGCGTCAGCTCGAACGAGAGCTCGCGGTTCGGCTCCTGTCCTGCGCAGATGACGACGTTGTCGACCTCGAGCACGCGCGGCACGCCGTCGACGCGAATGTGCAGGCCCGCGTCGTCGATGCGCTCGTATTCGACGCCCGCGATCATCTGCACGCCACGCTTGCGCAGCAGCGTGCGGCGGATCCAGCCCGTCGTCTTCGCGAGGCCTTCGCCGACCTTCGTGGTCTTGCGCTGCAGGAGCCACAGCATGCGCGCCGGTGCGGGATCGTGCACCGCGCCGAGGCCGCCGCGCTCCGCATAGCGCGCGTCGATACCCCATTCGGCGCGGAACGCATCGATGGCGGCGTCGTCGGCGGCGCCGGAGCTGGCGTGGCCGTCGAGCGGCCGGTCGGCCGACAGCAGCTCCGCGACGTCGAAGCCGATGCCCCCCGCGCCGACGATGGCCACGCGCGGGCCGACCGATACCCTGCTCTCCACCACCTCGGCGTATCCGACGCTCTTCGCGTGATCGATGCCCGCGATGCCGGGAACGCGCGGGCGCACACCGGTCGCGACGACGACGTGATCGAACTCCGCGAGGTCGCCGGCGACCGCGGCATGCCCGAGACGCTGCACGACGCCGAGGCTCGCAAGCCGCGCACGGTAGTACCGCAGCGTCTCGGCGAACTCCTCCTTCCCGGGAATGCGCCGCGCGAGATTGAACTGTCCACCGACCTCGTTCGCGGCCTCGAACAGCGTCACGGCGTGCCCGCGCTCCGCCAGCGTCACGGCGCTGGCGAGACCCGCGGGGCCCGCGCCGACCACGGCCACGCGCTTCGGCTCGCCGCTCGCAGTCATCGCGAGCTCGGTTTCGCGACACGCATACGGATTGACCAGGCAGCTTGCAACGCGACGCTCGAAGATATGGTCGAGGCATGCCTGGTTGCACGCGATGCACGTGTTGATGTCGTCGGCGCGGCCGCGCGCGGCCTTGGCGACGAAATCGGGGTCGGCCAGGAACGGACGCGCCATCGACACCATGTCGGCGTCGCCGCGCGCGAGGATGGCGTCCGCCACCGCGGGATCGTTGATGCGGTTCGTGGTGATGAGCGGCACCGTGACGGCGCCTTTCAGCTTGCGCGTGACCCAGGTGAACGCGCCGCGCGGCACCATCGTGGCGATCGTCGGGATGCGCGCCTCGTGCCAGCCGATGCCGGTGTTGATCAGCGTTGCGCCCGCGGCTTCCACGCCCTTCGCGAGCTCGACCACCTCGTTCCACGTGCTGCCGCCCTCGACGAGGTCGAGCATCGAGAGGCGGTAGATGATGATGAAGTCGCGTCCCATGGCCTCGCGCGTGCGGCGCACGATCTCGAGCGCGAACCGGATACGGTTGGCGAACGCGCCGCCCCATTCGTCGTCGCGCCGGTTGGTGTGAGGCACGATGAACTGGTTGATGAGATAGCCCTCGGAGCCCATGATCTCGACCCCGTCGTAGCCCGCCTCGCGCGCGAGGCGCGCGCAGCGAACGTACGCGGCGATCGTGCGCGCGATGCCCCAGCGCGTGAGCGCGCGCGGCTTGAACGGCGTGATCGGAGAGCGCACGGCCGACGGGGCAACCGACAGCGGGTGATACGCGTAGCGGCCGGCGTGCAGGATCTGGAGCGCGATGCGGCCGCCGGCCGCGTGCACGGCATCCGTGATGAGCCGGTGCCGCGCGAGCTGCCGGGGCGACGAGAGCTGCGAAGCGCGCGGCTCGAGGCGCCCGGCGAGGTTGGGCGCAATGCCGCCGGTGACCATCAACGCGACGCCGCCGCGCGCACGCGCCGCGTAGAACGCCGCCATCTTCTCGAAGCCGTGCGGCGCTTCCTCGAGCCCGGTATGCATCGAGCCCATCAGCACGCGATTTGGCAGCGTGACGAAGCCGAGGTCGAGCGGCGCGAGCATGTGGGGATACACGCCGCGCAGGATACCGCGTCAGAGTCGCGCGCCGGTTCCCGGATCGAACAGGTGAACGTCGTGCGCCGCGAAGACGATGCGCACGGTGTCGCCCTCGCGCGCAGCGGGACGCGCCTCGCTGCGCATCTTCACGACGGTCTCGCCGACGGCGAGATCGACGACGGCGGAATCGCCGAGGTCCTCGACGAGCTCGATGCGCGCCGGCAAGCCGGCGTTGCCAAGCCGAACCGCGCCCGGGCGCACGCCGATGACGACATCGCCATCGCGAGGCGCCTGCACGCCCGGGAGGACCACGTCGCCGATCGCTACGACGCCGTCGCGCGCCACGCCGCGCAGGAGGTTCATCGGCGGGCTGCCGATGAAGCCCGCCACCGATACGGTGGAGGGCGACGCGAACACCTGTGCGGGCGTGCCGATCTGCACGATGCGTCCGTCCATGAAGACCGCGAGGCGGTCGGCAATGGTCATCGCCTCCTCCTGGTCGTGCGTCACGTAAACCGCGGTCACGCCGAGCGAGCGCTGGAGCCTGCGCAGCTCCACGCGGGTCTCGAGGCGCAGCTTGGCGTCCAGATTCGAGAGCGGCTCGTCGAGCAGGAACAGGCGCGGCTTGCGCACGATGGCGCGCGCAAGCGCGCATCGCTGCTGCTGGCCACCGGAGAGCTGGCCGGGCTTGCGCGCGAGCAGGTGATCGATGCGAACACGCGCAGCGGCGTCGCGCACCGCGCGCTCGGTCTCGTCGCGCGGGGTGCCGATCATGCGCAGTGGAAACGCGATGTTCTGCGCGACGGTCATGTGCGGATAGAGCGCGTAGCTCTGGAACACCATCGCGACGTCGCGGTCGCCGGGCTCGCGGCCGGTGACGTCCGCCCCGTCGAGCCATACGCGGCCGGCGTCGTGCGGCTCGAGGCCCGCGAGGACGCGCAGCGTCGTCGTCTTGCCCGAGCCCGACGGGCCGAGCAGCGCGAAGAACTCGCCCGGCCGGATCTCGAGATCGACGCCATGCAGCACGGTGACCGCGCCGTGACGCTTGACGATGCCTTCGAGACGCACGTGGCCGCCCGCGCTCACGTGCGGCCTCCGCCCTTCACGGCGCCTACGGTGAGGCCCTTCACGATGTGCCGCTGCGCCAGGATGCCGAGCACGATGACGGGCGCCATCGCCAGCATCGCGCCCGCGGCGAGGCGCGCCCATTGCGTCTGCTCGACGGAGATGAAGTTGAACATCGCGACCGTCACCGGTCGCACCCGATTGCCGCCGAGGACGACCGCGAAGAGGAACTCGTTCCACGCATTCAGGAACACGAAGATCGTGGTGACGGCGATGCCGCCGCGCACCTGCGGCAGGATGACGTACCACAGCGCGCGCAACCGGCCGGCGCGATCGAGCAGCGCAGCCTCCTCCATCTCGCGCGGGACGTCCTCGAAGTACGACACCATCAGCCAGATGGCGAACGGCAGGCAGAACGTGAGATAGATCGTCGTGAGCCCCGAGTACGTGTCGAGCGCGCCGATCTTCTGCAGCAGGAGATAGTACGGAATGATCAGGCCCACGGGCGGCAGCATCTGCGTCGCGAGCACGTAGAACCCCGATCCGCGTCGCGCGG
The DNA here is from genome assembly GCA_035493035.1 of Casimicrobiaceae bacterium. GTDB lineage: Bacteria > Pseudomonadota > Gammaproteobacteria > Burkholderiales > Casimicrobiaceae > VBCG01. The sequence continues at coordinate 95,181 of DATJIS010000050.1, read as the reverse complement.
GAAGGTCGAGCCGCGCGAGCGCATACGCGGCCGGGATCGCGAAGAGCATCGTCACGAGCGTGGCCGCCGACGTGACGATGAGGCTCGAGGCGAGGTTGGGGAGGATGCTCGACGAGCCGAACAGCACCTCGCGATAGTTCGCGAGCGTCGGCTCGAAGATCACCTTGGGCGGGTACGCGAGCACGTCGCGTTCGGTCTTGAACGAGGTGAGCAGCGCCCAGACCACCGGCACGATCCAGATCGACAGGATCGCGGCGGTAAGCGCGGTCAGCGCGACGCTGCGAAGGCCGCGGGCGGTCAACGCCGTCTCCGCAGCCGGAACAGCGCGAAGGAAACGGCCAGCGTGGTCGCGAGCAGCACCATCGCGAGCGCCGCGCCGTAGCCGAGATTGAGCTCCGAGAACGACGTGCGATACGCGTAGAGGTTGAGGATCTCGGTCGCGGTGCCCGGGCCGCCGCCGGTGGCGGCGTAGATGGCGGCAAACGCCGACAGCGCGATCATCATGCGCATGATGACGACGACGACGAGCGCGGGGCGTATGAGCGGCAGCGTGATGTTGACGAAGCGTTGCCACGCGCTCGCGCGGTCGATGCGCGCCGCTTCGTAGACGTCGGGGGGCAGCGACGCGAGGCTCGCGAGGATCACGAGGAAGGCGAACGGCGTCCACTGCCAGGTGTGGATCGCGATCACCGAGATCAGCGCGAGCTGCGGATCGCCCAGCCAGTTGTGGCTGCCGAAACCGAGTGCGCGCGTCACCACGTCGACCAGCCCGACGTCCGGCGACAGCACGAGCGTGCGCCAGAAGAGGCCGACGACGACGGGTGCGAGCACGATCGGAAGGATGGCGCCGATGCGCGCGACGCCGGCGCCCTTGGGAATGCGCATCACCAGCAGCGCCAGCGACAGCCCGATAGCGACCTGCAGCACGACCGTCGATGCGGTGTAGACGACCGTCAGCGCCAGCGAATTCCAGAAGCGCGGATCGCCGCCCATCTTGGCGTAGTTGCCCGCGCCGGCGAACCCGGACAGCCACGGCATCGACAGGTCGATGCGCATGAGGCTCGTCCACGCCAGGTAGGCGAGCGGCGCGGTCGTCGTGACCACGAGCACCGCCAGCGCGGGCAGGAACAGCGCCAGCGCGAATCGCCGTTCCTGCTGCGCAAGCGTCGCGACGCTCAAGCCGTCGCCTCGGCGACCGTCATCCCTTCAGGATCTGGTCGATCCTCGCCTGCGCCTCGTTCAGCGCTTCCCTGGACTTCTTCTGTCCGACCAGCGCCGCCTGGATCGCGGTGGCCATCGTGTCGCCGATCGCGGGCCACTGCGGCACGCGCGGACGCCAGTCGACGTCGGTGTCCTGCGTGAGCGAATCGAGCGCGGCCTCGACGAAATTGGGGCCGATGTCCTTGGTCATCGCGACGAACTCGGGCGCTTTCCACAGCGACGTGCGGTTGATCCCGGAGCGCTTCGCGGGGCCCGCGAACTTCCACGACGTGCGCGCCTGCGTCTCGGCCGACGCGGCCCATTGCACGAACAGCCAGGTGGCCTTCTTCTGCTTGTCGCTCAGCGCGGCGTTGATCGGGAAGCCCCAGTTCCAGATCGACGTGCAGCGCTTGCCGGTGGGACCCTTGGGCCAGCGCGCGAACGCGATCTTGCCGATCACCTTCGACTTCTCGGGATTGGTCAGCACCGCGGCCGATGAATGCGCATCGATGTAGCAGCCGAGCGTACCCTGCGAGAAAGCGTCGGCGATGTCGGGCCAGTTCCAGTTGCGCACCGCGGGCGGCGCGTACTTCGCCTCGGCGTCGACGTACCAGTCGAGCGCGCGCACCGCCTCGGGCGAGTTGACCACGACCTTCTTGCCGCTGAACCAGTTGCCACCGAACTCGCGGAAGATCGACGGATAGATGTACATGTTCTGGCCCGCGCCCGCGAAGCCGCGCAGCGCTATGCCGTACATGCGGTTGGCCGGATCGGTCAGCGCAGCGGCGTTCTTCAGGAAATCGTCGAGCGTGTCGGCTGCCTTCAGGCCCTTGGCGTCGTACAGGTCCTTGCGGTACACCTGCACGGTGACCTCGCCGTCGTACGGCACCGCGTACGGCTTGCCTTCGTATCCGTTCGCGTCGCGCCACGCCTTGAAGATGTCGTCGTAGTCGAACCACGCGGCATCGGTGATCGACGCATCGCCGAGATAGCGATCGAGCGGATCGACCCACTTGTTCGACGCGTACAGCGGGTAGTACATCGGGTCGGTCGCGGACGTCGCGTAGGTAGCGGTCTTGGACGACAGGTCGAGCATGGCCTTTTGCCGGATCTGCCCGGGAGGCACCTTCTCGTAGCGGACCTTGATGCCGGTGAGCGCCTCGAACGTCGGCGTGATCGCGATCAGGTTGTCGAAGTAGCTGGCGGGTATGACCGCGACCGAGATCGACTCGCCTTCGACCTGGCGCCAGTTGATCTTCGCCTGTTGGTACGGCCCGATGTCGGCCGACTGCGCGTGCGCGTAACGCGCGATCCACGGCGCGGCAATGGCCGCCGTGCCGAGCGCTGCGCCCTGCTGCAGCGCGCGCCGGCGTGCGGGTTGCGCGGGTCCCTTGTCCGTCTTCGTGCTCATCGTCTCCTCCTGTCGCCTTGTTGGCTGTTCAGCGGTCCAGCGCTTCACGGTCGATCGGGTCGTGAGGCTCGCGCAGGCCGCGCTCGCGGATGGCGGCGAACGGGCTGCAGCCCGGCGCATCGCCGGCTTCCTCGGCCTGCTTCATTAGGTACTCGGGGAACGAGCCGCCCGCGTCCGCCTTGCCGAGGTCGAACAACCGCTTGACGAGGTCGGGCCGCTCCTCGGCGAGGTTGCGCGCATCGGGCGCGGGACGTGGCGCGTCGTACAGGAACGGGCCGCGGCCATTGATCTTGCAATTGAACCAGTGATGGTCGTCGACCACCGTCATCGCGCTGCCCCAGCCGATCGTCACGTGATCGCGAATCGGTGCGCCGTTCGCGAACGCGAGATCGTAGAACGAGCGGCCGTCGATGGGTTGCGCGGGCGCGACGCCCGCGGCGTCGAGCGCGGTGGCGGCGATGTCGTGGTGCTGCACGAAGCCGTCGCACACCGTGCCGGCGCCGATCTTCTCGGGATGGCGCACGAGGAGCGGCACCTCGTAGCTCTCCGGGTCCGACGGATAGCCCCGCTTGCCGATGTAGCCGCGACGCTCCCACAGGCTGTGGCCGTGGTCCGACGTGACGATCACCAGCGCGTCGTCGAGGATGCCGGTGACCCGCAGCGTGTCGACGAGGTGCCCGAACCACCGGTCGCACATCTCCACCAGCCCCGCGTAGTTCGCGCGCGTGCGCTTGACGAGCTCCTGCGGCAGCCACGGCATTTCCGCGTAGGGCGAGATCACCTGCTCGCGCGATGGCGAATCGTCGTAGCGCCGGCGGTAATGCGGCGGGACGAACCACGGCTCGTGCGGGTCGAATGACTCGACGGTGAGGAACAGGCGCTTCGCGTCGAGGTTCTGCTCAACCCAGCGCGCGGCCTCCTGCATCACCTGCGCGTTGAACCACAGCTCCTCGCGCACGCGGTCGCGCATGTTGAGCAGGATGCGGCTGGAGAACCACGCGGCGCCGTAGCCGGGCTGCTCGAGGCCGGTCGCCTTGCCGCGCAGCTCCTGCAGCTCGCGCGGCACCCAATAGTCGATCTCGTCCTGGGATGGCCACGGACCGCTTCGCGCCGCGTCGGCTTCCTGGCCGCGGATGAAGGTCCACTGGTGGAAGCCGCGCCAGAAGTTCTTCGAGGGCTTGAACTGGTGATACAGATCGGAGATGAGGCCGGTGCGGAAGCCGCTCTGCTCGTACGTCTCGGCGAGCGTCGTCTGCTCCTCGGGAATGGGTCCCCAGCCAGGCGCGATGCCGACGAAGTCGCCCTTGATGTGCCGGAAGTCGCCGTTGTGGAACGGATACGTGCGAAGCCCCGTGTAGATCGTGCGCCGCGCGCACAGCGTGGGGAGTGCCTCGGGGTACGCGCGCGTGAAGCGCACCGATTCGCGCGCGAACGCGTCGAGGTTCGGCGTGGCGATCGCGCCCCATTCGGGCGGCGTGCCGTAGCAGCCGACCGCGTCGCGGCGCAGCGTGTCGAACACGACGAGGACGACGTGGCGCACGCGCGCCTTGCCTTCGGCCATGCGGGGAGCTCCAGCGGATGTATTCGTTTACATATCTTGCCGCCACGAGTGAGGTACGTCAACCGCCGGGGTCGCGTTGAAAACGTTTGCAGCCGGCGTATGCTGCGCGCGTGAAGAGCGAGGGCGCCAGGGTCGGGCCGCCGGCGCGGGTCAGCGCGCGCGACGTCGCGCGCCTCGCGGGCGTATCGACGGCGACGGTGTCCCGCGCGCTCAATCTTCCCGACCAGGTGGACCCGCAGACGCGGGCCCGCGTGCGTGCCGCGGTCGACAAGCTCCGCTACGTGCCGCATGGTCCCGCGCGCGCGCTGCGCAGCCAGCGCAGCGGGATGATCGGCGCGGTCGTGCCGTCGTTCGACTACGCGCTCTACGCGCGCACGACGAGCGCGCTGCAGCGCACGCTCGACGAGCGCGGCTATTCGCTGGTGCTCGCGACGCACTATTACGACCTCGCAACCGAGGTGCGCGTCACCGGACAGCTGATCCAGCACGGCGTCGATGCGTTCATGTTCGTAGGCCTCGACCACGATCCGGCGCTCTACGAGCTGCTGGAGCGGCATCGGCGGCCTTACGTGCTCACCTGGGGCGTCGACGAGACCGGCCGGCATCCGAGCATCGGCTTCGACAATCGCGCGGCCACGTACGCGTTGACGCGCTGGCTGATCGAGCTCGGGCATCGGCGCTTCGGGCTCATCAGCGCGCCCACGCCGGGCAACGATCGGTCGCGCGCACGCGGCGCGGGCGTGCGCGAGGCGCTCGCCGCGCATGGCCTCGCGCTCGACGAGCGCTACGTCTGGTTCGGATCGATTTCGCTCGCCTCCGGACGCGCGGGCATGCGCGAGCTCCTGCGCGTTCGACCGCGTCCCACCGCCGTGATCGCCACCAACGACGTGTTCGCCGTCGGCGCCATGCTCGCGTGCCGCGAGGCGCGGGTGCGCGTCCCCGACGACCTCTCGATCACCGGCGTCGACAACACCGACCTCGGCGCCACGCAGACGCCACCGCTCACCAGCATCCAGACGCCGGTCGTCGAGGTCGGCTCGGCCGCCGGCGTGCAGCTCGTTGCGCGCCTCGAAGGCGCGCCGGTCGAGCTGCAGCAGAAGCTGCCGTTCACGCTCATGAAGCGCGGCAGCACGGCGAAGCCGCCGGCCGGTCGCAGCGGCAGCCGGCGCCCATGAAGCGACTCGTCGCGGCGGTACTGTCTCTTGCGCTGTGCGCCGGTGGGGCGCTCGCGGCCGATTCTCGCAAGGTGCTGCGTCTCGCGATTCCCGACATCGAGACGCTCGATCCGCAGCAATACGCGGAGAGCCCGTCGTTCGACGTGCTGCGCGCGATCTACGAAGGGCTCTATCAGTTCGACTATCTCGCCAAGCCGCCGCGCCTGACGCCGGTGACCGCGACCGCGCTGCCCGAGATCACGAACGATGGCAGGACGTGGACCATGCATGTCCAGCCCGGCATCTACTTCACGCCCGATCCCGCCTTCAAGGGCCGCAAGCGCGAGCTGACCGCAGAGGACTACGTCTATTCGCTCAAGCGCTGGCTCGACCCGAACAGCAAGCGAGGCGGCGCGCCGATCACCGCCGCGGCCATCGTCGGCGGACGCGAAGCGCTGGACGCCGCGAAGCGAACGGGCCGCTGGGATCCCGATCGCCCGATCGACGGCCTGCGCGCGCTCGACCGCTACACGCTTCAGCTGCAGCTCACGGAGGCCAACTATCCGGTCATCGAAGGCTACGTCACGCTCGGCGCGGTGGCACGCGAGGTCGTGGAAGCGCGCGGCGGCGACCTTCGCAGCTATGCCGTCGGAACGGGCGCGTTCCGCCTGAAGGAGATCCGGCGCGGCTCGCGGATCACGCTCGAAGCGAATCCCGATTACCGCGGGCGCCCGTTCCCTTCGAGCAGCCTCGCCTCGGACCAGGCGCTGGAAGCATCGATGCGGGGCGGCAAGTTCCCGCGCGTCGCGGAGATCCAGCTCGACGTCATCGAAGAGGAGAGTGCCCGGCTGCTCGAGTTCGACCGCGGCAATCTCGACGCCATCGTGCTGCGCAGCGAGATCGCGACGCGCCTCCTCGCGGGCGACGCGCTGAACCCCGAACAAAAGGCGCGCGGGGTCACGTGGCAGCGCGTGCCCGAGCCGTTCACGACGTTCTTCTATTTCAATCTGCGCGACCCGGCCCTGGGCGGAATGGACCCGGCCCGCATCGCGTTGCGTCGCGCGGTCTCGCTCGCATTCGATCGCGACGAGATGGTGCGGGTGATCTATGCCGGGCAGGCGCTGCCGGCGAACCAGCTCGTGCCACCCGATGTCGCCGGCTACGACCGCGACATGCCGCGCCCCGCGCACGATCCGGCGGCCGCGCGCGCGCTCCTCGATCGCTACCGCTACAGGATCGGCGGCGACGGCTTTCGCTCGGCACCCGACGGCAGCCCGCTGACGCTCACGCTGCTGCTGCGCTCGGGCGGCATCGCGCGCGAGGTGCAGACGCTCTTCCGCAAGAACCTGCAGGCGATCGGGCTGCGCACGGCGTTCCAGGTGTCGCCGTTCCAGGACGCGATCAAGGATCTCGTCGCCGGGCACTACCAGATCTGGTTCGGCGGATTCGGCGGCAATCCGACCGGCCAGGGCATACTCGCGCAGCTCTACAGCAAGTCATCGCCGCAGATCAACGTGTCGCAGTTCAGCCTTCCCGAATACGACGCGGCGATGGACCGTTTCATGCGCACGAACGATCCGGCGCAGCAGCGGGCGGCCGCGCGCGCGATGTCGGACATCGCGCGCGCGTACGCCCCGATGGTGCCGGTCGTGTTCCGCCTCGAGAACCACTTCGCGCAGCCGTGGCTCATGGGCTACCGGCCGAACCGCTTCGATACGTTCTGGCAGTTCCTCGACATCGACCTCGCGAAGCTTCCCGCTTCGCGAAAGGCGCAGTGACTACTTGCCGAGCTTCGCCTGGAGCATCTTCGCGTGGTCGAGGTGCGCCACGAATGCCGGCCGGGTCTTGACCAGCAGGTCCTTGAGCTCGGCGTTCTTGGCGCTCGGGATCAGCGTCTTGTCGACGGCATCGATGACCGCCTGGTGATACGCCACCTCGTGGTCGACGTACGCCTTGTCGAACTCGGGGCCCTTCTTGAGCTCGCGCAGGTGCGCGAGGTTGTCGCGGCCGCCCTGCGCGAGGCTGCGGCTGGTCGCGTTGTCCTCGGGCTTGACGCCGAGCTTCTTGGCGAGCTCCGTCGCCTGCTTGTTGACGGCCGTGTGATCCTTGACCATCAGCTCGCCGAACTTCTTGACCTCGGGATTGGTGGCCTTGCTCTCGGCCAGCTTTCCGGCATCGATGTCGACCTGGTTCGCGGTGACGACGATGTGCGCGATCTGCGCGTCGTTGGGTGCGCCTTCCTGAGCGAATGCGCTGCCCGCGACGAGCGCGAGCGCGGCGGCAATTGCGACGAATCTCATGCGTCCTCCTGGGATGGTGGTACTACGGGGGTCGAACCGGCGATACGTTGCAAAACCGTTCTGACGATGCGGTCGCACCGCTCGCCGGCGAATCCGAAGGCGTCGACGGTCGCCATGTCGATCTCGCGCGCGAGCGCCGCGCGCAGCAACGCGCGTGCACGGAACGTGCGCGTGCGCACCGTCGATTCCGGCACGTCGAGCGCGGCCGCCACTTCCTCGACCGAGAGCTCCTCGACCTCGCGCATGACGAAGGCGGTGCGAAACTGCTCGGGGAGCGCATCGATGTGCCGCTCGAGCAGGCGGCGCATCTCGGCGCGCATGGCGCCCTCCTCGGGACCGGCGCGCTCCGCGCGACCGGGCAGATCCGGCGCGTCATCGCTCATCTCGTGCGGCTCCTCCAGCGACACGACCGTGGCCCGTGCGGTCTTGCGCAGGCGCGCGTACGCCTCGTTGATCACGATGCGCGTGAGCCACGTCGCCAGCGTCGATCCCCCGCGAAAGCCGGCGATCGCGCGCCAGGCGGCCAGGTACGCGTCCTGCAGCGCGTCCTCGGCGTCGGCGTCCGACCGCAGGATGGCGCGCGCGACGCGGAAGAGCCGGCGATTGTGCCGGCGCATGAGGTGCTCGAACGCGGCCGGGTCGCGCGCCGCCACGCGGCGCGCGAGCTCGGCGTCGGCAGCGACCTGGGGGGACGGGCTGGGCAGCGCTTGTGCAGTCATGGCGTCCATTGGATGACGGCCGGCCCCGCCGCGTTCCCGGCGCCTACGGAGCGACCTTGATCACGCCCTTCATGGTCGGATGGAACGCGCAGACGTAGTCGTATTCGCCGGGCGCCCGGGCCGTCCACTTCCAGCTCTGGCCGGCCCCGATGCTCTTCGAGTCGAACGCGTTGTTCGATGCCGTCGCCGTGTGCTCGATCAGATCCCGGTTGACGAAGACGATGTCGTCGCCCGCCTTGACCTCGACCGTCTGCGGCTTGAACTGGAAGAACTGGATCGTGACGGTGTGGGTTTCGGCGAGCGCCGGCTTCGCCAGCGCGAATCCGACTGCAACCATCACCGGCGCGATGCGGCGGGTGAGACAATGCATGCCGCCCTCCTTTGGCGTCATTGGATGCGGGAGACCCTCATGCCGTTCCGGACGTTGCTGCTGATCCTCGTGCTCGGTGCGCTCATGCTGTTCGTGGTGGTGAACTGGGCGGCATTCACCACGCCGACCACGCTGTCGCTGCTGGTCGGATCGGTGCAGGCGCCGCTCGGCCTCATCATGCTCATGATCACTGCCGCGCTCGCGGCGATCTTCCTGGGTTACGCGTTCTACCTGCAGACGTCGGTGTTGATGGAGACGCGGCGCATGACGCGCGAGCTCGCCGCGCAGCGCCAGCTCGCCGACCAGGCCGAAGCATCGCGCTTCACCGAGCTCAAGTCCACGCTGGAGGGTCGCCTCGAGCGCCTGGAGCAGGGCCTGCGCACGGCGCTCGACCAGGCCGGCAACGGCCTTTCGGCGCAGATCGCGGAGCTGGACGACCGGATCGCTCGACGTTGACGAACACGTGCGCGGGCGGCGTTAATCCCGCCCCGCCCAATGCACCAACCGCCGCTCCAGCACGCGAAACAGCTGGTCGAGCCCGTAACCGAGCGCCGCCATGACCAGCACGCCGACCAGAACGACGTCGGTCTGAACGAAATCGGCCGCGGTCAGCGCCATCCAGGCGATGCCGTCGCTGGTGGCGACCATCTCGGCGCCGACGAGCATCGTGACGCCGATGCCCACCGACACGCGCATGCCGGTGAAGATGCCCGGCAGGCTGGCGGGCAGCAGCACGCGCCAGAAGATGATCCGGCGCGACGCGCCCAGCGACTGCGCGGCCTGGATGCGGCGCACGCTCACGCCGCGCACCGCCTGCATGGCGGAGATCGAGATGAGCGGAAACAGCGCGGCGATGATCACAATGGTCTTCGCGAGCTCGCCGATGCCGAACCAGATGATGAACAGGGGCAGCAGCGCGAGCTTGGGAATCGGGCGCGTCGTCTCGATCGGCGGGTCGAGCACCGCGCGCACGCCGCTGTGCATGCCCATCATCAGCCCGACCGGCACGCCGACGACGATGCACACCGCGAACGCGATGCCGAAGCGCATCAGGCTGACCAGGAAATGGTGCGCGAGCGTGTGGCCCTGGTAGCCCGTCTGCGCGAGCCGCATGAAGGTCTTCGCCACCGTGACCGGTGAAGGCAGGAACGTGGGATTGACGAGCGCCGGCCACAGGCCGCTGCCCGTGATCGCGACCCACACGCCGAGCATCGCTGCGAACGACGCGAGCCCGAGCCAGCGGTCGCGGCGCGCAATGCGGCGCGCAGCGGGTGCGGCGGCGGCCAGCGCGCTCACGAGGTCACCTCGCCTTCCTGCCGCTGCGCCGCGATCGATTCCTGCCGAAGCAGCCCGTAAACGGTGCGCTTGGCGTCCGCGAACGTCGCCGTCGTCGCGACGAGCGGATCGCTGTCCCGGGAGAACGTCGACGCGAAGGCAGCCTTGATGCGGCCCGGCCGCGCGGTCATGACCACCACGTGCGTGGCGAGCACCAGCGCCTCGTCGATGCTGTGCGTGATCCACAGGATGGTCTTGCCCGTGCGCCGCCAGATCGCCTTGATCTCCTCCTGGAGCAGCTCGCGCGTCTGCTGATCGAGCGCCGCGAAGGGCTCGTCCATGAGCAGCACCTGCGGCTCGTTGGCGAGCGCGCGCGCGATGCCGACGCGCTGCTGCATTCCGCCGGAAAGCTCGTAGGGGTACCGCTGGGCGAACCCCGAAAGGCCGACCAGATCGAGGTAGCGCGAGGCGATCGCGCGCGCCTCCGCGGGCGCCTTGCCGAGCGCGCGCGGGCCGAACGCGACGTTCTCGAGCACGGTCATCCACGTGAAGAGGGCGCCCTGCTGAAACACCACGCCACGCTCGGGACCCGGGGCATGGATCGCGCGGCCGTCGAGTGTGACCTGGCCGGTCGTCGGCTGCTCGAAGCCCGCCACGATGTTGAGCAGCGTGCTCTTGCCGCAGCCGGACGGCCCGACGATGCACACGAAATCGCCGGCCGCGACCGCGAGGTCGACCGGCTCCAGCGCCTGCACGGCGTCGGGGCCCTGGCCAAAGCGCTTCGACACCCCGGCGATGACGAGCTTCTCCTCGCCGCGCGCGCGACCGGGCGCGACCGGCTCGATGCCCATCGGGTGCGCGTCAGACCATCTTGGCGAGGAAGGACGAATCCACGTAGGGCGCGAAGCTCGGCGGCACCGCGTCCATCTGCTGCGCGGCCTTCAGGAACTCCGCCTGGTCGCGCAGCGTGCGCAGCACGCCCGTGTCCTTCGCGCCCGGCATGCCCATCCACTTGTCGGTCGCGAGCTCCTTCACCGGCACCGAGTGGAACGTCTTGATGTACTCCATCGTCTTCTCGGGCGTCATCGCGAGATACGGCGACAGTACCTTCACGACCTCCTGCGGCTGCTTCTCGTACATCTGGCAGAGCTGGTCGTAGGCCTTGAGATATGCGAGCACCAGCTCGGGATGCTTCTGCTTGAACTCGTCGCGCACGACGATGCCGTCGAACACCAGCGTGCCGTTCGCCGCGAGGTCGCCGGTGGTCAGGATGATCTTGCCGTTGTCCGCGACGAGGTCGCCGAGGATGGGATTCCAGATGTACGCGGCGTCGATGTCCTTGCGCTGCCACGTCGCCTGGACGGAATCGGCCTTGACGTTGATGAGCGTGACGTCGCTCGGCTGCATGCCCGCCGCCTTGAGCCCCGCCAGCATCGCGAAATGCACCGACGTGTTGAACGGCAGGCCGATCTTCTTGCCCTTAAGATCCTTCATGCCGCCGATGCCCGCGTCCTTGCGCACGGCGAGGCACTCGCTGTCGGTGATGTATTTCTCGACGTACACCATCGACATCTTCACGCCCTGCGCGAAGCCCACGACCATCGGCGAGCTGCCGATGTTGCACAGGTCCATGCTGTTGCCCGCGATCGCCGCGATCACCTGCGGCCCGCCGCTCACGGTGACGAAATCGGTCTTCACGTTGCCGCCGAGCGCCTTGGAGAACGCGCCGTTGGCCTTGCCCATGGTCTGCGGGTTCGCGGAGCCGAAATGGCCGAGCACCGCCGTGGCCTGCTGCGCGAACAGCGGGCGCGATGCGAGCATCGCGCCGCCCGCGAACGTCGCAACGCCCATGTTGCCGATCAGCTTCAGCGCATCGCGCCGGGAAAATGCGGTGGTCATCGGATCTCCCTCTCTTGTGATCAATACGAAACCGTCACCTTGGCCGACGGGCTGCCGGCGCGACGCACCTCGTCGATGCTCGCGCGCATGTCGGCGAGGTAATCGTCGAGCGCGGGCGCGTGCAGCATCGAGAGCATGAGATGCATCGATTTCGGCTCGCGCACCATGCCCGGCAGCCAGCCGCGCGACGCCATGCGCTCGCCGACCTGCAGCATGTCGACGTCGTCGGATGTGAAGCACAGGATCGACAGGTCCGGATTGCCCACCATGCGCAGGCCGAGCCCCTCGAGGCCGCGCCGGTAGGCCGCGACGAGCGCCATGATGCGCCGCGCGATCTCGACGTAGCCCGCCTCACCGAGCGCGTGCAGTGTCGCCCATGCGCCGGCGACGGCGCCGCCCGGACGCGTGCCGGCGATGGTCGCGGTCGAGAACTTGCCGCTCGGCCAGTCCTCCATCTCGAACGGCTGGCACGCCGCGCGGTCGGCGCTGCGATAGAAGACAGTCGAAGCCGGCTTGGGACAGAAGCCGAACTTGTGTAGGTCGGCGGAGATCGACGTCACGCCGGGAACCGCGAAGTCGAACGGCGGCACCGGGTGGCCGGCCTTCGCGACGAAGGGCGCGAGATAGCCGCCGACGCACGCATCGACGTGCAGCCACAGGTTGCGCGATTGGGCGAGCGCGCCGAGCGCCGTGATATCGTCGATGGCGCCGTACGGAAACGACGGCGCCGAGCCGACGAGCAGCAGCGTGTCGTCGTCGATTGCGCGCGCCATCGCGTCCACGTCCGCGCGATAGTCGCGACCGAGCGGGATGCGGCGCAGCTCGAGATCCATGAGCTGTCCCGCCTTGCTGAACGCCGGATGCGCCGACTGCGGCAGCACCACGTTGCCGCGAAAATCGCTCGTCCCCTTCTGCCTGCGCACGTAATCGCGGCAGGTCTTGAGCGCCGTGACGATGCTCTCCGAGCCGCCGGTCGTGAAATACCCCGCCGCGTCTTCCGGCGCATGCAGCAGCGTGAGCCCGATGCCGATCACGTCGTCCTCCATGCGCTTCAGCCCGTGGAACGCGCGCTTGCCGCCGAGCGCGTTCTCGGTGAAGAACTCCATGAAGGCATCGCGGCCGATCGCGGCCACTTCGTCGTCGGCCTTGAACACGTAGAGCGGCGTGCGGCCGCGGCGCCAGTCGACGTCGCGCGCCGAATACTCGCGCATGCAACGGAAGATGTCGGCACGCGCCATGCCGGAAGCCGGAAGCGAGGAACGCATGGGAAGGAGGCCGGGCCTTGCGGGGCCGGTCGAGCGGATCGAGCCCGCACGATGCCCAATCGCCGCGCCCCGCGTCAAGGGCCAGCGCGCGCGGCGTCAATGGGCCAGCGCGAGTCCCGGCCGCGGCCACGCCGCTTCGACGAGGACGCCGGCATACGAGCACGTGATGAAGGCGGTCCTGCGATCCGCGCCGCCGAAACAGAGGTTCGTGATGTGCGTGTCCTGCGGCACCTTCACGATTTCCGCGGCCCCGCTCGACGGATCGACGACGGTGACGCAGCCCGCGTCGAGCGTGCCCACGCACACGCGACCGCTCGCCTCGACGGCGAGCGAATCGAAGCGCTGGTAGGTCGGCGATGCGTAGACCAGCGTCCCGCCGTGCGGCGAGCGCGTGGACGGGAACGGGACGTGGACGAGCTCGCCCGGCGCCTCGATGCGCCAGCTCCACAGCCGCGCGGTCTCGGTTTCGGCCACGTAGAGCGTCTTGCCGTCCGGCGAGAGCCCGATGCCGTTGGGCCGGCTGATCGGAAAGATGACTTGTCGTATCGAGCGCCCGTCCGCCGTCGCATAGCAGACGCAGCCGCGGTCCTGGTCGCGTGCGCGCGTCTTGCCCGGATCGGTGAAATAGAAGCCGCCATGCGCGTCGAACACGAGATCGTTGGGGCCGCGGATCGGCTCGGCGCCCACGCGATCGTACAGGCGCTCGATGCGGCCCGTCGCGAGGTCCACGCGCTCGATGCGTCCGCCGGCGTAGTCGTCGGCCTGGCCAACGATGATCCACCGTCCCTCGTGCTCGGCGAAGCGGAAGCCGCCGTTGTTGCACACGTAGCACGCGCCGCCGGGGCCGATCGCGGCGCCGTTGGGGCCGCCGCCCATCTGCGCGACGACGGTCTTGCGGCCGCCGGGCTCGATGCGCGTCAGTGTCCGGCGCCGTATCTCGACGACGAGGACAGTGCCGTCGGGCAGCCACACCGGGCCTTCCGGAAATTGCAGATCGGTTGCGATGATGCGCACGCGTTGATCCGGTGGCTCTGCGAAAGGCGGCATTCTATTCCGTGCGCGCATGATGTTCCGCGCACCCGGGGACCGTGCGCCTTCGCGATTGCGGGGCCCTGCGCGCGCGGAGCCTATAATCGTTGCCGGAGGCACATGGCGTGAAGCTCGGATCGGGCCTCGCGACGCTCGTCCTTGCATTCGGTGCGTGGCTCGTTGCACCGGACGGTCGAGCCGCGCCGGCGATCGACGTGATTTCCGTGAACGGCGCCATCGGCCCCGCCACTGCGGACTTCGTCGTGCGCGGCCTGGAGCGCGCGGAGCGCGACAACGTCGAGCTCGTGGTGCTGGAGATGGACACGCCGGGCGGCCTCGATACCGCCATGCGCGACATCATCAAGGCCATCCTCGCCTCGCGCGTGCCGGTCGCGACGTTCGTCGCGCCGAGCGGGGCGCGCGCCGCGAGCGCCGGAACGTACATCCTCTACGCGTCGACGATCGCGGCCATGGCGCCCGGCACGAACCTCGGCGCGGCGACGCCCGTCGCGATCGGCGGGCCGGAAACGCCGTCGCCGCCCGTCGCGCCGGCGACGCCCGACAAGAAGGAGAGCAAAGAGGCCAAGGACGACAAGCCGACCGACGCGATGACGCGCAAGCAGGTGCACGACGCCGCCGCGTACATACGCGGGCTCGCGCAGCTGCACGGGCGCAACGCGGACTGGGCCGAGCGCGCGGTGCGCGAGGCGGTCAGCCTGTCGGCCGACGAAGCGCTGAAAGCGCACGTCATCGACCTCGTCGCGGCGGACGTTCCGGATCTCGCGAAGAAGCTCGACGGCCGCACGGTGAAGGCCGCCGGCGTCGAGCGCACGCTGCACACCGGCGGCGCGACCGTCACGCGCCTCGAGCCCGACTGGCGCACGCGCTTCCTCGCGATCATCACGCACCCGAGCATCGCGCTCATCCTGCTCACCGTCGGCTTCTACGGGCTGGTGTTCGAGTTCATGAATCCCGGCATGGTGTTGCCCGGCGTGGCGGGGGCCATCGCGCTGCTCATCGGGCTCTACGCCCTGCAGCTGCTGCCGATCAGCTACGCGGGCCTCGCGTTGATCGTGCTGGGCCTCGGCTTCATCGTCGGTGAAGTGTTCCTTCCGACGTACGGCTCGCTCGGTGTCGGGGGCGTGATCGCATTCGCCGTCGGCGCGATGATGCTCGTCGACACCGACATTCCGGGGTTCGGCGTGCCCGCTTCGCTGGTCGTCGTGCTGGCGCTGACGTCGGCGGGGTTCGTCTTCGCCGTCGCCGGCGCAGCGCTCAAGTCCCGCCGCCGACCCGTCGTGACCGGCCGCGAGCAGCTCATCGGCAGCGTCGGCGTCGCGCTCGACGACAGCAGCGGCGAAGGCTGGGTGCGCGTGCACAGCGAGCAATGGCGCGCGCACTCCACCGAGCCGCTCAAGGAAGGCCAGCGCGTGCGCGTCACCGGCCGCGACGGCCTCGTGCTGAAGGTCAAGCCGATCCACGAAGGGGGGTAGCGATGGTCGTCCTTGCCGAGCTCGGCTTTCTGATCGTGATCGTGCTGATCATCGTCGCGACGTCGTTTCGCGTGCTGCGCGAATACGAGCGCGGCGTCGTGTTCATGCTCGGGCGCTTCTGGCGCGTGAAAGGGCCCGGGCTGGTGGTGCTGTGGCCGGTCGTCCAGCAGATGGTCCGCGTCGACCTTCGCACGGTCGTCCTCGACGTGCCGCCGCAGGACGTCATCACGCGCGACAACGTGTCGGTGAAAGTGAACGCCGTCGTCTACTTCCGCGTCGTCGACCCGGAGAAGGCGATCATCCAGGTCGTGCGCTTCCTGGAGGCCACCAGCCAGCTCGCGCAGACGACGCTGCGCGCGATCCTGGGCAAGCACGGGCTCGACGAGCTCCTCTCCGAGCGCGAGAAGCTCAACCTCGACATCCAGCGCGTGCTCGACTCGCAGACCGACGTCTGGGGCATCAAGGTGTCGAACGTCGAGATCAAGCAGGTCGATCTGAACGAGTCGATGGTTCGCGCCATCGCCCGCCAGGCCGAGGCCGAGCGCGAGCGGCGCGCCAAGATCATCCATGCCGAGGGTGAGTTGCAGGCCTCGCAGACGCTGCTCGAGGCCGCGCAGATGCTCGCCCGCTCGCCGCAGGCGATGCAGCTGCGCTACCTCCAGACGCTCGGCAACATCGCCGGGGACAAGACCAACACCATCGTGTTCCCGATACCGATGGACCTCCTCAGCGCACTGCGACCGCCTGCGGAGCCTCGCTGACGGCGAGTCCCGGCATCGCAAAGCCGATCGGTCCGAGCGCTTCGACGAGCGCACGCCGCTGCTCGGCGGTGAGCGCGACCAGCGGCGGCCGCACGGTCGGCCAGGCGTCGTCGCCCGAGAAATGCGCGATGGCCGACTTCAACGCGGGAATCATCGGGAACTTCTGGAACGCCGTGCGCACGGCGTCGAGCGCGCGCTGCTGCGCGTCCGCGTCACCGGCGCGCCATTCGCGCGCGAGCCGCGCGATCGCCGCGGGGTTCACGTTCGCGGTCGCGCTGATGCAGCCGGCGCCGCCGGCGCGCAGCGTCGCGAGCAGGAAGGTCTCGCTGCCCGCGAACACGTCGAACCCGCGAGGCTGGAAGCGCTCCAGCATCGCGCGCGTGTTGCTCCAGTCGCCGGAGCTGTCCTTGATGCCGGCGATCGTTCCCGGATAGCGCGCGAGGAGACGATCGATCAGCGCGAGGCTGATCGGCACCTGCGACACCGGCGGGATGTGATAGAGGTAGATGCGCAGTCGCTCGTCGCCGACGCGCTCGATCACTTCCGAATAGCTCGCGAACAGGCCTTCGTCGGAGACGCCCTTGTAGTAGAACGGCGGCAGCATGAGCACGCCGCTGCAACCGTGCTGCACCGCGCGGCGCGTGAGCTCGACGGTGTCGGGAAGCGCGCAGCAGCCCGTGCCCGGCATCATCCGCCCGGGCGGCAAGCCCGCTTCGACGAGCGCATCGAGCAGCGCGACCTTCTCGGGCACCGTGAGCGAGTTCGCCTCGGAGTTCGTTCCGAACACCGCGAGACCGACGTCCTGCGCGATCAGCCACCGGCAATGCCGCGCGAGCCGTGCGGCGTCCGGCCGCAGATCCGAGGTGAACGGCGTGACGACGGGCGCCAGCACGCCGCGCGGTCGTTGCATGACTTGCATGAAATCTCCTCAGTGACGGCCGATGCGCAGCCGCACGACGTTCCAGCGGGTGACGTCCTCCTCCGGCTCGTCGCCGACGGCGGCCGTGAGCGGCAGCGCGAGATTGGTGACGTACATGAACCCGTCCTGGATCACCATGCTCGCCGGGAACAGGAAGCCGCGCGGCGCGCCGTCGTGGCCGATGCCTTCGAAGTCGCCGACCTTCAGCACCGGCCGGCCGTTCGCGTTGAGCGCCACGAGCTCGTCGGCCTGGTTGGCCGCAACCCACAGCAGGCCGGTGGACTTGTCGAACAGCAGGCCGTCGGCGCCGTGGACGCTCTCCGCGAACACCGATATCTGCGCCGACGCCATGTCCATCTTCAGCACGCGGTTGTCGCCGGTGTTGGCGATGAACATCGTCGAGTTGTCCGTGCCGAATGCGAGCCCGTTGGCGCCGAACGGCGGAAATCCCGCCGTCGCGAGCAGCGGGTCGTGCGCGAAGGTGGTCACGCTGCATCCCGAGCACGCGGCTGCATGGGCGATCCTGAAGATCGCGCCCTGGAACGAATCGGAGAAGTACAGGTTGCCGCTTGCATCGAACACCATGCCGTTCGGCGCCGGCGCGCCGGCCGACCCGAACGTGATGAGGTCGCTGCTGCCGTCGGGATTGCCGACCGTGCGCGGGCCCGGCGCACCGATCGAGGGCACCACCGCGACGTCCTCGATGGGCGTCGACGCCGTGAACGACGCGGCGATGCGCTGCACCTTCGATTGCGTTCCCGTGAGCGATCCGGTGTTCAGGAAGTAGACCTTGCCGTCGGGTCCGAACGCGAGTCCGAGCAGCGGCGCGCTGCCGAGATCTTTCTGCGCGATCAGCTTGCCGTTGCGGCTGAACCGCAGCAGCGCGTTGCTGTTGGGCCCGAAATCGAACGTGCCGACATAGATGTCGCCCGTCGCCGGATCGGCCGCGATGCCTTCGGGATAGCGCACGCCGTCCGGCAGCACGGCGAACTCCACCGGGGTGAACCCCTGCCCGACGTCACCGGAATGGTCGGCCCACGCGGGCGAGGCGCCTGCCACGGCAGCCAGTGCGAATGCGGCGGCAATCAGCAGCTTCTTCATCGCGATCTCCTCGTGACATCTCATCGGAAGGCGATTGTCGTGACGCGCCGAAGCGCCTGTCAATCGCTGTAGACTGCCCGCTTCACCCACCCCGGATGCCGCGACCCGCCGTGCGAACCGGTCTCACCAGGATCACAAGGGGGCTGATGCTCGCCGCGTGGTGCATCACGGCGACGGCGGCGCAGCCGCTTCACGTCGGCTCGAAGCGCTTCACCGAGTCGTACATCCTGGGCGAGATCGTACGCCAGACGGCGCAGGCGGCCGGAGAGACCACGGCGGTGCACGACCAGGGGCTCGGCAACACCGCGATCGTGCTGAATGCCCTCACGTCGGGAAGCATCGACGTCTACGCGGAATACACGGGCACGATCGCGAAGGAGATCCTGAAGCTCGACAGCGTGCCCTCGCTCGCGGAGCTCAACACGCGGCTCGCGCCCATGAAGCTCGCGGTCGGCGTCCCGCTCGGCTTCAACGACACCTACGCGCTCGCGATGCGCGGCGACGATGCGCGGGCGAAGGGCATCACGAAGCTGTCCGACCTCAAGGCGCATCCCGAGCTGCGCCTCGGCCTCACGCAGGAGTTCATTGGCCGCGCGGACGGATGGCCCGGGTTGAAGCGCGCCTACGACCTGCCGTTCGACACGCCACGCGGCCTCGACCACGGCATCGCCTACGAGGCGCTCGCCGGCGGACAGGTGGACGTCATCGACATCTACTCCACAGACGCCAAGATCGGCAAGTACGGCCTCACCGTGCTCGCCGACGACCGCGGCTATTTTCCCCGCTACGACGCCGTGCTGCTGTATCGCGCCGATCTTCCGACGCGATTTCCGAGGACGTGGGCCGCGCTGCAGCGGCTCGCCGGTCGCATCGACGAAGCGGCGATGATCCGCATGAACGCTGCCGCCGAGCTCGAAGGCAAGGACTTCGCGACCATCGCGGCGGATTTCCTCGCGCAGCAACCGGGCTCCGCGCCGTCCCCGAAGGCGGGCAACGCGGCCGCCGCCCCGGGCGGCTTCTGGGACAAGCTCTTCGCGCCGGATTTCGGGCGCCTCACCGCGGAGCACCTGCTGCTCGTCTTCGTCTCGCTTGCGGTGAGCATCGCCATCGGCGTGCCGCTCGGCATTCTCGCGGCGAGGAAACCCGCGAGCGAGGGCACGATCCTCAGCGTGACCGGCGTGATCCAGACCATCCCGTCGCTGGCGCTGCTCGCAGTGCTGATTCCGCTCACCGGGCGCATCGGCGCGGTTCCCGCGTTCATCGCGCTGTCGCTCTACGCGCTCTTGCCCATCGTTCGCAACACGCACGCCGCGCTGGCGCAGATCCCGCGCGGCATGATCGAGGCGGCGCAATCGCTCGGGCTCGAGCCGGGCACGATCCTGCGCCGCATCGAGCTGCCGCTCGGCGCGCCGACGATCCTCGCCGGGATCAAGACGTCGGCGGTGATCAATGTCGGCACGGCAACGATCGCGGCGTTCATCGGCGCGGGCGGGTACGGCGAGCGCATCGTGACCGGCCTGGCGCTGAACGATCACGCCATGCTGCTCGCCGGCGCAATCCCCGCCGCCGTTCTGGCGCTGCTGATCGAGGGCGCGTTCCGCGTCGGTGAGCGCCTCGTCATGCCGGCCGGTCTGCGCGTCGGGACGCGGCGCTGACGACATGCCCGCGCGGGCACGCACGGCCGCAGCGCGCCCGCGCGACCTCGAGCTCACGTCGCGCGAGGCGGCGCAGCTTCTGCGGCTGACGACGCCGCACGCCGTGCAGCGCTTCATCAGCGCCATACCGGCCAACCACGAGCTCGACGGCGAGACGGCCTACTCGGTGCGTCAGGTGCTGCGGCAGCGTCGCGCGCATTGCATCGAGGGCGCGTTCGTCGCGGCATGCGCGTTGTGGCTCCATGGCGACCCGCCGCTCCTCATGCATCTCGATTGCGCGCGGAGCGACGCGCCGCACGTGATCGCGCTCTTCCGCCGCCGCGGCTGCTGGGGCGCCATCTCCAAGAGCAACAGCGTCGGGCTGCGTTATCGCGACCCGGTCTACCGCACGCTGCGCGAGCTCGCGCTCTCGTATTTCCACGAGTACTGCGATCGCCGCGGCGCGCGCACGCTGCGCAGCTATTCGCGGCCGTTCGACCTGCGGCGCATCGCGCCCGCCGAGTGGGTCACGTCGCTCGGGTCCTGCGCGAGCGTCGACGCGCGCCTCGCCGCGGCGCCGCACTTCCCGCTCGTGAGCGGCGCGCAGGCGCGCGCGCTGTCACGCCGCGACGCCTTCGAGCGGCGTGTCGGGCAGCTGGCGGAGCACCCCCGGCGCTGAAACGCTTCAAACGAACCGCCGTTTTGCTAACATGAGCGTCCGCGCAAACGGATGCACGAACGCACGAGAATGATCCGCGCCGCCATCGTCGGCATGGGCAGCTGGGGCCGCAACCTCGTGACGAGCGTGCAGGGCCGCAGCGACGTGCTGCGCTTCACCGTGGGTGCCACGCGCACGCCCGCGAAGGCCGCGGATTTCGCAGCCGCGCAGGCCATCCGCATGCTCCCCGGCTACGACGCCGTCCTCTCCGACCCGACGGTCGACGCGGTGGTCCTCGCGACGCCGCATTCGCAGCACGCCGAAGAGATCGCCGCCGCGGCGCGCGCAGGCAAGCACGTGTTCGTCGAAAAGCCGCTCGCGCTCGAGCGCGCGAGCGCGATGCAGGCGGTCGTCGCGTGCGCGCAGCGCGGCGTCACGCTGGCCGTCGGCTACAACTGGCGCTTCCAGCCGGCGCTGCGCGAGATCCGCCGCCTGCTCGACCAAGGCCGCCTCGGCCGCGTGCTGCACGTCGAAGGCAACTTCTGCGGCCCGAGCGCGTACCGCTTCGCGCGCGACCATTGGCGCCACGACCGCGAGGAAGTGCCCGCAGGCGGCATGACGGGGCGCGGCGTGCACGTGGTCGACGCCATGCTCTATCTCGCAGGTCGCGTGGACTCGGTGGTCGCGCAGAGCGAGCGCCTCGCGCAGGATTTCGGCGTCGACGACACCACGTCCATGCTCTTCGGCTTCGAGAGCGGCGCCACGGGATACCTCGGGACCGTCATCGCGACCGCGGAGACCTGGCGCCTGCAGCTCTTCGGCTCCCGGGGCTGGGCCGAAGTGGGCGACATCGAGCACCTCACGACCTGGCAGCTTCGCACCGCCTTCATCGATCCCGACGACGTCACACGCAAGCAGCCGGCGGAGGTCACGACCTTTCCGGTGACGAGCACCGAGCGCGCCGAGCTGGAGCATTTCGCGCGTGCCGCCATGGACCGCCGGCCCCTCGCGCGACCCGGTGGTGACGAGCTCCACAACGTCGCGGTGCTCGAGGCCATCGTGCAATCCGCACGTGAAGCGCGGCGCGTCGCCGTATCCACCGACCCCGACAACGCAATGCCGATACGAAATCCCGATGGAGTGAACCGATGAGGCGTGTTGCCGCTGCGCTCGTCGCGTCCGTGTGCCTGCTCGTCGCGAGCGCGACGTCGGCGCAGGGCGCGTTTCCGTCCAAGCCCATCCACGTGATCGTGCCTTCGCCGCCGGGCGGTCCGCCCGACCTCATCATCCGCATGCTCGCGCCGAAACTCGGCGAAGGCCTCGGGCAGCCGATCGTGGTGGAGAATCGCGCCGGCGCGGGCGGCATCGTCGGCACGGCATATCTCGCGCGCCAGCCGGCCGACGGCTACACGTGGCTGTTCACGACGGCGTCGCACACGAACATTCCGCCCTTCAATGAGAACGTCCCGTACGACCCGGTGAAGGACTTCACCCACGTGACGCTGGCGGCGCAGAATTTCGGGCAGGCGCTGATCGTCAACCCGAGCGTGCCCGCGAAGACGGTGCAGGAGCTGATCGCGCTCGCGAAGAAGGAGCCGGGCAAGCTGACGTATGCCTCCGCGGGCATCGGCACCGCGAGCCACATTCCGGCCGAAGTGATGAAGGCGCAGACGGGGACCGACATCCTCATGGTCCCGTATCGCGGCGTCGCCGAGGCCATGACCGATCTCCTCGCCGGCCGCGTCGACATGTTCTTCGTGGGCACGCAGATCGCGCTGCAGCACGTCGAGGCCGGCAAGGTGCGCGCGCTCGCGGTCACCGGCTCGAAGCGCTGGAAGGGCATGCCGGACGTGCCCACGATGCAGGAGGCCGGCCTCAAGGATTTCGACATCGTCAACTGGTTCGGTCTCTGGCTGCCGGCCGGCGCGCCGAAGGACGTGGTCACGCGCATCCATGCCGAGATGACGAAGGCCCTGGCCGATCCCGGCGTGCAGCGCGAATTCGACAAGCTCGGTCTCGAGGGCGTGGGCTCGTCGCCCGAGGACTTCGCGCGCTTCGTGGCGAGAGAGTCGGCGCAGACGCAGGCGATCGCGCGCCGGATTGGCGCCAGGCCGGCGGCCAAGTGACCATGGAAAAGCTCGAGCCGTGGCAGTGGGCCGAGGCGCAATGGCGCAGCATCGTCGATCACGTGCGTGCGGGGCGCACGCTGCGGCCCGCGGCGTGGGAGGACGGCGCGCGCTGCGCGGTGGCGCTGTCGTTCGATTCCGACCACGAGACCAACGAGCTGCGCGACGGCGGCGAGTCGATCGGCAAGCTCTCGCAAGGCCAATACGGCAACCGGCAGGGCGTGCCGCGCATCCTCGACATCCTGCGCGCGCATGGCGTTCGCGCGAGCTTCTTCGTGCCGGCGGTCGTGGCCATGCTCTATCCGGACGAGCAGCGGCGGGTCGTCGCGGAAGGCCACGAGATCGGCATCCACGGATGGATCCACGAGCGCAACTCGACCCTGCCGCCGCAGGCGGAGCGCGACCTCCAGATGCGCGCGGCCGACACGCTCGAGCGCATCGCGGGCGTGCGACCCGTCGGCATCCGCACGCCGTCATGGGACTTCAGCCCGCACACGCTGGCGATCACGCGCGACATGGGGCTCGCCTACGACTCGTCACTCATGGCCGACGTCGATTGCTACGAGCTCCTGATGGACGGCGAGCCGACCGGCGTGATCGAGCTTCCGGTCGAGTGGATCCGCGACGACGCCGTCTACTTCAACATGAACCGCTTCGCGGGCCTGCGGCCGTATACGCCGCCGGGCGACGTGTTCGACATCTTCCGCCGCGAGTTCGACGCGGCGTACCGCGAGCACGGCCTGTTCCAGCTCACGCTGCATCCGCACATCAGCGGCTATCGCTCGCGCATCTGGATCCTCGACGAGCTCATCCGCCACATCCGCACTCACGACGGCGTATGGTTCGCGACGCACGCCGAGATCGCGGCCTACGCACGCGCGCACGCCGCCGCATGACGCGCAGGGCGCGTCGATGATCGACAACTTCTCCGACACGCAGGTCGTTCGCAAGCCCGTGGTGCCGGCGCGCGGCGGCGTGGTGGCGGCGCAGCACCGGCGCGCGGCCGAGGTGGGCGCGAACGTGCTGGCGGCCGGCGGCGATGCCGTCGACGCGGCGATCGCGACCTCGTTCGCGATCGGCGTGGTCGAGCCGTGGATGAGCGGACCCGCCGCCGGCGGCTGCATGGTCGTCTGGCGCGCGCGCGAAGGCCGCGCGTACGCGATCGACTACGGCATGCGCTCGCCCGCCGCGCTCGATCCCGCCGACTATCCGCTGAGCGGCACCGGCAGGGCGCCCGATCTGTTCCCGTGGGCGGCGGTGAAGGACGATCGCAACGTGCAGGGCGCAACGGCCGTCGCCGTCCCCGGTGTCGTGGCCGGCATGGGGCTCGCGCACGAGCGCTTCGGACGCATGCCCTGGCGCGACCTCGTGACACCCGCCGCGGAGCTCGCCGACGAAGGCCTGCTCGTCGACTGGTACTCCGGTTTGCTGATGGCGTCGGTCGCGCGTCAGCTCGCGAAGGATCCCGATGCGGCCGCGATGTTCCTCGACGAAGGGCAGTGGCCGATCCTTGCGCAATGGACGGCGCTCACCGAGCGGCGGCTCGACCAGCGTGCGCTCGCTGCAACGCTGCGTCGCATCGCGGCCCACGGCCCGCAGGAGCTCTACGGCGGCGACGTCGCGCGCGCGCTCGTGCGCGATGTGCGCGCCAAGGGCGGCTGTCTGTCCGAGCACGACCTCGCGTCGTATCGCGCGCGCATCGGCGATGCGCTCGCCGTTTCGTATCGCGACGGCCGCCTCTTCGCCGTGCCCGGCTTCACCGGCGGTCCCACGCTGGGGCGAGCCGTTGCCGCGCTTGCGCAGGCGCCGCAGCCGGATGGTGGAGCGCCGGGCCCCGCGCAGTACGTGGCGTACGCGCGCGCGCTCGACGGCGCATTCCGCGACCGCTTCGAAGCGATGGGAGACACGGGCAGCGAAGCGCCCGGCGCACCCGGATGCACCACGCATTTCAGCGTGGTCGATCGCGAGGGGAACCTCTGCGCGGTCACGCAGACGCTGCTGTCGATCTTCGGCTCGCGCGTCGTGTCGCCGGCAACCGGCATCCTGCTGAACAACGGCATCATGTGGTTCGACCCCGAGCCGGGCAAGCCGAACTCGCTCGCTCCCGGCAAGCGCTGCCTCGGCAACTACTGCCCGGTGGTCGGCGAGACCGGCGACGGGCGCCGCTTCGCGCTCGGCGCGTCGGGCGGGCGCAAGATCATCGGAACCGTGCTGCAGATCGCCTCGTTCCTGATCGATCACCGCTTCACGCTGGAGGAGGCGTTCCACCAGCCGCGCATCGACATGAGCGGCGGCGAGCGCGTGATCGCCGATCGCGCGCTGCCCGCCGACACGCTGCGCGCGCTCGAGGCGGCGTATCCGACGAGCACCGCCCGTCGCACCGTGTATCCGTATCCGTTCGCGGTTCCCGCGGCGGTGCTGCGCGAGGGCGACATGAACATGGGCTGCACCGAGATCATGTCGCCGTGGGGCGATGCCGTGGCGGAGCGAGCGCGCGCGCCGTGAGCGCCGCGGCGCCGTTACGGGGACTGCCTTCGTGACCGGGCGCAACGATCCGTGCCCGTGCGGCAGCGGCCGCAAGTACAAGCACTGCTGTCTCGCGCGCGATCACCGCGTCGACGTTCCGCGCGCGCTGAACGATGCCGCCATGGCGCATCAGCGCGCAGGCCGCTACGGCGACGCCGCGGCCGCCTATCGCCGCGCGCTCGCGGTGGCGCCACGCGGCGCCGAGCTGCACTTCAACCTCGGCACGGCATTGCAGGCGCAGGGCGACGTCGCCGAAGCCATCGCGGCGTACCGTCGCGCGCTGGCGCTCGACGAGCGGCTCGCGGTCGCGCACCATAATCTCGCCAACCTGCTTCGAGGTCGAGGCGAGCCCGATGCCGCCCTGGCGCATTACCGTCGCGCGATTGCATTGCGACCGGACAGCGTGCCGGCGCGCGTCGATCTCGCACAGCTTTTGCAATCGGTCGGTGACGCCGACGGCGCGGTCGCCTGCTACGAGGCCGCGCTGGCGCTTGCACCGCAGCACGCCGCGCTGCACGGCGCGCTCGCGCTCGCGCTGGAGGACGCCGGCCGCCACGACGACGCGCTCGCCGCTCACTTGCGCGCGCTGGAGATCGAGGATACGGCGCCGTTGCGTGCCAATTTCGCGCGATGCGTCGCGCGCGCGACGCGCGTGCGGGACGAGCCGAAGCTCATCGCGCTCATCGCGCGCGCCTTGCGCGAGGCGTGGACACGTCCCAACGACCTTTCGCGCATCGCATCGGCGACGCTCGCGCGGCATCGGCTGGACGACCCGGCGACCGAACCGCTCCTGCTCGCGCTGCTTGCCAATGGCCGCGTGTGCGACGTGTCGCTCGAGCACGCGCTCACCGATGCGCGCCGCACGCTGCTCGCGCACGCGTGCACCGATGCGCCGGCGGGTCCTACGCCGCTGGACTGCGCGCTCGCGGAGCAGTGCGATGCCAACGAGCACGTCTTCGCAGTGGCGCCGGACGAGGCGGCACAGGCACGCAGCCTGCGCGAGCGGCTGCTCGGCGCCGTGCGGCAGCACGGCCGCGTGGCCGCCGCCTGGATCGTCGCGGTCGGCGGCTACTACGCGCTGGGTGAGGTCGCCGGCGTCGAATCGCTGCTGGGCGACTCTTGGCCCGCGGCCATGGCCGCGCTGCTGGCGCGCTGGCGCAGCGCGACGATCGACCGCCGCGAGCGCGCCACGATCGCGGCATTGACGCCCATAGACGATCCGGTATCGCAGGACGTACACGCACAGTACGAGGACAATCCCTACCCGCGCTGGTCGAGCGTCGCGCCGACGATCCGCACGTGCACGCTCGACGAGTATCTCCGCGGGCTCTTTCCGCTCGCCACGTTCGCGCGCCTCGCGCCGCGCCCCAACGTGCTGGTGGCCGGTTGCGGCACCGGTCAGGAAACGATCGAGCTCGCCTCGCTCGTTCCGTCGGCGCACGTTACCGCCATCGACCTCAGCCGCGCGAGCCTCGCCTATGCGCAGCGCAAGACGCGCGAGGCCGGCCTGCGCAACGTCGACTACGCGCAAGCCGATATTCTCCAGCTCCCGTCGATCGGGCGCTCGTTCGACGCGATCAGCGCGGTGGGCGTGCTGCACCACCTCGCCGATCCCGCAGCGGGATTGCGCGCGCTCGCCTCGATGCTCGGCAAGGGCGGAGTCATGCGCCTCGGCTTCTACAGCGAGCGCGGCCGCGCCGACGTCGCCGCGGCGCGCGCGTTCATCGCCGAGCAGGGCTTCGACGCGAGCCCGGACGGCATCCGGCACTGCCGGCAGGCGATGATCGCGCGCGGCGGCGCTCTCGAGCCGATCTTCGATCGCATCGGCTTCTACTCGACCAGCGAATGCCGCGACCTGCTCTTCCACGTGCAGGAGCATCGCCTGACGCTCGCGAAGATCGAGAGCATGCTCGAGGCGAACCGCCTTCGCCTGCTCGGCTTCCTGCTCGACGCCTCGGTGCTCGCCGGGTACACGCGCCGATTCCCCGACGATCCCGCGCGCACGCGCTTCGCGCACTGGGACACGCTCGAAGCGGAGCAGCCGGCGCTCTTCGCCGGCATGTACCGCTTCTGGGTGCAGCGCGCGGCGTGACGCCGCGGGCTCAGCGTTTCTTCGCCTGCCAGAGGCCCAGCATCGCGCCGGTCGGGTCGGTGAAGATCGAGAGCCAGCCCATGTCCATCACCTCGGTGACGTCCTTCATCACGTTCGCGCCGAGCGAGCGGGCCTTTTGCGTCGCGGCCTTGATGTCGTCGACGAGGACATAGGGCATCCACATCGACGGGCCGTTCGGGATCATCTGCTTCATCATGCCGCCGCCGGTGCCGTCGCCGACGCCGATCATCGTGTACGTGTAGCCGGCGTCCATCGGGACGTCGTCGAGCTTCCAGTCGAACAGCTCGCCGTAGAACGACTTCGCCTTGGCGACGTCGGTGGTGGCGAGCTCGCAGTGCACGAACGGATTGGCCATGATCGTCTCCGTGAGTCAGTGATGCGGGATGCGCGACAGCCGACGCGCCCGACGCGCGAGGCAGCCCTTCCATCCGCGGGCGTGGCGATCGTGCGTCGCTGTCGAGGAAACGCCGATGCGCGAGGACCTCGCAATCCCCCGCGACGGCAGGCATTCGACCGTGACCCCGGACTCGCGTTCCGGCGTGCTCTCCCAGGCGCATGACAAGCGGCGCACGCAAGGGCGGTGCTCGCCGCCGCGAACGCTGCGCGCGCCACGCGGTCTTCTCGCTACACCCCGTCGACGCGCGAAGGAGGACACATGCCGTACAAGAGCATCGCCGACCTGCCGCAGGCGCAGACCGACCAGTACAACCCGCATCAGAAGAAGGCGTTCCTGGAAGCCTTCAACAACGCGTACAAGGAGTACGGCGGCGACGAGAGCCGCGCGTTCGCGGTGGCGCACGCGGCGGCCAAGCGCGCCGGCGAGCGGCCCGGTCCCGGCTAGGTGGCCGGCGTCGTCGGCAGCGACGTCGTCGAAAGCCGTGTCCCGGCGCGGCTCGACGCGCTGCCCTGGGCGCGGTTCCACACGCTGGTGATCGTCGCGCTCGGCATCACCTGGGTGCTGGACGGCCTCGAGGTGACGCTGACGAGCGCCGTGTCGGGCGCGCTGAAGGCGAGCCCGGCACTGCATCTGAGCGAAGTCGAGATCGGCCTCGCGGCAAGCGCGTATCTCGCGGGCGCGGTGATCGGCGCACTCTTCTTCGGCTGGCTCACCGATCTGCTGGGACGCAAGCGCCTCTTCTTCGTCACGCTGGGCGTGTACGTCGTCGCCACGGCCGCCACCGCCCTCGCGCCGGATTTCCTCGCGTTCGCGTTCTTCCGCTTCCTGACCGGTGCGGGCATCGGCGGCGAGTATTCCGCGATCAACTCGGCGATCCAGGAGCTCATCCCCGCGCGCTATCGCGGACGCACCGATCTCGCGGTCAACGGCAGCTTCTGGCTGGGTGCGGCGATCGGCGCAGCGGGCTCGAGCGTGCTGCTCACGCCGGGCCGGCTGCCGCCCGATATCGGGTGGCGCGTGGCATTCGGCTCGGGCGCGGTGCTCGGCTTGTGCATTCTCTCGCTACGCCGATTCATTCCCGAGAGCCCGCGCTGGCTGCTGCTGCATGGTCGCGCCGACGAGGCGGAGCGCATTGCCGCCGACGTCGAGCACGGCGTGCGCGGACGGGTGTCCGACGCCGCAATGCTGGCGC
The DNA here is from genome assembly GCA_035493035.1 of Casimicrobiaceae bacterium. GTDB lineage: Bacteria > Pseudomonadota > Gammaproteobacteria > Burkholderiales > Casimicrobiaceae > VBCG01. Next base: position 66,078 of record DATJIS010000050.1, on the reverse strand, counting down.
CGGTTCGGCTGCGTCCGCGCGGCCGTTCCAGCAGCTTCGCGGACCTCGGCATGTGCCTTTTTCGCGGCTATCCTCGTCGGGCACTCCTCGGCGTCACGCTGATGGCGGCGCAGGCGTTCTGCTACAACGCCATCTTCTTCACGTATGCGCTGGTGCTCGGGCGCTTCTACGACGTGCCGCCGGACCGCATCGGGCTGTATCTCCTGCCTTTCGCCGCGAGCAACTTCCTCGGGCCACTCGTGCTCGGCCCTCTCTTCGACAGCTGGGGCCGCCGGCCGATGATCGCGAGCACGTACGCGCTTTCCGGGGTGCTGCTTGCGCTGACCGCGGTGCTGTTCGTGAACGGACAGCTCAGCGCGATCGGCCAGACGATCGCCTGGACCGCGGTGTTCTTCTTCGCCTCGGCGGCGGCAAGCTCGGCCTATCTGACGGTGAGCGAGACGTTCCCGATCGAGGTGCGCGCGCTCGCCATCGCGTTCTTCTACGCGCTCGGCACGGGCATCGGCGGCATCGCGGCGCCTTCGTTGTTCGGCGCGCTCGTGGCCACGGGACGGCCCTCTGCGATCGCGGGCGGCTACGCGGTCGGCGCGGCGTTCATGATCGGCGCGGCGCTGGTCGCGCTGTGGCTCGGCGTCGCGGCGGAGCGCAAGCCGCTCGAGTCCGTCGCGGCGCCGCTGTCGAGCGCCGATTGACCGCGCCATGCGCATCGCGACCTTCAACGTCAACAGCATCCGCGGCCGCCTCGCGAACCTGCTCGAGTGGCTGGACAAGGCGCAACCCGACGTGGTGTGCCTGCAGGAGCTGCGCATCTATCACGAGGAGTTTCCGCTCGACGCGATCCGCGCCGCGGGCTACGGCGCGCTGTGGCGCGGGCAGAAGCCGCGCTACAACGGCGTGGCCATCCTGGCGCGCGGCGTCGAGCCCATCGAGATGCGGCGCGAGCTTCCCGGCGATCCGGACGACATCCAGGCGCGCTACCTCGAGGCGGCCATCGACGGCATGGTCGTCGGATGCCTCTACGCGCCGAACGGCAATCCCCAGCCGGGACCGAAGTTCGACTACAAGCTCGCGTGGCTCGAGCGACTCATCGCGCACGCCGCCACGATGTTCGATGCCGGCGTGCCGGTCGTGCTCGCCGGCGACTACAACGTCGTGCCGACCGCGTTCGACATCTACCCGACGACCTCGTACGACGACGACGCGCTCGTGCAGCCGCAAAGCCGCGAGCGCTACGCACGCCTTCTCGCGCAGGGCTGGACCGACGCGATCCGCGCGCGCCATCCGAACGAGCGCGTGTACACGTACTGGGATTACATGCGCAAGCGATGGGAGCGCAACGCCGGCCTGCGCATCGATCACCTGCTCCTCAACCGCGAGCTGGCGCCGCGGTTGAACGCTGCGGACGTCGACCGCGACGTGCGCGGACGGCCTGGCGCGAGCGATCACGCGCCGACCTGGATCGAGATTGCGTAGCCGCGGCGGGGCAGCCGGCCCACGCGGCGTGTTCAGGGTCGCTCACAGCGCCTCGGCAGCGTCGGCTTGACCGAAACATATCGTACGATATATCTTTAGATCTATCTCAACCACGAATGGACCTCGAGCATGCACCCCCATTTAGCCAGGATGTGGCACGGCCGCCACCAGTGCATCGGCCGGCACGGTCATCGCCCCGGGTTCGGGCTGTTCGCCGGCGGTTTCGGCGACGGCGACATCGGCTGGCAGGGCTTCCGCGCCGGCCGCAAGCTCGGCGCCGAGCACCTGCAACTGCTGATCCTCGCGCTGCTCGCCGAAAAGCCCGCGCATGGCTACGAGATCATCAAGGCGCTCGGCGAGCGCTCCCGCGGCTTCTATACGCCGAGCCCGGGCATGGTCTATCCCGCGCTCACGTATCTCGAGGAGATCGGCTACGCCTCGGTCGAAGCCGAAGGCGCGAAGAAGCTCTACTCGATCACCGACGCGGGGCGCGCGCATCTGCAGGAGAATCGCGGGACGGCGGACACGCTCCTCGCGCAGCTCAAGTGGGTGGGCGAGAAGATGGAGCACGTGCGCCACGCGTTCGCGCAGGAGCGCGAGGACGCGGAGGGCACGCCCTCCGGCGCGCTGTTCGGCGCGCGTCGACGCCGCTGGATGTCGCGCGAGCTGTATCAGGCCGGCGCTGCGTTGAAGGCCGTGCTTTTCGACAAGCGCAACGCGTCCGACGACGAGCAGAAGCGCGTCGCCGAGGTTCTGAGGCAAGCCGCGGACACGATTCGGCGCATGTGAAACGGGCGTAATCTCACGCGATGCGATCGGCTCGCATCGCGCCCGCGGTCACCGCCATGCTGCTTGCGGCCTGCGGCACGCCTGCGCCCGATTGCACCTCGCTCGGCGTTCAGCGCAATCTCTCGACCCTGGTGCGCGAGCGCGTGCTGCGCGCCGAGCTCGACTCGGCCGCGGTCGAGGACGCGCCGACGCGTGGCCGCATCGACATGGCGACGTCGGTGATCATCGAGCAGACGCGCCAGACCGGCGGCGATGCGCGCAGGGCGCTGTGCAGCGCGACCCTCGCGATCGAGGGCATGGGCCCGGACCTGCGCTCGATCGTGCGCAGCGAGACCGACGTGTCCTACTGGGTCGCCGTCGACGACGGCGGCGGCTTCTTCGTCGGCCTCATGTATTCGGACCTGGAGGCCGTCGCCGCCGCCCACACCACCGCTACATGGGCGGGACGAGACCGTCCTTCCCCACGTTGATGCGCGCGGCCGTGAGCGAGCCGTCCGGCTGGACGTTCGCGCCGAAGAGCACGTGCGCGCCCGGCTTCAGCATCGCGCGGTCGCCCGGCTCGAACGTCACGATGGGAACGTTGTCCGGCACGACGACCGTCTGCTGCCCGTCCTTGTACTTGAGCGTCATGCGGCGCGCCTTGTCGAGCGACACGACTTCGGCCACCGTCGCGTTGGTCATCATGCTGCCGGGCTGGAGGTCCCACGCGTAGTGACCTTCGCCACTGCCGCGGCCCGACTCCGGAAAGACCAGCACCTCGAGGGCGCGCTGCGTGCCGTCGGCCGACGGCAGCGTCGCCGTGCCGACGTACACGCCGGGCTTGATCGCCTCGCCGCCGACCTTGACCACGGCCGTGACGGCGTACTTGTCGTCGAGCCGCACCGCGAGCTTGTCGCCCTCGCGCGTGGTGACGTTCATGATGTTGCCGTCGACGGACGTCACCTCGCCGCGCACGCGCCGCGGTTGAGACTGAGCCTGCGCAAGGCTCGAGACGCAAAGCACGCATGCCAGCACGAGCACGAGCCCTCGATGCACGATCGCCTCCTTCGTCAGCCGGTAACCTGCTTGATGCCGGGCGGATTCCACTTGCCGCTCACCACCGCGTCCTTCGGCCAGTAGACGCGCAGCATCACCGTGAACGGCCCCTTCGGCGCCGGCAGCCAGTTCGTTTGCTTGTCCTGGCCGGGATCGGCGCTCTGGATGTACAGATCGAGCGAGCCGTCGGGGTTGGTCTTCAGCTCGTCGCCGCTGTCGATGTTGAAGCGGTTGAGCGCATTCGGCGCGAACCGCTGCAGCTCGTTGTACATGCTGAGCGACCAGAAGCCGTCGGTCGGCGGCGTGCTGTCCTTGTCGAAGTGCAGCACGTAGCGGTTGTTGCCGTCGAGGCGCTTGCCGCCGGCGTCGAAGTGCGCCGTCATGAAGATCGCGTCCTCGGGCGCGTTGACGCCGATGCCGCGCCACGCCGCCACCGCGCGCTTGCCATAGTCGGTGCCCCAGCGGCCGAGATCGCGGTCCGTCGACCAGCCGTTGCGGATGTCGCCCATGGCGCTGCGTCGTCCCGCCGTGACGATCGCCTCGATCGCCGATTTCAGGCCCTGCTCGACGCTCGTCGCATCGAGCGGCGACAGCTTCTTGGTGTCGAACGGCTGTCCCGGCACGATGCCGAGGCGCTTGATCTTGTCCTGCATCGCGGCGTCGTCCTTGCTCGGCGGGTTGCCCGGCAGGAGCAGGGCCACACGCGTGTAGAAGGTCGCGGCGTCCATGTTCGCGACCTGGTCGCGCGGCGGCGTCTTGGTGTCCACGGCGCCGGCGTGAACAGGCGGGGGCTCCTTTTCCTTCCCTTTGCGCGGCGCACCGGCGAGCGGACGCAGCTTGAACTGATCCTCCAGCTTCGTGACGGCGGCGATCTCGTTGCGGTCGTTGAGGCGCATGCGGCCGAACAGCCAGGCCATCTCGGTGCTGGACTTCACTTCCGACATGCCCGCCGGCACGGATCCCTTCCAGCGCGGGCCGACGATGGCGAAGTCGCCCTTTTCCGTTCCGGTCGTGCGCTTGCCGATGGACGTCGCCACGTTGGTCCATGCGTCGAGCATGGCGACGAGGTAGTAGCGTCCCTTGGTGTCGGGCACCGACAGGACGATGGGACCCTTGGACAGATCGAGCCACGCTTGCGAATACAGGAAGTCGGCATTCGGAAACGCGACGTCGGTGGTCGATGCATTCGGCACGGCCCGGTCGTGGCGAAACTCGTTCATGCCGACCTTCGCCGCCTGCACCTCCCGCGTGACGTCGGTGACCACGAGCGGGTACGCGAATACGTACACCTCGGCGGCCAGGCGCTTCAGCTGCTCGTTCACCGCGGGCGCGGCGGGTTTGGGCGGCTCCGGCGCGGGAGCCGGCGCCGCGGCCGGGGTCGTCGCAGCGGATTTGGAAGGCGCTTCCTGCTGGTTGCAGGCGGCCAATGCGAAGGCGCACATCAGAGCGGCAACGCTGGCCGCAGGACGGCGTGGGTTCACGCGGGATCTCCTCCGAAGGCGCGGCGCTTCGCGGCCTTTTGCGCCGCTTGCAAGCCGTCGCACCGGTGACGGTTCGTGGGGTGTCGGCGAGCCTAGATCGTCTGCGCAGCGGGTGTCAACCGTGACCGGCGGCGCACGACCCCGCGCTGCTATCGTGGCGGTGATGCAGGCTATCATCGAGGTGACGGGCCTCACCAAGACGTACGCGTCGGGCTTCACGGCGATCCGCGGCATCGACCTCGCCATTCGCCGCGGCGAGATCTTCGCGCTGCTCGGGCCGAACGGCGCGGGCAAGACCACCCTGATCAGCGTCGTCTGCGGCATCGTCACGCCGACGCAGGGGGTGGTGCGCGTCGACGGCCACGACATCGTCGCCGACTATCGCGCGGCGCGCTCGCTGATCGGCCTCGTCCCGCAGGAGCTCACCACCGACGCGTTCGAGTCGGTATGGGGCACCGTGTCGTTCAGCCGCGGCCTGTTCGGCAAGGCACCGGATCCGGCGCACATCGAGAAAGTGCTGCGCGAGCTCTCGCTGTGGGACAAGAAGGACAGCAAGATCATCACGCTGTCGGGCGGCATGAAGCGGCGGCTGCTGATCGCCAAGGCGCTGTCGCACGAGCCCTCCATCCTGTTCCTCGACGAGCCGACCGCGGGTGTGGACGTGAACCTGCGCCGCGACATGTGGGCGCTGGTGCGCCAGCTGCGCGAATCGGGCGTGACGATCATCCTCACCACCCACTACATCGACGAAGCCGAGGAGATGGCCGACCGCATCGGCGTGATCAACAAGGGCGAGATCGTTCTCGTCGAGGACAAGGCGACGCTCATGCACAAGCTCGGCAAGAAGCAGCTCGCGCTGCAGCTCGCGCACCCGGTCGCGTCGCTGCCGCCGTCGCTGGCGGCATTCGACCTCGCCGTTGCATCCGACGGCAGCCAGCTCGTATACACCTACGACGCGCAGCGCGAGCACAACGACATCGCCGCCCTGCTGCGCGAGCTCGACGCGGCGGGCATCGCGTTCCGGGACCTGCAGACGAAGCAGAGCTCGCTCGAGGATATCTTCGTGAGCCTCGTGCGCGAGGACGCATGAGCGCGCATGTCGACGGGACGGGCGCTCGCGCGCGAGTACGCGTGCTTGCGGCAGGCGGATGCGCCGGCAGCGTCGCTTGCACCGCGGAGACCACGGCATGAACGTGCATGCGATGCGCGCGATCTACCGCTTCGAGATGGCGCGCACGCGCCGCACGATCATGCAGAGCATCATCTCGCCGGTGATCTCGACGTCCCTGTACTTCGTGGTTTTCGGCTCGGCCATCGGCTCGCGCATTCCGGAGATCGAGGGCATCGGCTACGGCGCGTTCATCGTGCCGGGCCTCATCATGCTGTCGCTCCTGACGCAGAGCGTGTCGAACGCCTCGTTCGGCATCTATTTCCCGCGTTTCACGGGCACGATCTACGAGCTCCTGTCCGCGCCGGTGTCGTACCTCGAGATCGTGGCGAGCTACGTCGGCGCGGCGGCGACGAAGTCGATCATCCTCGGCCTCGTCATCCTCGCCACCGCGGCGCTGTTCGTGCCGCTGCGCATCGACCACCCGGTTTTCATGGTGCTCTTCCTCGTGCTCACGTCGGTCACGTTCAGCCTGCTGGGCTTCATCATCGGCATCTGGGCCGACGGGTTCGAGAAGCTTCAGCTCGTGCCGCTTTTGATCATCACGCCGCTCACGTTCCTCGGCGGCACGTTCTACTCCATCAACGTGCTGCCGCCGGTGTGGCGCACGGTGACGCTGTTCAATCCCGTCGTGTACCTGGTCAGCGGCTTCCGCTGGAGCTTCTACGGCCATGCCGACGTCGACGTCGCCGTGAGCCTCGGCATGACGATGATCTTCCTCGTCGCGTTCCTGGCCATCGTCGCGTGGATCTTCCGCACGGGCTACCGGCTGAAGACCTGACCGCGGCGAGCGGTACACTGGCGCTTTGCAGACGAAGCGACTGCAGCATGCCCACCGAGCTCCTGTTCCGCGACGACGCTTACCTTTGCACCGCGCGTGCACGCGTGCTGTCCGCCGACGAGCGCGGCATCGTGCTCGACCGCACCATCTTCTACCCGCAGGGCGGCGGGCAGCAGGGCGACAGCGGCGCGCTGCTCCGCGACGACGGCAGCCGCATCGTCATCGCCGATACGCGCAAGGGCGAGGCGCCGGACAGCGTCGTGCACGTTCCGGCGGTCGATTCGCCGCGCCCGGAAGTCGGCGAAGAGCTCGCGCTCGCCATCGACTGGGAGCGCCGCTACGCGCTGATGCGCCTGCACACCGCGCTGCACGTCATGTCGTGCGTGGTCGTCGCGCCGGTGACCGGCGGCAACATCGCGCCCGACAAGGCGCGCCTCGACTTCGACATCGACATGAGCCTGCTCGACGCGGCGCGCATCGAGCGGGAGACCAACGCGCTGATCGGCCGCGGCATCGCCACCGAGACGGTGTGGATCAGCGACGAGGAGCTCGACGCGCGCCCCGAGCTCGTGAAGACGATGAGCGTGCAGCCGCCCCGCGGGTCGGGTCGCGTGCGGCTGCTGCGCATTCCCGGCATCGACCTGCAGCCGTGCGGCGGAACGCACGTGCGCAACATCGGCGAGATCGGCCCGATCCGCGTGCTGAAGATCAAGAGCGAGGGCCGCCGCAACCGCCGGGTCGAGATCGGCCTCGCCGGCTGACGGTCCGGCCGGCGTGTAAGGAGCGCATGACGAGCCGCGACCATAGCCGCAAGATGGGCGCCTGCCCGTCGTTCCCCCAAAAACAGGAGACAACCGCATGGACTCGAACGCCCGCATTTCCGCCGCCATGGCCGGCCTCGTCGCGCTGAGCCTCGCCACGCTGGTCAACGCCGGACCCGTCGAGCAGAAGGCCGGCACGGAGAAGTGCTTCGGGGTCGCCAAGGCCGGCCAGAACGACTGCGGCACCGCCAAGCATGCCTGCGCCGGCCTCGGCGCCAAGGTCGACAAGGATCCGTCGGAATGGAAGTACGTCACCACGGGCACGTGCGAGAAGATGGGCGGCAAGCCCGCGGCACCGAAGGCGTAAGCCGCGGCTGCCCGGCGCGCGCCCGGCGACCCGCCGCCCCGCGCGCGGTTGCGCGATGACGACGTCGCTGCCGCTCGCCGCGGGCATCGGCCTGCGCGCGCCGCACGTGGCGCACGTCCTCGCAGCGCGACCGCGCGTGGCGTGGTTCGAGGTCCACAGCGAGAACTACTTCGCCGACGGCGGAACGGCGCTTCGCGCGCTCGACCGCATCCGCGCCGACTACCCGATCGCGCTGCACGGCGTGGGGCTGTCGCTCGGATCGACCGATGCGCTCGATGTCGGGCATCTCGAGAAGCTGCGGCGACTCGCGCAGCGCATCGAGCCGGCGCTCGTGTCCGAGCATCTGTGCTGGAGCGGCGTGGACGGCCGGCATTACAACGATCTCCTGCCGCTGCCGTATACCGAGGAGGCGCTCGACCACGTGTGCGCGCGCGTGGCGGCGGCGCAGGACTTCCTCCGGCGCGCGATCGCCGTCGAGAACGTATCGAGCTACTACCGATTTCCCGAATCGTCGCTGTCCGAAGCGGCGTTCGTCGCCGCCGTCGCGGCGCGAACCGGCTGCCGCGTGCTGCTTGACGTCAACAACGTCCACGTCAACGCGCACAACCACGGCCTCGACGCGCACGCCTACCTCGACGCCATCGATCCAGCCACCGTCGCGGAGATCCATCTCGCCGGCTTCGAGGACCGCGGCGATCTTCTCGTCGACACGCATGGCACGCGCGTAGCGCCGCAGGTGTGGTCGCTCTACGCGCGTGCGCTCGAGCGGTTCGGGCCGCGACCGACGCTGTTGGAATGGGACACCGACATCCCGGCGTTCGACGTGCTCGCAGGCGAAGCAGCCGCCGCGCAGTCGATGCTCGACGCGTGCCATGCCCGCGCTGCGTGACCTGCAGCAGCGCTTCGCCGCCGGGCTTCGCGGGGACGGCCCGGCCGGGCGCAACCTCGCGGTCTATCGCGCGACCGTATCGGCGAACTACCGCGCGGCGATGGCCGCGACCTATCCGGTGGTGCGCCTCATCGTCGGCGGCGCGTTCTTCGACACCGCCGTCGGTGCGTACACCGCCGCGTTCCCGTCGACGGGCGGCGATCTGAACGTGTATGGCGGCCGCTTCGGCGACTGGCTCGCGGCGTACCCGTACGCCGTGCACCTGCCGTACCTTGCAGACGTCGCCCGCCTGGAATGGGCGATCGACGAAGCGGCGCGCGCCGCCGATTGCGAGGCGACGCCGGCGCGCGTGCTCGACGCGCTGTCGCGCGCAACCGCCGACAGCGTGCCGATGCTCCACCCGTCCGCGAGGCTTGTCGCCTCACGTCATCCCGTCTGGCGCATCTGGCACGTTCACCAGCCCGGCTACTGCGGCGACATGGCGGTGAACCTCGATGACACGGATGAGCGCGTGATCGTGCACCGCGAAGCGAACGCGATCGCCGTCGAGCGCGTGCCGCCCGCCGAGTGGACGTTCCTGGAAGCGCTGCGCGCCGGCGCTGCGCTCGGCATCGCGCTCGAGCGCGCCCTCGCACACGACGATGCCTTTGACCTCGCCGCGACGCTCTCTCGTCGCGTGCAGGACGGCACCATCGTCGGCGTGAGCGACTGACAGGAACGGCGTGCCGGCGCGACCAACGCATCGTCCCGTTCCGGAGAACGCCATGACGACCGCCACCCTGACCGCGCCCCGGCGCGCCTCGCGCGCATACGGCACGTTCGCGCACGCCATCGACCGGCTGCAGCCGCTCTTCTCGCTGGCGATCCGGCTCTATCTGCTGCGCGTGTTCCTGTGGTCCGGGCTCCTCAAGCTGCAGGACTGGACCATCACGCTCGCGCTGTTCCGCAACGAATACCACGTGCCGCTGCTGCCGCCCGCGATGGCGGCGGTGCTCGGCACCGCGGCGGAGGTCGGTCTGCCGCTGCTCCTCGTCGCCGGCATCGGCACGCGCGCCGCGGCGCTCGCGCTGTTCGTGTTCAACCTCGTCGCGGCGACGTCGTATCCCGATCTGTCGCCCGCCGGCCTGAAGGATCACATCCTCTGGGGAACGCTCTGCGCGGTGCTCTTCTTCTACGGCCCGGGATCGCTGTCGCTCGATGCGTGGCTCGGGCGCCGCAGTCGCGATAGCTGAAGCGAATTCAGGTCGCGCCGATCCGCGCGAGCGCGGCGTCGATGGACGCCTCGTCGCGGGGACGCACCAGCCGCTCGACCTCCCGGCCGTCGCGCAGGAACACGAGCGTCGGCCACAGCCGAACGCCGAACGAGCGTCCGAGCGGCCGTCCGCTGCCATCCTCGACCTTCACGTGTCGCACGCCGGAATGCCGCGCGAACGCGCGCGCGATCAGCGGCTGCGCATGGCGGCAATGGCCGCACCAGGCCGTGCCGAACTCGATCACCGCAGGTCCTTCGATCGCGTCGACGTCGGCCCGGCTCGGCTCGACGCGTGCGTACGTCTCGTTCATCGCCATTCCGCTTGGACCGCGATGTCGCGCGCGGGTGCCGCAAAGTCGCGATGCGAGGTCGCCCGCGGAACTTCCACCCGAGCCGACGTACGGAGTGAAGCGTGAAGATCGCGACCTACAACGTCAACGGCGTGAACGGACGGCTGCCTCGGCTCGTGGAATGGCTGCGCGAGACCGCGCCCGACGTCGCCTGCCTGCAGGAGATCAAGACGAGCGACCCGCGCTTTCCGGCGGATGCGCTCGCCGACGCCGGCTACGGCGCGATCTGGCACGGCCAGCGCGCGCATCACGGCGTGGCGATCCTCGCGCGCGGGTCTGCGCCGCGCGAGGTCCGCCGCGGCCTGCCGGGTGACGCGACCGACGGCCAGAGCCGCTATCTCGAGTCCGAGGTCGACGGCATGGTGGTCGCGTCCATCTACCTGCCGAACGGCAATCCGCAGCCGGGACCCAAATTCGACTACAAGCTCGCGTGGTTCGAGCGTCTCATCGCGCACGCGCAGGCGCTGCTCGATGCGGGCACGCCTGTCGTTCTCGCGGGCGACTTCAACGTCGTCCCGACCGACGCCGACATCTACAACGCTTGGCTGTGGCGCTGGGACGCGGTGATGCAGCCGCAGACGCGGCAGGCCTACCAGCGGCTGCTCGCGCAGGGCTGGATCGATTCGACACGCCATCTGCATCCGAAGGACCGCGTGTACACCTTCTGGGTGAATGCCAACGCGTTTCGGCGCAACGCGGGATTCCGCATGGATTTTCTTCTGCTCTCTCCGGACCTCGCGCCGCGCCTGCGCGCCGCCGGCGTCGACACCGGGCATCGCGGGCGCGAGGGCGCGAGCGACCATGCGCCGACGTGGATCGAGCTTGCCGGGGGATGATGCCGACCTCGGGTTTCTCGCCTAGGACGAGAGCCAGCTTCCCAGCAGCGCACCGACGGCGGCGACGCCGACCGCGAGAAGGTCCGTGCGATCTTCACGCTCGGCCATGCGCTGCACGTCGAAGAGCGCGTCGATCTGCGCGTCGCTCAGGCGCGACGACATCGTCGCGGCCGCCGGCGCCGAGGCCGTCATCCGCTGCTCGAGGTCCTGCAGCGCCTTCGCGACGCTCTGCGGGTCGATGAGCGTGATCGGCGCGCCGCAGTGCGAGCACGCGCTTTCGGTGCGCAAGTCGACCGGCGCGCCGCATTGCGAGCAGGCGATCTGGCGCACGCTGTCGCGCAGACGCGCGAGCTCGTCCGGCGACGGAGGCCGCAGGAAGTCCTTCTCGGCGAGGAATTGCGTGAACGTGATGAGCCTGCCGTCGCCGGCCAGGCAACGCCAGTACGTGAAGCGCGTGGTGCGCGTGAGGTCGTGGGTGAAGGCGAGCGTGCGGTGGCAGCGCGGGCACGCGAGCGAGCTTGCGAGCGGACGATGCTCGGTCGCCGACGTTCCGATGTAGCGGAAGAGGCCGATGACCGCGCCCGGTGTCAGGCGAATGCTCTCGGCGGTGTCGAACCAGAACACCGAGCACGACGCGCACGCATCGATCTGCAGCGTGTGCGCCTCCACGCCCTGCGCCTCCACGGTTTGCGCGGTCATCGGACCGCGACAGCTCGGACAGTCCATGTCAGGACATCGCGCGCCATACCCGCTCCGCCGTGAGCGGCATCTGGAGCTTCAGCGCGGCGTCCTGGTAGCCCGCGCGCCAGAGCGCGTCCACCACCGCGTTGACCACGGTCGGCGTCGCGCCGATCGTTCCGAGCTCGCCCACGCCCTTGACGCCCAGCGCGTTCACCTTGCACGGCGAGGATTCGTCCATGTCCATGTCGAAGTGCCGGATCATCCGCGTATGCGGGATCGCGTAGTCCATGAACGTCGCGCTCAGCGCCTGCCCGGTGTCCGCGTCGTACACGAAATGCTCGCACAGCGCCTGTCCGATGCCCTGCACCGCGCCGCCCTCGAGCTGACCTCTCACGACCATCGGGTTGATGACGCGGCCGACGTCGTTCACGGAGAAGTAGCGATCGACCGTCACCGCGCCGGTGTCCGCGTCCACCTCCACCTCGCAGATGTGGCACCCGTTCGGCCACGTCGCGCCCTCCACCGCGCTCGTCGACTGGAGCACGATGCGCGACTCGGGTTGACGCTGCGCGAGCTCGAAGAGTCCGATGCGCCGATCGGTTCCCGCGATGCTGAAGACGCCGTCGCGGTACGCGATGTCCGAGGCCGCGGCCTCAAGCGCCTGCGCCGCGAGCTCGTGCGCCTTCTTCACCGTGCGCTCGGCCGCCACCCGAACCGCCGAGCCGACCACGAACAGCGAGCGTGACCCCGCGCTGCCGAACCCCTGCGCGCGATCCGTGTCGCCGAAGGCCATGCGGATCTTGTCGATCGGCACGCCGAACACGTCGACGGCCAGCTGGCTGAAGGTCGTCGCGAGGCTCGTGCCCATCGGCTGCGCGGCGGAGAAAATCTCGATCGTGCCGTTGCCGCCGACGGTCACCGTGACGTTCTCCTCGAACACCTCGGCGCCGGTCCATTCGAGGAACGTCGCGATGCCGCGACCGCGCAGCCGCCCGCGCCGTCGCGATTCGTCGGCACGCGCGTCGAATCCGCTCCAGTCGGCGCGCGACACCGCGAGATCCATCACGTGCGCGAAGTTGCCGCTGTCGTACGTCTTGTCCATCGGGTTGCGATACGGCAGCTGCTCGGGCCGGATCATGTTGCGCCGGCGAAGCTCGATGGGATCGATCCCGGTCTGCCGCGCGGCGGCATCCATCAGCCGCTCGATGAAATAGATCGCCTCCGGCCGACCGGCGCCACGATACGCCGAGGTGGGCAGCGTATTGGTGAGGACCGCCTTGATGTCGAGGTCGATGGTCCGGATGTCGTACACGCTGGTCGACACCCATGGCCCGATCATGAGCTGGATGATCACGCCGGCCGGCGTGGCGTAGGCGCCCACGTCGGCGAGCGACGAAACGCGCAACGCGAGCACGCGTCCATCGGCGTCGAGCGCGAGCGACGCGCGGCTCACCACGTCGCGGCCGTGCGTCGCGCCGAGCATCTCGTCCATGCGCTCGGCGGTCCACCGGACCGGCCGCTTCAGCTGGCGCGCGGCGTACGCGAGCACCACGTCCTCGCCGTAGAGATTGGTCTTCATGCCGAAGCCGCCGCCGACGTCGCCGACGATCACGCGAACCTTGTCCTTGGGGATGCGCAAGACCTCGTCGCAGAGCTCGTCGCGCAAGCCGGTCGGCGTCTGGCAGCTCACACGCAACGTGAGCCGATCGGTGACCGGGTCGTACGTCGCGATCGTGGCGCGCGGCTCGATCGGGCACGCCGCGACGCGCTGGTTGACGAGATCGAGCGAGACGACGTGAGCCGCGCGCGCGAACGCCGCGTCGGCGGCAGCGCGATCGCCGTGGTGCTGCTCGCAGGCAATGTTGCTGCCGGCATCCGGCATCACGAGCGGCGCATCCGCGGCCACGGCCGCGGCCGCGCCGACGACGGCGGGAAGCGGCTCGTAGTCGACCGCGATCGCCTCGACAGCATCGCGCGCCTGCGCCAGCGTCTCGGCGACGACGGCGGCAACCGGCTCGCCCACGTGGCGCACCGTATCGACGGCGAGCGCGTAATGCGGCGGCGACGCGGTGGGCGAGCCGTCGCCTCGCTTGAAATCGGACGAGTTCGGAATGGGTCGCACACCGGCGCGCGCCAGGTCATCGCCCGTGATGACCGCCACCACGCCCGGCATGCCGGCGGCGGCCGCCGCGTCGATCGACGCGATGCGTGCGTGCGCGTGCGGCGATCGCAGGAACTGCACGTGGAGCTGCCCGTCGACGGCGACGTCGTCCGCGAACACGCCTTCGCCTCGAAGCAACGCGTCGTCCTCGACGCGCAGGACCGATCGGCCGCTGCCAAAACGGGTGGGTTGGGATGACAAGGTAGCCTCCTCGCAATGCGCCTGCGAGGCATTGTGCCAGCCGGCGCAGAGGGCCCGGCCCCGCGGGTGACAGCACGTTGCCCATTACGGCCGCGGATGCTGCACTATTCGCCTCGCGGGGGATGGCCCGCGCAGTCACTAAGCGGTAGATTCACGGCCTGTCGACCACGGCAGGCGTTGGCGGTGCCCTCGACCAGGAGAACGACATGAAGATGCGCGCTGGCCTTGCGATCGCCGCGACGGTCGCCGTCGCGGCTTGTACGTCGTTGACGCACACCGGAGGCGTCGGCTCCGGCACCGGACCGAGCAGACCTCCCTGCAAGCCCGGAAGCGAGTGCGCGACCGACCTCTCCGCGACGTTCTGCAGCATTTCCGAGCCCGTCGTGATCACGGTCGAGGACGGCGGCGTCGATCTCGTGTGGAACCTCGATCCGGGCATGCTCGGCTACACGTTCGTCGGCAAGGGCATCACCGTGCTGCAGGACCCGAACAACGAGTTCAGCCCGCCGCGTGTCACCGGGAACAAGGTGACCATCCACGACGCGAACACCCACCGCGGCGAGCACAAGTACGACGTGACGATCCAGAACCGCTTCACCACGTGCAAGGCGCTCGACCCCACCATCGTGAACAAGGGACAGGGATGAATCCGACCGAAGCGTTTCTCCGCGTTGCCGCTCGCACCACGATGGCCCTGGCCGCCGCGACGGCGATGACCCTGGCGTTTCCGGCGCTCGCTGCCGACACGAAGAGCGTCACCTGCCAGAAGAGCTGCCGCATCGAGCTCAAGCTCGTCGACGGGAAGCCCGCGGTTCTCGACGATCCCATCGTGATCGCGCGCGGCAAGACCAACGTGCACGTCAACTGGCACGCGCCGAAGGGTTGGCAATTCGTCGAGGACGGCGCTTCGCTCAAGCAATCCGCGGCCGGCGAGTTCTCGCAATGGTGCGCGAGCGATGTCGACGACGACAAGTGCGCGACGCGCAAGGCCAAGGGAAAGAATTACCACTGCCTCGCGCTCAACAACAAGCCGGGCAACTTCGAATACCGCCTGCGTCTGCGCGAGATGAGCACGGGCCAGCTGCACGAGATCGACCCGACGATCGTCAACCAGGGTCGCTAGGCAACCGGCCTCTCGGCGGTGCTGGGCGACGCGGCGGCGGACCCGCCGCTTGCACGCATGCCGAGCCAGGCGCGAACCTCGTCGAGCGCGCGGTCGTACGAGAGCGTCCGGCCGCCGGCCTCGGCCTCGGCGAATGCCGCTTCGCTGAGGCGCGTGCGCGCGCGCGCCAGGAGCGGCGCGAGGAACGCCTCGTCGGCGGCGTCGCGCCGCAGTCCCGTCTCGGCGGCCAACGCTTCCGCGACGCCGTAAAGACGCGCCGCGCGCGCGTCGTGCTCCATCGCGGCCGCCAGCCCGGCGGCGATGTCGATCACGCTCTGACCCACGCGGCGCCAGCCTTCCTGAGCCGCAACCTCCAGCGCCTCGAGGAGCAGCGGACGGGCGCCCTCGACGTCGGCGCGCGCGATCGCGCAGATCGAAAGGTTGAGGAGGCCGATCGCGATGCTCTCCTGGTCGCCGAGGCCGCGAGCGAGCGACAGCGCCTCGCCATACAGCGACTCCGCATCCGGCAGGCTGCCCTTCATGCGGCGAAGCGTCGCGAGCAGCGTGACCGCGGCGGCGATCTCGCGCACGTTGCCCTGCTCGCGCGCGAGCGAGACGGCCTCCTCGAGATGCGCGGCCGCGGCGTCGAGATCGCCCCGCCCGAGCGCCGCGAGCCCCAGCGGTTGCAGCACGGCGGCGACCCGCAGCGTGCTGCCGATCTCGCGCGCGATCGAAAGGCTCTCCTGAAGGAACGCCTCGGCCTCGGCGTAGCGTCCCATGTACGAGCAGATCTGCCCCGCCATGTAGAGGCCCATCGAGCGCTGCTTGGTGCGCTCCTCGGCGCCACCGAGCGCAAGCGCCTCGACGACCAGCCGGTACGCGAGATTCACGAGCCCGCGGTTGAACCAGTAGAGCTTGAGCGCGTGCACGAGCTCGACCGCGAGCCGTGCACCGTCGGTGGCGCGCGGGGTCCATGCGAGCGCGGCGAGGAAGTTCTCGCGCTCGAGGTCGAGGCCTTCGAGCCATTCCGACTGGTCGGGACCGCCGAGCTCGTTGCCGGCGCGATCGGCGAGCGCGGAGAAGAAGCGCAGATGGCGGTCGCGCGCGGCGATCTCCTCGCCCGATTCGCGCAACCGCTCGACGGCGTATTCCCGCACCGATTCGAGCACGCGATACCGGTTGCCGGCAGGATCGAGGTCGACGAGCGACTTCTGCACGAGCGCGTCGAGCACGTCGAGCACGGCGTCGCACTGGCCGTCGTCGCCGCACACCGCCTCGGCGGCCTCGAGCTTCCAGCCGCCAGCGAACACGGAGAGCCGGCGCAGGAGCGCGCGCTCGGGCTCGTCCAGAAGCTCATAGCTCCAGTCGATCAGCGCGCGCAGCGTCTGCTGACGCGGCAACGCCGTGCGATCACCGCGCGTCAGCAGCCGGAAGCGATCGTTCAGGCGCTCCGCGATCGTCTCCACCGACATGCTGCGCACGCGCGCCGCGGCGAGCTCCAGCGCGAGAGGCAGGCCGTCGAGGCGCCGGCAGATCTCCATGACGGCCGCGGCGTTGCCGCGGGTCACCCTGAAGTCCGAGCGCAGCGCGCGCGCCCGCTCTTCGAAGAGGCGAACCGCCTCGAAGCCCGCGAGCTCGCCGGGCTCCATCACCGCATCGCGCGCGGGCACCGCGAGCGGCGGCACCTGGCACGTGATCTCGCCGCCCACGTGCAGCGGCTCGCGGCTCGACGCGACGATCCGGAGCTGCGTCGTCGACTGCAGCAGCGTGCGCGCCATCTCCGCGCACGCGCGCACGACATGCTCGCAGTTGTCGAGGATCAGCAGGACGTGGCGTTTGTCGAGATGCCGCGCGAGCGCCTCCACGACCGGGCGATCGGGCTCCTCCTTCACGCCGAGCACCGACGCGACGACCTGCGGCACGAGGCGCGCGTCGGCCACCGGCGCGAGCTCCACGAACCATACGCCGTCCGGAAAGTCGCCGAGCACCGCGCCGGCAAGCTCGATCGACAGGCGCGTCTTGCCGATGCCGCCGGCGCCGCACAGCGTGACGAGGCGCGACTTGCCGAGCAGCTCGCGCGCGGCGGCGAGCTCGCGCTCGCGCCCGACGAACGAGGTGAGCGGGCGCACGACGTTGTTCGGCGTGGCGTCGACGGTGCGCAGCGCCGGGAACGTCTCGCGCAGCTTCGAATTCACGACCTGGTACACGCGCTCCGGACTGCTGAGATCGCGCAGGCGCACCGAGCCCAGGTCACGCAGCGTCAAGCCGGATGGCAGGCGATCGCGCAGCAGCGCCGCGACCGCTTGCGACACGAGCACCTGGCCGCCGTGCGCGATGCTCATGAGGCGCGCGGCGCGATTCACCTCGGGGCCGAAGAAGTCGCCGTCGCGGCGCTCGTCGACACCCGCGTGCAGGCCGCAGCGCACGTTGAGCGCGAGGCCGTCGGCGCCGCGCGCTTCGTCGAGCGCCGACTGCAGCGCGACGGCGGCGTGCACCGCGTCGAGCGGGTCGACGAAATACGCGTGCACGCCGTCGCCGGTCGTCTTGACGATGACGCCGCGATGATCCTCCACCGCCGCGCGCGACAGCACGTCATGGCGCGCGAGAGCGGGCCGCATGCGCTCGGGCGTCTTCTCCCAGAGCAGCGAGCTGCCCTCGATGTCGGTGAACAGAAAGGTGACGATGCCGGGCGATTCGGCCATGCGATTCGCTTTCCAGCCTTGCCGGGCGCCAACGCGCGCCGGCTCCTTCGGGCGATCAGTATAGAGGCGCGGTGGCGCGGCGCGCGTGTCAGGCGGTTGCGTCGAGTCCGAGCACGAGCCGCGCGACCGCATCGACGGCCTCGCGCGGCCTGCGCACGTGGCGCACGCCGTCGACGTCGGCCGCGCCTTCGAGGCCGATGATCGCCCTGCCGAAGTGGCGGCCCAGCGCGACCTCGGACAGGGTGCCGAAGCTGTTACCGACGGCGACCAGGCAGAACGCCGCGCGCGCGATGAGCGCGTTGCGTGCCTCGCCGATGCCGGTCGCGATCACGACGCTCGCGTAGGGATTCGCGAGCGCGGGATCGGTGTCCCCGATGAGGCCGATCGACACGCCGCCGTTGCGGGCCGCCCCTTCGCACACGGCCTGCATGACGCCGTGGCGCCCGCCGCACAGCACGACGAGCCCGCAGCGCGCGAGCCCCTCGCCGACCTCGAGCGCCGCCTCGAGCTGCGCCGGCGTGGCCTCGCGCGGCCCGATGACGCCGATCGGCACGCGCAACGGCGTGCCGCTTTCGCGCTGCAACCATGCGACCGCGTCGACGAGCGCGATCTCCTCGGCATCGGACGGTATCGGCCCCGGTGTCCAGCGCCGCGCTTCGGCATTGAAGCGGCGTCCCTCGCCGTCCACGAGCGCGCCGTTCGCGCGGTCGATGCGCATGGCTGTGGTCATGACGCCATGATATCGTCGTCGCTCCATGACCGACGACCTCGCATTCCTTTCGCTCACCGAACTCTCCGGGCTGCTCGCGCGCGGCGAGGTGAGCTCGCGCGACATCGTCGCCGAGTGCCTCGCACGCATCGATGCGGGCGACGACAAGCTGCACGCGTTCGTCGAGGTGTGGCGCGACGAGGCACTGGCGCTCGCCGACGCCGCGGATCTGCAGCGCAGGAGCGGGTTCGCGCGCGGACTCTTGCACGGCCTGCCCATTGCGCTCAAGGACCTGCTGCACGTCGAAGGACATGCGACCACCGCGGGCGCGAAGAGCTGGCGCGGCCGCGTGTCCGACTACACCGCCACCGCGGTCGAGCGCTTGCGTGACGCGGGCATGATCCCGCTCGGCAAGGCGCACATGGTCGAGTTCGCTTTCGGCGGCTGGGGCCGCAATCAGCCGATGGGCGCGCCCTGGAATCCGTGGGACCCTCGCGTGCATCGCGTCGCCGGCGGTTCTTCGAGCGGCTCGGCGGTTGCCGTCGCGGCCGGTCTCGCGCCCGTGGCGGTCGGCTCGGACACGGGCGGATCGATCCGCATTCCCGCCGCGTTGTGCGGGCTCACGGGCCTGAAGCCGACATACGGACTCGTCAGCCTGCACGGCGCCGTGCCGCTGTCCACCACGCTCGATTCGCTCGGGCCGCTGGCGCACACCGTCGACGATGCCGCGCTCGTGACCGCCGCCATGGCAGGCGCCGACGTGAACGACCCTGCGACGCTCGCCGCCCCGCGCTTCGACGCGCACGCCGTGCTCGCGCGCACGCCGGATCTCCGCGGCATGCGCATCGCGGTGCTCGCCGCCGAGCAGTTTCCCTGGGCCGTCGACGCCGAGGTCATGTCGGCCCACGAGCGGGTCCTCGAGGTGCTGCGCGGCGAGGGCGCGATTCTCGAGACGGTGGCCCTGCCTCTCGACTTCGCCGATCTGATGGTGCGCAACGGCCGCATCATCGCCGCCGAAGCCTACGCGCTGCACCGCGCCTACATCGAGGACGAGGCGCTCGACATCGATCCTTGGGTGCGCAAGCGCGTCATCAGCGGCAAATCGATCGGCGCCGCCGATTACATCGACGAGGTGTCGTATCGGCGGCACGCGTCGGCGCGCTTTGCGCAGTGGATGCGCGGCCGCGCGGCACTGCTGACGCCCACGTCGCCGATCACCGCGGTGCCCATCGACGCGGTGGACGAATCGACCACGCCGCTCGCCGCGTTCACACGGCCGGTGAACTATCTCGGCGCGTGCGCGCTGTCGCTGCCGTGCGGCCTGTCGAGCGAAGGTCTTCCCGTCGCGTCGCAGATCATCGGGGCGCCGTTCGAGGAGGCGACGATCGTCGACATCGGCCGCGCGTTCCAGCGCGCCACCGATTGGCATCGGCGGCGTCCGCCGCAGCTCGAGGCGGCGACGGGCTAGCGGCTCAGTGCGGATCGCGCGGTGGCGGGCGCCATTCGAGCGCCGGCACGCGCGGGATGCGCAGCATGCGGATCATGCGGATCGCGGTCTCGCGGCCGCGATAGTAGCCGGGCACGCGCAGCGTCTCGGTGAAACCGAGCGCACGGTAGAACGCGAAGGCCGCCTCGTTGTCGGCGCGAAGCTCCACGTGCACCGACGTCACCCCCGCGACGAGCGCGGACTTGAGCTGCCACAGCACGAGGCGACGCGCGATGCCCATGCGCTGGTAGCGCGGCGACACGGCGAGCACGACCAGGTGGGCGCGCTCGTCGCCGAATTCCATCACGGCGAACGCGACCGGCCGGTCGTTGGCGCGCGCAACCAGCGCAACGGTGTCGTCGTTGGTGATGAGCCGCGAGAACCGCTCGGTGCGATAGACCCACCCGAGGCCGGCCTCGATCAGGTCGCGCGACATGACGGAGAGCGCCTGCGCGTCGGACGGACGGGCGAAGTCGATGACGATGTTGCGTGCAGCCATTCCGCGATTGTGCCATTCGTGCCGCGCGAGTGGCGCTTCGACCGCGCGCGTCGGGCCGCTTTTTCCATGGAGGCCTGGTGCGGCGGCTCGGCGGCGCGCGTCAGGCCGCTTTTTCCATGGAGACTTGGCCCGGGCCGTGCCAGAGCTCGCCGAGGATGTCGAGAATCGCGACGATCAGCGGATCGGCGCGGCGAGCGGCGTCGTGCACGAGCCACAAGCGCGTCTCGATCGTGGCACCCGGCCAGATCATGGCGCGTCCCGCGTCGACCGACAGTCGCGCGATCTCGTCGCGCACGAGACTCACGCCGACGCCCGATTCGACGATGTTGTTGATGACCGATTCGTTGTCCGCCTCGATGGCGGGGGAGAGCTCGCTGCCGCGCTCGGCGAACAACTGCAGCACGAGCTGCCGATGCGAGCTGCGCTCGGGCGTCACCACCCAGGGTTGTTTCGCCACGCTCGACCAGTGCTCGTCGGTCTGGGACGCGAGCGCCGCCGGCACGAGCACGCGATACGTCATCGTGCGCAAGGGCAGGCCCGCGAGGTCGTCGGGCAGCGCGCCGAAATAGAAGCTCGCGTCGAGCTCTCCCGAGCGCACCTGCTCGATCGCGTCGTGCGAGACGACCTGATGCAAGTCGAGGTCGATGCCCGGATGACGCTCGGTCGTTCGCGCGATGAGCTCGCCGAGACGCAGGAATGCGGGATCGAGCACGGTCCCGAGTCGAAGCTTGCCGGTGAGATGCGCGGCGAGCTCCCGCGCGGTCTGCCGCAGGGCCTGCACGTCCACCATGACGGATTCCGCGTGCCCGAGCAGGCGCTTGCCGGCAGGCGTCAGCACCATGCCGGTGGGGGTGCGATCGAACAGCGTGAGCCCGAACTCCCGCTCGAGCGCCTTGATCTGCCCGGAGATCGCCGGCTGGCTGAGATGGACCGCCTCGGCGGCGCGCGTGAGATGGCCAAGGCGCGCAACGGTGACGAAGGATTTGAGCTGGGTAATGTCCATGAGGGGTCGCGTCAAGTTTTTTTGTTGCGCCGCATCAATGGCTTGGCCTCGGCATCGCCGAGGCCGATGCATGGGATACGAATATCCGATTGGATATCCGCGGGCGACGCGCCTAGCTTAGCAATTATGGAGGCAAACGATTGAAACTTAAGGTCCTTCACCATGAACAAACCATTCCGTGCACCCATGTTCCTCGTTCCCGAGCTGCTCGTCATCGCTCCTTGGGCCGCACCGCGCATCGACATTGATCAAGACAATGATAAGGTCTGGATGTTGCAGCGCAACAGCCGGGTCGACGAAAGGCGCGATGTCGCGCTCGACCGCTTCGGCTGCGAGCGCGGGGCCCGCGCGGCGCGCGCCCGCCGGGTCGCCGCGGCCTTGCGCCGCGTGAGCCGCTTCGCCTCGGCATGCGTCGGCGTATTGCTCGCTGCGCGCCACGCCAAGGCCGCGCCCGAGCACTGAATAGCTTCCCCGGTCACGTCCGGCCCTGCGGCCCGCTCACCGCCACAGATCGACGGTGACGCCCTCGGCGCGCATGCGATCGGCGCGCGCCTCGATGAAGCGCTGGAACGACGGCTCGCTCCGGTAGGCGCCGCTCGCGACGTAATCGAGCCCGGAGGCGAGGTGGAACGGTCGCACGTACGCATCGACGCGGAATACCTCGCGTCCTCCGTCGTCGAAGAAGACGATCGACGGCGTGTACGCGATGCGAAGGTCGCGGGCCCAGGCGTCGGCGGTCGTGTGCCGGCCGTCCGGCGTCGTGAGCGGCGTGGCGGCGCCGAGCGCGAAGCGCGCCACATCGAAGCGCGCGAGCTCGCGCTGCACTTCGCTGCGCCGGAACGCCTCTTCGTGAAGCTGCTCGCAGTCCCGGCAGCCCGCGGTCTCGAACAGCACGGCGAGCGGCTTCGAGCCGGCCCTTCGCGTCAGGTCGTGCGGCGCGCCGAGGAAGAACGGCTCGTCGCGCAGCCCCGCCCGCGGGTCGCGCGCGACCGTCCGTGACAGGTACGAGCCGAGCGTCTCATGGCCTTCGGCATGCGAGGCGACGTAGTCGAGCACCGCGGTGAAGCGCCCGGGCGGGTAGTAGCCGTTGAGCCTCGCAACGACCTTCCCCTGCTCGTCGAAGAACAGGAGCGTCGGGGTGAACTGCACGTCGAGGAAGCGTGCCAGCGCCTTTTCCGTGCGCGTCTCGCCGTCCAGCCACATCGTCTCGCGATCGCCATGGATGTTCAGCGCGATCGCGACGAAGTGCTCGTGCATCTTGTGCACGATGTCGCGCTGCGAGAAGTTGTCCTTCATGAGCGCGCGGCAGTACGGGCAGCCGTCCTGCCCGAAGTACGCCATGAGACGCTTGCCGTCGCGCGCGGCGTCGGCCACGTCCTCGCGGAAATCGAGAAACGTATTGGCGAACCACGGCGGAATGTCGATGGCGTAAGGCGACGCGTCCTGCGCGCGTCCAGCCCCGCAGAACAGCGCCATCAGGAGGGCGATCGCGATGCGCGCCATCAACGCAACAGCCGTCCAAGGATGTCGAACAGGCGCTCCGGCGGCGCCGGCTTCACCAGGTGCTCGTCGAAGCCGCTCCGCAGGGCGCGCTCGCGATCGGGATCGCGTCCGTATCCCGTGAGCGCCACCAGGCGCAGCCGTCCGAATCGCGGATCGCGGCGCAGCGTCCGGGCGAGATCGTAGCCGCTCATGGACGGGAGGCCGATGTCGAGTATGGCGACGTCGGCGTCGAACGATTCGAGCTCACGGAGCGCCTGCGCGGCATCCGCCGCCGTGCGCGCTTCGTATCCGACGGTCTCGAGCAGCGCGGCCAGCGTGTGCGCAGCATCGCGGTTGTCGTCGACCACGAGGACGCGCCCTTCGCCGGCGGTCGCGCCTTGCGCCGGCAAGGCCGCGGGCCGCGCCCCCGTCGGCGCTTTCGCGCGCGGCAGGCGCACGACGAAGCGGCTTCCGCGGCCGATGCCGTCGCTGTGCGCGCTGACCGTGCCGCCGTGCATGTGCACCAGGGTCTTGACGATGGTGAGGCCGAGGCCGAGGCCGCCGGTCTGGCGGTCGATCGCCTGCGCACCCTGCACGAAAAGGTCGAACACGTGCGGCAGCAGCGAGGGCGCGATGCCGCTGCCTTCGTCCTCGACGGCGAGCTCCGCGTGGCCGCCGTTGGCACGCACCGAAACCCGGATCGCGCCGTTGTCGCGGGTGAACTTCGCGGCGTTGGTGAGCAGATTGGACAGCACCTGCGCGAGGCGCACGCCGTCGCCCTCGACGAGCACGGGCTCCGCGGGCAATTCGACGTCGACTTCCCGCGCGCGCTTGTCGAGCAACGGCTGCGACAGCTCGATGCCCTTGTCGATCACCTCCGCGAGATCGAGCGGCTCGCGCTTCAACTGGATCTTGCCGCGCGTGATGCGCGAAACGTCCAGCAGATCGTCGACCAGGCGCGACAGGTGCGCGACCTGGCGCGCGATGACGCGCTGCTCGTCGGCCGTGGCCGTGTCGCCGCGCATCGACATGAGATGCAGCGCGGTCACGATCGGCGCGAGCGGGTTGCGCAGCTCGTGCCCGAGCATGGCGAGGAACTCGTCCTTCGCGCGGTTCGCCTGCTCGGCTTCGCGGCGCGCCTGATCGGCTTCCACGTAAAGGCGCGCGTTGTCGAGTGCCAGCGCGGCCCGGTGTGCGATCTCGGCAACGAGAGCGCAGTCGTCCTGGCTGAACGAGCGCCCCGACTCGGCCTGCAGCACTGCCATGGCTCCCAGGGTGCGGCCGCGCGCGACGAGCGGCACGACGAAATAGGTGCGCAAGCCGATCGCCCGCGCGAACGTGCGCAGGTCGGGATCGCGGATCTCGCGGTAATCGTCCGCCGGATCCAAGCGGGCGAGGTGCGAGAGCCCCGTCTCCACGGTCCACGCCATCGTGCCCGGCGTCTCCGGGCGTCCGCGCAATCGCGTCACGAGCTCCATGCCGGTGCGCGACTTCGCGGGGTCGGAATGATGCGCGAGCGCGCGTTGCAGCACGCCGACCGAATCGAGGAGATCGACGCGACACCAGTCCGCGATGTCGGGCACCATCAGCGCGGCGAGCTCCTGCAGCGTCGCCTGCGGCTCGAGCGAGCCGGAGAGCACGGTGCCGGCCATCGCAAGCAGCTCGAGCCGTCGCCGCGCCTGCTCGGCGGCGGCGCGCGCAGCCCGCTCGGCCGCGAAGGCGAGGGAGAGTCGCTGCTCGTCGCTGGTGGGAGGCGGCTGTTCCATGACCCGCGGGGCATTGCTCGCGGGCAGTTTAACGCCCGGCCTCGTGGACGCCGGGCGCATCCCGGCGAACCGGGTTGAGACCCGACAGCCAGCCATCCATGATCAGGTTGAACTCGTGCGGCCGGTCGAGCTGCAGCCAATGCCCGGTGTCACCCAGCCGGATGCTGCGCAACGCCGGCGATTGGCGATGCAGGCTCCATGGCTGCTCGCGCAAGTATGTGTCGACCGCGAACGTCGGCCCGCGGTACGACGCGAGCGCTTCCAGCGGATCGAAGTCGAGCGATGCGCGGAGCACGCCGGCGACCGTGGCGCGCGGTGTCGCGCCGAGGTCGGCGAGCACGCGATTCGCGACCGCGGGACGCGAGCCGACGAGCAAGGTGCGGTAATGCGTCGCGATCGCGCCGTCGTAGTCGCTCGAATCGAGCGCCTGCATGAGCGCGTTCATCGTCGCGGCAGGCACTTCGCGCGCGCATCCCGCCGGGTCGGCGAGCAGCAGGCCGGCGATGCGCTGCGGATACAGCGCTGCGCATGCGAGCGCGACGTGCGCGCCGATCGAGTGCGCGACGAGCGCGACGCGCGAGAGCTCGAGCGCATCGAGCGTATGCGCGACGTCGCGCGCGAGCGCTGCAATCGACCAGTCGCACGCTTGCGCCTCGGGTGCCCCCGAGTGACCGCGCAACGTCAAAGCGATCGCGCGTCGATCCGGGCGCAGGTGCGCAAGCTGGTTGGACCACTGCGCCGGCGTGCCCGCGAGCGCGTGCACGAATACCACGGGCAAGCCACCGGTGCCGGCGTCGTCGGCCGGCAGGTCGAGCGCCTGGTCGCGCGTACCGGCCACGCGAACTCCTCGGGTCGAATGACCATTCGACCGCGTCCCGCGCCGATGGTGCCCGCGTCGCGGCGCACGAAGGCGGCGACGCGCATGCGCCGCCCCCGTGTCGAATCAGGCGCTTCGGCTCAGCGCGACCCGCCCGACGTGTGCTCCCCGCCGGTGGAAGCCTGCGCCGAGCTGCCCTCGTACGTCGCGCCGCTGCCGCCCTCGCGCACCTCCAGCTTGCGGCCGCGCCCGCGCTGCTGCGGCATCGGCATCTCGATTTCCAGGACGCCGTTGCGGAAGGTTGCGGCGGCCTGCTCGACGTCGATGCCTTCGGGCAGCGGTATCGCGCGGTAGAAGCTGCCGTACGAGCGCTCGCTGTGGTAGTAACCCTGCTCGTTGCGCTGCGACTGCTGCGTGCGCTCGCCCTGGATGATCACCGCGTCGGGCTCGACTTGCACGTTCACGTCCTCGCGCCGCACGCCGGGCAGGTCGACCTCGATCACGAGCTTGCCGTTGCGCTCGTGCACCTCGAGGTGCGGCGACCACAGCGAGGCGCCCGCCTGTCCGCGCAGCCCGCGTCCCTGACCCATTTCTTCCGGAAAGAAATTCCGACCGACTCCAAAACTTTCGAAGAGCCGATCCATTTCTTCGCTGATTCGCTGCATCATCGAGAAAGGTCCGCGGGAATAACCGTACGGCGAAGTTTCGTAGCCGCCGGCGCCTCTCGCCGCGGGCGTGCCGTACCGCTGCTGGGCGCCACCCTGGCGCCCCTGCTGCGCGGAGCCGCCGCTGTAGCCGCTCATCTGCGATCCCTGTGCCGACCGCGACTGCGCGCCTGTCGTGCCGTGTTGTCCCGTCATGCCGCCTTGGGTCGCGTCCGCGCTTTGCTGCCGCGATGGATTTTCGTTGGCCATGTCGCCTCCTGCTGTTTGGCGAAGAATGAAGGAGCGACGGACCCGTCGCGTCCGTCGCGAATGCAGGAGCAAACCGGATACCAATCCGGTGTTCGGCCTACGACGTGTGTCCGTCGGTGGAGCGTGCGATGCTGCGCGGCGTCACGTGCGAGCGCGTGTTGGCGGTGCGAGCACGCACGATGCGCTGCGGTGTCGAGCGATGCGAAGTCCAGTGCGATGCGCCGTTGCCCGAAGCGTGCCAGCGAGCTGCGCCATGGTCGGCGGAATGGTGCCAGTCGCCG
This sequence comes from Casimicrobiaceae bacterium, assembly GCA_035493035.1. Lineage (GTDB taxonomy): Bacteria > Pseudomonadota > Gammaproteobacteria > Burkholderiales > Casimicrobiaceae > VBCG01. The sequence goes on along the minus strand of DATJIS010000050.1, from coordinate 39,092 downwards.
TGATGGTCGTGGCCGTGCCAATCGTGGCCATGCCAGTCGCCGCCGCTGTAGTAGCTGAACCCAAACGCCGGGGCATACGTGTAATAACCGGGGCCGTAGTAATACGGCCCATCGTCATAGCCGTATGCGTACGGCTGGGCGTAGTCGTATGAATAATAGGGACCCGCGGCGCAGCCGCCGAGCAGCACCGCGCATCCGACCGCAGCAAGTAAGGTTTTCATGCAGCTGTCGCCTCCTTCCTCATGAGGCCGCCGCGGAGGCATTTCGTTCCGCCGCACGTGCTCGTGGCGTCCGCGGGATCAGAAGAGCGATGCGGTCGGCTCGCGCGCCTCGCGCGGCGGCGCCTCGCCAACCTCCGCCGCGGGTGAAAGTCCCCCGACGCGCACGCCGAGCAAGCGGATGCGGCGCTCGAGTGGAACGCGCTTCAGGCATTCGCCGGCGACGCGGCGGATGCGCGCGGCCTCGCACGTCGGATGCTCGATGGTCTGGTCGCGCGTGACGGTCTTGAAGTTCGCATAGCGCAGCTTGACGCCGATGGTGCGGCCGACATAGCCCTTGCGCCGCAGGTCGTCCGCAACGCCCGCGCAAAGCTCCGTGAAGACCGCCGACAGCTCGTCGCGATCGTGATGTGCCGAGAGGTCGCGCTCGAACGTGGTCTCGCGCGAGATCGACTTCGGCTCGCTATATTCGACCACGGGCCGCTCGTCGCGTCCGTGCGCCGCATCGTGCAGCCAGCCCCCATAGTTGGGCCCGAAGTGATCCACGAGCCACGCGGGATCCGCGGCCGCGAGCTCGCCGATCGTGCGGATGCCGAGCGCCTCCAGTCGCGCGCTGGACTTCGGGCCGATGCCGTTGATCTTGCGCGCGGCCAGCGGCCAGACGCGCCGCTCGACGTCCGCGGGTCGCAAGAGCGTCAGCCCATCCGGCTTGTCGAGCTCGGATGCGATCTTGGCGAGCAGCTTGTTGGGTGCCACGGCGATCGAGCACGTGAGGCCCGTCGCGGCGCGCACCGCCCGCTTCAGCGCACGCGCGACGGCGCGCGACTGCTCCCACGCATCGACGTGCGCCGCCGCGCCATGCGGCGTATCGGGCGGCGAAACCCCGGTGAGATCGACGTAGATCTCGTCGATGCCGCGGTCCTCGATGCGCGGGGCGAGCGTGCGCACCGCCGCCTTGAAGAGCCGCGAATACTTGCGGTACTCGTCGAAGTCGACGGGCAGCAGCACCGTGTCCGGCGCGAGCGCAGCCGCCTTCATCAGGGCCATGGCGGAATGCAGCCCGAGCGCACGCGCCTCGTACGTCGCCGTCGTGGCGACGCCGCGGCCCACGTAGCCGCGCAGCGTCGCGAATCGCCGCACGCGCCGGCCCGTGTCCGGATCGATGTGCTCCTCGGGCTGATGGCGGCTGCCGCCGCCGATGACCACCGGCTTTCCCTTGAGCTCGGGATAGCGCAGGAGCTCGACGGAGGCGTAGAACGCGTCCATGTCGAGGTGCGCGATGAGTCGTGGAGGGACGTCGTCCATGGCGTCGCTTTCAGTGTAAGCGATCCCGACCGTCCGTCGGCCGCCCCTCAAGTGCCGCGCGCGCGCATCCGTAAAGCGTCGAGAGGCCCCTATCGGGCGGGTCGACCCGTCTCGCGTACTACCACCCCTGATGGCGCGCGAGAGCCTCGTGCAGCAATTGCAATGCCGAAGAGGCCGCGGCCGGTTACCCCCCCGTGCCGGCCGTGGTCTCGACGGTCTCGTTCCCTCCCTCGCGCGCCCGGCGCCGCCGAGGTAGAATCGCGTCCGTGCCGCCTTCGGGCGGCTTTGTTTTTGCGCGGATCGCCCGCACCTGTACAGGTTGCGCGAGCCCGCCCTCCCCATGGACACCGCCGTTCTTTCCACCGATCTTGCGCGCGACGTCGCCGCGCGGCGCACGTTCGCGATCATCTCGCACCCGGACGCCGGCAAGACGACGCTCACCGAGAAGCTGCTGCTCTTCGGCGGTGCCATCCAGCTCGCCGGCACGGTGAAATCGCGCAAGAGCGCGCGGCATGCGACGTCGGACTGGATGGAAGTGGAGAAGCAGCGCGGCATCTCGGTCACCAGCTCCGTGATGCAGTTCCCCTACGGTGGCCACACCATCAACCTGCTCGACACGCCGGGACACCAGGATTTCTCGGAAGACACGTATCGCGTGCTCACCGCGGTCGACGCTGCCGTGATGGTGATCGACGCGGCCAAGGGCGTCGAAGAGCAGACGATCAAGCTCCTCGAGGTGTGCCGGCTCCGCGCGACGCCGATCATCACCTTCGTCAACAAGCTCGATCGCGAGGTGCGCGAGCCGCTGACGCTGCTGGAGGAGATCGAGTCGGTGCTGCGCATCGACTGCGCGCCGATCACCTGGCCGATCGGCATGGGCAAGGCGTTCCGTGGCGTCTACCATCTCCTCGACGACCGCCTCATGCGCTTCACGCCGGGCGAGGAGCGGGTGAGCGCCGACACGGAGCTGATCCAGGGTCTCGGCAACCCGCGACTCGACGCGCTCTTTCCCGGCGAGATCGCGCAGGCGCGGCAGGACATCGACCTCGTGCGAAGCGCCGCACCGCCGTTCGATCTCGGCGAGTTCCTCGCGGGACGCCAGACACCCGTCTTCTTCGGCTCGGGGATCAACAACTTCGGGGTCCAGGAGGTCCTGCAGGCGCTCGTGGACTGGGCGCCGCAGCCCCAGCCGCGCGACGGCGGTCCGCGCCTCGTCGAACCGGTCGAGCCGCCGTTCACGGGCTTCGTGTTCAAGATCCAGGCGAACATGGACCCCAAGCATCGCGACCGCATCGCCTTCTTCCGCGTGTGCTCAGGCCGCTATGCGCCGGGGATGAAGGTGCGTCACATGCGCATCGGGCGCGAGATGAAGATCGGCAATGCGCTGACCTTCATGGCGAACGAGCGCGTGAGCAGCACCGAGGCGGTGGCGGGCGACATCATCGGCATCCACAATCACGGACAGCTGCAGATTGGCGATACGCTGACCGAAGGCGAGCCGCTCGCCTTCAAGGGCATTCCGTACTTCGCGCCCGAGCTGTTCAATGTCGCGAGGCCGCGCGACCCGTTCAAGGCCAAGCAGCTCGCGAAAGGGCTGCAGGAGCTCGGCGAGGAAGGTGCAATTCAGGTATTCGAGAAAACCTTCGACCACGCGCTGCTGCTCGGCGCCGTGGGCCAGCTGCAGTTCGAAGTGGTGGCGGACCGCTTGGCGCGCGAATACAAGGTCGACGCCATCTACGAGCCCGCGGGCATCGCGACCGCGCGCTGGCTCGCGTTCCCGGATGAAGCGACGCGCAAGGAATTCGAGCGCATGCAGGGCGCGCAGCTCGCCACCGACGTCGACGGCAATCCCGTCTATCTCGCGCCCAACAAGTACAATCTGCAGGTGACGATGGAGCGCTGGCCGCGCGTCGCGTTCCACGCGACCCGGGAGCACGGGCAGCGACTTGCGCAGCCCGTATGAAAAAAACGCCCGGGATTGCCCGGGCGTTTGTCTTTCGCTTCGGCTCGGCGCCTAGCGTTGCTGCTTGTCGCGCTGCTTGTCGGATTCCTTCGCCGCATCTTCCGCGGCATGCTGCACGCGGCCGACGCCCTTCTGAACGTTGCCTTCGACCTGCTTGGCCGTGCCCTTGACCTGCTGCTCGGTGCTGCCGGTCGCTTCGCCGAACTTTTCCTGCGCCTTGCCGGCGATGTCCTTGGCCGTACCCTTGATCTCGTTGCTGTTCATTCCGTTCTCCGTGATGCGCGGAGTCATCCGCATCACGACATTGTGGCCGACGCGCCGCGGCGATCCCAGCCGCCGTCGTCCTAAAACCCTGTAGGCAGAAGCCCGGGCGCGCGGACTACACGCCAGCCTTGGCGAGGATCACGACCGAGACCCCCTCCGCGGCGCGCTGCGCGTCGGGGTTCTGGTACGAATGCGCCACGTTGCCCGGGAAGGCCAGCACGTCGCCCTCCGCCAGGTCGTGCCGGTCACCGGCAACGAAGATGGTGACGCGCCCCGCAAGGCACGTGAAGAACTCGCGCGTCCCCGGGAGATGCGGCGTGCCGCGCATCGACGCGCTCGGCGCGAAGTCCATCACGGTGAGCATCTCCTCGGGCACCGGCTCGGGCACGAGCGGGCGCAGCGTGACGCCACGGCCCTTCGCCTGCGCCGCGATGTCCGCCGCCGACCACTTGCGCACCTTCGCGCGCGGCGCGCCCAGCAGCTCGTCGATCGGCACGCCGAGTGCGCCCGCGACCTTGACGAGCACCGTGAGCGAAGGATTGCCGAGGCCCGACTCGAGGTTCGCGATGGTGGAGCGCGGCACGCCCGCAGTCCTCGCGAGCGCTTCCTGCGTGAGTGCGCGCGCGTGGCGCAGCGAGCCGAGATTTCGCGCGAGGTTGGCTGCGACGAGATCGGGCGCGTCCATCGGGTCGACCTTCCGCCAATGCGTTGGACAGCGCGCTTGGGTCGCGCGCGCCGCGTGCCTACCATCGGTTGCACGAAGGAGGCACATATGAATCCACGATTTTCCAGCGACGCTATCACGAACCCCGCGGTTCTGCGGGATCTGCGCGTCGCCGTCACCGGCGGCACCTCGGGACTCGGGCTCGCGCTCGCCGGCGCGCTCGCGGGACAGGGCGCACGCGTGGCATTCGTCGCGCGGCACGCCGACGCGGTGCGGCGCACCGAGCTCGCATTGCCCGGCACGCACGGCGTCGTCGCCGACGTCTCGCGCAAGGAAGACATCCATCCTGCCGCCGTGCAGATCACGGGCGTGCTCCGCGGCCTGGACGTCCTCGTCAACAACGCGTCGTCGCTCGGTCCGGTGCCGCTGGCGCTGCTCGCCGATACGCAATGCGAGGACCTCGAGCACGCCCTCGCGACCAACATCGTCGGCCCGTTCCGCTTGACGAAGGCGCTGTTCGGTGCGCTCACGTCGTCGGCGCGCGAGGGCCGCGGTGCGGTGGTCGTGAACGTCTCGAGCGATGCCGCGATCCATGCGTATCCCACGTGGGGCGCGTACGGCGCGAGCAAGGCCGCGCTGCACCACCTGACGCGCATCTGGGACGAGGAAGCGCGAAGCGAAGGCGTTCGATTCCTGTCGATCGATCCGGGGGACATGGACACGCCGCTGCACGCGCTCGCCGTGCCCGACGCCGATCGTGCGACGCTGCGGCATCCCGATGCGGCCGCGCGGGAGATCGTGCGGGCCATTGTCGACGCGCTGCCGCCGATCGGCGATGAGCGCGCGACGAGCGTCGTGGAGCGCGGCGGCGCGCTTCACCCGCGCGGCGACGCGAATGTCGGCTGGGGGCCCGCGTGATGCGACGCGAGACACCTGCAACGCGCCCGCTCGCGCCGGCACGGCTGCCGGTCCAGCGTCCGGTCGACGCGCGGTTGCTGGTCGTCGATGCACGCGGCAACCTCTCGCATCTGCGCCGGGCGCAATGGCTCGACGCGCTGCGCGCGGGCGACATCGTCGTCGCGAACGACGCCGCGACGCTGCCCGCGAGCCTCCGCGCGACCCACGATCGGTCCGGGCGCGGCGTCGAGCTGCGCCTCGCGCGCCACGTTCCCCCGGCGCACGACGGGGCACCGCGCTTCGACGCCGTCGTGTTCGGCGAAGGCGACTGGCGCACGCGCACGGAGGATCGGCCGGCGCCGCCGCCTCTGTCGCCGGGCGACCGGCTCGCGATCGGCGATGGGGACGCAGTCATCGAGGCGCTGCTCGAGCATCCGCGCATGGCCCGCTTGCGCTTCGCGCGAGACGCGGCTGCAGTGTGGTCGCTGCTGGCGCATCACGGCAGGCCCATCCAGTACGCGCATCTCGCGGTCGAGCTCGAGCCGTGGGACGTGTCGACGCCGGTGGCCGCCGTTCCCGTCGCGTTCGAGGCGCCGTCGGCGGGCTTTCTGCTCGAGTGGCGAGGCGTACAGGCGATGCGGACGCGCGGCATCGCGTTCGCCACGCTCACGCACGCCGCCGGGATCTCGTCGACGGGGGATGCGACGCTCGACGCGCAGCTGCCCTTCGCGGAGCCGTACAGGATCCCGTCGTCCACCGCACGTGCGGTGGCGCGCGTGCGACGCGCCGGAGGACGCGTGATCGCGATCGGCACAACCGTCGTGCGCGCGCTCGAGCACGCCGCTGCCGTGGACGGCATCGTTCATGCAGGCGACGGCGTGGCGGACCAGCGCATCGGGGCCGCGACGAGGCTTCGCGTGGTCGACGCGCTCGTGACGGGCACGCACGAGCCGGGCAGCAGTCATCACGAGCTGCTGCGCGCGTTCACCGACGACGACACGCTCGCGCGCGCCGCCGTGTCGATGGCCGAGTACGGCTATCGCACGCACGAGTACGGCGACTCGATGCTGGTCGAGCAGCGGTGAAAAGGGGTACCCTCCACGAACGCCGCTTGCACCCGGGGGTCCAAGCGCGCTGGACTTGCATGTTCAAGCCGTAGCGCCGCTCGGCGTCGCCCTCCTCCGCGCGGGGGCACGGACCTCGCGGCCGCCCTGCGGTACTCATCGAGGAGGCAGCACCATGGAACACACCGAACGGCTCGACGACGCGTTCGAACGTCCCATCGATCCACGCCGCGAGCGCTCGCCGCTGCGGGCACTGGGCGCGCTCGCGTTGCTGGTCGTCGTGATCGGTCTCGCTGCCGCGCTCTACGTGTGGAATCAGCAGTCGAAGGCGCCGCCCGCGCCGCAGCCCGTTCCCGCAACGCCGCCGGCAACGCCGAGCGTCGCGCCGCAACCCGACTTCGGGCAGACGGAAAAGCATCCGATCGAGGCGATCGCGCCGAAAAGCGAGCAGCCCGAGGCGCTGCCCGCGATCGCCGACAGCGACGCCGCGCTGCACGACTCGCTCGCAAGCCTTCTCGGCACCGGGGTCGTCGACGGACTGTTCTACCCCGATCGCATCGTTCGCCGCGTCGTCGCCACCGTGGACAACATCCCGCGGCCGTCGCTGTCCGCCGACATCCGTCCGGTGAAGCCGGCGTCGGGCGCGTTCGCGACGCTCGGCCCCGACGGCGCCAAGCAGATCGGCCTCGACAACGCGGCCCGCTACACGCCGTATGTCAACGCGCTCGCCGCCGTCGACAGCCGCGCGCTCGTCACGCTGTACGTGCGCTTCTATCCGCTGTTCCAGCAGGCGTATCGCGACCTTGGCTATCCCAATGGTCACTTCAACGACCGGGTGGTCGAGGCCATCGACAACGTGCTCGCCACGCCCGTCATCGAAGCGCCGATCAGCCTGTCGCAGCCCAAAGTGCTCTACGAGTATGCCGATCCGGCGCTGCAATCGCTGTCCGCCGGACAGAAGGTGCTGCTGCGCATGGGACCCGAGAACGCGGCGCGCGTGCGCGCCAAGCTGCGCGAGATCCGCGCGCTAGTGACCGCGCAGCGTCCGGGCTGACGACACGCGCTCGGCGGCGGCTTCGCCGGTCAGGCCGAACAGCGCGTCCAGCGCCGCGCGATATTCCTCGCGACCCACGCGCATGCTGTTGTTGTGCGTGCCGCCTTCCACGAGCAGAAGACGCTTGGGTGGCCGTGCGGCGGCGAACAGCGCCTTGCCGAACCGCGAGGGCACGTAGCGGTCCGAGTCGCCGTGCACGATCAGCACCGGCATGCGCACGCGCGCGATCTTGTCGATCGAGTCGAACTTCTGCGAGATGATCCATTGCAGCGGCAGCCATTCGTACGACAAGGCGCGCGCGATGTCGGGCAGCGTCGTGAAGGTCGATTCCACGATCAGGCCATGGGCCGGTGGCGGGCCGTCGCCCGCGCTGAGCTTCGATGCGAGGTCGATCGCGATGGCGCCCCCGAGCGAGTGGCCGTAGATGTAGCGCCGACCGGGATCGGGCTCGAGCTCCGCGAGCCGCGTGAACGCCGCGCGCGCGTCCTCGTACACCGAGTCCTCCGAGGGGACACCGCCATCGCTTCGTCCGAAGCCGCGGTAGTCGATGGCGAGCACCGAGAAGCCGAAGTCGTGGAGCTCGTCGATGCGGTAGAGCTGCCCGGTCAGGTTCCAGCGCGAACCGTGCAGATACAGCACCGCCGGCGCGTCGGGCTGCTCCGCCTGCCACCACCACGCGTGCATGTGCTCGCGGCCGGCAACGGGAATGTCCATCTCGACCACGCCGTCCGGAAGCCCGCTGAACCAGCTCGCCTCGCCGGGCATCACGCGGAACGTGAGCTCGCGCTCCTTTTCGGCGAGCTGCGCGCAGCCCGCGGCGGCCAGCGCCGCGCTCACGCCCGCCACTGCCGCGACCCTCACCCAGCGCGTGCGCAGCCGCGCCGTCATTCGATTGCCCTTCATCTCACTGGTCCGGCTTCGCTCCCGAGACACGCACGATGCGTTGCCACTTCACGATGTCGTCGTTCAGGTACTTGGTGAACGCCTCGGGTGTCATCGCCATGGCGGTGGCGCCCTGGCGCGCCCACTCCGCCTTGACCTCGGGCCGCCCGACGATCTTCGTCACCTCGGCGTTGAGGCGGCTCACGACGGCGGGTGGCGTGCCCTTCGGGGCCATGAGCCCGAGCCAGATCACGGCTTCGTAGCCGGGCACGCCGGCCTCGCTCATCGTGGGGACGTCCGGCATGACCGCGGAGCGCGTGGCGCCCGTGGTGGCGAGGGCCTTGACCTTGCCGGCCTTCACGTGCTCGTTCATCACCGTCACGGCGTCGAACATCATCTCCACCTGCCCGCCGAGCACGCCGGTGCGCGCGCCCGAGCTCTCCTTGTACGGCACGTGCACGATATTGAGGCCCGCCATCGCTTTGAAAAGCTCGCCCGCCATGTGGTACGGCGTGCCCGGGCCCGAGGACGCGTAATTGAGCTTGCCCGGGTTCGCCTTGGCGACGGCCATGAGCTCGCCCAGCGTGCCGACCTTGAGCGATGGACCGACCACCAGCACCAGGTCCGAATAATTGATCGGCGCCACGGCGACGAAATCGCGCATGAGCTCGAACGGCTTGTTCGGCATCAGCGACTCGTTCACCGTGTGCGTGTTCGACATCAGCAGCAGCGTGTAGCCGTCGGGCGCGCTCTTCGCGACGTAGTCGGTGCCGACGATGGAGCCGCCGCCCGGGCGATCCTCGATCACGAACGGCTGGTTGAGGTCCTCCTGCAGGCGCTGCGCGAGGTAGCGCGCGTACACGTCCGCCGGCCCGCCGGCCGCGAACGGCACGACGATCTTCACCGGGTGGGTCGGGTAGTCCTGAGCGGCGGCGCCGACCGCGAAGAGGATTGCGAGCGCGGCCAGCGTGCGAACGACGATTCGGAGCATGATGCCTCCTGGCGAAAGACGAGGTCCCCTGCGCTCGACATCATATTTCACCGCGCACGGGCGCGGTCAGCGCGGCGCCGGTCGCCGCGTCGAACAGGTGAAGATGCCGGGCGGCGGCCCGCAGCGTCACGATCTCCTCCGGCTTCACGGGACGATCGCGCGTGACGCGCGCCGTGAGCATGCCGGCCGGCACTTCGACGTGCACGTACTGCTCCGACCCCAGCATCTCGACCACCTGTACGACGCCGCGCACGGTGAGCGTGTCGGCGTGCGCGGACGCGTCGTCCACGAGCGACAGCCGTTCGGGCCGCACCCCGACCACGACGGTGGACGCCCGATCGACGGCCTGCGCGCGTTGCGGCGCAAGCCCGACGCGCGCGTCGCCCGCGCGCAGCGCGACCTCGTTGCCGGTGCGCTCCACCGAGCATTCGATGAATCCCATCGCCGGCGTGCCGATGAACCCCGCCACGAAGCGATTCACGGGGTTGTCGTAGAGCTCGGCGGGTGTCCCGACCTGCTGGATGCGGCCCTGGTGCATCACGACGATGCGGTCGCCCATGGTGAGCGCCTCGACCTGGTCGTGCGTCACGTACACCGCCGTGGCGGTTACCGCGCGATGCACCTTGAGGATCTCGGCGCGCATCTGCACCCGCAGGTGCGCGTCGAGGTTCGACAGCGGCTCGTCGAGCAGGAACACGGCGGGGTCGCGCACGATGGCGCGGCCGAGTGCCACGCGCTGGCGCTGACCGCCCGAGAGCTGGCGTGGCCGGCGCGCGAGCAGCGGCGCGATGTCGAGCAGCTGCGCCGTGCGCCGCACGCGGGCGTCGATGTCCGCGGGCGCGAGCTTGCGCCGCCGCAGGCCGAACGCCATGTTGTCGTACACGGACATGTGCGGATACAGCCCGTAGTTCTGGAACACCATGGCGATGTCGCGGTCGCCGACGTCGACATCGTTCACCCGCCGCTCGTCGAACCACACGTCGCCCGCGCTCATGTGCTCGAGCCCCGCGATGATGCGCAGCAGCGTCGTCTTGCCCGAGCCGGATGGCCCGACCAGGACGACGAACTCGCGGTCGGCGATCTCGAGATTGCACTCGGCCAGGGCGACGACGTCGTCGTAGCGCTTCCCGACGTTGCGAAGGGAAATGCGGGCCATGCTAGCGCGGTCCGTTCTCAGACACCGGCCACCGCCCCGGCGGTCAGGCCGCGCACCATCGAGCGCTGCACCGCGAAGAACGCAACCATCAACGGCAGCGTCGTCACGGTCGCCGCGGCCATCATGCCGCCCCAGTCGGTCTTGAACTGGCCGGTGAAGCTCACGACCAGCGCCGCGGGCAGCGTCTGCTTCTCGAGGGTCGTCATGAAGCTCAGCGGGAAGATGAGATTGTTCCACGCGTCCATGAACACGAACGTCGCGGTCGTGAGAACGCCGGGCAGGATCAACGGCACCACGACCCGCAGCAGGATCTGCCAGCGCGGGTAACCGTCGACACGCGCCGATTCCTCGATCTCGATCGGCACGGCGTCGATGAAGGTCTTGAGCATCCACACCGCGAATGGCAGCCCGAACGTCGTGAAGCCGACGACGAGACCCAGGTTCGAATCGAGCAGATGCGCATGCAGGAGCAGCAGATACAGCGGCGCGAGCAGCACGACGAGGGGCAGCATGCGGGACACCAGGATGCCGTACGCCACCGCGCCGCGGGAGCGGAAGCGCGCGCGCGACAGCGCGTAGGCGGCCGGCAGCGCAATGGCGACCGCGACCGCGGCCGTCGCGAGGCACGTGACCACCGTGTTCACGAAGAACGTCGGGAAGGGCAGCGTGCCGCCGACGAGCCCGCGATAGTTGTCGAGCGTCGCGGCGTGCGGCCACAGCGTGGGATCGAGCGCCGAGGCCTCGAGCTCGTTCTTGAACGACGTGGCGAGCATCCAGTAGATCGGCGCGAGGCTCCACGCGAGCGCGAGGCCCAGCGCGATCGCCTGCACGATCCTCGAGGCTCTCATCGCAGGCGCAGCGCGCGCAGATACGCGACGGCGAAGCCCATCAACAGCAGCAGCCACACGACGCCCATCGCGGACGCGTAGCCGAACTGGAAGTTCTCGAACGCGAGCCGGTACACATAGACCACCAGCGTGGTCGTCGCGTAGCCCGGGCCGCCCTGCGTCGTCGCCCAGATCTTGGCGAAGTCGTTGAAGTTGGAGATCACCATCAGCAGGCTGCCGACGAGCAGCGCGCTGCGCAGGAACGGCAGCTTGATGCCGACGATCATGCTCATGCCGCGCGCGCGATCGACGCGCGCCGACTCGATCACCTCGTTCGGGATGCCGGCCAGCGCCGCCGACAGCAGAAGGAAGAAGAACGGCGTCATCGTCCATACGTTGGCGACCATGACCGACGGCAGCGCGAGCGACGCATTGTTGAGCCACGCGACGGGCGCGCGCACGATGCCGGCGTGGAGCAGCACGGCGTTCACGACGCCGCCGTTCTGCAGGTACATGTAGCGGAACAGGAACGCCGTCACCACGAACGGCACCGCCCACGGCGTGAGGAGCAGCGCGCGCACGAGGCGCATGCGCGGGCTCGCGTACGTCTCGACCAGCAGCGCGAGGACGAGGCCGAGCAGCGCCGCGGCGAGCACGCTGCCGAACGTGTAGATCGCCGTGTTGCCGAGCGCCTGCCAGAAGATGCGATCGGCGACGAGCTGCGCGTAGTTCGCCGCCCCGATGAAGCGAGCCGGTTCCGGCTCGAGGAAGTTGTAGTGCTGCGCCGACAGCACCAGCGTGTAGACGACCGGATAGCCCACGACGACGGCGAGCACGCCGACCGTCGGCAGCACCATCCAGTCGAGCCAGGGCTCCGCCCCCGGCGGCCGACGCCCGGCGGCCACTACTTCGCGAGCTGTTGCTGGATCGACTTCGCGATCGCGTCGATCGGCTCCGTCCCGGTGACCGCCTGCTGCACGCCGGCCATCACCGCCGTCGATCCACTCGCGAACGACGCGCCGAAGGGCGGCGGCGAGATGGTCGGGATGATCTTGGTGGCGAAGGCGTCGATCACCGGCGTGTCGAGCTTGCGCGCGAGCTCCGCGTCGGGCAGCTTGGCGAGCGGCGGCAGCGATGCGCCAGGCCCGAGCGTGTACGCGCGCAGCGCGGCCGGCGACGTGGCCAGGTACTGGATGAACGTCCAGGCCGCCTGCTTGTGCTTGCTGTCGGCGAACATCACGAGCTGATGACCGCCCTCGAACGTGTACGACTTGCCGCTCGGACCGGTCGGCAGCGCCGTGACGCCCCAGCGCTTGTAGAAGTCGGCGTCGGACATCTTGTTCGCGGACTGGATGACGCCCTGCAGCAGCACCTGGTCCCAGAGGAAGGCCACCTTGTCCTGCGCCGCGAGCGGGCGGAACTCGCCGATCTTGCGGCCCGGATCGATATAGCCTTTCTGCGCGAGCTCGCGCATCCACGTGAGATACGCCTTCATCTGCGGCGTGTCGGCGCCCCTGGCACCCTCGCCGATCGGCGTCGCGCCGAACGTCTGCATCCACGGCCAGTTGGACTGCATCGCGAACGGCCGGTTGGTCGTGTCGAGGCCGAGCGGAATCACGTCGGGCTGCGAGCGCTTGACCGCGGCGAGCGCGTTCATGAGCGCGTCGATCGTCTTCGGCGGATTCTCCGGATCGAGGCCGGCCTTCTGCAGCAACGCCTTGTCGTACCACAGCCCCGCCGGCGCCTGGGTCCACGGGAAGGCGATGAGCTGGTTCTTGTAGCGGAGCGCGTCGAGCGAGCCGGGCTTGAGCGCGGCCTTGACGTCGCCTGTCACGAAGCTGTCGAGCGGCTCGAGCTTGCCGGTGAGCGCGACGAGGATCGTGTCGTTGCCGGCGACCTGCGCGACGTCGGGCGGATTGCCCGACCGCACCCGCAGCACGAGCTGCCGAGCGATCTCCGTGAACGAGATGGCCTCGCTCTTGATTCGAATGTCCGGGTGCGCGGCCTCGAAGTCCTTGATGACCTGCTCGATCGCAGGACGCGTGGTTCCCTCCGCCGCGGCCCAGTTGGCGAACGTGAGCTCGACGGTCTCCGCGCGCGCGACGCAGGCCGCCATGACGGCCACGGCGGCACAGGCGACACGCCCGAATCCGGATGCCAGCGACACGCCAGGGGACATGGAACGACTCCTCGTGTGAGCACGGCCTCGACGCGGGCCGTCGCGACGAAGTTTAGCCTGTCCGGACAGCGGGGCTTGCGCCGGCGCGGCCGGCACGCGTTACGATGGCGCATGCGCGCCTTCATCGCAGCCGTGGCTGTCGCCGCGCTGCTCGCCGGCCCGGGCGCAGCGGCGGCGCAGGCCCTCACCACCGAGGACGCCGTGCGCGCGCTCGCGAGCGACGACGTGCGCGAGCGCCATGCGGCGGTCGCCCGGCTCGCCGAGGCCGGCACCATGAAGGACGTGACGCCGCTGCTCGCGTCGCTGCGCGATACCGACGCCGACGTGCGCACCGAGGCGGAGCAGGCGATCTGGCGCATCTGGTCGCGCTCGGGCGACGACGCCATCGACGCGCTGTATCGGCGCGGCGTCGACGAGATGGCATCCGGCGACGTCGAGCACGCGATCGCGACCTTCACGCGCATCATCGAGCGCAAGCCCGCGTTCGCCGAGGCGTGGAACAAGCGCGCGACGCTGTACTTTTTGATCGGCGACTTCCGCCGATCGCTCGCCGACTGCGACGAGGTGATGAAGCGGAATCCCAATCACTTCGGAGCCCTTTCCGGCTACGCGCAGATCTATGCGCACATGGGCTCGTACGAGCGCGCGCTCGAATACGCGCGGCGGGCGCTCGCGATCGACCCGAACCTCGACGGCATGCGCCAGGCGGTCGAGATCCTCGAGCACGCGGTCGAGCAGAAGCGTCGGCAGACCGTCTGAGGGTCGCTATTCCTGGCGCTCGAGCAGCAGGCCGAGCGTGGCCAGCGCCCGTTCGTGCAGCGGACGGCGGCGCCAATCCGCGAGGGTGATGCGGCGGCTCTGCGCCCGGTCGGCCTCGAAGTCCCGCATGAGGTCCGCGGCGAGCATGCGATCGGCTACCAGCAGGTTGATCTCGTCGTTGAGATCGAACGAGCGGCTGTCGAAGTTCGTCGAGCCCACGACCGACCATTCGCCGTCGACGATCATGATCTTCGCGTGGATCATGCGCGGCTCGTACTCGTGGATCTCCACGCCGGCCTCGAGCAGCTCACCGTAGCGGCGCCGGCTCGCGAGGCGCGCGAGGTAGTGGTTGTTGAGCCTGCCGGGCGTGATCACGCGCACGCGCACGCCGCGCGCCACGGCGCCGATCAGCTCGCGCCGCGCGCCCGGGTCGGGCAGGAAATACGGCGAGTTGATGTCGATCGAGTCACGCGCCCCGGCGAGGAGCAGCTGGAACAGGATGCGGGCGGGCGACGAGCGCGCCGGTGAGGGCGTGCCGATCGCCACCAGCCCCGGGATGGATCCCGGCGCATCGTCGTTCATCGCGAACAGCGCCGGGTCGACGAGGAGCTCGTCGTTCGCCTCGACCCAGTTCTCCACGAACGCGGTCTGCAGTCCCGCGACGAGGCTGCCGCGCACGCGCAGCATCGTGTCGCGCCACGCGTCGCGCGGCGCGTCGGGCCGCAACCAGTGCGACGCTATGCCGGCGCCGCCGACGAAGCCCACCTCGCCATCCACGACCACGATCTCGCGGTGCGTGCGGTTGTTGAGCCGCTTCAGCGTGTACCAGCGCAGCGGCTGATACCACGACACGTGCCCGCCCGCGACGCGAAGCGCGTCGAAATAGCGGTCGGGTGTCGGAAAGCTGCCGATCGCGTCCACCACGACCCGTACCGCGACGCCGGCCGCCGCACGCTCGGTGAGCGCCGCGAGGAAGCGGTCGCCGATCGCGCTCGGGTGGAAGATGAAGGCGACGATGTGCACGCTGCTCCGCGCCGCGCGGATCGCGGCGAGCTCGGCCTCGTAGAACGCCGGGCCATCCGTGAGCACTTCGACCTCGCGCGCGTGGCGTACCGGCGAATCGGTCACCGAGCCGATCAATTGCAGGAAGCCTTCCACGCTGGCGTGCGGCAGCGGCGTGACGATGCGATAGCGAAGACCCGGCTCGAACAGCACCAGGAACAGCAGCACGCCGACGATGAGCGCGCAGAGCGCGAGGAAGAGCTCGAACGCCATGGCGGGCGAATGATAGCCGCAGGCCACCACGCGCCCCGGGCGCTGCGTGCCATACTTGCTCCACGGCCATGAACACGGCGATCGCGCCCCGCTCACGCACGCGTGCCTTCGCGCCGGACGAGGCGCGCACCATCGCCGCGTCGTTCGACCTCGCGCACGCCGCGGACGATTACTACGCGGATCCGTACCCGTACTATCGCGCGCTGCGCGAGCACGCGCCGGTCAAGCGGATGCCCGACGGGTCGTGGTTCCTCACGCGGCACGAGGACGTCCTGCCCGTGTACCGGGACCACAGGCGCTTCAGCTCGGACAAGAAGAAGGAATTCGGGCCGAAGTTCGGCCCGTCGCCGCTGCTGGAGCACCACACGACCAGCTTGGTCTTCAGCGACCCGCCCGTGCACTCGCGGGTTCGCCGCGCGATCGTCGGCGCGCTGTCGCAGCGGCACATCGCCGCGATGGAGCCGGGCCTCGTGTCGCTGGTCGACGGGCTGCTCGACGATCTCGCCGCGCGCGGCGAAGCCGACCTCATTGATCGCTATGCGGGCACGATTCCCATCGAGATCATCGGCAACCTGCTGCGCGTGCCGCACGACGAGCGCGGGCCGCTGCGCGACTGGTCGCTCGCGATCCTCGGCGCGCTCGAGCCCGTGCTCACACCCGAGCGCGCGCGCGCCGGCAACGACGCGGTGAGCGACTTCTGCGCATACCTGCGGGGGCTGATCGACGCGCGCCGGCGGCGGCCGGGCGATCCGGACACCGACGTGCTCACGCGCCTCATCTTTGGTGATCCCGACGAGCCGCCGCTCAGCGAGATGGAGCTGCTGCACCAATGCATCTTCCTGCTCAATGCGGGGCACGAGACGACCACCAATCTCATCGGCAACGCGCTCCACGCCCTCACGCAGTGGGGCGATGCGCGCGACCGGCTGGCGCGCGAGCCGTCACGCATCGGCACCGCGGTCGAGGAATTCCTGCGCTTCGACAGCCCCGTGCAGCTCGGCAACCGGATCTCGACCGAACCGTGCGTCGTCGCCGGCACCGAGCTGCCCGCCGACACGCGCATCACCATCTGCGTCGGCGGTGCCAACCGCGATCCTGCACAGTTCGCGGACCCGGACACGCTCGACATCGCGCGTGACCCCAATCGCCACATTGCCTTCGCGTTCGGCATCCATACGTGTGCCGGCCTCAATCTCGCGCGGCTGGAAGGTCGCGTCGCGATCGGACGCTTCCTCGCGCGGTTCCCGCGCTTCGAGCTCGCGGCGGAGCCGACCCGTGGCGGACGCGCACGCTTCCGCGGGTTCCTGCACCTGCCGGTGCGGTTGAACAGCTAGCGCGCTAGCGTGCCGCCTGCGGGTCGGGGACCGGGCGGACGATGCGCCGGTATTCCTGCAGCTTGGTGTCGAAATATTGCCCGCGTGTCACCTCGTGCAGCTGGCGCGGATAGCGCTCGGTGAGGTCGAACCAGTCGGAGAGGCGCTTCGCGAGGCGCTGGTCGGGCGGCGCGGTGGCGCCGCGCACGTACGCGATGACCGCGAGGAAATAGCGCATGCAGTTGCGCTCCACGATGCCGCGCACGCCGCCGACGTAGACCGGTTCGCCGTTCGGTGCGCGCGACACCACCGTGAACCCGACCTTGTCCCGCCCGACGGTGTTGAGATACGCGGCGAGCGCCAGCCGCGCGACGGGACCGTAACCGTGCGAGTACGCCAGGTGGATGAACGTGCGCGTCGGCGACAGCGGCGTCGCCTCGAGCGCGATGCGGTGGTCCGTCGTGCCGTACGGGCCCTTGTCCGCGGACAGCACGACGTCCAGGTAGTCCGGCGTCGAGGCCGCGAGCCGGAAGCGATAGTCGAGCTCGGCACCGCCGTCCCCGCTGACGTCGTTCTTGCCCCCGAGCGACACGACGATGCCGTCCTGCCGCTCCACGTTGGCACTGCGGCAATCCTTCACGTTGATGTGCAGGAGCAGCAGCTCGCACCAGTGAGGCCGGTCGGAAAGCGTCCCTCGCACCGTGGTGAACGGCTCGTTGACGACGCCATACAGATCGCCGGCGAGACGCTGCGGAAGCTGCTCGGAATCGACGTACAGCGCGAGGCCGAAGGCGCTGTCGTTCAGGCGATCCTCGAGCTGCGCGTAGCGCGCGCGCAGCGCACCGGCCGGCGTGCCGGACGCGGCCTGCGCGGCGAGCGCGCCCGACCATGCGACCAGCGCACACGCGAGCAGCAGCAGCACGGCAATGCGGGCAGCGCTCATGGGATCGCGCCCGGTGAGGCGGTATCGGGCATCGTACGCTCAACCGCGGTGCGCGGCCACCGGTGCGCGAGGTGGCCTAGAATCCGGCCGAGCGAACATCACCAGGAGGATCACGATGGGCCGTTCATTCGTCCGTTGCGCGCTCTTCGGCGCGCTCGTGCTCGCCACCGCGACCGCAGCCGCGCAGGTCCGGATCGGCGTGACCGTGTCGGCCACCGGTCCGGCGGCGTCGCTCGGCATTCCCGAGCGCAACACGATACCGATGTGCCCGAAGACCGCGGGCGGCAAGTCGATCGAGTACATCGTGCTGGACGACGCGTCGGACACGACGACCGCCGTCCAGAACACGCGCAAGCTCATGGGCGAGAGCAAGGTCGACGCGCTCATCGGATCCACCACGACGCCGAACTCGCTCGGCATGATCGACGTGTTCGCCGACGGCGAGACGCCGGCGATCTCGCTCGCCTCGTCGGTGCGCATCATCGAGCCGGTCGACGCGAAGAAGGCGTGGTCGTTCAAGACGCCGCAGACCGACGTGATGATGGCCGGCGCGATCCTCGAGCACGCGAGCGCCCACGGCGTGAAGACGCTCGGCTATATCGGCTTCTCCGACGCGCTCGGCGAAGCGTTCTTCGCCGAGATCGACAAGGCGGCCAAGGGCCGCAACATCCCGCTCGTCGCCAACGAGCGCTTCGCGCCCAAGGACACGAGCGTGGTGGGCCAGGTGCTGAAGCTCATCAGCGCGCGCCCCGACGCGATCGTCATCGGCGCCTCGGGCACGCCGGCAGCGCTTCCCGCGACCACGCTGGTCGAGCGTGGCTACAAGGGCCGCGTGTACCTCAACCACGGGGTCGCGAACAACGACTTCCTGCGCGTCGGCGGCAAGGACGTCGAAGGCATGTTCGTGCCGGCGAGCCCGGTCATCGTCGCGGGCCAGCTTCCCGATTCGCATCCCGCGAAGAAGCGCGCGCTGGAGTACACCGCGCTGTACGAGTCGTCGTACGGCGCCGGCAGCGTCTCGGCGTTCGGGTCGTACACGTGGGACGCGTGCCTCGAGCTCGCGAACGCGATTCCCGCCGCGCTGAAGACCGCGCAGCCGGGCACGGTGGAATTCCGCCGCGCGCTGCGCGACGCGCTCGAGGCGACGCGCAACCTCGAGGTGAGCAACGGTGTCGTGAACATGTCGAAGACCGATCACCTCGGCCTCGACGCGCGGGCTCGTGTGATGACGCGGATCGAGAACGGCAAGTGGACGCTCCAGCCCTGAGGGCGAGAGCGCTTCGAGCAATTTGAAGGCGATAGCGGTTCGAGCAATTTCGTGATAGCGGCATCCCGCGCGCGCGCCTACAGTGCGCCGCGGGAGGATCGCCATGCGGCGTGTGGTTCGATGGCCGGTGTTCGCAATCGTGCTCGCGTGCGGCGTCGCACGGGGCGCCACGTGGAGCGACATCGAGCGAGCGCTCGCCGAGCATCGGCTCGACGACGCCATCGCTGCGCTCGAGCAGCGCCTCGAGGCCAATCCTCGCGATGCGATGGCCGAGCTGCGGCTCGGCACCGCGTTGACGGAGACTCGCCGCTTCGACGCGGCGAAAGAGCACTTCGACAAGGCGGAGAAGCTCGGCGTCGCGCCCGGCGCGCTCGCGTATCGACGCGCGGGCCTGCTCGCGCAGCGCGGCGAAACGGACGCCGCCTTCACGCAGCTCGACCTCGCGGTCGAGCGCGGCCTCGCGCCCGCGACGCAACCCGCGACGGAGCCGTTGCTCCAGCCGCTGCGCGGCGATGCGCGCTTCGCCGCGTTCGTCGAGCGCTTCGAGCGCGCGATCGCGCCCTGCCGGCACGACGCGCACTACCGCGAGTTCGACTTTTGGGTCGGCACCTGGGACGTGCGGCCGAGCGGTGCCGCGCCCGATTCGCCCGCATCCGAGAACGTCATCACGCTGGAGTACGACGGCTGCGTGGTCCAGGAGCACTGGCGCTCCGCGGCCGGCGGGGCGGGGAGCAGCTTCAACATCTACGATGCTTCGCGCAAGGCGTGGTTCCAGACGTGGGTCGATTCGAGCGGCGGCCTGCACGAATATCGCGGCAACCCCGATGCGACGGGGAACATGCTGATGACGGGCGAAGTGCCGGGCGGCGAGGACCAGCCGGCGCGCGTACCCACGCGGCTCGGCTTCTTCCGGCTCGCGCCCGATCGGGTGCGGCAGCTCAGCGAGTCGTCGGTCGACGGGGGCGCGACCTGGACGACGAACTACGACCTGATCTACACGCGCCGCGCGCCGTAGCGCGCCACGCGGAGGGCGTCACGCCGAGCTCGCGCCGGAATGCCGACGTGAAATGGCTGTGACTGCAGAAGCCCGCGTCGAGGCCGATGCGGCAAAGGTCCGCGTCGGGCTCCGTGATGTCCTCGAGCGCTGCGCAAAGGCGCAGGCGCGTGA
Organism: Casimicrobiaceae bacterium; assembly: GCA_035493035.1. Taxonomy (GTDB): domain Bacteria; phylum Pseudomonadota; class Gammaproteobacteria; order Burkholderiales; family Casimicrobiaceae; genus VBCG01. The sequence goes on along the minus strand of DATJIS010000050.1, from coordinate 18,903 downwards.
CGTAGCGATGCAGCGGCATGCCGGTCTCGGCATGGAACACGCGGCACAGATGGAACGGCGTGACGCCGAGTGCGCGCGCAATGGTCGACAACGTCAACGTTTCCGCGAGCCTCGCGCCGACGAAGGCGACGCTCGCCTGCGCGAGCTCGCGGTGCGCGGGCCGCGCTGCGCGCGCATGCAGAGGTCCGCCACGCGCGGCGACGAGCGCGCGCGCGATGATGGCCATCGCCGCTTCCTCGGCTTCGAGCGCATCGACCTCGCCGGCGCGCATGCGCTCGAGCAGCGCGCGCTGGTCGAGGTACAGCGCCGCGTCGGCCGGGCCGCAGTCGAAGCGGAAAGGACGATCCGACTCGTGCGCCGCATGCGGATCGACCTCGCGTGCGATCGCGCGCGCGGTGTCGGCGTCGACACCCCACCAGTCGCAATGATCCCCGCGCGGATGCACCGGCTCGCGCGTGTAGCGCTGGCCGCGGTTGTACACGCTGAATACCGCGGCGTCCGCCACGAACGGTCGTCCACCCTCGTGACGGATGCGCACGCTCGTGCGCGCGAACGCGACGAGATGATGCTCGATCGGGCCGGTGTCGCGAAAATCGGCGCGCCCCCGGTCGCAGCGCCATTCGCCCACCGTCGCATGCGCGCCGGCGAAGACGATGCGCTCGAGCGGCCGAGCCGTGGCCATCAGTCGATCTGCACCTTCGCCGCGGCGGCGACGCGCTTCCATTTGTCGACGTCGTCGTGGATGCGCTTCGCGAACTCCGCCGGCGTGCTGCCCACGGCCTGCGCGCCGGTGGCCTCGATGCGCGCGCGCACGTCGGGCATCTTCACGATCTTCTGCACCTCCGCGGCAAGGCGATCGATCACATCATGCGGCGTCCCGGCCGGCGCGAGCAAGCCGAACCACGCCACCGTCTCGAAGCCCGGCACGCCGGCTTCGGCCACCGTCGGCACGTCGGGCAGCGCGCTCCAGCGCTTCGACGTCGTCACGGCGAGCGCGCGCACCTTGCCCGACTTGATGTGACCCATCGCGGGCGGCAGGTTGAAGAAGCCGACCGGTACCGTGCCCGCGATGATGTCGGTGAGCGCCGGTGTCGCACCCTTGTACGGGATGTGATTGAGATCGGTGTGCGTGAGGTACTTGAAGAGCTCCATCGACATGTGCGCCGAGGAGCCCTGTCCGCCGGATGCGAAGTCGATCTTCCCCGGGCGCGCCTTGGCCGCGGCGATGAGCTCCTGCACCGACTTGAAGGGCGCATCGGGGTTCGCGACCAGCACGTTGGGCGACTCGGCGATCAGTGTCACCGGCGTGAAGTCGCGCACCGGATCGTAGTTGAGCTTGGTGTACACGGCGGCGTTGATGCCGTGCGATCCGGCGTTGCCCATGATGAGCGTGTAGCCGTCGTGCGGCGCGTGCGCCGCCTCGCTGCTGCCGATGACGCCGCCGGCGCCCGGCTTGTTCTCGACCACGAACGGCTGGCCGAGCGCGATCGCGAGCTTGTCCGCAATGGCGCGGGCGACGGCGTCGGACCCGTCGCCGGGCGGGCTCGGCACGACGATCTTCACCGGCCGCTGCGGCCATGCCTGCGCCCAGACGGCGATCGGCGCGAGGAGACAGACGAGCATCAGCGCGAAGCGCGCCGTCGAGCGGAGCAGGTGCATTGCAGACCTTGTCGTGCGGGCGTCGGTGCGACGCGACGACGGGATTGTACCTACACGACGCGGCGCAGCTCGGTCACCTCGGCGGTGCGCGTATAGCTGCTCGCGCGCATCCATTTCACGATGTCGTCCGCGCAAACGGGGCGGCTCAGCAGGTAGCCCTGCACCATGTCGCAGCCGAGCTCGCGCAGCCGGCGCAGCGTCGCCTCGTCCTCCACGCCTTCGGCGACCACGGCAAGGCCCATGTTGTGCGCGAGGTCGATGGTCGAGCGCACGATCACGGCGTCGCTCGCATCGGTCACCATGCCCATGACGAACGAGCGGTCGATCTTGAGCTCGTTCACCGGCAGGCGCTTCAGGTACGCGAGCGACGAATAGCCGGTGCCGTAGTCGTCGATCGAGATGCGGCACCCGAGGGCGTGCAGGCGCTCGAGATTGCGCAGCGCGTGGCCGGGATCGTCGAGGATCGCGCTCTCGGTGATCTCGAGGCCGATCCACGCGGCGTGGCAGCCGTGCTCCGCCAGAAGCTCGCCGAAGCGCTCGACGAGCTCGCTGTTCAGGAGGTCGCGCGCGGAGATGTTCACCGAGACGTGCATGCGCAGCCCCTCGCGGCGCCATTGCGCGCACTGGCGCACCGCGGTCGCGAGCACCCACTGCGTGATCGCGCGGATGAAGCCGGTCTGCTCGGCGAACGGGATGAATTCGGAAGGCGGCACGAGGCCGCGCACCGGATGCTGCCAGCGCACCAGCGCCTCGACGTGCAGCTCGCGCGGATCCGAGAGGTGCACCTTGGGTTGATAGTGCAGCGTCAGCTCGCCGTGGTCGACGGCGTTGCGCAGCTCGCCCATCAGGGACAGGCGCGCGCGGCTGTCCTCGTCGTCGCGGTCGTCGTACACGGCGAGGCCGTTGCTCAGGCGCTTCGCGGTGTACATGGCGACGTCGGCACGGCGCATGAGCGTCGTCGCGCTGTCGCCATGATCGGGGTAGCTCGCCACGCCGATGCTGACCCGGCAGTCGACCACGTGGCCGTCGAGGCTCATGGGCGCCTCGAGCGCCTTCTGGATGTTGCGCGCGACACGGCGCGCGCCGTCGACGTTGTCCGACGGCAGCAGCACCACGAACTCGTCTCCGCCGAGCCGCGCGACGGTATCGGACTCGCGCCGCACGATGCGCGAAAGCCGCTCCGCGACCTCGCGCAGCAGGAGATCGCCGATCTGGTGTCCGAGCGTGTCGTTGACGTACTTGAAATGGTCGACGTCCATCAGCAGCACGCTGACCGCGGCGTTCATCCGGGGCGCCATCCGCAGCGCCTGCTGGAGGCGATCGAGGAACAGCGCCCGGTTCGGAAGGCCGGTGAGCGTGTCGCGATAGGCGAGATCCATGATCTGGCTCTCGCGCGCGGCGAGGCCGTCCTGCATCGAGCGGAAAGCGTTGGCGAGCTCGCCGATCTCGTCGGGCCCGGGTGGCGGCGTCTGCGCCGTGTAATCGCCGGACGCGATGCGCCGCGCGACCTGCGCGAGCTGCTGCACGGGACGCGCGATGCCGCGTGCCATCACGATGCTCATTACCACCGCAACGACGATGCTCGCGATGGAGAACGCGGCAAGCTCGCGCTGCAGGCGGCGGAACGACGCGAGCGCGCCCTCCAGCGGCTGCTGCAGCACGGCGACCACGGCTTCGTCCTGGCGGGCGGGAAGCGTCAGCGTGCGCGACAGGTATTCGTCGCCACCCGCGCTCATGGTGGTCGCCTCGTCGGAGCTCACGCGCGAGGCCGCGATTTCCTCGAGGAGCTTCGGCCGCAGCGACACGGGCAGCGTGCTCGCGGGCAGCGCCCACATGCCGTTCGGCGGCCGCGTGGCGAACGACACGTCGAGGCCGGTCAAGCGGCGCAGGTCCTGCATGAACGTGTCGTTCACGCCGAATCCCATCGCGACCCACGCGATCGGCACCGGCGCGAGGACCGGCACGAGCACGACCTGGTAGAGGTTCGTGCCGACGCCGATCATCGCGACGGCCTTGCCGTCGCGCTCGGCCTGCGCGATCAGCCGCTGGAACGCGAACGGCCGTCCCTCCGCTGCGGGATCGAGCGTGTCGGCCACCACGCGGCGGTCGAGGCCGATCAGCGTCATGTACGTCGCGTCGATGCGGTCACCGTGATTGCGCAGGACCGAGACGATCGTCTCGCGGTCGCCGGTCGAGATCGCCTCGCGGAACGCGAAGTCGGCCGACAGCACGCGGGCGCCCTGCACGAGGCGCTGCGCGCTCTGGTCGAGCACGCGCAGGAAGACGCGCTCGCCGGTCGCGAGCTCGTCTGCGACCGTGTGCCGCGCCCCGGCGACGCCGGCGGTGCTGATCAGCAGGAAGCCGCCGCCCTGGACGATCAGCATCAGCACCACGAACAGCGCCACGATGCGGCTCTGCAGGCTGCGCAGCCGTGGGGGCGCGGGTGGCGCGGACGATGAGCCCGGGGTGCTCATGGCGTAAATGAAAGGATGTCGGCTCGGGTCGAAAGGTCGCGCAACGTCGCAAAGCGCCGCTCCGCGCGTGCGTCCACGCGCGGGCTCTTCCGGCATTAACGGCGTGGCGGGTCCGGCCGCGCAGGCCGCTCGTCGGAGGAGGGGCCCCCTTGCGGCCCACACTGGCATGGAGCCTGCATCGCCGCTGCATTTTCCCTTTGCAAGGCGCAATGTCGTGTGGGCCCGACCGGCGTCGACCCGACGTCGCAGCGCAGCCGCTTCGCGCGCCGCTGCGCTCGCGCTCGTGTGCGCCGCGGCGCTCGCGCGCGCGCAGACGTTCGACGCGGGCGTCGAGATCGCGCACGACAGTAACGTCACGCGCGGGCAGCTGCCCGAGGACGTTCTGCACGATTCGTACGTCGATGCGCATGCGGCCTGGACCTGGCGCCGCGACCTCACCGATTTCGACACGCTCGACGCCGGCGTCACGATGCGGGGCGGCCAGTACGCGCGTTACACGCGCCTGTCGTACGCCGCCGTGGACGGCACGCTCGCGTGGCGCCGCAAGCTCGGGGTCGGCCTCACCGAGCCGTGGCTCGGCGCGAGCGCGACGCTTTCGTACGAAGACTATCGCGAGGACGTGCGCGACAGCAGTCGCCTCGAGCTGCGCGTGGAGGCGGGGCGTCGCTTCACCGAATCGCTCGACGCATCGATCGGCTACGTCTTCGACCGGCGCTACGCGAGCCGCGAAACGCCGGACCTGGTGCCCGGCATCTCGGGCACGGTGTGGAATCTGCAGGGCAACGCCGTGTTCGCGCGCATGGGTTACGCGTGGTCCGATCGCTGGCAGTCGGACATCGGTTACAACGTCCGCCGTGGCGATGTCGTGGCGACGACCCATCGCAACCTGCCGATCTTCCTCGCGTCCGACGCGATCGCCGAGAGCCGCGCCTTCGGCCCCGATTTCTTCGACTATCGGCTGCGCGGCACCACACAGGCCGCGAGCGCAACGCTGTCGTACGCGATCGACGACCGGTCATCGTTCAACGTCGTCTATGCGTACGCGCTCACGCGCGCGGCGCAGGGACTCGAATACCGCAGCAACCTCGTGAGCGCCGCATGGGCCTATCGATACTGACACGCATGATCCCGCTTTCACGCACGTGCGCCGGCGCGCTTGTCCTCTGCGCGTCGGTCGCCTGCGCGCAGTCGGGAAGCCTGGCCGTCACGGTGACGGACAACGAAGGCCGCGCCGTGCCCGACGCCGTCGTGGTGGCCGTGCCGAACGACGCGAGTGCCATGGCGGGCGCGCGCCCGCGCGCCGAGCATCTGGACCAGATCGACAAGGAGTTCGTGCCGCGGGTGAAGCCCGTCTTCGTCGGATCGACCGTGTCGTTCCCGAACAAGGACAGCGTGCGGCACCACGTGTACTCGTTCTCGCCGGCGAAGCGCTTCGAGCTGCCGCTGTACGCCGGCGAGTCGGCCGCGCCGGTGCTCTTCGACAAGCCCGGCGTCGTCGTGCTGGGCTGCAATATCCACGACTGGATGATCGGATACATCTACGTGTCCGAGTCGCCGTTCTTCGCCAAGACCGACGCCGACGGACGCGCGACCATCGCCGACGTCCCCGCGCGCGCGTACACGGTGCGCGTGTGGCATCCGCAGCTGCAGGACGGCGAGGATGCGACGCGCCGGCCGGTGGACGTCGTGGCCGGCAAGCGCGCCGACATGGCGTGGAAGGTGGCGCTCAAGCCGGAGGTGCGCGTTCGCCGGGCGCCCATGGCGGGCCACGGCAGCCACTACTGAGGCGGTCCCGCACACGGGCGAAGGAAGTACGTCGCGAACACTGGAGCCACGCGCGCGCCCATCGCGCAGGTTGTGGGGTGGCGCGTGAATCGAGACTTACAGGGCCCGAAGGAGGGAGGCGCGCAACGTCTGCCGCGTCGCGTCGTACTGCGCCCACGGGTCGCGCTTGCGCGTGGCAAGGCGGCGCGGCACGTTGCGCCAGTCGAAGTACGCGCCGCGCACGTCCTGCGCGAGCTCGCGCCACTCGATCGGCATCGACACCGGCAGACCGGGGCGCGCGCGCAGCGAATACGCCGCGACGGCCGTGGCGCCATCGGTGTTGCGCAGCCAGTCGACGAACACGAGGCCCTTGCGCCGCGCCTTGCTCGCCGTTGCGATGAACATGTCGGGCGCGTCGGCGGCGAGGCGCCGCGCGATCGCCGCCGCGAACGTCTTGACCTCGTCCCACGAATGGCGCCGCGTGAGCGGGAGCACGAAGTGCAGCCCCTTGCCGCCGGTCGTCTTGAGGAACCATGCGAGCTCGAGCCGATCGAGGAGGTCGCGCACGCGCTCGGCCGCCTCGCGGAAGCGCGCCCACTCGACCTCGCCGTCGGGATCGAGATCGAGCACGAGGCGATCAGGACGATCGAGCCTCGGGAAGCGCACGCCCCACGTGTGGAACTCGATGGCGCCGTTCTGTACCGCTTCGATCGCGGCACGGAGCGTTGCGAGGTGCAGGTACGGTGGATCGTCCGCGGGGCGCTCGCGCGCACGCCGCGGATCCCCCGCGTGCTTGGCGAAGAAGCAATTGCCGAAATCGCCGCCCGGACACTTGATCAGCGCGAGCGGGCGGTCGGCGATCTGCGGCAGGAACACGTCGGCCACGGTCGCGTAGTAGCGCGCGAGATCCGCCTTGGTCGCCTCCGGCACCTGCGGCAGCGGACGCTCGGGGTGCGTGATGGCAACGCCTGCGACCGTGGCCGGGGCGCTCGCGGCCGCCTTGCGCGCACGCGGTGCCGCCGTTCGCGCAGGCGCGTCGCTGCGCGGGATCAGCAGCCAGTTGTCGCGCTTGTCGCCGTCCCGGCCCTTCATGCGGACGAGCACGAAGCGGCCACGCAGGCGCTTGCCGTGCAGCGCGAAATCGAGATGCCCGTTGCGCAAGCCATCGTGCGGATCGCCTTCGGGCTCCCACGTCCCGCGGTCCCAGATCTCCACGTGTCCCGCGCCGTAATGACCTGCAGGGATGTCACCATGGAATCCGGCGTACGCGACCGGATGGTCCTCGACGTGCACCGCGAGCCGCTTGTCGCCGGCCGCGCCGGTCGGCTCGCGCGTCACCGCCCAGCTCTTCAGCACGCCGTCGAGCTCGAGGCGAAAGTCGTAATGCAGCCGCCGCGCCTGATGGCGCTGGATCACGAAGATGAGCCCTTTCGCCTTGCGCCGCGCCACGCGCGGGCCCGGCTCGGGCGTTGCCGCGAAGTCGCGCTTGCGCCGATACGTCGCGAGCGGCGACTGCATCGCTACGGCCTCACGCGCGCTTGCGCGCCGTCGCGTGCGTGCGGCTCGACGTGCGCTTGGTCGTCGCGCGGGTGCGCGTCTTCGTCTTCGGCGTTTCTTCGCCCGCGCTCTTGCGCCGCGCGGGCTTCTTCTCGAGGCTTTGGCGCAACGCCGCCATCAGGTCGATGACCTGCGCGCCGCCCTGCACGCGCTCCTTCGGCGCCTCGGTCACCTCCTCGGTCTTGCCCGCCTTCACCTTGCGCTCGATCTGCGCCTCGAGGTCCTCGCGGTAGGTGTCGTGGTACTGCTCGGGCTTCCACTTCTCGGTCATGTCGGCGACGAGCCGCTTGGCGAGGTCGAGCTCCTTCTCGCTCACCGACTTCTTGCCCGCGTCGGGAAGCGCGAACTCGTCGAGATCGAGCAGCTCGTCGTTCCAGCGCAGGATCTCGAGCACCAGCGCCTTGTCGTTGACCATCACGGCGGCGAGGTGCTGCTTGCTGCGGATGACCACGGTGGCGATGCCGACCTTGCCGGTGTCGCGAAGCGCCTCGCGCAGCAGCGCGTAGGGCTTCTCGCCGCGCTTGCCCGGTGCGAGGCGGTACGGCGTCTCGAAATAGCGCGCGTCGATGTCGGCGCCGTCGACGAACGCGACGATGTCGACGGTCTGCGTCGCCTTGGGATTCGCCTGCTTGAAGTCCTCGTCGTTGAGGAGCACGTACCGGCCCTTCGAGTACTCGTAGCCCTTGACGATCTGGTCGTTGGCGACGGGCTTGCCGGTCTTCTTGTTGATGCGCTGGTAGCCGACCGGCGACATGTCGCGCTTGTCGATCCAGTCGAGGTCGAGCGTGCTGCTGCGCGCGCCGGAATACAGGTCGACGGGAATGTTGACGAGACCGAACACGATCGCGCCCTTCCACAACGCTCGTGCCATGCGCCTTCCTCCTTCGCCTCGCGTGATCAGGGAATCATCATGCCCGGAAACGCGGCGAGGCCCAGCAGGCCGTGCCCTTCGGAGTCGCCCTTCAGCTGGCGCTTGCGCGTCTTGATCGCGCGCCCCAGCGCGACGAGGTCGATGTCGGCCGCGCGAATCTTCGGGAAGATCTGGTCCTGCTCTTCCTTCACGTGATGCTTCACGTACTCGGCCAGCACCTTCACCGTGGCGTCGTACCTTTCGTCGCCGGGCTTCATGCGCCGCAGGTCCTCGATCAGGCGCTTCATCGAGTCGTGCTCGACCATCGCCTCGGTCATCGTCTCGTCGTCGCCGATCAGCCCGCGCGCGCTCGGGTAGAACAGCTCTTCCTCGACACGCGCATGCATCTCGAGCTCGTCGCAGATCCGCTCGGCAAGATGCTGCTTCTGCGCGCCGTTGGACTTGAGCTTCTCGAAGCGCGCGAACAGCTCGGCGACGCGCTCGTGATCCGCGCGCAGCACGGTGAGCGCATTGTCCGCGGCGGCGCGCGGCGACGGCTCGCGCTGCGCCGCGCCGCGGCGCGCCTCGGTGCGCTCGGTGGCGGCGCGGCCGCCGGCGTGAGGTCCGGCCCGCTTGCGCTTCACCGGATCGGGGCCGGCGTGGCCGTTGCTGCGGGAATGGGTCGAGCGCTGTGCCATGAACCTCTCCGGTGATCGCGGGCGAGGCATGCTGCTGCAACTGTCATACCACGCGGCAAGTGCTGGCGATTCAATGTCTTGCGGCGTGCCTCACGGGTCGCGTCGCAGCGTTTACCTCGCGGGCGGTGCAGAAATTGCACGCCCATAGGAGGCGACGAGCGCAAGCTCGCGAGGGCGCAGCCGGGTGACAAGCGCGCTCGGCATGGCTTACGCTTGCGATCGAACCGGACCACCCTCATCTCAGCGCAATGGCCGACACGACGAGACCTTCCGACGCCGCGATGGACGCGACGTCGCTGTATCGCGAAGAGATCTACACCGACCGCAAGGTCGGCACGCTGCGCGTGCTGGTGCCCGTCACGGAAGACGGCTCGCCGGACGCGGCGCGCCCGACGATCTTCCAGGGCGAGGCGCAGCTCATGACCAACATGGGGCCCCTGCCCATCAGCTTCGACATCGAGGCGTCGACCCTCGCCGAGGCGGTGGCGCGCTACGGCGAGGCCACCAAGGTCGGCGTGGAGCGCGCGATGCGCGAGCTGCAGGAGCTGCGCCGGCAGGCGTCCTCGTCGATCGTCATCCCGCCCGCGGGCACCTCGCTGCCACCGGGCGGACTGGGTGGCGGGGGCCTCGGCGGCGGCGGCAAGATCCAGCTGCCCTAGCCGAGCTCCCACCCCGGCGCTTCGGCGAAGCGCGCGGCGATGAAGTCGATGAAGCTCCGCACCTTGGCGGAGAGGTGCCGCCGGCTGGGATAGACGGCCTGGATCGGCATCGACGCCGGCTTGTACCCGCTCAGCAGGCGCACCAGCGTGCCGCTGCGCACGTGCGCGGCGACGACGATGTCCGGCTCCAGGTGCACGCCCATTCCCGCCACGGCAAGCGCCGTCAGCATCTCGCCGTTGTTGGCCCGCGCCGGCCCGGACACCGTCACCGCATGCTCGCCGTCCGGCCCGCGAAAGCGCCACACGTCGCGCTCGGGCGCGTACGCGTACGTGAGGCACCGATGGTGCGCGAGGTCCGCGGGCACGCGCGGCGTGCCATGCCGCGCGAGGTACGCCGGCGAAGCGCAGCACACGAGCGAGGTCGTGCCGATCCTGCGTACGATGAGCGCCGGGCTTGCAACCGTCCCGATGCGAAGCGCCAGATCGAAGCCCTCCTCGACGAGGTCGATCATCCGGTCCGACAGGTCGACGTCGAAGCGCACCTGCGGGTGAAGCGCGGCGTACGCGGCGACCGCGTCTGCCACATAGTGCGTACCGAACGTCGTGCCGCACGTCATGCGCAGCGTTCCGCGCGGAACGCGCGCGCCGGCGCCCGCAGCCTCTTCGGCTTCCTCGAGGTCGGCCAGGAGCTGGACGCTGCGCTCGTGGAACGCGCGACCGCTCTCGGTGAGCGAAAGGCGGCGGGTCGTGCGGTTGAGCAGCCGTACCCCGAGGTGGCTCTCGAGATCGGCGACGTGGCGTGAAACCGCCGACACCGACACGCCCAGGCGGTCCGCGGCCCGCGCAAAGCTTCCCGTCTCGACGACCCGGACGAAAGCGGTGATGCCCTGAAGGCGGTCCATGTCGCCGAATTGTTGCACATAGCGCAACAGTCCTTCCTTCAATGGCCGGTTTATCTTCGTTTGCGCAGCACCGATCATTCGAACCACGGCCGGGAAACACTCGCCAGTCCGGCCCGATCCAACCCGTACAACGTCCAGGAGAACGACCATGAAGCTCTACTACGCCCCCGGCGCCTGCTCGCTGGCGCCCCACATCGCCCTCTGCGAGATCGGCTTGCCGCACACGCTCGAGCGCGTCGATCTCGCGACGCACAAGCTCTCCGACGGCACCGACTACCGCACCGTCAACCCCAAGGGTTCGGTGCCGACGCTCGAGCTCGACGACGGAGCTCGCCTCACCGAAAACGCGGTCGTGCTGCAGTACATCGCCGATCGCAAGCCGGGCTCGCTCGCCCCGGCCTTCGGCTCGCTCGAGCGCTACCGGCTGATGGAGTGGCTCAACTTCATCGCCACCGAGCTGCACAAGGGCTACGCGCCACTGTGGAAGCCCGATACCCCGGACGCCTATCGCGGGAGTGTCATCCAGCTCCTCGGCGCCCGGTTCGATTACCTTGCGCCCTTCCTCGCGGAGCGTCCGTACCTCACGGGCGACGCGTTCACGATCGCCGATGCGTATCTCTTCGCGATCCTGAGCTGGTCGGACCACCTGAAGGTCGATCTCTCGCGCTGGCCCGCGCTGCGCCAGTTCATCGATCGCGTCGCGTCGCGGACGAAGGTCCGGCAGGCGTTGCGAGAAGAAAATCTCCTGAAGGCCGCGGCGTAAGATCGACGCATGCGCATGCCTACGCTGTTCCTTTCGCACGGCTCGCCGATGCAGGCCGTCGAGCCCGGCATCGCGGGCCGGGCTTGGCAGGCGCTCGGCCACGAGCTTCCCCGTCCCGCCGCGATCGTGATCGCCTCGGCGCACTGGGAGACTTCGCTGCCGATGCTCACGGGCGCGGAGAAGCCGCAGACGATCCACGACTTCGGCGGCTTTCCGCGCACGCTGTACGAGATTCGCTATCCCGCGCCCGGCGCGCCTGCCGTCGCAGCGCGCGCGCTCGCGTTGCTGAAGGACGCCGGCATCACCGCCGGCATCGACGGCTCGCGGGGACTCGATCACGGCGCATGGGTGCCGCTGCGGTGGATGTATCCGCAGGCCGACGTGCCTGTCGTCCAGGTCGCCGTTCAGCCCGACCGGGGAACCGAACATCATCTCGCGGTCGGGCGCGCGTTGGCGCCGCTGCGCGACGAAGGCGTGCTCGTCATCGGCTCGGGCCACACCACGCACAATCTTCGCGAGTTCTTCGTCGACCGCCGCGGCGGTGGCGACCCGGCACCGTACGCGCGTGCGTTCGCCGACTGGGTGTCGACGCGGCTTTCCAGCGGCGACACCGATGCGCTGCTCGCGTATCGCTCGCAGGCGCCGGAGGCCGTGCGCGCGCACCCCACCGACGAGCATTTCCTGCCGCTGTTCATCGCGTACGGCGCGGCGGGCGAGCACCCGCGCGTGGAAACGCTCGTTGAGGGATACGAAGGCAGCGCGCTCGCGCTGCATTCGTGGAAGTTCGATTAGAAGCAAGCAGTTCGCCGCCCCTACGCTGCGTGTCGGCGCCGTCCGACAGGCGAATCGGGGCGTGACCGATCGTCCCCGATGCAAGCCTCGCCTAGAGTCTGCCGAAGGATCTTCGGAGGCTCACCATGAAACTGCGTTCGATCGCAATCGTCGCCGCCGTCACCGCGCTGTCGGGCTGCTCGACGTACGACTACTACGGGCGCCCGGTCGCTGCTTACGAAGCGCCCGCGCCCGTCGCCGTGGCGCCGGTCCCGCAGCGGGTCGAATACGGCGTCGTCGAGAACATCGATCTCTATCGCGAAGGCAGCGGTGCGCCGCTCGGGCTCGGCGCCGTGATCGGCGGCATCGCGGGCGGCATCATCGGCCACCAGTTCGGAGCCGGGGTCGGCAACACTGCAGCGACCATCGGCGGCGCCGTCGCAGGGGGTGTCGTCGGCAACGAGATCCAGCGCTCGAACGCCCGCGATCGCTACCGCATCACCGTGCGCCTCGACGGCGGCGGCACGATCACGACCTCGGACGTGGCTGAAGGCGAGCTGCGCGTCGGCGACCGCGTGCGCGTGATCGACGGCCGCATCTACCGGATGTGATGCGATGAGCGCCGATCGATCGGGTCGCTCCCTGAATCACGCCGCGGCACGCTGGTTCGACGTCTGGCTGCGTGTTTTCGTCGCCGGCATCGTGGGCTCGCTCGCGGTCGTCGCGCTCGGCCCGCTCCTGCAGATCACCGTCATCGGCGCCGGCACGCTCGTGGCCGCGCTGATCGGCGCGCTGGTGTGCGCGATCGGGCTTGCGAACTACGACCCGCGTCGCTGGCGCGAGGTCCAGGGACACGTCACCAACATCGGCGACTCGCTTCACAGCGCCGCCGAGGCGATCGGCGAGCCGCGCACCGTGGCGCACGCGCGCATGCGGCGCACGTACTGACGCTCCACGCGCCGCACGTCTGCCCGAGGGGCATGACGTGCCGCCGCGCGTGTTAACGTCGCTTCGTGCAACCCCGTGCGAGCGGTCCCTCCGCGGCGCGCGACGGCCGGCCGCAACCGCTGCCGGCATTGCGGCGCCGGTTTCGCGGCTGCCTGGTCGGCGGCGCGGTAGGCGACGCGCTCGGTGCACCGGTCGAGTTCATGTCGCTCGCCGAGATCCGCGCGCAGTTCGGGCGTGCGGGCATCAACGAGCCCACCACGGCGTTCGATCGCAAGGGCGCGATCACCGACGACACGCAGCTGTCGCTGTTCACCGGCGAAGGGCTTCTGCGCGGCTACGTGGCGAACGGCGGGCGGGACCTGCGCGCGGTCGCCGCGGCGGTCGCGCACGCGTATACGCGCTGGCTGCGCACGCAAGGCATGCAGCCGGTCATCGCGCAGACGGACACCGATGGCTGGCTCTACGAGCAGCGGGAGCTTCACGCGCAGCGCGTCCCGGGTGCCACGTGCCTCGCGGCGCTGCAGCGCATGACCTCCCTCGGCGAGCGGGCGAGCAACGACAGCAAGGGCTGCGGTGGCGCCACGCGCGCCGCGCCCGTCGGACTGTGGTGCGCGCGACTCGACGCGGGCGTTCCGCCGGACCGCGTCGCGCGCAAGGCGCTCGAGCTCGGCGCCGACATCGCCGGTCTCACGGACGGGCATCCGACCGGACGCCTCGCCGCCGGCGCGTTCGCCGCGCTCGTCGCGCTGGTGGTTCGCGACACGCCGCTGCCCGACGCCGTCACGCGCGTACGCACACTGCTCGCGCGCCATCCCGGGCATGCCGAGACGCTGCGCGCGCTCGACCGCGCACAAGCGCTGGTGCGCGCCGAATCGCCGCTTCGACCCGAGGCGATCGTGTCGCTCGGCGAAGGATGGGTCGCCGATGAAGCGCTCGCCATCGCGGTGGCTGCTGCGCTCGGCGCGCCGGACTTCGAGACCGGCGTGCGGCTGGCCGTGAATCACGACGGCGACAGCGACTCCACGGCGTCCATGGCGGGCAACCTGCTCGGCGCGCTGCACGGAATGGAGTCGATTCCTCAGCGCTGGTACGCCGGACTGGAAGCGCGGCGCATCGTCGCGGAGATGGCCGACGACCTCGCGACGTTTCCCGACTGGCCGCTCGGCGAGTTCGTCGAGGAGACCGACCTCACCGAGTATTATCGCAAGCGCTATCCGCCCAGCTGACATGCGCATCGACCGCCTCGACCACCTCGTGCTCACCGTGCGCGACCTTCGCGCCACGATCGACTTCTACACGCGGGTGCTCGGCATGGAAGAGGTCACGTTCGCCGGGGCGCGCAAGGCGCTCGCGTTCGGGCGCCAGAAGCTCAACCTGCACGTCGCCGGCGCGGAGTTCCAGCCGCACGCGCGCACGCCCGTGCCCGGCAGCGCCGATCTGTGCTTCATCACGGACACGCCCCTCGACGACGCGATGGCGCATGTACGCGCATGCGGCGTCGCCATCGAGGAAGGCCCGCTTCCGAAGACCGGCGCGACCAGCGCGCTGCGCTCGTTCTACGTGCGCGATCCGGACGGCAACCTGGTCGAGATCTCGAACCTAGTGCAGCCGCTGGCGTGACTTGCGCGTCGTCTCGGGAAGCTCGCGGCGCGAACCGCTGCCGCGCGGCTCGGCGATGCGACGGCGCTCCTGCCAGAAGCGATAGATGAGCACCGACGCGACGGGCAGCTCGTCGACCAGGCTCGCGCGCTTCTCCTTGTCGTCGATCCACTCGGCGAACTCGGGGTCCTGGTCGCCGAAGGCGAGCGCCTCGATCGGGAAGATCCAGTCGCGGGCGTCCTGCGCGTCGTACAGCGGCTGCCATTCGTCGTCGCGCAGCTTGACGCCTGCCATGTAGCCCTCGCACCACGCCGAAGCCTCGGGCGGCGTCTTGTCGTTGCGCGCCTTCTCGTCGGGCATGTAGAGCAGCGGCTTGAAGCGCGTCGGCGATTCCGACAGCGTGCGCTGGATGCCCACCATGTGCCGCAGCATGAGCGCCATGATGCGCTGCGCCTGCTCGTTGTTCGCGTAGGCCGGATTCGCGGTGCGGCCGCCGTCGCTCCACACCTGCGGCAGCCATTCGGACGGCTGGATCGCCTCCGGACCGCTCACGATGGCGGTGAGGAAGCCGTCGAGCATCTCGAGATCCATGCAATCCTGCGGAACGGCGTCGGAGGCGAGGAAGCCCTCGAGCTCGTCCAGCTCGCCGTCGGACAACGGTTCGTCAAGCGCTCGGGTCTCGGCCATGGTCGGGTTTCCGTTGGGCGTGCGGCGGTCGTAATGATACGCGTGCTATCTGAGCGCGTGCGCGACGTTGAGCGCAGCGGCGAAGACGAGCACTGCGCCCGCCTGATGCAGCGCCGCGAGCGGAAGCGGCACCACGTGCACGAGCGTCGCGATGCCGAGCGCGATCTGCAGCGCCACGAGCGCGAGCAGCAGCGTCGCGCCCGCGCGCGCGCGCGGCGGCGCGCCGTACGCGGTGCGAACGCGCCACCACAGCCACGGCGCGACGAACGCGATGATCCACGCGAGCACGCGATGATCGAACTGAACCGTCGCCATGTTCCAGAAGAAGTTCTTCCACGCCGGCTGCAACATGAGGATCTCCGGCGGCACCACGTGCCCGTTCATCAGCGGGAACGTGTTGTACGCGAAGCCGGCGCGTATGCCGGCCACGAAGGCGCCCGCGATGACCATCGCGAACACGAGCGCCACGAAAGCGATCGCGAAGGCCCGCGTGCGTCGCGCGCCTGTCGTGCCGAGGTCCGCGCGCCGCGCGTCGAGAAGCGACAGCGCCGTCCACAGCATCGCGGCGAAGATCAGGAACGCGAGGCCCAGGTGTGCGGCCAGGCGGAACTGCGACACGCGCGGGTCGTCGACGAGGCCGCTCTGCACCATGTACCAGCCGACCGCGCCCTGCAGCCCGCCGAGGAGGAAGACGAGCGCCAGCGGCCCGGCGTAACCGGGCGGAATGCGGCGGCGCACGAGGAACCAGAGGAACGGCACGAGGAACGCGACGCCGATCAGCCTTCCGAGCAGCCGATGGGTGTATTCCCACCAGTAGATGCGCTTGAACCCGTCGAGCGTCATGTCGCGGTTGACTTCACGGTACTCGGGCGTCGCCTGGTATTTCGAGAACGCCGCATTCCATTCCGCCAACGACAGCGGCGGCACGCTGCCGACGATGGGCTGCCACTCGGTGATCGAAAGGCCCGAATGCGTGAGGCGCGTGACCCCGCCGACCACGACCATCGCGAACACGAGCGCGCAGCAGGCGAACAGCCACGCGGCCACGGCACGCGGAGCGCGACGGTCTTCGGACACGGCGTTGCGCGCCGGATCGAAGCCGCCTCGCGTGACGGCGCCGGAAAAGGTCGCTGCCATCAATTGGAAGCCGTCATCGACTCGACTTCGACGTTGACCGTGATCGTGCCGGCGCGCGCGAACGTCAGCGTCAGAGGAAACGTCTCGCCCTGGCGCAGCGGCGGATTCGGATCGACCAGCATGATGTGCAGGCCGGAAGGCCCGAAGATCGTCGTGCGCTGGGGCGGCAGCGGAACCTCGCGCACCTCGCGCATGCGCATCATGCCGCCCTCGGTGCTCATGGTATGGAGCTCGACCGACGCCGCGCGCGGCGTTCGTGCGGACTGCAGCACGTCGCCCTCGCGCCCGCGGTTCTCGATGTCGAGATACGCCGCGCCGGTGCGCGCGCCGGGCGGCATCGCGCGTGCGTGCGGATGATCGATGTGCAGCGCGCCGACGGAATAGTCGTGCGCGTGCGCCGTTAACGCCGCCGTGGCGAGCACGATTGCGGCGGCGCGCAGCGTGAACCGGGACACCATGGCCTGGTATTTTACCGGCCGCCGCCGTACCGCCCGGCGTAAGATGGCATTTCACCGCAACGCGATGACATCCTCCCTGCACCGGTTACGTACCGCATGGCTCCTCGCGCTCATCGCGACGGTGCTGAACGCGGCCGCGCCCGTGCTCGCGTACGCCGAAGGGCAGCTCTTCGACTTTCACACGGGCGGGACGCATGCGGCCATGCATCCCGCCGGCCACCTGCACGGCCATGGTGGCGCGGCGCCGAAGCACGGTCCGACCACGCCGCACTGCCCGTATTGCCTCGACTTCGCGGCCGGCGCGGCGCTTGCCCCGCCGCCGCCGCTCGTCGCAACCCCGCCGCGCCTCGACGCGCCACTCCTCGCGCACGCCATCGTCGTGGCGCTCGCGCGTCCGTCCCTGCGCCTCGCCTTCTCGCGCGCACCGCCCGCCGCCGTCTCCGTGTAATCCGTTTCCGCCGCGCGGCGGCAAAGCGCCTCGCGGCGCGTTGCCGTGCATTTCCTACGGAGACTTCATGCCGAACCACCACGGCGCGCGCGCGTGCGCGCCCATCCTGCTCGCCTGCGGTGCCGCGCTATGCGCCGGAGACGCATCCGCGCACGGCTTCGCCGGCAAGCGCTTCTTTCCCGCGACGCTTGCCACCGAGGACCCGTTCGTTGCCGACGAGCTGTCGCTGCCGACGGTCGCCTCGCGCCGGCTGCCCGGCAACGGCGAATTGCCGGCGACGCGCGAGACGGACTTCGCCGTCGAGATGTCGAAGCGCGTCACCGACAACTTCGGGATCGGGCTCGGGGCGACGTACAAGAGCCTGAGCCCTTCCGGTGGCGATCGTCAGCGCGGATTCGACAATCTCGAGGCCAGCGTCAAGTACAAGCTGTATCAGAACGATGAGCACGAGGCGCTGGTCTCGGTCGGTGTCGACTGGGACATCGGCGGCAGCGGCACGAAGCGCGTCGGCGCCGAATCATTCAGCACGCTCACTCCGACGGTCTTCTTCGGCAAGGGCTTCGGCGACCTGCCCGACGAGTGGAAGTACCTGCGGCCGTTCGCGGTCACGGGGCTCGTCGGCTATGGCATCCCGACCCGGTCGAGCACGACGACGATCAACGAGGAAGGCGACTCCGACGTCGAGCGTCATCCGCACGTGCTCGAGTGGGGCTTCGCCCTGCAGTACAGCATTCCGTACCTTCAATCGTTCGTTCGCGACGTCGGCCTGAAGGCGCCGTTCAACCGCATGATCGGCGTGGTGGAATTTCCGATGGAGACGGCGCTCGACCGTGGCGGCGGCGGCACGACGGGAACGGTGAATCCCGGCGTCATCTGGGCAGGTCAGAACATCCAGCTGGCGGTCGAGGCCGTCATTCCCGTGAACCGGCGCACGGGTGGCTCGGTCGGGTGGATCGCGCAGCTGCATTTCTTCCTGGACGATCTCTTTCCGCAAACGCTCGGCAAGCCGATCTTCCAATGAAGCGCGTCGCGCGTGTCGCGCCGGCGGTGGCTGCATGGCTCTTCGCGTGCGCCGCCGGCGCGCACGCGTTCCTCGATCATGCCGAGCCGGCGGTCGGCAGCACGGTGCACGCGACGCCGGCGGAAGTGCGCATCTGGTTCTCCGAGCGGCTTGAACCCGCGTTCAGCACCGCGGAGCTGCAGGACGCCTCGGGCAGGCGTGTCGGCACGCAGGACGCGACGGTGGACGCGAGCGATCCGGCGCTGCTGCGCATGACGGGGCCTCCGCTCGCGCCGGGTCGCTATCGCGTCAAGTGGCACGTGCTCTCGGTGGATACGCACGTCACCGAAGGCGACTTCACGTTCACCGTCGCCCCATGACCGCGATGGGCGAGCTCGATCCGTGGCTCGTGGCCGCGCGCATCGTGCAGGTGTCCGCGTGCGCCGTGCTGTTCGGCGAGCTGCTTTTCATCGTGTCGATCGCGCGCGATGGCGGGCTCGCGCGACGCGGCGTGCGCGCCGCGCTCGGG
>DATJIS010000049.1:0-4271 GCA_035493035.1 Casimicrobiaceae bacterium | reverse complement strand
CGGAGGGCCGCATGACCGCGGACGACGTCATTCGAGAAGGTGAGCGCCTCGGGCACGTCTATGGGCGCGGGGCCGCGGAGTTGTTCATGGCGTCGTGCGAGCGGTGCCCGGCATCTCTTGATTTCGCCTGCTGCGACAACTTCGAAGCGGTCCGCGAGCTGCGCAAGCTGGGCCCCTGCTCCGGTCGCGGGTACTTCGAGTACCGGCGGCCCACGCTCCGCGAGTTGCTCGAACAGGCGGCGCGGCGGTGATCTCCGCCCACGTACCCGGCTGCACCGGGAAGGCGAAATACGGCGACGAGGGCACGGCGCTGTTCGCGATCGAGAAGATGCGTAAGAGCGCGCGGCGCGCCCCGCCGAAGACGATGAACGCCTACCGCTGCACGCAGTGCCGCTGCTGGCACGTCACGCACTGGACGCCCGAACAGCAAGAGGCCGCCCTCCGCGTCACGCGCTGGAGAGAGTGGCACGCGAAGCCGCTGTGGCAGCGCGTGCGCGACGTCATGGAAGGCACCGCGCCGGCGCGCAAAGGAGCCTCATGAGCTGGGACGAATACGCCAGCACGCGCATCGCCCCGCGCGACGCGCTGAGCCCGCAGTTTCCGTTCGCGCCGGGCCTGATCTTCGTGCCGCCGCGGCGCGGGTTCGAGCCGCTCGACGGCATCGCCCGGCATCTCGAGGCGCGCTTCGGCGTGCGCGCGTGGCTCGGCTGGATGGGCGACGACGGGCACGTGCGAGTCATCGTGCGCATCCCTCCGGGGGTTCCATGAAGGTCGCGCTGCTGCGCCTCGACGTCGATCACGCGCGTCGGCTGCTCGAGGACCGCCTCGCGCGCGAAGGCCTGGCGCCGCTCGACGATCCGATGGGCGCGGGTAAGATCTGGCGGCGTGGCGTACCTACGGGGGAGCGCTCGCGCCTGTACGACTCCGACGACGCGGCCGCGCGCGAGAAGTATCTGGCCTGGGCCCGCGAGCTTTTGCGACGCCGCGACTACTTCCCGCGGCAGCGGGCCGACGCCAGCGTCCAGCTGCGCGCCGTGTGGCGTCTGCACGCACAGGGCAAGAGCAACGGCCAGGTGGCGCGAAAGCTCCGCGTGAGCCGCGGCGTTGTCGAGAAGGCGCTGCGCGTGGTGGTCCGGCGCGCGCCGCCGCCGCCGGTCGCGAATCCGTGGCGCCGCTCGGGACGCGAGCAGGCGTGGAAGCACATCGAGGCGAAACGAAACGAGAGGAGAACGAGTATGGCAGCCGAAACCAAGCAGGGTCCGCAGTGGGTGAAGTACGCGCTGATCCGACTGCGGTCGATGGAGACCGTGAATATCCCCGGCCTGCGCGAAAAGCGCGACCTCATCGACGTCGACGGTCGCATGCACGCGGGCGGCATCGACGTGAAGATCGACGGCGCGGGCTACGAGAGCATCCGCGCGCGCGCCGAGAAGCTCGAGGGGCACGACCTCATCATCACCGTGCCCTGGTACAAGATCGACCAGGTCGAGCGCGTCGTCGAGGGCACGTGAGCAAGGACGCGCGGAAGCGCCTCGCGCGCGCGAAGGCCGGCAAGCTCAAGACGCCGAACTTCCGGCGCCGCGGGCTCGAGGTGGCCGGCGAGCTTGAGCGACGCGCCAACGGAGAGACGACGCCGCGCGCCGAGAAGATGCGCGCGCTCGCGACGGGCATCCGAATGGAGCTCGGCGGGACGTAACCCATGCGCGACCTCAGTCCCCGGCAGGCCCGCTTCGTGGCCGAGTATCTCGTCGACGGCAACGCGACGCAGGCCGCTCTGCGCGCGGGATACAAGGCCGGGCCGGGGATTGAGAGCACTGCGTCGCACCTGCTCAGAACACCCAAGGTCGTCGAGGCTTTGACGGCGGCGAGGTCGAAGCTGCAGGTGCGCACCGAGATCACGCAAGAGAAGGTCCTCGCCGAGCTCGCGCTGTTGGCGTTCTCGAGCGTCGACCACTACGACGTCGACGACGAGGGCAACGTGAAGGTGAAGGCCGACGCGCCGACGGGCGCCATCCGCGCGGTTTCGAGCATCAAGCGCAAGGTGTTCACGGACGAGCACGGCAACGTGACCCGCGAGGTCGAGATCAAGCTGTGGGACAAGCCGGGGCCGCTCAAGACGGCCGGCAAGCACGTCGGGCTGTTCAACGACCGCGAGAAGTCGCGCGAGGAGATCGAGCGCGAGGTCGACAGGCGGATCGAGCAGCTCGTCGAGCAGGCGCGCGCCGCGCGGCTCGGGCGCTCGATTGAAGCGCCAGCGAAGGTGCGCCCTTGAGGCCGTCCGATTTCCCGCGTGTCAGCGCTATTGCGCTCCGCGGGCACAAGATCCACGCGCTGCGAGCCGCACGGGGCGGTAACGCAGGGCAGGCGAGCACAACGTATACGCATCGACGAGGAAGGATCGGGTAGGCCACGCCACCCACCTGCGCGCCGCTGCATCGCGTTCGCGCTCGTCCTCTCCGTGGGCGGGTGCAATACGAGCTTCCGCGGTTCCCAGCACGCGCAGCGATTCCCCACCTCCGAGATCGGCCAATTCGAGTGATAGCCCAGAAGACTGGGAAGCTCGAGCCACACCCAACGACGATGACGCAATGAGCAAACTCAGCGAACGCGACAGGAAACGGATCGAGCTTTTGACCGAACTCGAGGATCTCGCCGCGCCGCCGTCGACGTTCACGCCCGAGAACGTTCTGCACGCGGGTCAGATCGCCGTCGCGCTGTGTGCAGCGCTCACGGTGGTCATCTGCGCCGGTCGCCGCTGGGGCAAGAGCGTCGTGGCCTGCTTCAAGGCCTTCGCGGTGGCGCTCGCGAACCCGGGCGTCACGTGCTGCCTGATCGGCGCCACGCAAGGCAGCATCTCGCGCATCTTCTGGCGGACGCTGCGCGATATGAACCGCGTGCACGGCCTCGGCGCGGTCTCACTCAAGGGCGTTGAGGGCTGGTCCATGACGCTACCGAACGGCTCGCAGGTCGTGCTACTGCCCGTGGATAGCGTCGAGGCGGCCGACAAGGTGCGCGGCCTGTCCAACGTCGCGTTCGTGTGCGTCGACGAATCGCAGCGCTACAGGGCCGACGTCCTGCGGTACCTGCTGCTCGACGTCATCAAGCCGATGTTCATCGACCTGCGCGCGAAGGGCATCGATGCGCAGTTGTGGCTGATGGGCACGCCGAACCCGATCGGCAAGGTCGGGACGTTTTGGGAGTACATGAGCCGGCCCGGCGCCACGGTGTTCACCGGGACCGTCTACGACAACGCGAAGCTCGGCACGCGCGCGCAGATCGAGGCCGTCGTCGATGAGATGCTCGCCGAGGCCGGCGAGACGAAGGAAGGCAGCTGGTACCAGCGCGAGATCTTGGCCCGTTGGGTGGTCGACATCGCGCGCCGCGTGTACCACTTCGACGACGAGGCGAACGCGTGGCCCCTCGAGTGGGAGGAGACCGGGCCGCCCCGCTTCGACCACTACGCGCTCATCGGCGACATTGGCGTGCGAGACGCGGACGCCGTGGGCCGCTGGGCCTGGAACGACGGCGATCCGACGCTGGTCCTCGTGTCCGAGCACGTGAAGCGCGGGCAGGACACGCTGGGCCTGGGTGATGAGCTGCGCCCGCTCATCGAATCAAGGGACGATACGCCCGTCGTAACGGCCTTCGACGGCGGCGGCCTCGGTCTCAAGGTCATCATGACCCTGCAGAAGCTGTTCCCCGACGTGCCGATGCGCGCCGTGGTCAAGCCGCCCGTGAACCTGCAGGTCAAGGCGCTCAACGACCGCATGGTCAGGGGGTTCAAGGTGTCCCGAAAGAGTCAGTTCTACGCCGAGGTGCGCAACAGCGAGTGGGTCGATGGCATCGTGAACGGGAAGATCCAGGAAACGGGGCACTCGGACGTCGTTCCGATGGCCCGCTATGCCGCCGTGGAGCTCGCCAACCTGCTACCCGACGCGCCGGTCGATGAAACACCCCAGGAGCGTGACGCCCGTGAGCGCCACGAGGCCGCCCAGCGCGCCGAGCGCAACCGCCGCGCCAGCCAGGCGCAGCACGACGAGTACGAGCAGGACGAGTTCTCGGACGACCTCGACGCCGATCTTGGTTTCGACGCCGCCGGTTAGTTACCGGACACGTGGGCGCTAATTCAGGGCGCCCTGGACGGTATCCAACGCCGCTTTGCTGATGGATCTGCCGAAGGTTCTCGCTGACCTGCGCGCCGCGGGCGTCACACGCGCGCGCTACACCGAGAACGGAGCCGGGGAATCGTCCATCGAGGTCGATTTCGGGCC
>DATJIS010000048.1:0-27748 GCA_035493035.1 Casimicrobiaceae bacterium | reverse complement strand
ATCGGTGCCGGGGCGCGCTACCGTCGGCGCGTATGCAAGCGATCCAAGACGCGATGCAAGGGAGGTTCCGGTGAAAGCGCTCCAGATCATCCGCGACGAGCATCGCGCGCTCGCGGCGGTGCTGCATGGTCTCTCGTATCTCGTGCGCGAGACGCGCGAGCGCGCCGCGCCGCCGAACTTCCCGGTGCTCTCGGCGATGATCTATTACATCGACGCGTTTCCCGAGCGGTTTCATCATCCCAAGGAAGACCGCTATCTCTTTCCGGTGCTGCGCAAGCGGGCGCCCGGCGGTGCCGCGGTCCTCGATCTTCTCGCGAGCGAGCATCGGTCGGGGGCGGCGCGCATCCGCACGCTCGAGCAGGCGCTCGCGCGCTACCGCGAGGGCGGGGCACGCGAGTTTCCCGCCTTCGCCGCCGCCGTCGACGACTACGTGACATTCGAGCGCGACCACATGCGGCGCGAGGAGACGCGCGTGCTGCCGCTCGCCGAGGCATGCTTCACTCCCGAGGACTGGCAGGCGGTCGACGACGCCTTCACCGGGCACACCGACCCGCTGCTCGGCACCGCACCCGGCTTGCAATGGCAGCAGCTCTTCTCGCGCATCGTGAATCTCGCGCCGCCCCCCATCGGCGTCGGCCCGGCCACGGAGCGCGCGTAGCGGCTCATGTACCGCGTCGCACGCGCCGCCGGTGTCGCGTGTGTCGCGAGCGACATGTGCTTTCACTGCGCCGCGCCGCTGCCGGCGTCGGGATCATGGAGCGGCGAAGTCGACGGCGCCCTGCGCGCGTTCTGCTGCGCGGGCTGTCTCGCGGTCGCGCGCACCATCCGTAGCGCGGGACTCGAAGCGTACTACCGCGACCGCCCGGCGGCCGCGAGCAAGCCGCCGCGCCCCGACGACACGCGCGGCGGATGGGCGCGCGACAACGGCATCGCGCGGCGCGCCGGACTGCTGCTCCCGCGTGCCGGCGGCGACGCGGACGCTGCGCTGCTCCTCGAGGGCATGACGTGCGGCGCCTGCGTCTGGCTGCTCGAAGCCTGGCTCGCGCGCGTCGATGGCGTGCGCAGCGCGCACGTCAACCTCGCGCTTCGCCGCGCGCAGGTGCGGATCGACCCGGCCCGGGTCACGCTCGGCACGCTGCTCGACGCGGTTGCGCGCATCGGCTACGTGGCGCACCCGTACGACGCAAGCCGGCGCGATGCGCTGGCGCGGAACGAGGCGCGCGTCATGCTGCGCCGTACCGTCATCGCCTGGCTCGCGATGATGCAGGTGATGATGCTCGCCCTGCCGCTCTACATCGGCGACGACGGGGTGACGATCGAGCAGCGCCGCCTGCTCGATTGGGCGAGTGTCACCCTGACGCTGCCCGTCATGCTCTATTGCGCGGGGCCGTTCTTTCGCGCGGCATGGGCGAATGTCCGTGCGCGTCGGCTCGGCATGGATGTCCCCGTTGCGACGGCGCTCGCCGCCGCCTTCGCGGCCAGCGTCGTCGCGACGCTGAACGGCACGGGTGTGACGTATTACGACTCGATCACCATGTTCGTGGCGCTGCTCCTGACCGCCCGCGCGATCGAGCTGCACGCGCGACAGCGCGCCGCCGATGCGCTCGATTTCACCGCGCGCGCGTTGCCGGCCACCGCCGAGCGCTACGCGGCCTGGCCCGACCGGACAAGCCTCGAAACGGTGAGCGCCGATCTGCTCGCGCGAAACGACGTGGTGCTGCTTCGTCCGGGCGCTGCGATCCCGAGCGACGGCCGCGTCATCGAAGGTGCGTCGCACGTCGACGAATCGTGGCTGACCGGTGAATCGGTACCGCGTGCGCGTGCCGCGGGCGACACCGTGCTCGCGGGCGCGGTGAACCTCGAGAGCGTGCTCGTCGTTCGCGTCGACGAACCGGTGGATGCCACCCAGCTCGCGGCCTTGACGCGACTCGTGCAGAACGCCGCGGACGCGCGACCGCCCATTGCGCGGCTCGCCGACCGCATCGCCGGGCGATTCGTCGGCGCGATGCTGGCCGTCGCCGCCGTGAGCGCGCTCTGCTGGCTGATCGTCGAGCCCTCACGCGCGCTGGCGGTGACGTTCGCGGTGCTTGCGGTGTCCTGCCCGTGCGCGTTGTCGCTCGCAACGCCGGCGACGCTCGCATCGGCCGCGGGCGCGCTCGCGCGCCGGCGCATCGTCCTGACGCGTCCCGAGGCTCTGGAGGCGCTTGCCCACGTCACGACGATGGCGTTCGACAAGACGGGCACGCTGACGCATGGACGCCTCGAGCTCGCGTGCTTCGAGGCGTTGCGGCCGATCACGCTCGACCGCGCGCTCGCCATTGCGGCGGCGCTGGAGCACGGCTCCGAGCATCCGCTGGCGCGGGCCATTCGCACGCGGGCGCATCGCGCCGCGGTCGCGAACGACATTGCCATGACGCCGGGGCTCGGTGTCGAAGGCGAAGTCAGCGGTGTTCGCTGGCGACTGGGCCGAGCGGACTTCGCGGGCGGCCGCGATGACACGGGTGCCGCGCTTCCGACCGCGTGCACGGCGGTGGTCCTGGGAGACGCACAAGGACCGGTGGCCCTGTTCGGCTTCGCGGACACGCCGCGCGAGGATGCCCGCGAGACGATCGAGCTGCTGCGCGGCGCCGGAGTCAGGTCGCTGCTCCTGTCGGGCGATCGGTGCGGCGCCGTCGAAGCGACGGCGCGCGCGCTCGCCATCGGCGACGCGCGGGCGGCGCTGACGCCGATGGCCAAGCGCGATGCGATCGTGGCGTTGCAGGATCGGCACGACGTCGTGGCGATGGTCGGCGACGGCATCAACGATGCGCCGGCGCTCGCCACCGCCGATGTCGCCGTCAGCCTCGGCTCGGCGACGCCGCTCGCGCAGTGCACCGCCGACGTGGTCGTGCTGAGCGGACGACTGAGCGACATCCCGGCCGCGCTCGCGCTCGCGCGCCGGGCGCATCGCATCGTGCGCCAGAACCTGGCCTGGGCGCTGCTGTACAACGCGGTGGCCGTCCCGGCCGCGGCGCTTGGTCTCGTCTCGCCTTCCATCGCTGCGATCGGCATGTCGCTGTCGTCCCTCGTGGTGATCGCCAACGCCCTGCGCGCCGCGCGCATCCCGGGCGTCTGAGCGCGGGCATGGAAATCCTGCTGCTCCTGCTGCCGCTGTCCGTTGTCCTGGTGTTCGTGATCGGCGCGGCGTTCTGGTGGAGCGTCGGCAGCGGGCAATTCGACGACCTCGAAAGTCCGGCCTACCGGGTGCTGGCCGACGAGGATCGAATCGAACCGCTTGACCCCGATCAATCCTCCGCGGCCGGCCACGGCCACTCTTGACGCGGATCAAGCCCCGCCGCGCGCATTGCAGCGATGATCGCGTGACCCGTGCACGAGCACGGCCGGCCCGTGGAGTCTTGATGACCGTCGAAACACTCGCGCTCGATCTGTCCGCGGCCGATGCCGAAGCGGCACCGGGGGTGGCAACGTTCAACTACAAGGTCGTGCGGCAATTCACCGTCATGACGGTGGTGTGGGGCATCGTGGGCATGGCCGTGGGCGTGCTCATCGCGGCGCAGCTGCTCTGGCCGGATCTGACCTTCGGCATCCCGTGGCTGTCATACGGGCGCCTGCGTCCCCTGCATACCAACGCCGTGATCTTCGCCTTCGGCGGCTCGGCGCTGTTCGCCACGTCGTACTACTGCGTGCAGCGCACGTGCGGCGTGCGTCTCTTCTGCGACCCGCTCGCCTCGTTCACGTTCTGGGGCTGGACGGCCGTGATCGTGCTCGCGGCGATCACGCTGCCGCTCGGTTACACGACGAGCAAGGAATACGCCGAGCTCGAATGGCCCATCGACATCCTGATCGCGGTGGTCTGGGTGTCGTACGCGATCGTGTTCTTCGGCACGATCGCCAGGCGGCGCGTGCCGCACATCTACGTCGCAAACTGGTTCTACGGCGCGTTCATCGTGACCGTCGCGCTCCTCCATATCGTCAACAGCGCCGAGATCCCGGTGACGATGTGGAAGTCGTACTCCGCGTACGCCGGCGTGCAGGACGCGATGGTGCAGTGGTGGTACGGGCACAACGCGGTCGGCTTCTTCCTGACCGCGGGCTTCCTGGGAATGATGTACTACTTCGTGCCGAAGCAGGCGGGCCGCCCGATCTATTCGTACCGGCTGTCGATCGTGCACTTCTGGGCGCTGATCTTCACGTACATGTGGGCCGGCCCGCATCACCTGCACTACACGGCGCTTCCCGATTGGACGCAGTCGCTCGGCATGGTCTTCTCGCTGATCCTGCTCGCACCGTCGTGGGGCGGAATGATCAACGGCATGATGACGCTGTCGGGGGCGTGGCACAAGCTGCGCGACGACCCGATCCTCAAGTTCCTCATCGTGTCGCTGTCGTTCTACGGCATGAGCACGTTCGAGGGGCCGATGATGTCGATCAAGACGGTGAACGCGCTGTCCCATTACACCGACTGGACCATCGGCCACGTGCACTCCGGGGCGCTCGGCTGGGTCGCGTTCATCACGATCGGCTGCATCTACTACCTCGTCCCGCGCATGTTCGGCCGCCCGGCGATGCACTCGACGCGGCTCATCACCGTTCACTTCTGGATCGCCACGCTGGGCGTCGTTCTCTACATCACCTCGATGTGGATCGCCGGCGTGATGCAGGGATTGATGTGGCGCGCCACCAACGCCGACGGCACGCTGACCTATGCGTTCGTCGAAAGCGTCAAGTCGACGTATCCCTTCTACGCCATCCGCCTCACGGGCGGGGTGCTGTTCCTCGCGGGCATGCTGCTCATGGCCTACAACGTCTGGCGCACGGCACGCGACGGCAAGCCGTACGAGGCGCCCATCCCGGCGCTCGCGGCGCACGCGTGAAAGGAGAGCCAAGGTGAACCTCTCGCATGACCTGGTCGAGCGCAGCTTGCCGTGGATGGTGGCGTTGATCATCGCGGTGGTGAGCGTCGGCGGCCTGGTCGAGATCGTGCCGCTGTACTTCCAGCGCTCGACCACCGAGCCGGTGAAGGGCGTGGCGCCGTACACGGCGCTGCAGCTCACCGGCCGCGATGTGTACATCCGCGAGGGATGCAACAACTGCCATTCGCAGATGATCCGGCCTTTCCGCGCGGAAACCGAGCGCTACGGCGCCTACTCGGTCGCGGGCGAGTTCGTCTACGACCATCCGTTCCTCTGGGGCAGCAAGCGCACGGGCCCCGACCTCGCGCGCGTCGGCACCCGCTATTCCGACGAATGGCATCGCGCGCACCTGCAGAACCCGCGCGACGTCGTCCCGGAATCGAACATGCCGGCTTACCCGTGGCTCTCCCAGTCCGCGGCCGACGCGGACAACGTCGGCAGCAAGATGGTCGCGCTGCGCCGGCTGGGCGTTCCCTACACCGACGAGCAGATCGCCAGGGCGGCGGGCGAAGTGAACGGGAAGACCGAGGAGGATGCGCTGGTCGCGTATCTGCAGAACCTCGGTGTCGCGATGAAGAACGCGAGGTAGGCGATGAGCATCACCGCATGGATCGGCGCGTCGACCACACTGTTGTCGATGCTGGCATTCGCGGTCGTCGTATGGTGGGCTTACGGCGGCCGGCGCGCCGCGCGTCACGCGGATGCCGCGCGCGTGCCGTTCGCGCTGCCGGATGACCTGCCGCCACACGACACGCGCCGCGAGGGACGGACATGAGCGACTTCGTGTCGGAATTCTGGAGCACCTACGTCGCGGCGCTGACGCTCGCCTCCATCGCCGGATGCGCGATCCTGCTGGTCGTCATGTCGCGCGCACGGGCGCGCCAGGCGGCCGACCAGGCCGCACCCGACAAGGCCACCACCGGCCACGTATGGGACGGCGACCTCACCGAGTACAACAATCCGCTGCCGAAGTGGTGGCTCAACCTGTTCTGGATCACGCTGTTCTTCGGCATCGCGTATCTGCTGCTCTTCCCGGGGTTCGGCAGCATGCGGGGCATGCTCGGATGGACGTCGAGCGGCGCGTACGCCAAGGAGCGCCAGGACGTCGAGGACCGCACGCGGCCGCTGTTCGAGCAGTACCTCAAGACCGACGTCCGCACGCTGGCCGCCAACGCCGATGCGCGCGCGATGGGCGAGCGGCTGTTCCTCAATTACTGCGCGGGTTGCCACGGCTCCGCCGCGACGGGCGGCAAGGGCTTCCCCAACCTCACCGACAAGTCGTGGCTGTACGGCGGAGATCCGGACACGATCGAGAAATCCATCCTGGACGGTCGCATGGGCGTCATGCCGGCGATGGGCCCGGTGATCGGCGAGGAGAACGTCGCGAACGTGGTCGCCTATGTGCGCTCGCTGTCGCGACTCGCCCACGACCCGTTCAAGGCGCAGGTCGGCAAGCCGGTGTTCATGCAGAACTGCGCCGCATGCCACGGCGCGGACGGCAAAGGCAATCACGCCGTGGGCGCACCCGATCTCACCGACGAGGACTGGCTCTACGGCAGCTCGCAGCCGACGATCACCGAGTCGGTGACGCGCGGACGTCACGCGGATGCGGCGTCCGGCACGCTCGCGATGCCGGCGTGGCGAGCAACGCTCGGCGAGGCGAGGGCGCACGTGCTCGCCGCCTATGTGTGGGGCCTGTCCAACGGCGCGGCGGCGCGCTGACGGTCGATGCAGCGGTGGGCTCCATGAACGAACCCGTCGTGCCGGCGCCCGCATCGGCCGAGACGTCGATCGAGATCCCGCTCTACGAGATCCGGCGCAAGATCTATCCGCGTGCGGTCACCGGCGCTTTCGCGCGCTGGCGGCTCGCGCTCGTGCTCGGCACGCAGCTCTTCTTCTACGGCATGCCGTGGCTCACGTGGAACGGGCGCCAGGCCGTCCTGTTCGATCTCGCGGCGCGCAAGTTCTACGTGCTGGGCCTCGTGTTCTGGCCGCAGGACGTGATCTATCTCGCGGTCCTCCTCATCCTGTCGGCGCTGTCGCTGTTCCTCTTCACCGCGCTCGCCGGCCGGCTGTGGTGCGGCTACGCGTGCCCCCAGACGGTGTACACCGAGATCTTGCTGTGGGTCGAGCGCAAGATCGAGGGTGATCGCCTCGCGCGCATCCGCCTCGACGCTGCGCCGTGGTCGCTCGAGAAGGTCGTCGTCAAGGTATTGAAGCATACGGCGTGGTTCGCCATCGCGTTGTGGACCGGCTATACGTTCGTGGGCTTCTTCACCCCGATCCGCGATCTGGGCGTACGCGCCATCACGTGGCAGCTCGGTGGCTGGGAGGGATTCTGGATCCTCTTCTACGGGCTCGCCACGTACGGCAACGCGGGGTGGATGCGAGAGCAAGTCTGCAAGTACATGTGTCCGTACGCGCGGTTCCAGTCGGTGATGTTCGACCGCGACACGATGATCATCGCGTACGACGAGCGGCGCGGCGAGCCGCGCGGCTCGCGCAGTCGCAGCGCGGACCGCGCAAAGCTCGGGGTGGGCGACTGCGTCGACTGCAACATCTGCGTGCAGGTCTGCCCGACCGGCATCGACATCCGCAAGGGCCTGCAACACGAATGCATCGGTTGCGCCGCGTGCGTCGACGGCTGCGACCAGGTCATGGACCGGATGGGATACCCGCGCGGCCTCATCCGCTACACCTCTCAGAATGCGCTCACGTCAGGGTTCGACCGGCGCACGATGTGGCGGCGGACGCTGCGCCCGCGCTCCATCGCGTACGCCCTGCTGCTCGTCGCGATCGCATCCGTGACGGCGCTCTCGCTGGCGACGAAGAGCCCGCTGAAGGTCGACGTCATGCGCGACCGTGGTGCGCTGGCCCGCGAGGTGGGAGGAGACCGTGTCGAGAACGTGTATCGCCTGCAGATCATGAACGTCGATGAGGCACCACGCGAGCTGCGCGTCGACGTCGCCGGGCTGCCGGGCCTGCGCGTCGAAGGCATCGATCAGCCGATCGCGATCCCCGCGGGATCGACGCGACTCGTGCCTTTGCGCCTGCAGGCGCCCGCACAGGCGGTCGCCGCCGGATCGCATGCGATCGAGGTCATCGTCACCGACGCACACGACGCGAGCATCGCGCGCCATGAGAAATCCACCTTCATCTTCCCGCGCTGAGGTCGCCATGACGACGCCCGCATCGCCGCTGGCGCCGCAGTCACGCTGGTACCGCGACCGCTGGCCCTGGCTGTTGATGCTCGGGCCTGCCATCGTGGTGGTCGCCGGGTTCGCGACGCTCTGGATCGCGATTCGATCCGATGACGGGCTCGTCGCCGACGACTATTACAAGCGCGGTCTCGCGATCAACCAGACGCTCGAGCGCACGCATCGCGGCGCCGATCTCAATGTGTCCGCGCGCGTCGACATCGCGGCGGACGGACAGGCCGTCGTGCAGCTGCGCGCCGACGGCCCCATGCCGCCCGTGATCCGCCTGCACCTCGTTCATCCGACGCGCGCCGGCCTCGACGACGCCGCGGATCTCGTGCCGAGATCCGACGGCCGCTATGCCGGGCGACTGCACGCGGTTGCGGCGGGCCGCTGGATGATCATCGTCGAAACGGCCGATTGGCGTCTCGGGCCCGTGGAGACGACCGGCGACCCGATCGAGGTCGCGCTCGACAGCAGTCGTCCATGAGCGCTTCCGGCGACCTCGGACGCGCGCGCATTCCGCGAGCCATGGCCGTGCTGTGGCCGTCGTTCCTCGTGGCGGCCGGCGCGGAGTTCGTGATCTTCGCGCTGGTCGATCCCGCGACGGTGCACCTGCCATGGGGTGGCCCGCTACCGCGCACGGCGGCGTATACCGTCGGCTTTTTCGCGTTCTGGACCCTCGGGGCGGTGTCGTCGCTGCTGACGCTGCTGTTCTTCGCGACGGAACGCCGGTTGGCCGACCCGTGAGCGCCGGCGCGCGCCGCTGCGCGTGCAACGATGCGAGCGTCGCGTCATTCGCGCGCGGCGCAGAGCTGCCGCAGCGCGCCCGGGTCGAGCAGCGCGACGTTGCGGCCCTGCACGCGGACGATCCCTTCGTTCTGCAGCTTCGAGAACAGCCGGCTCACCGTCTCGAGCTTGAGCCCGAGGTAGCTTCCGATCTCCTCGCCCGTCATGCGCAGCACATACTGCGTCGACGAGTAGCCGCGGCGGCGATAGCGTTCCGCGAGGTCGAGGAGGAAAGCGGCCACACGCGCTTCGGCGCGCATGCTTCCGAGCAGCAGCATGACGGACTGATCGCGCGAGATCTCGCGCGACAGCAAGCGGCGCAGGTTGCTCTGGAGCGCCGGGACGCGCTGTGCGAGGAGCTGCAGGCGCTCGAACCGCATCACGCACACCTCGGTGTGCTCGAGCGCGATCGCCCGGAAAACGTGCCGGTCGGTCGCCATGCCGTCGAAGCCCAGGATGTCGCCGATCATGTGGTAGCCCGTGACCTGCTCGCGCCCATCCTCGGCCAGCACTGCCGTCTTGAGCGATCCGACGCGAACGGCGTACAGGGCGTCGAACGTCTCGCCGGTGTCGTACAGCGCCTCGCCCTTGTGCAGGCGCTGGCGCGAGCCGACCAGGGTGTCGATCTGCGCGAGGTCGTCCGCATCGAGTCCGAACGGCATGCAGAGCTCGCGCATGCTGCAGCCGCTGCACACGGCCCGCAGGTCGTCGATCGAGACGCGGGCGCCGCCGATCGGCTGCGGCGAAGCAGCGTCAGCGAGTTGCGAGGCGTCCGGGACCATCTTGCACCCGTTGCGGCAATCGAGCGTCGATCGGGGACGCGAATCTCGCATGCTTGACGCCGGATTCATAACCGCCGCGCTCGCGGGCCTCGTCGGAGGTGCGCATTGCATCGCCATGTGCGGAGGCTACGTGATCGCGGCGCGGCATACCGCTCAGTCGCTCGTGCCGGCGCGGCGCCTGCGCGCCGGTGCATTGGCATCACAGCTTGGACGGCTCGTGACGTATCTCTCGCTGGGAGCGGCCTTCGGTGCGGCCGGCGGCGCCGCGTTCGCATTCGCATGGCCGTCGACACAGCGTGCACTTTACGTGGCCGCGAACGCCGTGCTGTTGATCACCGCGGCACGCGTCGCGCATCCCGCGCCGGCCGCGGCGCTGCTCGAGCGTGCGGGCGCGGCGCTCTTCCAGCGCGTCGCGCCGCTGGCGAGCCCGTGGCTGCGCGGCACGCGCATGCCCGCGCGATTCATGCTGGGGTTGCTATGGGGATTGACGCCGTGCGCGCTGATCTACGGCGT
Organism: Casimicrobiaceae bacterium; assembly: GCA_035493035.1. Classification (GTDB taxonomy): domain Bacteria; phylum Pseudomonadota; class Gammaproteobacteria; order Burkholderiales; family Casimicrobiaceae; genus VBCG01. The sequence goes on along the minus strand of DATJIS010000048.1, from coordinate 17,554 downwards.
GCTGCCCGTCGCGCTGCTCGCCGGCAGCGCATGGCGCGGCGGCCTGGTCATGCTCGGGCTGTGGGTCGGCACGCTGCCGGCGCTGATCCTCGCGGGCGGCGTGGCGCAACGGTGGGCTACGCCGTCGAATCGCCGGATCGCCGCGGCGGTCATCGCGCTGTTCGCGGTAACCGGCCTCATCCGCGCCATCGTGTTGCCCACCTCGTTGTCGTCCGGGCCGTTCTGCCTGATTCCCTAGATGACGCGCGAGTAGCGAGCGCGCTCGCGCGCTTCGCGCAGGTGGCGGTCGAACTGCATCGCGACCGTGCGCACGAGGAGCCGGCCGAGCGCGGTTACCTGCATGGCATCGTCCGCGATCGTGACGATGCCGTCCTCGGCGAGGCGCCGCAACGCCGAGAGCTCAGGCGCGAAGTAGTCGGGGAAGTTCACCCCATGCGCGGCCTCGATGGACGCGAAATCGATCGCGAAATCGCACATCAACCGCTGGATGACGTCGCGCCGAAGGATGTCGTCGTCGTCGAGCGTGATCCCGCGCATCGTGGGCAGCGCGCCGGCAGCCAGCGCGGCGTAGTAGGGGTCGATCGCCTTCACGTTCTGCACGTACGTGTTTCCGACCTTGCCGATGCCCGAGATCCCGAATGCCAGGAGGTCGCAGTCCGGGCGCGTCGAATAGCCCTGGAAGTTGCGATGCAGCTTGCGGTCGCGCTGGGCGACGGCGAGTTCGTCGTGCGGCAGCGCGAAATGGTCCATACCGATGTACACATACCCGGCCGCCGCCAGTCGCTCGATGGCGAGCGCCAGGATCTCGAGCTTGACCTGCGGGTCGGGCAGCTCGGTCACGACGATCTGGCGCTGGGTCTTGAACAGATGCGGCACGTGCGCGTAGCTGTAGAGCGCCACGCGGTCGGGCAGGGCCGCGACGACCTTGTCGAGCGTGGCAGCGAAGCCGTGCACGGTCTGGCGCGGCAGCCCGTAGATCAGATCGGCATTGACCGACACGAAGCCGTTCGCGCGGGCGGCATCGATCACCGCACGCGTCTCTTCCTCACTCTGGATCCGGTTCACGGCACGCTGAACGTCGGCATCGAAGTCCTGGATGCCGACCGACATGCGGTTGAAACCGAGCTCCGCCAGGAACGCGACGGTCGCGCTGTCCACCTTGCGCGGGTCGACCTCGATCGAAATCTCGCTGTCGGGCGCGAACCGGAACGTTCCACGCAAGCTCGACATCAGCGCGTGCATCTCCTCGTGAGCGAGGAAGGTCGGCGTCCCGCCGCCCCAGTGAAGCTGCGACACCGGCGCATCGCCTTCGACCAGCGAGCCCACGATGCCGATCTCGCGCTCGACGGTGCGCACGTATTCCACCGATCGCTCGCGGTTGCGCGTGATGATCTTGTTGCAGGCGCAGTAGTAGCAGATCGTGTTGCAGAACGGCAGGTGGACGTACAGCGACAGCGGCTGCGACGCGCGCTCCTCGTTGCGGCGCTGGAGCGCCGACACGTAGTCCGACGCGTCGAAACCTTCGTGAAAACGATCGGCGGTGGGATACGAGGTGTAGCGCGGACCGGAGCCGTCGTACTTGCGGATCAGTGCCGGATCGAACGTAGGAGTGGCGAAGGAGGCGGTTTCGCGGGTCATCGTGCCATTGTGCCGCGCGAACGTCGCGGTATCGTTGACGGCGGTCAACCGGCACGCACTCAGGCTCGGGACGCTCGCTCGCGCAATAGCTGCTGGCGCCTGCTTTCTTGCGCCGTGAATTCCTGGAGGTCGGGGTCCATCGCGCTTCGCGCCGATACGATACCGACGACCTTGCCGGAATCGACCACCGGCATGTGCCGGAAGCCGCCCTCGTGCATGACGACAAGCGCGTGCCCGAAGCGCGAGCCGGGCTCGGTCGTCGTGGGCGAGCGCGTCATGACATCGCCGACAGCCACCGACTGCGGGTCCAGACGCGCGGCGACGACGCGGAAGACGACGTCGCGCTCGGTGAAAATGCCGGCGAGGCTTCCCCCCTCGAGCACGATGACGGCGCCGACCTTGCGGCGGCGCATCCGCTGCGCGACCTCGGAGACGGAAGTCGCGGGCGTTACGGTGACCGCGCGCTTCATCACCGTGCGAATCGATGCATCGAACATGCTTCGTGCTCTTGTGTCAATGGCAGCCACGCAGAGCATAGGCCGCGGCAGGCTGGCCGGAATTGCGCAAGATCAAACGGCGCGCGCGAGCGCGCCGCAAGCGATGAGCTCGACGGCCCGCGCACCCAGGGCGGCGTCGATCATCGCGTAGACGATGCGGTCTTCCCGGGTGCTGTGCTCCCGATCCAGCGCGGACAGCACGTCGGCGATGCGCAGGTAGCGCCTCACGTCGCGGTCGCGCGTGGCGCTTGCCAGCACGTCCAGCAGCGATCGCAGTTGACCGTGCTCGATGCGCATGACTCGCGTGGGCCCCGCGTGGTACATGCCGCTGTGCTTCTCGAACGCCGGAAACAGCACGTCCTCTTCCAGCGCGATGTGCCGCTCGAGGGCCCGGCGCAGCGAGGCCTGCTCCCTCGCGGCTCTTGGCCAGTCGCCTGCCGCAGCCTTGACGCGTGCGACCCATTCGTCGCATGCAGCATGGCTGCGCTGCATGAGCTCCGCCACGGTCGCCATGATCAACGGGTCCCTGCGCTGCTCGCACGCGTGGGGGCGAGCCCGGCGAGCGCACGGCGTGCCTCGTCCTGGAAGCGCGTGAGCGCGGCCGCCCACGCGCCGTCGCGGGGCCTGACCGAGACGAAGCGACGCAGCAGGCCCGCGAGCGCGTCGCGTTGCGCGCCGACCTCGGCAAGCTGCCGCAGAACCTCCGCGTGCTCGAACGCGTAGACGAACTCGACCTTGCGGTGCTGACAAACGCCGATGCACGTCTGCGGCGCTTCGACGCTGCCGCAGCCGATGCACTGCCAGGCCTTGACGGTGTCGGTCATGCGCGGGCGATCGCGCTCGACGCAATCAGCTGCGCGCGCAGTTGCCGCTGCCGCGGACCCTTGCCGACCAGATCGGCCAGCGTATAGCGATCGAGCACGCCGTAGAATGCGTCGACGGCTTCGCCCAGCGCGCCGCGCAGCGTGCACATCCGAGCGATGGCGCAGCGTGGCGCGGTCGCGTCGAAGCATGCTGCCGGAAGGGTGGGCCCTTCGGCACTGCGAACCACCAGGCCGACGTTGATGTGCTCCGGCGACAGCGCCAGCGCGAGGCCGCCGCCCCGCCCCCGCGTGTTCTCGAGGAAGCCGGTCTTGCCGAGCTCGTGCGCGACCTTGACCAGGTGGTTCTCGGAGATACCGTACGACCGCGCAATCTCGGCGATGGTGACCCGACGCTCGGGATGCACGGCCAGATAGATCAGCACACGCAGGCAGTAGTCGGTATAGCCGGTCAGGCGCACGTGCAAATCCGGTCAGTCGGCGGCCTGCAGGACGCCGGCGGCGGGCCGCGCTTCACCGATGCGCGGACGGCGCAGCAGCTTCAGCGCGTACACCGCGAGCAGGACGCCACCCGCCGCGAACACGACGTCGCCCGGCACGCGCAGCCACACCAGCGTCTCCATGACCCTTGAATGAACGATCTCGGGCGAGCGGGCGAACCACAGGCCTTGCGAGATGCTGGCCCACGCCTGGTAGATGCCGGCCGGCAGCAGCGATACGAACACCATCATCGCAAGCCCCACGTTGAGACCCCAGAAGGTCCAGGCGAGATACCGATCGGCATGGAGGCTGCGCGCGTACAGGCCGCGCAGGCAGAACAGCATGAGGCCGATGCCGAGCATGCCGTACACGCCGAAGAGCGCGGCATGGCCGTGAGCGGGCGTCATGTTGAGGCCCTGCACATAGTACAGCGAGGCGGGTGGATTGATCGCGAAGCCGAGCAGGCCGGCGCCGACCGTGTTCCAGAAGCCGACGGCGACGAAGCACAGGATCGGCCAGCGATATGCGGCAACCCACGGCGCGGCCCTGCTGCGCTTGTAGCTTTGCCAGCCCTCGATGCCGATCAGCGCGAGCGGAACGACCTCGAGCGCGGAGAACACCGCGCCGACGGCGATCACCGACGTCGGCGTGCCGGTCCAGTACAGGTGATGCAGCGTGCCGAGGATGCCGCCGAACAGGAACACGATGGTCTCCGCAACGATCGCACGATTGGCAGTGACCGCGCGGATCAGCCCGAGGCGCGTGAAGATCAGGGCGACCACGGCGGTTGCGAACACCTCGAAAAAGCCTTCGACCCACAGGTGCACCAGCCACCAGCGCCAGTACTCGACCATCGCGTAGTGCGTGCGCTGTCCCCACGTGAGCGAGGTGGCGTAGAACGCCCCGATGCACGCCGCGGACAGGAACACCATGGCGATGAGGCCGCGCGTCTCGGAGGGCTTCTTCAGCGCGGGCCACAGTGCACGCCCGAGCAGCGCCAGCCAGAACAGCAGGCCGACGAACAGCAGAACCTGCCAGAAGCGTCCCATGCTGGTGAACTCGAGTCCCTGGTTGCCGAACCAGAAGCTGAAGTCGAAGCCCTGCTTCTGCAGCGTTCCGAGCCAGCCGCACGCCGTGGAACCGACGACGATCGCGAGCAGGGCGTAGAAGAGCACGTCGACGCCGAGCTTCTGGAATTTCGGCTCGTGGCCCGAGAGCAGCGGCGCGATGTAGAGGCCGGTCGCGAGCCACGCCGTTGCGATCCAGAACACCGCGAACTGCGTGTGGATCGTGCGGCTCACCACGTAGGGAACGAAATCGGCGAGCGGCATTCCGAAGAAGGCACGTCCTTCCACCGCGTAGTGCGCGGTGATCGCGCCCATGCCGATCTGCGCGATGATCAGGCCGATCACGACGAAGAAATATTTGCGCGTGGCCTTCATCGACGGCGTGGCGACGGCGTTGATCAGCGGGTCGCTCACCGGCGCTTGCGGATCGCCTTCCTCCTTGTGCGCAGTGTGATACCACACCATGCCCGCGATCCCGGCGATCAGCAGGATGATCGACGCGATGGACCACATCGCACTGCCGGTGGTCAGCGTGTTGCCGACCAGCGGCTCGTGCGGCCAGTTGCTGGTGTACGAAAGGCCGGACTCGCCGGGCCGGTCGGTCGCCGCGGCCCACGACGACCAGAAGAAGAACGCGGTGAGCGCCCGGCGGTCCTGGCTGCGCGGCAGCAGGTTGTCGCCCATCGCGTATTGATCGCGCAGATGCTCGAGCCGCGGATCGTCGCCGAACAGGCCTGCGTAGTGCTGCGCGACCGTCTCGATCGCGCGTGCGCGCTCCGTCGACACGGTGATCGTGCCGCTCGCCGCATCGTAGCCGTTGCGCCGCATCTCGTCCCTCACGGCGGCTTCGACCGACGCGCGCTCGTAAGGGGCGAGCGCGTCGAACGTGCGGCCGTAGCTCTTCTGCGCCAGGATGTCGCGCAGCGCGACCGCTTCGCGGTGCAGCCAGTCGGCCGACCAGTCGGGCGCGACGTAGCTGCCATGCCCCCACACGGTGCCGAGCTGCTGGCCGCCCACGGAGCGCCACGCGCGCTGGCCGTCCTCCACCTGCGTCCCGTTGAACAGCACGCGACCGTCGCTGGTCGCGACCGTCTTCGGAATCGGCGGCGCGGCCAGGTAGATCTCGCGACCGAGCCACCCGAGCGCGGCGAACGACAGCACGAACACGATCCCCAGCGATTGCCAGAGCTTGCGAGCCGGTTTCACTTTCTTCTCCTGTTCGATCATGGGTTCGAGCCGGCTAGCGCGCGACGCGCAGGAGCTCGAGCTTGAGGCCGGGGGCGGCAGCCGATTTCTGGATGGCGCCGAGCGCTTTCTCCGGCGTCGCGACGCCTGGATCGAGCGCGAACGAGATGGCAGCCGGCTCGGGCGAGACGCGAACGGAATCGCGGTCGACACCGGCGCTGCTTGCCGCGGCGGTCTGCAGCTTGCGGGCGAGGGCACGCGCGTCTCCGCCCCCTTCGACGCCCGCGAACACCACGACCTGGTGATGTCCGGTTGCGCGCATCACCACACCGTGGTCGTACGTCGCGGCGACCTTGTCTTCGACACAGGCGCCGCAGGACCATGCAGGCGACGCCGCTGCCGCGAAGAGAACGAGCAGCAGGGTCCTTAGTTCGCGCTTCATTTGCCTTTCTCCGTTGTGCGCGGCATCGGGCTCGCGGACAGCGTCTCCGACGGGTTCCTGGCAGTGCCCGGCGCCGCGGGCTGCGGCTGCGTTGCGCCTTGCGGGCGCACGTTCGCGTCGGCCCATTTGAAGTACGTCACGAACTCGCGGATCTCCACATCCGACAGGTTCTGGTTGGGCATCGGCACCTTGTATTTGTCGACGAGCTGCTTGGCGGTCGCGTCGGCCTGGAGCATCTGCTCGGGACTTCTCAACCAGTGCGCGAGCCACGCGTCGTCGCGACGCTTGCTCACCTGATAAAGATCCGGCCCGAGCTTGTCGCCGCCCGCGATCGAATGGCAGGCGAGGCACTTCGACTCGAACGCGAGCTTGCCGCGCACGGCCACGGGGTCGGTCGGCGCAGCGGTCGCCGGGATGTTGTGATGCTCGGCGTCGGCGCTCTCCTCCGGCTTACCGCCGGCCTTGATCAGCCCGATCGCGCCCTGCGACGCGTTGGCGAAGTGATGATCGACCATGACATAGCTGCCGGCCTCGGGCACGACGAACTCCGTGACCGCGCCCGACGAGGACCCGAGCAGCACGGTCTGCATGCCGCGCATCTGGTTGTCGGGATTGCCGTCCATCCATACGCGGTCGAAGATCGTGCCCACGACGTGGAAGCTCGACGTGTTCGAGGGACCCACGTTGAGAACGAACAGGCGCACGCGCTCGCCGGGCTTCGCGTCGAGCGGCTTGTCGACCATGCCGTTGTAGCGGCCGTTGAACACGGTGTAAGTGGGTGCCTTGGCGCGCACGCGCTCGCCGTCGAGCACGTACAGCGGCACGCCGTCGACCTTGCGCTTCTGCGGGTCGGGCTTGGTGTAGAACTCGCTCTGGATCACCGCGTACTCGCGGTCGACCTTGGTCGGATAGCCGTCACGCGGCTCGACGATCATCATCCCGTACATGCCCGAGGCGATGTGCTCGAGCACCATGGGCGTGCCGCAGTGGTACATGAACACGCCCGGGTAGTTCGGCGTGAACTCGTAGCTGATGGTCTGCCCCGGCGCGACCGAGCGATACTTGTCCTGCGGCGAGACCATCGCCGAATGGAAGTCCATCGAGTGCATCATCGGCGCGGCGACGAGCTGCAACCCGGGTGCCGGCTCGTCGGACCGGTTCGTCATCGAGAACTTGATCCGATCGCCCACGCGCACGCGGATCACGGGCCCGGGCACCTGGTCGCCGAAGGTCCATGCGGAGAACTTCACGCCGGGCGCGATCTCGATGATCTTGTGCGTCGTGTCGAGGCGGATCTCCTTCACCGGGTCGGCGACGAGCGGCTTCACCGCGGCGTCGAGCGACAGCGCGGCGCCTTGCGCGAATGCACCCGTGTGACGTTCGCTCGATACGGTGGCGGGCGAGGGCTTGAAATCCATCTTGCCGACGTCGTAGCGGTCGTCGCCCTCGCCGGAACCGGGCGAGGGGGCGACTGCGTTGGCGGCGGCGGGTTTGGCGGCCGTGCTGGCGGACGGCTGCGGCGCGCGGCTGCATGCGGCGACCAGCGCGATCACGCAAAGCAGGGCGATGGTACGGGGCGCGCGCCGAAAGGTATATTCGCAGGGCATCTTTTTCTCGACCATTGACGACAGTGCGACTGTAGGTCGAGCCGCCTACGGGCGGCATGATCTGGATCAAGGAACGGTGCCGACAGCAGGTGCGGCATGTGGCCCGGAGCGCGAGCGAGGGGTACTCTGGAGTTCGGCGTCCCGCGCCCCCATTTACGATTCCGGAGTTGCGATGTCCGATGCGATAACCCGTCAACCCGCCGACCCGGCCGCGCTTGCCGCCCAGCCCATCAGCGGCGAGGTACTCCTCGAGAAGTACGCGAAGGGCGACGAGCGCACGCTGTCCGACGTGCGCCGTCGCGTCGCGCGTGCGCTCGCGCACGCCGAGGCTCCCGAGCGCCGCGCGCACTGGGAAGCGCGCTTCCACGACGCGCAGGCCGCGGGTTTCGTCCCGGCCGGGCGCATCAATTCCGCGGCCGGCACGGCATTGACGGCGACGCTCATCAACTGCTTCGTGCAGCCCGTCGGCGACTCGATCTCGCAACCCGAGGACGGCTATCCCGGCATCTATTCGGCGCTGACCGAGGCGGCCGAGACGATGCGCCGCGGCGGCGGCGTCGGCTACGACTTCTCGCGCATCCGCCCGCGCGGGGCCGCAGTCGGCGGCACGCAATCGAATGCGTCGGGACCGGTTTCGTACATGCGCGTGTTCGACCGCTCGTGCGAGACGGTGGAGTCGGCGGGCTCTCGCCGCGGCGCGCAGATGGGCGTGCTTCGCTGCGACCATCCGGATGTCGAGGAATTCATCCACGCCAAGGACCGTGGCGACCTGCGCAACTTCAACCTCTCGGTCGGCGTGACCGACGCGTTCATGCAGGCGGTGGAAGCCGATCGCGAGGTCGAGCTGTGGCACGCGCGCGAGCCGGGTGCTGCGCAAAAGGCCGCCGGCGCGTTCCGCCGCGCCGATGGCACGTGGACGTATCGCAAGGTCGCGGCGCGCGCGCTGTGGGACCAGGTCATGCGCGCGACGTACGACCATGCCGAGCCCGGCGTGCTCTTCCTCGATCGCATCAACGAGGACAACAACCTGTCGTACTGCGAGGCGATCGTCGCGACCAACCCCTGCGCGGAGCAGCCGCTGCCGAGCTACGGCTGCTGCTGCCTCGGCTCGATCGACGTCACCCGATTCGTCTCACATCCGTTCGAGGCGGGTGCCGCTTTCGATGTGCGCGCGTTCGCCGACGTCGTGCGCGTGGCCGTGCGGATGCTCGACAACGTGCTCGATGTCACCAGCTGGCCGCTCGAGCGGCAACGCGACGAGGCCCGCGACAAGCGTCGCATCGGTCTCGGCTTCACGGGGCTCGGCGACGCCCTGATCATGCTCAACCTGCGCTACGACAGCGAGGCAGGCCGCGCCAAGGCGCGCGAGATCGCCCAGACGATGCGCGACGCCGCCTACGGCGCGTCGGTCGACCTCGCGCAGGAGCGCGGCGCGTTCCCGCTGTTCAACGCCGACCTGTACCTGAGCCGGGGCAGCTTCGCTTCGCGCCTGCCCGCGGACATCAAGGCGCGCATCCGCGCGCACGGGATCCGCAATTCACACGTGTTGTCCATCGCCCCGACGGGCACGATCAGCCTCGCGTTCGCGGACAACGCGAGCAACGGCATCGAGCCGCCGTTCTCGTGGACGTACACGCGCCGCAAGCGCATGGCCGACGGTACGTTCCGCGAATACCTGGTGGAGGACCATGCATGGCGGCTCTACCGTCATGTGCGCGGTCCCGATGCGCCGCTCACCGATGCGTTCGTCACGGCGCTCGACATGGATGCCCACGCGCATCTCGCGATGGTCGCTGCCGTTGCGCCGTGCATCGACTCGTCGATCAGCAAGACGATCAACGTGCCGCAGGATTGTCCCTATGCGCAGTTCCAGGATCTCTATCTCGACGCGTGGCGCGCCGGCTTGAAGGGACTGACCACGTATCGGCCCAACGCCGTGCTCGGCGCGGTGCTGAGCGTCGACGAGCCGCCGGCGGCATCGCCCGCGCTGCAGCCGGATCGTCGCCTCGCGCTCGAGCGGCTGCCCAAGCCCGTCCTGGCTTCGCTGCGCTGGCCAGGACGTCCGGACCTGCCTGCCGGCAACGCGGCGTGGACGTACGTCATCCGGCATCCCCACGGCGAATTCGCGCTGTTCGTCGGTGAGCTTCCCGACGAGGACGGCGGCAGGAAGCCACTGCCGTTCGAGGTCTGGGTCAACGGTGCCGAGCAGCCGCGCGGCCTCGGCGCGCTCGCCAAGACGCTCTCGATGGACCTTCGCGCCAAGGACCCCGCGTGGGTGAAGCTGAAGCTCGACGCGCTCGCCACGGTGCAGGAGGAGTTCGCCTTCGACATGCCGTTCCCGCCGCATGGCGAGCGCCGACGATTTCCGGGTGTGGTCGCCGCGACGGCGGCCGTCGTGCGCTGGCGTTGCGAGCAGCTCGGATTGTGGCGCGACGCGCCGGCAGCGACGCCGGTCATCGATGCGATGTTCAGCCTCGACGAGCCGCAGACGGGACCGTCCGGAACGCTCGCGTGGACCGCCGACGTGCGCAACCCCGGCACCGGTGAGGACTTCACGCTGACGTTGAAGGAGATCGTCCTGCCCGGACCCGACGGCGCATTGCATACGCGGCCGTGCGCGCTCGGCTTCTTCGGCAACTATCCGCGCGCGCTCGACGGTGTCGCGCGCGTGCTCTCGCTCGACATGCGCGTGCTCGACCCGGCCTGGATCGGCATGAAGCTGCGCAAGCTGCTCAACTACGCGGAGCCCCTCGGGCATTTCATGGCATTCGTGCCCGGCCTCGCGGATCACGAGCGCCGTCAGCAGACGTGGCCCTCGACCGTCGCCTACCTCGCGCGCCTGCTCATCCACCGGTACGCGATGCTCGGCGTGCTGGACGAGCAGGGCTATCCGATGCAGGAGATGGGCATCCTCGCCGTGCCGCAGGGCGGCGACCGCGTCGCGCCACCGCTTGCCGGCGCGCGCTGCCCCGAATGCGGCAACGCCACGCTGATCCACAAAGACGGCTGCCTGTTCTGCACCGCGTGCGGGTATCTCGGCGCGTGCGGGTGAACATGGGCGTGCTCGCGGCGCTCGCGATGACAGCACCTCTTCAGCGCAGGTCGTCCCAATAGCGAACGATGCGCGCGCGCATCGCGGCATCGGGTAGCGGCCCGCGTCCGGCCGCGAGGTTGTCGAGCATGTACTGCGGCTTGTCCGTTCCCGGGATCACCGCCGTCACGGCCGGATGCGAGAGGATGAACTTCAGGAAGAACTGCGCCCAGGTTCGTGCGCCGAATTCCGCCGCGAAGTCCGGCAATGGCCGGTTCGCCGCCTTGCGAAAGAGCGAGTTCCTGCCGAAGGGCAGGTTGACGATCACAGCGGCACCGGCGTCCTGCGCAGCCGGCAGAACCTCGGATTCCGCCTCGCGGTCGCCCAGCGAGTAATTCACCTGGAAGAAGTCCGGCTTCTCGCGCGCGAGCACCTTCGCGATGGCGCCGTACTGAGCGGAGAAGCTCGTCGTCATGCCGACGTAGCGGCAGAGCTTGCGTGCCTGCCAGTCGCGCAGCAATCCGAAATCGTAGCCGGCCTCACCGACGTTCCATGCCTGCATGAGATCGACGCGGTCGGTCCTGAGGCGCGCGAGCGATGCCTGCATCGACGCCGTGGCCGCCGCGCGATCGAGGCGATACGAGAACTTCGTGGCGATGAACAGCTCGTCGCGCACGCCGAGCTCCGCCACGAGGTCGCCCACACGCTCCTCGGCATGTCCGTAGGCGGCCGCGGTGTCGATGAGCTTGCCGCCGCCCGCGACCAGCGTGCGAACGACGTCCCGTCGCTCGGCGTACCTGGCGGGATCGTTCTCGAAGTCGAAGATGATCGCCGTGCCGATGCCGACTACCGGCAACCGTTCGCCGCTGCGCGGGATCGGCCGCGTCATGAGCGGCTCGTCCGCGGCAAGCGCCACGCGCGGAAGCGCTGCGCCGAGCGCGGCCGCCGCGCTTGCCGTCAGGATGCGCCGCCGCCCGGCGTCCGTGCAGTGCATGGTCAACTCCGTGCTTCAAGGCTTGCGCCAGGCAGGCGTATTGTCGCGCAGCGCGGCGCGATGCGCGGCACCGCGACAAGGACCCGCTAGCCGCAGGCGAAGAAGGCGACGTAGCCGCGCTCGACGCCGAGCCCCATGTAACGGATCCGTGCATCGAGGAGATTGCGGTTGTGCTCGGGCGATGTTCGCCATGCCTCGAACTCGGCGCGGGGCGTGTCGTAGCCGCCTCCCACGTTCTCGACGCAGTGCGGTGCGTGCGTCCTCGCGAGGCGCTGATCGAATCCTTCGTGGGAGAGGCGGCCCTCGCCGGCCATGCGCTCGGCATGCTGGTGCGCAAGCTCGGCGAGCATCGCGGCGGCTTCGAGCGGTTGCAATCCGTGCTGCTTGCGATAGTCGTTGATGAGGCCGCCGAGCTCCCGCGCGTATGCGCTGCTCGCATCGGGCGCTGCAGCGCCACCGGATGGCTCGCCCGTGAGCGCGATCGCCACGCTCGCGAGCACCACGAAAGCCGCTCGTCGCGACATTGCGGGATCGAGCTAACCCGGTGCGCCCACCGGCTTGCTCGGATCGGTCTGCGGCGGCGTCGGGTAGTGGATGCCGCGCTGCCCGCCCCACGCGCGATCGGCCTTGACCTCGCGGCGAGCCGGCTCGAAGCCGGTGAGCCGACCGTCGACGATCCATTCGCAATCGACGCCGTGCGCGTGATCCACGACGGCGCGTTCGAGATCGTTGCGAATGGACGCGTACCGCGCGTCGCTGCTCACGTCCCGGCTTTCACGCGGATCGAGATCGAGATCGAAGAGCTGCACCACGTTGCCCGCCGGGTACCAGACGAGCTTGTGACGGCCGTCGTGCGCCATGCGCGTCGCATTGGCGTCCTCCCGGCATTCCCCGAACAGCACGCGGCGCGGCCTGCCCGTCATCGAGACGCCTTCGACGGTAACGGGAATCGGTATGCCGGCGAGGTCCAGCAGCGTCGGCATGACGTCCTGCAGGCCGACGAGCCGATGGTCGACGTGATTCTCGGCGATTCGCCCATCGCCTTTCGTGCCGACCAGGATCATCGGCACCTGCGCCGAGCCCTCGTAGAAGAGACGCTTCGCCCAGAGCCCGAAGTCGCCCAGCATGTCGCCGTGATCGGCCGTCACCATCACGACGGTCTCGTCGAGCAGGCCTTCCTCGCGCAACGTGCCGAAGAGCACGCGCAGCTGGTGATCGATGTGCGTGCACAGCGCGTAGAAGGCGCGCCGGATCGCCGCGATGCGGGATGCGGGAAGCTCGCCCCAGTGCGCGCGCACCGTCGCGAGGGCGCGTGGAAGTGCGCCGCGCGCCCACTCGGCATCGAGAGGTGCGTCGATCTCGAGCGCGCGATAGATCGCAAGGTAGCTCTCGAGCGGAACGAGCGGCGGATGGGGATGCGTGTACGACACGTGCCAGAACGCGGGACGCGTCGGGTCGCGCCGCTTGACCATCTTCGCGGCCTCGCGCGTGATCCAGTTGGTGACGTGCGTACGTTCCTCGAGGTGCCACGGCCGGAACAGGTAGTCGTTGTTGCTCATGCCGTGCGCGAACTGCTCGCCGGGATGGCCGGCCTCCGCGAGATACATGTCGTAGTCGTCGACGGCGCCGAGGTGCGGACGGCCTTCCTCGGCCAGCACCACGTCGTCGAATCCGATGCGGTCGCGCTGCGGATACACGTGCAGTTTCCCGACCGCGTACGCCTGATATCCCGCGTCGCGAAACGTCTGCGCGAGCGTCGGCAGGCCGGGCATCCGCGCGGCCGGCAGGAACGCGCGGTCGCCGTGCGTGCGCGGCGAGGTCCCCGTCATCAGCGTGCGGCGTGCCGGGATGCAGATCGGGCACTCCGAGTACGTGCGCGGGTAGCGCGTGCCCAGGCGGGCGAGGTGGTCGAGCGTCGGCGTGAGCACGGCCGGGTGACCGGCGGCGCCGACGAGCTTTCCCGGCCACTGGTCCATCGTCACCAGCAAGACGTGCGGCCGCTCGGGCGTCATGGCGGCGCCTGCCTCAAGGGACTTCCCTCGGCGATGAAATAGTCGGGATGCTTGCGCGCCATGTCCTCGGCGAGGCCGGCGTTCATGCGGATGTGATCGCGCAGGATGTCGATGGCGCCCGTCCTCCGCCCCGCGGCCAGCTCGGCGACCACCGCAGCGTGCTGCGCGACGGAGCGACGCGCGGAATCGTATTCGGCGTGCGACAGCGCGCGTACCCGTCGATGCATCTCCCGTGCCTCGCGAACGTACCGCCACACGCCGGGGATTCCGGCCAGGTCGAGGAGCATCCGGTGAAAAGCGTCGTCCGCGGCGAATATCCCGGCGGCATCGCCGGCGCGGGTGGCGCGCCGATGTGCCGCGACGATGCCCCTCAATCCGTCGAGGTCGTCCTTGCCCGGCTTCGCGGGGATTCGTACGAGCGCGGCGCACTCGATCGCCTCGCGCATGAACAGCGCCTCGCGAATGCGCGCGAGGTCCATGCGGGCCACGAACGTGCCGACTTGCGGCACGACGTGGATCAAGCCTTCGTTGGCGAGGCGCTGCAGCGCTTCGCGCACGGGGGTTCGCGACACCTGCAGCATGTCGACGATCTCGTTCTCCGAGACCGCCTGCCCTGGCATGAGGCGAACGCTCAGAATGGCGTCGCGCAAGCGCTCGTGCACCTCCTCTCGCATCGAGCGGCCGAAGCCCGGAGCGATCGGCAGGCCCAGCGGCCTGCGATCCCCGCGATCGGCGCGAGGTGGGTCCTTGCGGAGGGCGGCGCTCGTCACCGTCGCGTCACTCGGGCCTGATGTGGTTGTCGCGAATCACCTTCTGCCAGATGTCGCGGTTCGTGACGAGCCATGTGCGAGATTCCGCTTCGCCCATCGACGCCACGGGCTCGAGACCGGTGCCGCGGATCTTCTCCAGCACCGCGGGATCGGACAATGCGGACTGCAGCTGGGCGTCGACCTTTTTCGCGACGCCCTCGGGCGTACCGGCGGGCAGCCACGCGAACATCGGGTTCTCGATCTCGAACCGGGGATAGCCCTGCTCGATCATGGTGGGCACGCTCGGCAGGCTGGGCGAGCGCTTCGCGCCCGACACGGCGATCGGCACGATCTGCCCCTGCTCGATGTATTGCACCACGAGCGGAAGGATGATGAACCCCGCATCGACTTCACCGGTGACGAGCGCCTGGATCGTCTGGGGACCGCCGCGATAAGGAATGTGCCGGAACTTGAGCCCACCGGCGACGCCGCTCAGATACGACATCGCGAGATGGCTCGACGACCCGATGCCGCCGCTCGAGTAGGTGATCTCCCGCTTTCTCGCGACGTCGATGAAATCCTTCAGCGTCTTCGCGGGAAAATCCTTCTTCACCACCAGCACCAGCGGCTGCGACGCGAGCGCACGGATCGGGCGCAAATCCCTTTCCGCCGAGAACGCGGGATCGGGCGGATACAGGAACGGGTTGATCATCACGGCGGCCCCGTCGGCGATCAGCCAGGTCCTGCCGTCGGCCTTGGCCTTGGCCGCGGTCTTGGCGCCGATCATACCGTTGGCACCGGGCCGGTTCTCGACGATGAACGGCTCGTTGGTCGCGTCGCCCAGCTTCTGCGTGATGATGCGCGCCAGCACGTCGAGCGTGCCACCGGCGGGGAACGGCACCACGACCGTCGTGGCGTTCGCCGATTGCGCGAGCGCCGCATTGGAGCAAGCAGCCGCCATCAGCATCAGGGCGAGCAGTCCGCGTTTCAGGCTCAGGGTCATTTATGCAATGCGAGGTCCGGGCGATGCAGGCCATTGTGGCAGCTTGCATGCAAGTATGCAAGACGGCATCATGGGCGCTTTCAGGCAACCCGGGCGAGGCGCCACAGTGTCCGACCCACGCATGGATTTCACCGGGCGCATCGTCGTCGTCACCGGCGGCACGCGCGGCATCGGCCTGCAATGCGCGCGCGCGTTCGCCGAACGCGGCGGCCGGGTGCTGGCATGCGGTTTCGCCGCGGCCGAGATCGAGGCGCTGCGGCGGACCCCGGTGGAACGCATCGAGCCACGCCACGTCGACGTGCGCAGCGACGCGAGCGTCCGCGCGCTCTTCGACGACGAGTCGCTTGCGGCGGGTGTGGACGTCCTCGTGAACTGCGCGGGCGTCCAGCGCTTCGGCGACGCCGTGCAGACCACGCTCGACGACTGGAACGAGGTGCTGCAGGTGAACGTCACTGGGGCTTTCCTCGCCGCCCGGCACGCCATTCCGAGGATGCGCCAGCGCGGCGGCGGCGCGATCGTCAACGTGTCATCCATCCACGCGCGCGTCACCGCCGGCGGCCGCGTCGCCTATGTCACGAGCAAGAGCGCGCTGATGGGCCTCACGCGCGCGCTGTCGCTCGATCATGCAGCGGACGGCATTCGCGTGAACGTCGTGCTGCCCGGCACGATCGATACGCCGATGCTCACCGAGGGCTGGGCGAGGCTTCGACCCGACCGCAGCGTGGAAGAGATGCGCGCGGAGGTGGGCGCATCCAACCCGCTCGGGCGCATCGGCACGCCGCAGGACGTCGCGGCCGCCATCGTCTTTCTCGCTTCGGGCGAGGCGGCATTCGTGACGGGCGCCGAGCTCGTGGTCGACGGCGGGATCGCCAACAAGCTCGCGCTGCCCGTCGTGGCGCGGTCGTGAGGTGACGCGATGAGCCCCACCGCGACGCGTCCCAACATCCTCATGATCGTCGCCGACGATCTCGGCTACGCCGATCTGAGCTGCTATGGGCAGACCGGGTATCGCACGCCGCACCTCGACGATCTCGCGACGCGCGGCGTGCGATTCACCGACGCCTACGCCAACTCGTGCTTGTGCACGAACACGCGCGTGGCCCTCATGACCGGGCGCTGGCAATACCGCTTCACGCTCGGGCTGGCCGAGCCGTTGCGCCATGCCGATCGCCATCGGGAGGGCATGGGGCTGCCACCGGATCATCCGACGCTGCCCGGGCTCTTGCGCGATGCCGGCTATTCCACCGCGCTCATCGGCAAGTGGCATCTCGGTGCTCCGCCGCGGTACGGCCCGCTGAAAAGCGGATACGACACGTTCTTCGGCATCACGGGCGGCCACGCCGGCTACTTCACGCACCTCGGTGAAGGTGGCGACCCGGACCTCTACGAAGGCGACGTTCCGGTACAGCGGAACGGGTATCTCACCGATCTGCTGTCGGCGCGAGCGGTCGAGCACGTCGAAGTGCAGGCGGCCTCGGCACGGCCGTTCTTCCTGAGCCTGCATTACACGGCGCCGCATTGGCCCTGGTCGGCGCCTTCCGTCGAAGAGGCGTCGCGCGAGCGCGAGGCGCTGGTCGTCGCACGGCGGCTCGCGACGGAAGGCGGCTCGCCACGCATCTTCGCCGAGATGGTCACCACCATGGATCGCGGCATCGGGGACGTGCTCGAGGCCGTACGGCGTGCGGGCATCGCCGAGGACACGCTGGTCATCTTCACGAGCGACAATGGTGGCGAGCGCTACTCGAACACGTGGCCGCTCGTGGGCCGCAAGCGCGACCTCCTCGAGGGCGGTTTGCGCGTGCCGTTGATCGTCTCGTGGCCGCGGCGTATCCCGCGGGGACGGATCTCGCACCAGGTGACTATCACGATGGACCTCGTCGCCACCTGCCTTGCCGCAGGCGGCGCCGCCATGCCGACCGTGACGCCGCTCGACGGCATCGACATCCTGCCGCAGCTCGAAAGCAACGCGGCCGACGTCGAGCGCACGCTCTACTGGCGCATGCGCGACCCCGAGCAGCGCGCAGTGCG
>DATJIS010000047.1:0-3297 GCA_035493035.1 Casimicrobiaceae bacterium | reverse complement strand
ACGAACACGCAGGTCAGCCGATCGCCGATCGCGCGATGGATCAAGGCCGCCGCGACCGACGAATCGACGCCGCCGGACAGCCCGAGGAGCACCTCCTCGGTGCCGACCTGCGCGCGGATGCGCTCGACGGCCTCCGGCACGTAGTCGTGCATGTTCCAGTCGCGGGCACAGCCGCAGATGTCGTGGGCGAAGCGTGCGAGGATCGCGCTCCCCTGCTTCGTGTGCGTCACCTCGGGGTGGAACTGCACGCCGTAGAAGCGGCGCGTCTCGTCGGCCATGGCGGCGATGCCGCAAGCATCCGACGAACCGGAAAGCTTGAACCCCGGCGGCAGGGCGGTGACCTTGTCGCCGTGGCTCATCCACACGTCGAGCAGGCCGTGCCCTTCGCCGTTGCGCCGGTCCTCGATGTCCTGGAAGAGCGCCGTATGGCCGCGCGCGCGCACTTCGGCATAGCCGAACTCGCGCACCGCGCCGAGCTCGACCGCGCCGCCGAGCTGCGCGGCCATCGTCTGCATGCCGTAGCAGATGCCGAGCACCGGCACGCCGAGCGTCCAGACGGCCTGCGGCGCCCGCGGCGTGCCCTGCTCCGTCACGCTGTTCGGACCGCCGGAGAGCACGACGCCTTTCGGGCGGAACGCGCGCACGAACGCGTCGTCGACGTCGTACGGATGGATCTCGCAGTAGACGTTCGTCTCGCGCAGGCGGCGCGCGATGAGCTGGGTGTACTGTGCGCCGAAGTCGAGGATCAGGATGCGATCGTGCGACGCCAGGGCCATCAGCTGACCCTGTAGTTCGGCGCTTCCTTCACGATCTGCACGTCGTGCACGTGCGACTCGCGCACGCCGGCCGACGTGATCTCGACGAACTCGGCGCGCGTGCGCAGCTCCTCGATGGTCGGGCAGCCGCAGTAGCCCATGGCGGCGCGCAACCCGCCCATGAGCTGGTGGATGACATTGGCGAGCGGGCCCTTGTAGGGCACGCGCCCTTCGATGCCTTCGGGCACCAGCTTCTCGGCTTCGCCCTCGCCCTCGTTCTCCTGGAAGTAGCGGTCGGCGCTGCCCTGCTGCATCGCGCCGAGCGAGCCCATGCCGCGGTAGCTCTTGTACGAGCGTCCCTGGTAGAGCTCGATCTCGCCCGGCGACTCCTCCGTGCCGGCGAAGAGGCTGCCCATCATCACCGACGAGGCGCCGGCCGCGATCGCCTTCGCGATGTCGCCCGAGTAGCGGATGCCGCCGTCGGCAATCAACGGAATGTCGCTGCCGACGCCGGTGAGCGCGTCCTGGATCGCCGAGATCTGCGGCATGCCGACGCCCGCGACGATGCGCGTGGTGCAGATGGATCCCGGCCCGATGCCGACCTTCACGCCATCCGCGCCGTGATCGACGAGCGCCTTCGCGCCCGCGGCGGTCGCGATGTTGCCGCCCACCACCTGGACGTCGCGGTACTTCTTCTTGATCGATTGCACGCGATCGAGCACGCCCTGCGAGTGGCCGTGCGACGTGTCGACGACGATCACGTCGACGCCGGCGCCCACGAGCGCTTCCACGCGCTCGTCAGTGTCGCCGCCGGTGCCCACCGCGGCGCCGACGCGCAGGCGACCGAGCTGATCCTTGCACGCCAGCGGATGCTCGGTGGACTTCTGGATGTCCTTCACCGTGATGAGTCCGCGCAGCTCGTGATCGCCGTTGATGACGAGCACGCGCTCGAGCCGATGGCGATGCATCAGCGCCTTGGCCTGCTCGAGCTCGGTGCCTTCCGGCACGGTGACGAGCTGCTCGCGCCGCGTCATGATGTTGGACACCGGCTGATCGAGATTCGTCTCGAAGCGCAGGTCGCGATTGGTCACGATGCCGACCACGCGCTTGCCCTCGACCACCGGCAGCCCGGAGATCTTGTACTGCTGCGTGAGCGCGAGCACCTGCCGCACCGACATCGACGGGGGTATGGTGATCGGGTCCTTCACCACACCGCTCTCGAACCGCTTGACCTTCGCGACCTCGGCGGCCTGCCGGGCGGGCGGCATGTTCTTGTGAACGATCCCGAGCCCACCTTCCTGCGCGATCGCGATCGCGAGGCGCGCCTCGGTGACGGTGTCCATCGCGGCCGAGAGCAGCGGGACGTTGAGCGTGATGGTGCGGCTGAGTCGGGTCTTGAGGGAGACGTCGCGGGGAACGACCAGGGAATGCGCGGGGACCAGCAGGACGTCGTCGAACGTCAGCGCCTTGCGGACGACACGCATCGTTTCTCCTATGCGCAAAAACAGATTATACGCGACCACCTCGATCGCCGCGGAGCGCCGCTGCGTGTCACGGCGGCGCGACCGCGCAGGGCCTGCGAGCGACCGCCCGCCAGTGGCGTTTGACGCTCCACCGCGCGCTGGAGTACCGTGCCGCTGGTCCTATTCCCCGGGGAGGGGAGCTCATGCCCACGACAATACGGGCCGCCGCGCTGGGCGCGGCACTGTGCCTGATCGCGCTGCCCGCGGCCGCCGCGCTGTACAAATGGGTCGATGCCAACGGCCGCACCGTCTATTCGGACCAGCCGCCGAATGCCAACGTGAAGGTCGAGACGGTCAACGGGCCGCCGCCACCCGGCAATCCGAACGCCGCGAAGGAGCTGGCCCAAAAGGACGCCGAGCTCAAGAAGCGCCAGAGCGATAGGGCCGCGGTCACCGCCAAGGCGGAGAAGGAGCGTGCCGCCACCGAGAAGCGCGCCGAGGAATGCACGCGCGTCGCCTCGGCGCTCCAGCAGCTCTCGTGGGGCCAGGTCGTTATCTACCGCGCCAACGAGAAAGGCGAGCAGGTCCCGATGGACGACGCCGCCCGCGCCAAGGAGCGCGCGCGCCTCGAGGCCTGGCAGAAAGAGAACTGCTGAGCGCTATGCGCCGCCGGCCTTCCGGCGCAGCGCATACAGCGTCGCCACGCTGAGCGCGACGCAACCGAACGGGATGCAGCTGCCTTCGGTCGTCGACACCGGCAGCCCGACGATGACGTCGGCGAAGGCATCATGGTTGGACGCGAACACCTCGGACGCGGCCAAAACCGCCAGCTTGCGAAGCAGGTCGACGTTCATGCTGCCCTCCCCTTGTTGGCGCACGAATGCCCACTGCGCGAGGCATCCCGTGTGCTACGAGAGAAGTGGTACGAAAACAGCCGGTTGGCCAGGCGCGCACCGGGAATCGTAAGCGAAGCCGACGCTGCGACAGCCCGAAGCGGGCCCGGGACAACGCTACTTCTTCTCCAGGTTCGCCTGCTCGATCTTCACGTCGGCCTTGGACTTCAGGGCTGCGAGGTACGC
>DATJIS010000046.1:0-128180 GCA_035493035.1 Casimicrobiaceae bacterium | reverse complement strand
CATGCGATCGAGCGCGACGTCGACCGTCTCCACCTCGAGCAGGCCTTCGTAGACATGCCCCGTGTCGCCTTCCGCGCAGGAAACGGTCGCCTTCGCCCCATCGGCGATCGTGTCGGTCGCATCGCCGCATCCGACCACCGCCGGGATGCCGAGCTCGCGCGCGATGATCGCCGCGTGGCACGTGCGGCCGCCGCGGTTGGTGACGATCGCGGCGGCGCGCTTCATGACGGGTTCCCAGTCGGGGTCGGTCATGTCGGTGACGAGCACGTCGCCTGCCTCCACCCGCTCGATCTCGCGCACCGAGCGCACCACGCGCACGACGCCCTGTCCCACCTTCTGGCCTATGGCGCGACCGGTCGCAAGCACCGTCGAGCGATCCTTCAAACGATACCGGCGCAGCTCGTTCGCGTTGTCGCGCGACTTCACCGTCTCGGGGCGCGCCTGCAGGATGTAGAGCTTGCCGTCGACGCCGTCGCGCCCCCATTCAATGTCCATCGGGCGACCATAGTGTTGCTCGATGGTCACGGCGTAGCGCGCGAGCTCTTCGGCCTCGGCGTCGGTGATCGAGAAACGGCGGCGCTTGTCCTCGGGCACTTCCTCGGTGATCGTCGACTTGCCGGCTCGCGCATCGGACGCCAGCACCATGCGAATCGCCTTGCTGCCGACGCTCTTGCGCAGGATCGCCGGACGACCCGCGGGGAGGCTCGGCTTGTAGACATAGAACTCGTCGGGATTGACCGCGCCCTGCACGACCGTCTCACCGAGGCCGTACGACGCGGTGATGAACACGACCTGGTCGAAGCCGGATTCGGTGTCGAGCGTGAACATCACGCCCGACGCGCCCTTGTCGCTGCGCACCATGCGCTGCACGCCGGCCGATAGCGCCACCTCAGCATGCGCGAACCCCTGATGCACGCGATAGGCGATGGCGCGGTCGTTGTACAGCGACGCGAATACCTCCTTCATCGCCTGAAGTACGTTACGCAGGCCATTGATGTTCAAGAAGGTTTCCTGCTGGCCGGCGAACGACGCCTCCGGCAGGTCCTCGGCCGTCGCCGAGGAGCGAACGGCGACCGCTGCATCCGGCGCGTCGGCCATCAGCGCGCGATACGCCTCGCCGACCGCGCGCTCCAGCGCGGGCGGCAATGGCGCGGCGAGCACCCATTCGCGGATCTCGCGGCCAGCCTTCGCGAGCGCACCGACATCGTCGACGTCCAAGGTCGAGAGCCGCTTTTCAATACGCGCGGCAAGGCCTTCGAACGCGACGAACTCGCGGAACGCATCGGCGGTGGTCGCGAACCCGCCGGGCACGCGAATGCCGGCAGCCGTGAGATTGCCGATCATCTCGCCGAGCGAGGCGTTCTTGCCACCGACGCGGTGCACGTCGCTCATGCGCAGATGCTCGAAAGGAATGACGCGCACGATGTCGTTCATCGAAGCCTCGGGAAACGTCGAAATGACCGCGCGCCGAACGAGCGCGCGACAGGGAGAACAGACGCTATTTTAGCGTGCGCGCAGGCGCGTCCCCGCACGAGTCATGCGTGCGGCGACAGCCTCGGGAACCGGGGTTCAGCGGTGGCCGTTGCCGGGCAGCGAAACGCCCGTATCGGCTTCGCCTTCGACGTCGAGGGCGTCGTCGGGCGCGGGTGCGGAGAGATCGACGGGGCCGGACGCGCCGCGCTGCTTGCTGCGCACGGCGCGACGCAGGTTGCGATACAGGTCCGGATGCGATTCCTTGAGATAGCTGATGATCTCGAAGTCGATTCGCTTGACCTGCGACAGATCGATCTGCTCAACGTGAACGAGCCGCAGCAGCTCCTTCACAGGACGCGGCATTTCGCGGCCGCTCTCGTAGCGCGAGCCACCGCTTTGCGTGACGCCGATCTGCGTCCAGAACTGCTCCTGGTTCATGCCCAGGCGCCGCCGGATTTCACGCGGGTTGAGGACGCGATCGAGGATCTTCACAAGTGCTCCGTACCTGAGGTGCGACCGCCCGCCGCTCAATGCGCAGCGGGCGAAGCACAACCTATACCAATGGCATATTTTTGTCCATAACTGTACACCTGCGCAAGAGCCACCGACGGACGGTCCCTGAAATAGCAGGAATTTCGTCCCTGCGTCGCGCGATTACAACGCTGTGCGCGCGGCTTGCGAGGCCGACTTCGCGAGGCATGGCAGTAGAATCGAACATGCGGGCGAAACGTCCGTTTTTCCATGCTGCGATACGACCTCCACTGCCATTCGACCCGCTCCGACGGCCTGCTCGCACCGCGCGAGGTGGTCGAGCGCGCCGCCTCACGCGGCGTGGACGTGCTCGCGCTCACCGACCACGACGATGTGTCGGGCATCGCCGAGGCACGCGAGGCGGCGATGCGCGTGTCCGTGAAGCTCGTGCCGGCCGCCGAGATCTCGGTGACGTGGGAAGACCAGACCATCCATGTCGTCGCGCTCGGCATCGATCCTGACAACGCCACGCTGCTGGCCGGTCTCGAGCAGGTCCGCAGCGGCCGCGACGCACGCGCGCAGCGCATCGCGGCGGCGCTGGCGCAGGCCGGAATTCCCGATGCGCTCGCGGGAGCCCGCAAGTACGTCACCAGCGAGCGACTGATCTCGCGCAGCCATTTCGCGCGCTATCTCGTCGAGCTCGGTGTCGCGCGCGACGTGCGGGATGTGTTCAAGCGCTATCTGACGCCGGGGAAGCCGGGTTACGTGCGACACGCCTGGGCGGAGATGGGCGACGCGCTCGAATGGATTCGCGTCTCGGGCGGCCAGGCGGTGCTCGCGCATCCCGGACGCTACAACGTGGCCGGCACGGCGCTGCGCCGTCTGATCGGCGAGTTCCGCGATGCCGGCGGCAGCGGCATCGAAGTGCTGTCCGCGTCGCACACCGCGGCGCAGGTCGCGGAATTCGGCACGCTGGCGCGCGTATTCGGGTTGCGCGCGTCGTGCGGATCCGACTATCACGGGCCCGGAGAGAGCCGGCTCGATCTCGGCGACCTTCCGCCGCTGCCGGCCGGTCTCACGCCGATCTGGACGGATTGGTGATGGCCGGCACGCGCAGGACCGTGTTCTTCATCTCGGACCGCACGGGCATCACGGCGGAGATGCTGGGCAACAGCCTGCTCACGCAGTTCGACGAGTTCCAGTTCCAGCGCATCACCATTCCCTTCGTCGATTCCCACGACAAGGTCGCCGAGGCCGTGCGCCAGGTCAACGCCACCGCGGCGAGCGAAGGCCGTCGGCCGATCGTGGTGAGCTCGGTGGTCGACGAAGTGATGAGCGAGCAGATCCGACGCGAGGCCAACGCCCTCACGCTCGACCTGTTCCAGGTGTTCATCGCGCCGCTCGAAGGCGAGCTCGGCGCCAAGAGCTCGCACGCCGCGGGCCGCTCGCACGGTATCGCCAACAGCCACGAATACTTCGCGCGCATGGAGGCGATCAACTTCACGCAGGCGCACGACGATGGCGCGCAGACGCGCGACCTCGACAAGGCGCAGGTGATCCTGGTCGGCGTCTCGCGATGCGGCAAGACCCCCACGTCGCTGTATCTCGCGCTGCAGTTCGGGATTCGCGCGGCGAACTTTCCGCTCACGCCCGACGATTTCGCGGACCGGCGCCTGCCCGGTTCGATCGTGCCCTACCGTGATCGCTGCTTCGGATTGACCATTCAGCCCGAGCGCCTGCGCGAGATCCGCGAGGAGCGCCGGCCCGGCAGCAAGTACGCCATGCTCGACAACTGCCGTTACGAGATTCGCGAGGCCGAGCACCTGATGCAGCAGCACGGCATACCGATGCTCGACACCACCGTCAAGTCGATCGAGGAGATCGCCACGACCGTGCTGCACCGGGCGAAGCTGTCGCGCCACATCTACTGAGCGACGTCGCGCGCAAGGTCGTAGAAGCGGCGTGCGTTGCCACCGCGGACCGCATTGCGCGTGGCTGCATCGCGCGTGGCAAGCAGCTCATCGGTCGCGCGCTGCCACCGCGCGAATCCGCCGTTGAGCTCCACCACCGGCCAGTCGCTGCCCCACATCACGCGGCCCGCGCCGAAGCAGTCGAACAGGTGGTCGACATAGGGCCGCAAAGTCTCGGACGTCCACTCCGGCGCCGCCTCGGTCGCTAGGCCGGAGAGCTTGCAGAATACGTTGGGGCTCGTGGACGCCTGGCGGATCGCGTCGGCCCAGGGCTGCCACTCGCGCTCGGCGATGCGCGGCTTGGCGCCGTGATCGATCACCACGCGAAGCGCCGGATTGCGCTCGAGCATCTTCAGCAGCGCCGGCAGCTGCGGCGGCTTGACGAGCGCGTCGAAGCGCAGGCCCAGCTGCGGCAACGCAGCCAATGCCGATTGCACGCGCGGTCGCAGGATCCATTCCGGGTCGGCGAGGTCCTGGAGCATCGGCCGCACCGATCGAAGCAGCGGATCGGACGCGAGTGTCGCGAGCATGTCGACGGCATCGTCGGCATCGAGGTCGACCCATCCGACCACGGCGCGCGCGCGACCGCCGCTGCGGCGCGCGGCGTCGAGAAGGAACTGCGTTTCCGCCACCGTCGGCGCCGCCTGCACGAGCACGCTCACCATGCCGGGCGGCGCGACGCGCGCGTAGTCGTCGAGGTCGAAATCACGATGGATCGGCGCAAGCGCCGGCGTCAGCCAACCGTAGTCGCCGCGTGCGAGCGACCAGACGTGATGATGCGCATCGACGATCATGACGGCAGCGGCGCGGCCTCGTCGATCAGGCCAGCGTCGCGCAGCGCCTGCCAGAACGAAGCCGGAATCGAACGTCGCGAAAGGGCGACGTTCTCCTCGATCTCGGCGTCCGATCGTGCGCCGGCGAGCACGCACGCCACTGCCGGATGGCCGCGCGGAAACTGCAGCGCAGCCGCCTTGAGCGGCACGTCGAATGCGTCGCATATCCCCTCGATGGCCGCGACGCGTTCGATCATCGATGCAGGCGCCGGCGCATAGTTGAACCAGGGCGTCGATCCGTCGGCGGGATGCGCGCCGCTCGCGAGGATGCCCGAATTGAAGGGCCCGCCCAGCACGACGGCAACGTTGCGCCTGGTGCACGCGGGCAGCAGCGTGGCCGCGGCCTCCTGGTCCGCCAGCGAGTAGCGACCGGCGAGCAGGATGACGTCGAGATCGGCGTGCGCCAGCGTTTGGTGGCAAATCTCGACCTCGTTCACGCCAAGTCCATAGCCACCGATCACGCCGTCGCGCTTCAGCGACGCAAGCGCGGGCAAGGCGCCATCGAGCATGTCGCGGAATCGCGCGGCATGCTCTGTGCCGTGCGTGGTGAGGTCGATGTCGTGCACGAATACCATATCGATGCGCGCCACGCCGAGGCGATCGAGGCTCGCATCCAGGGAGCGCCGAACGCCTTCCGCGGTGTAGTCGTAGCGCGTGACATAGGGCGGGGTGTCGACGTAGCCGTGCTGGTCGCGCGGCGCATGCGCGTCAGCGACCAGAAGCCGGCCGACCTTGGTGGAGAGGATGTACGCATCACGCGGCATCGTGCGCAGCACCGTTCCCATGCGTCGCTCCGACAAGCCCTGCCCGTAGTGCGGTGCGGTGTCGAAATACCGCACGCCGAGCTCCCATGCGCGGCGCACGACGCTCGCCGCCATAGCTTCGGACAGCGCGCGGAACAGGTTGCCGAGCGGCGCGCCGCCGAGCCCGAGCGGTGTCGCTTCGAGACGTTCCTTCAAGGGCGATTCGAGCGCCATGGAACAGGTCGGCGACGCGCCGCGGCTGCGAGCCCGGTGGTTGCCAACTGACATGTCAGTGGTTAGACTGCCGGCATGGTAACGGCTCGTCCTCGGCTGCGGCAAGTGCAATGCGAAGGATTCGCGCGTGCGTGAGCCAGCCCCGCGCCGCCGGGCGCCCGCGGGCCGCGCGCCGCGGCGCCTGCGGTGGCTCGCGTACGATCGCTTCGAGCAGCAGCTCGTTGCCTCCCGCCTGCGGCCCGGCCAGTTCGTGTCGCAACGCGAGCTCGCGGCACTCACCGGCCTGCCGCTTGGCGCCATTCGCGAGGTGATCCCGCGGCTGGAAGCCGAGGGCCTGCTCCGGACCGTGCCGCAGCGCGGCCTCCAGATCGCCAACGTCGACGTGAGGATGATCCGCAATGCATTCCAGCTCCGCGCGATGATCGAGAAGGAGGCGGCGGGGCACTTCGCCCTGACCGCCACCGATGCGCAGCTCGACACGCTCGAAAGCGCCCACCGCGACGTGCTCCGGCGCGCGCGCGACGGCATCACCTCGACACTGCTCGGCGACGCCCAGGCGGTCGACTGGGGCTTGCACGACGCGATGGTGGACGCGCTCGGCAACGAGATCATCTCGGCGCTGTATCGCGTCAACAGCCTGCGCATCCGGCTCATCCGTCTCGACCGGGTGACGCTCGATGCCGACGTGCTCACGCCCGCAATGGAGGAGCACCTCGCGCTCATCGCCGCGCTGCGCACGCGCGACCCGCGACTCGCGGTTGCTGCACTGGATGCGCATCTCGGACACGCGCGCAGCCGCGCGCTCGGTATCTGACCGCGACGCGGCGAGCGCGCATGCGTCCATCGAGCTCGCACGTTGAACAGGGGATGAAATGATGGATGCAGGACGAGTGCGCGGGCTGTGGTGCGCCACACTGACGCCGATCGACCACGAGGGCCGCATCGACGCGACACGCCTCGCCGGGCACGTGCGCGGCCTGCTCGGCCAGGGCGTCGATGGCGTGGCGCCCTTCGGCACGACGGGCGAAGGCTCGTCGTTCTCCGTCGCGGAGCGGCGCGCAGGCCTCGAGGGCCTGCTCTCGTCCGGCATCGGCGCAAGCCGCATCGTTGCCGCAACGGGTGCGGCGGCCTTCACCGACGCTGTCGAGCTCACGCGCCACGCCGTGGGCAATGGTGTGTATCGCTGCCTCGTCGTGCCGCCGTTCTTCTTCAAGGACGTGACCGACGACGCCGTGTTCGCGTTCTTCGCGGCGCTGATCGATCGCATCGCCGACACGCGCCTGCGTCTTTACCTGTACCACATTCCGCAGTTCAGCGGCGTGCCGGTGAAGCCCGCCGTCGTCGCCCGTCTCGCGGAAGCGTTCCCCGGCGTCATCGGCGGCGTCAAGGACAGCGCGGGCGACTGGAGCAACACGGCAGCACTGCTCGAGCGCGCTCCGCAGCTCGACATCCTGGTCGGTCACGAGCCCCACCTGCCTCAGCTCATGCGGCGCGGGGGCGCCGGCACCATCTGCGGTGTCGCCAACGTCTATCCCGGCATCGTGCGCGCGCTGCTCGCACGCGATGTCGCGCGCGAAGACGAGACGCGCATCCAGCGATTCATCGACGTGCTGTTCCACTTTCCGTTCCTGCCTGCGTTCAAGGCCATCAAGGCCGCACAGGTGAACGATGGCGCGTGGCGCGCCGTGCGCACGCCGTGGATGCCGCTCACCGAATCGGCGAGCGAGGATCTCGTGACGGCGCTCGAGGCGGCCGGCTTCGCCGTGCGCAACCTCGCCGCCGGACAGCAATAGCGTGACGATTCATTGACCAGCCGGGGCCGCCGGTTCACCATGGCCCCACAACGCAGCGCGACAGCGCGCATCCGCTCGACGTGAGGAGGACATGATGAACGACCGCACCAAGCCCGAAGCTCCCGACGCGCTGCGCCGCCGCCTGCTGCAGGCGGGCGCGGGCGCCGCCGCGCTGGGCGCCCTGCCCGGCGCCGGCTTGCTCGACGCGCACGCCCAGGGCGCGTTCGACTGGAAGAAGTTCAAGGGGCAGAAGATCGAGATCCTGCTGGTGAAGAGCCCGCGCGGCGACCTGCTCACGAAATATCACAAGGAGTTCGAGGACCTCACCGGCATCGAGGTCGGCTCCGAGATGATTCCCGAGCAGCAGCAGCGCCAGAAGGCGGTCATCGAGTTCAATTCGGGCAACCCCAGCTTCGACGTGATCGCGCTGTCGTATCACGTGCAGAAGCGCCAGTTCGCGAAGAACAACTGGCTCACCGACCTGCGGCCGTACATCAACGACAAGTCGATGGCCGCGCCCGACCTCGACTTCGGCGATTTCGCGAAGGGCGGGCTCAACTACGCCGTCGAATCCGACGGCCGCGTGATGAGCCTGCCGATGAACCTCGACCCGTGGATCATCTATTGGAACAAGGAGCTGTTCGCCGCCAAGGGCCTCGCCTATCCCGCGAATTTCGCCCAGATCGTCGACGCCGCGGCGAAGCTCAACGATCCGTCCAAGGGCGTCTCGGGCTTCGTCGCACGCGGCCTCAAGAACGCCAACGTGCCGGTGTGGACGAGCTTCCTGCTCGGGTACGGCGGCGGCTTCGTGGACAAGAACGGCAAGCTGACCACGGATACGCCCGAAGCGGTCGAAGCGGCGAAGATGTACCAGACGCTGCTCGCCAAGTACGGGCCGCAGGGTGTCGCGGGCTTCAACTGGAACGAATCGCAGAGCCTGTTCCTGCAGGGCAAGGCCGCGATGTGGCTCGACGGCGTGGGCTTCGCGCAACCGGTCGAGGATCCGGCCAAGTCGCGCGTCGTGGGCAAGGTCGGCTACGGCGTCATGCCCCCCGGGCCGAAGGCGCAGGTGTCCGCGCTCTTCGGCGACGGCGAAGGCATCTCGACGTACAGCAAGAAGAAGGGCCCGGCGTGGTTCTACCTGCAGTGGGCATCCAACAAGGCCAACCAGACGCGAATGCTGCAGGCCGCGGCCGGCGCGCCGGTGCGCAACTCCGCCTACGCGGCCGCGCAGCAATCGAGCGACTTCAAGGCACCCAAGGAATGGGTCGAGTGCATGCTGAAGTCCGCCGCGATCGCGCAGCCGGGCCTGCCGGTGATCGCGCCCGTGACCGAGTTTCGCGACGTGTTCGGCATCGCGCTCACGAACATGATCAACGGCGCGGATCCCGCGGCGGAGCTCAAGAAGGCGACCACCGAATTCCAGCCGGTCCTGGACAAGAGCGAGAAGGCTTAAGCAGGGACGCGCCCACTCAAACCTCTCCCGCATGCGGGAGAGGGACGCGTTCCACGCGGATGGTCGCTTGCGCGGCCCCGCGAACACGGTGACCGCATACGCCATGTCCTCCATCGCCGCTCCCACCCCGGCGCGCTTCTTCGCCCGCCGACGCCGCAGCCTGCGCATCCTCACGCTGCCCGCGCTCGTCGTGGTCGCGGCGGTGATCGTATTCCCGTGGCTGTTCACCGTGTACATGAGCGCGTTCGACTGGAAGATCGGCTCGGTTGCGCACTTCGTCGGCCTCGACAACTACACCGGCCTCCTGACCAACCAGCGGTTCCTCGAGGCGATCGTCCACACGTTCTACTTCACCGCGCTCGCCGTCATCGTGCCGCTGCTCGCCGGAACGGCGGCGGCGCTCGTATTTCACCGGGAGTTCCGCGGACGCGGTGTCCTGCGCGCGATCTTCACGATGCCGATGATGGCCACCCCCGTGGCCGTGGCGCTCGTGTGGACGATGATGTTCCATCCGCAGCAAGGCGTGCTGAACTACCTCCTGAGCCTCGTGCACCTGCCGCCGTCGCTGTGGGTGTACTCGCCGACGCTCGTCATCCCGAGCCTCGTGATGGTCGAGGTGTGGCACTGGACGCCGCTCGTGATGCTGATCGTTCTCGGCGGCCTCGCATCGCTTCCCACCGAGCCGTACGAATCGGCGCGCCTCGACGGCGCGACCGAGTGGCAGCTGTTTCGCCACATCACGCTTCCGCTGATCGCGCCGTTCCTCGTGCTCGCCGCAGTGATCCGCACCATCGACGCCGTGAAGGCGTTCGACACGATCTACGTGATCAGCCAGGGCGGTCCCGGCACCGCGTCGGAGACGATCAACCTGTACCTGTACCTGCAGGCGTTCGCGTTCTACAACGTCGGCAACGCGTCGGCGGTGGTCGTGGTGTTCTTCGCGATCATCCTGTCGCTCGCGCTGCTCCTGCTCCACGTGCGCCAGCGCGCCAAGTGGACCGCCTGATGGCCACCGTCGCGTCCGGCGCGGTCACCCGCATCCCGCCCGCCACGCCGCGGCGCGCCACGCGCCGGGCCCGGCTGCGCCGGTGGCTGCGCAAGATCGCCTTCGGATTCGCGGTCGCGGTCATCGTGTCGCCCGCCATCCTGGTGTTCCTGTGGATGCTGTCGCTGTCGATCAAGAACGAGCTCGACAACTCGACGTATCCGCCGATCTTCATCCCGAGCGCGCCCACGCTCGCGAACTACGTGCAAGTCTTCGCCGACAACTCGATGGGCCTCTACTTCCTTAACAGCCTCATCGTGTCGGGTTGCGCGACGCTGATCGCACTCGCGGTCGGCATTCCGGCGGGATATGGCATCGCGCGGCTGCAGGCACACCGGACCACCGTGCTCATCCTGATCGCGCGCATGACGCCCGCGCTGTCGTTCCTGATCCCGCTCTTCACGGTGTTCCAGTTTCTCGGCCTGAACAACACGCTCACCGCGCTCGTCATCACCCACCTCGTGATCACCGTGCCCATCGTCGTGTACATCCTCGCCGGCTATTTCGAGACGCTGCCGCGCGAGCTCGAGGAAGCCGCGTTGATCGACGGCGGCAGCGTGTGGACCACCTTCCGCTACGTCGCGCTGCCGCTCGCGCGTCCCGGCATCATCGTCGGCACGATCCTGGCGTTCATCTTCTCGTGGAACAACTTCGTGTTCGGCGCGGTGCTGGCGGGACGTGCCACGCGCACTTTGCCCGCGGC
Source organism: Casimicrobiaceae bacterium (assembly GCA_035493035.1). GTDB lineage: Bacteria > Pseudomonadota > Gammaproteobacteria > Burkholderiales > Casimicrobiaceae > VBCG01. The sequence goes on along the minus strand of DATJIS010000046.1, from coordinate 117,459 downwards.
CGTTTACAATGTGCTCACGTTCGAGCAGCTCGCATGGGGCCCGCTGGCGGCCGCCGCCATCGTCGTCACGCTTCCCGTGCTGCTGCTCACGATCTTCATCCAGAAGGAGATCGTCGCCGGGCTCACGGCCGGCGGCATCAAGTCCTGAATGCTGCTCGGCGTTCCAAGGCTGCTCACGCCGGACCTGCTGCACGCCCTGTGCGCGATGGGTCATGGCGACGAGATTGCCATCGTGGACTCGAATTTCCCGGCGGCGAGCGTCGGGCGGCGGGTCATCGAGCTGCCCGGCGCGACGTCGACCGACGTGCTCGACGCGGTGCTGACGGTCATGCCGCTCGATACGTTCGTGTCGCCCGCGGCGGTGACGATGGAAGTGGTCGGCGATCCCAAGGCGGTGCCGCCGTCGGTGCAGGACTTCGCATCGACCGTGGCGCGGCGCACGCAGGACGAGCGCGCGCTCGGCCACCACGAGCGCCAGCAGTTCTACGCCCGTGCGCGCAACGCCTACATTGTCGTGCGTACCGGCGACGGTCGTCCCTACGCCAACATCCTGCTCGTCAAGGGCACCATCCGGGCCGGCTGACAGGCAGTGGTCGTCGTCTTCGGCTCGCTGAATGTCGACCTGGTGGCGCGCGTGCCGCGGCTACCAGAGCCGGGCGAGACGCTGAGGGCGATCGACTTCGCGGTGTCGCCGGGCGGCAAGGGAGCGAACCAGGCGCTCGCGGCACGCCGCGCGGGCGCGCAGGTACGTCTCTTCGGCCACATCGGCCGAGATGCCATGGCGGATCCCGCGGTGCAGCTGCTGCAGGCGGCCGGCGTCGACCTCGCGGGCGTGCAGGTCACCGACGGCGCCACGGGAATCGCGCTCATACATGTCGACGCGGACGGGCAGAACGCGATCACCGTCGCGGCGGGCGTCAACGCGGCCGCGCGCGCGGCGCAAGTACCGGACAGCGCCTTGCAGCACGACACCACGCTGCTGATGCAGCTCGAGGTGCCGCTCGCGGAGATCTGCGCGCTTGCGCGCCGCGCCGCGACACGCGGCGCCCGCGTCGTGCTGAACGCCGCGCCGGCCGCGCGCCTGCCCGTCGAGCTGCTCGACGACGTGGCGGTGCTGATCGTCAACGAAACCGAAGCCGAGGCGCTTGCGCGCGACCTCGAGCTCAGCGATGCGCGCGCGCTGTGCACGCGGTTCGTCGGCACCGAGCACACGCTGGTGATCACGCGCGCCGCCCAGGGTGCGCTCTACACGAGCGTCGAAGGCGTGCACGAGCGCCCCGCGCCGCGCGTGACGGCGGTCGACACGGTCGGCGCCGGCGACGCGTTCACCGGCGCGCTTGCCGCGGCGCTCGATCGCGGAGCGGACGTGGACCGCGCGGTGAGCGAGGGACTCGCGGCGGGCGCGCTGGCCTGCACGCGTCACGGCGCGCAAGCAGCCATGCCGAGGCACGATGAAATACGCGCCCTCGCCGACACGCTTTGAGACATCTTGCCGGTTCGTTCAACGCGCTTGCCGATACACTGCAGCTTTCCCAGCCCGTCCATGAGCCGCCATGTTCCGATGCATTCGTAGAGCCCTGTCCGCCGCGCTGCTTGGCGCGTCCTTCGTCGCCCTTCCTGCGCACGCGATCGACTACACCGACCTCTGGTTCGTGCCCGCCGAAAGCGGCTGGGGCGTCAACGCCGTGCAGTCCGACAATTTCATGTTCCTCACCTTTTTCATCTATGGCCCGGACAACAAGCCCACGTGGTATTCGGCGGACCTGCAGTGGAACGGCGTCGCGTACACGGGCGGCCTCTACGCGACGCAGGGCACGTACTACGCCGTGCCGTGGAACACCGCGAACAACCTGACCACGCAGGTCGGCACCGCGACGTTCCAGCCGGACGCGCTCAACGCCTACCAGGCGACGCTGACGTACACCGTGAACGGCATTGGCACCGTGGTGAAGTCGATCGAGCGCCAGACGCTCACGACCATTGCGATCGGCGGCAGTTACGTCGGCGGCCAGGCCGGCCTCTACAGCAATTGCAACTCCAGCGCCGATAACAGCAGTTACACCGACCAGTACACGCTCGGCGTGGCGCAGACGACCGGCGGCGTCGGGACGTTCACGTTCGTCTACGCGGGCGCCAACGCGACCTGCACCCTGTCCGGCCCGCTGGAACAGCACGGGCAGCTCTATCGCATTCCCGGCGCGTCGTATCAGTGCACCGGCGGGCTCCAGTTCTCGGCCAACTCGGCGACGATGTACGAGATCAAGGCCACCGCGCAGGGCATCGAGGGCCGCTTCGCCGCATCGCTGCCCAACGGGTGCCAGGAGAACGCGAGCTTCTCCGCAGTGCTCGTCCAGTAACGCAATCGGCCGTCATGCGCCGGCAGCGCCGCGCCGCTGCTGGCGCACCGATTCGAACAGCACGACCGCGGTCGCTGCGGCGGCATTGAGCGACTCGCTTCCGCCGGCCATCGGGATGGTGACGCGCGCATCGCAGCACGCGACGAGCACGTCCGACAGACCGGCGCCCTCGTTGCCGATCGCGATCGCGGCCGGCGCCCCTAGACTCGCCGTGTAGACCTCGACGCCGTCGCGCGCGACCGTCGCGATCGCGCGGCCGCCGCTGGCGCGAAATCGCTCGACGAATGCCGCGAGATCGACGTCCTCGACGACCGCGGTGAGGAAATGCGCCCCCTGGCCGGCGCGCAGCACCTTCGGCGACCACGCGAACGCGCAGTCGCGCGACAACAGCACGTGGTCGACCCCGGCGGCAGCCGCGGTGCGGATCATCGAGCCGATGTTGCCGGGGTCCTGCACGTCCTCGATCATCAGCACGAAGCGGGCGTCGGGCGACACGCGTCCTCGCGGCGCGGCCACGACCGCCAGCACGCCGACCTCGGGTGGAACGCTCGTATGATCCGCGATGAGCCGCGCCGGGACCGCGATGACGATCGACGGCGGCAGGTGCGCGAGCAACGCGCGCACGTCCTCGCGCGCGAGTGCTTCGTCGGTTACCACGAGGGTATCGGGCGCGCCGTGCCGTTCACGGTATACGGCCGCGAGGTGCACGCCCTCGAGCACGCAGCGGCCGCGCTTTCGTCGCTCGCGCGACGAGCCGAGCAGGCGCAGGACTTCGCGCAGTCGAGGATTGCCGGGCGATACGACGCGCTGCATGCCGCGTGCGGCGCCCGCGCGTCAGGGCTTGGCGCGCGAAACCGGCTTCGACGCGGTGCTGCCCGGCTGCAGCTGGAAGAACACCTCGTCCTGGCGGATCATGCCGAGCTCGTTGCGCGCACGCTCCTCGATCGCGTCGTAGCCGGTCTTGAGGTCGCGCACCTCGGCGTCCAGCGCCTCGTTGCGCGCCTTCAGCGTTTCGTTCTGCGCGCGCTGCTCGGCGAGCTGTCGATCGTACTGTCGAACCTGCAGCCAGCCGCCCTTGCCGAGCCACATCGGATACTGGAGCGCCACGATCAGCGCGGCGAAGAAGAGCGCGAGCCACTTCATCGCAGTGTCACCGGGTCGAGCGGAGGGGCGCAGCGCGCCGGCTCGCGTGGCAATCGACGGCAAGCGCGGCGGCTCATTTCGATGGCCGGATGCTGAAGAACGCATCGCGGCCCGCGTACGTCGCGGCATCGCCGAGGTCTTCCTCGATGCGCAGCAGCTGGTTGTACTTGGCGATGCGGTCCGAGCGCGACAGCGAGCCCGTCTTGATCTGGCCCGCGTTGGTGCCCACGGCAATGTCGGCGATCATCGAGTCCTCCGTCTCGCCGGAGCGGTGCGACACGACCGCGGTGTACGCGGCGCGATTCGCCATCGTGATCGCGGCGAACGTCTCCGACAGCGTGCCGATCTGGTTGATCTTGATCAGGATGGAGTTCGCGATGCCGCGGGCGATGCCTTCCTTCAGGATCCGGGTGTTGGTCACGAACACGTCGTCGCCCACCAACTGCACCTTGGTGCCGAGCCGATCGGTGAGGTATTTCCACCCGTCCCAGTCGTTCTCGGCCATGCCATCCTCGATGCTGATGATCGGATACTTGTCGCACCACGTCGTCAGCACGTCGGCCCATTCGGTGCCGCGCAGCGCGCGATTCTCGGCTTCGAGCCGGTACGCGCCGTCGCTGTAGAACTCGCTCGCCGCGGCGTCGACGGCGAGCGCGATGTCCGTGCCTGCGGAATAACCGGCGCGATCGATGGCTTCCATCAGGAGCTGCAGCGCGGCCTCGTTGGAGGGAAGATCCGGCGCAAAGCCGCCCTCGTCGCCGACGGTGGTGTGCATGCCGCGCTCGTCGATGAGCTTCTTGAGCGTCTGGAACACCTCGGCCCCGTAGCGCAGCGCCTCGCGGAACGTCGGCGCGCCGAGCGGCACGATCATGAACTCCTGGAGGTCGATCCGGTTGTTCGCGTGCGCTCCGCCATTGATCACGTTCATCAGCGGCACCGGAAGCTGCATCTCGCCCGCGCCGCCGAGATAGCGATACAGCGGCAGCGACGACTCCTCGGCCGCGGCCTTCGCCACTGCGCACGACACGGCGAGGATGGCGTTGGCGCCCAGCCGCGACTTGTTCTCGGTGCCGTCGAGCTCGATCAGCGCGCGATCGATGAGCGCCTGCTCGGAGGCATCGAGGCCGAGGACGGCTTCGCAGATCTCGGTATTGACGTTCTCGACGGCCTTGGTGACGCCCTTGCCGTGGAAGCGCGCGGCGTCGCCGTCGCGCAACTCGATCGCCTCGCGCGAGCCCGTCGATGCGCCGGAGGGCACCGCCGCGCGGCCCGATACGCCGGACTCGAGCACCACGTCGGCCTCGACGGTGGGATTGCCGCGCGAGTCGAGGATCTCGCGCGCGATGACGTCGACGATTGCACTCATTGTTCGTGGCCCATCAATTCCATTTCGGGGAAACCGTGACGCTTGACGCTCGCATCGAGCTCCTTCAGCGACTCGAGGAGCGCGCGCATGCGCCCGAGCGGCCACGCGTTCGGGCCGTCCGACAACGCTTCGTCGGGACGCGGGTGCGTCTCCATGAACACGCCCGCGACGCCGGAAGCGACGGCCGCGCGCGCGAGCACCGGCACGAACTCGCGTTGGCCACCCGATGCCGTGCCTTTGCCTCCGGGCAGCTGCACCGAATGCGTCGCATCGAACACGACCGGGCAGCCGGTGGCCCGCATGATCGCCAGTGCGCGCATGTCGGCGACCAGGTTGTGGTAGCCGAACGAGGCACCGCGCTCGCACACCAGGATGTTGTCCGTGCCGCTTGCGTCGCGCGCCTTGGCGACGACCTGGATCATGTCCTCGGGCGCCAGGAACTGGCCCTTCTTGATGTTCACCGGCTTGCCCGCGCTCGCAACCGCCTGGATGAAGTCCGTCTGGCGGCAGAGGAACGCGGGGGTCTGCAGCACGTCCACGACTTCGGCCGCGGCCCCGATCTCGTCTTCCCGGTGCACGTCGGTGAGGACCGGGACCTCGACGTGCCTGCGCACGTCGGCCAGCACGCGAAGGCCCTCCTCCATGCCGGGGCCGCGAAACGACCGGTGGGAGCTGCGGTTGGCCTTGTCGTACGACGACTTGAAGATGAACGGAATGTCGAGGTCGGCGCAGATCGTCTTCAACTCACCCGCGACGTCCATCTGCAGTTGCCGCGACTCCACCACGCACGGCCCGGCGATGAGGAAGAAGGGGCGATCGAGGCCGACGGAATAGCCGCAGAGGTTCACTACGCCGACGCCACGAGCTTCGCGCGCGCCGGCGCGGCCGCTTCGCGCGCCTGCTGCTGATGCGCGAGCGCTGCGCGGATGTAGCTGACGAACAGCGGATGCCCGCGCCGCGGATTCGAGGTGAATTCCGGGTGGTACTGGCATCCGAAGAACCAGGGATGATCCGGCAGCTCGATCATCTCGCACAGATCGCCGGCAAGCGGGCTCTTGGTCCAGGCGCCCACCACGAGGCCGGCGGCCTCGATGCGCGGCAGGTAATGGTTGTTCACCTCGTAACGATGTCGATGACGCTCCGACACACGCGTCGAGCCATAGATTCGGTTGGCGAGCGAGCCGGGCACGACGTCGCACGGCTGGGAGCCGAGGCGCATCGTGCCGCCCATGTCCGAGCGCGCGTCGCGCTTCTCGATCGTGCCGTCGCGGTTCTGCCATTCCGTGATGAGCGCGACCACGGGATGCGGCGTCGCGGCCTCGAACTCGGTGCTGTTGGCGCCGGCGAGCCCCGCCTTGTGGCGCGCATACTCGATCACCGCGAGCTGCATGCCGAGGCAGATGCCGAGGTACGGGATGCCGTTCTCGCGCGCATAGCGTATCGCCGCGATCTTGCCTTCGACGCCGCGCTTGCCGAAGCCGCCCGGCACCAGGATGGCATCCATGCCGCGCAAACCGTCGACGCCATCGCGCTCGATCGCCTCGGAGTCCACGTACTGGATCGTGACCTTCGAGCGCGTGTGGATGCCCGCGTGCGTCAGCGCTTCGGAGAGCGACTTGTACGACTCGGTCAGGTCGACGTACTTGCCCACCATCGCGATGCGCACCTCGTGCTGCGGATGCTCGAGCGCTTCGACCAGCGCGTGCCACGTCGACAGGTCGGCGGGCCGCGGCTCCATCGCGAGCTTCTTGCACACGATCACGTCGAGCCCTTCCCCATGCAGCGCCAGCGGAATCTTGTAGATGGAGTCGGCGTCGAGCGCGGGGATCACCGCCTCGGGCTGCACGTTGGTGAAGAGCGCGATCTTGCGCCGGTCACCGTCGGGAATCGGGCGATCGGCGCGGCACAGCACGACGTCGGGCTGGATACCGATCTCGCGCAGCTCCTTCACCGAGTGCTGCGTGGGCTTGGTCTTCATCTCGCCCGCCGTCGGAATGAACGGCACGAGCGTGAGATGGATGTAGCAGACGTTGTCGCGGCCGAGCGTGATGCCCATCTGCCGGATGGCTTCGAGGAAAGGCAGGGACTCGATGTCGCCCACCGTTCCGCCGACCTCGACCACCGCGACCTCGGCATCGCCCGCGCCGTCGGCGATCCACTGCTTGATCTCGTCGGTGATGTGCGGAATCACCTGCACAGTGCCGCCGAGGTAGTCACCGCGGCGCTCCTTGCGGATCACGCTCTCGTAGATCTGCCCGGTGGTGAAGTTGTTGCGCTTGCCCATCCGCACGTCGGTGAAGCGCTCGTAGTGACCGAGATCGAGATCGGTCTCGGCGCCGTCGTCGGTCACGAAGACCTCGCCGTGCTGAAACGGCGACATCGTCCCCGGATCGACGTTGATGTACGGATCGAGCTTGAGATTGGTGACGCGGACGCCGCGGGAGGTGAGGATCGCGGCGAGCGACGCGGCGGCGATGCCCTTCCCCAGCGAGGAAACGACGCCACCGGTCACGAACACGAACTTGGTCATGGTTCGCAAGTTCCGGAAATTCACATTTTACCGGAAGCTGGGGCGAAACCCAAGGCGCGACCGATGAGCGTCAGTGCAGCCCCGCGCGAATGCGCTCGCGCACCCGCTCCCGTCCCACGAGCGCCAGCACGGCGTCGATGGCGGGCGTCTGCGGCTCGGCGGTGACCAGGGCCCGAAGCGCCATCATCACCTGGGGCGGCTTGAGCCCGTTGCGCGCAGCGACGTCCTTGATCGCACCGCCGATGGCTTCGCGCGTCCAGGCAAGGCGCGCGAACACTTCGTCGAGGTCGACCAGCGCCGGCTTCACCGCGTCGTTCACGGCCGCCGCGAGCTTGTCGGGCACGTTGCCGGCCGGCGGCGCATAGAAGTAATGCGCGGCGTCGGCCATTTCCACGAGCGTCTCGACACGATCGCGCAGCAACACGCCGACGTCGCCCGGTGCGGGTCCTCGCGCCACGTCGAGGCCCGCGCGCTCGAGATGCGGCCGCAACCGCTCGCCGAGCGCGTCGGGGGCCAGGCGCTTCATGTGCTCCTGGTTGAGCCAGCGCAGCTTGGCCAGGTCGAAGCGCGACGGCGCCGGATTGATCGCAGCGAGGTTGAACCATGCGACGAGCTCGTCCCGCCCGAACACCTCGGCGTCGCCATGCGACCAGCCGACGCGCGCCAGGCCGTTGACCACGGCTTCGGGCAGGAAGCCCTCGCTCGCGTACTCCATCACCGAAACCGCCCCGTGGCGCTTGGAGAGCTTGGTGCCGTCCTCGCCGAGGACCGTCGGCAGGTGCGCGAACACGGGAAGCTGCGCGCCGAGCGCACGCATCATGTTGATCTGGCGGGGCGTGTTGTTGACGTGATCGTCGCCACGGATGACGTGCGTGATGCGCATGTCGAGGTCGTCGACGACCACGGTGAAGTTGTAGGTCGGCGTGCCGTCGCTGCGCGCGATGACGAGATCGTCGAGCTCGGTGTTCGCGAACTCGATGCGGCCCTTGACGGCGTCGTCCCAGGCGACGACGCCGTCGTCGGGATTGCGAAAGCGCACCACCGGCTTCACGCCCGCGGGCGGCGCGCGCCCCGCGGCGCGCTCGGGACGCCAGCGCCCGTCGTAGCGTGGCTTGTCGCCACGCGCCATCTGCTCGGCGCGCAAGGCGTCGAGCTCGGTGGGCGTGGTGTAGCAGTGGTACGCCAGGCCGCGCGCGAGCATGTCGTCGATGACCTCGCGGTAGCGGTTCATGCGCTGCATCTGGAAGTACGGTCCTTCGTCGTAGTCGAGGCCCAGCCACGCCATGCCGTCGAGGATCGCCTTGACGGCCTCGGGCGTGGACCGCTCGACGTCGGTGTCCTCGATGCGCAGGATGAACACGCCGCCGTGATGGCGTGCGAACGCCCACGCGAAGAGCGCGGTGCGCGCGCCGCCAAGATGCAGAAAGCCGGTGGGGCTGGGCGCGAACCGCGTGCGGACCGTTACGGCATCCATCGCAAGTCCAATGTCGTCGGCGTCGCGGGATTCGGCGGCTCCGGATGGACGGTGATCGGGCCGGGCGTATGGCCGTGGCGCCAGAACCGCGCGACACGTCGCGCCTCGGCCTCGTTCGCGTTCACCGGGAAGGTCTCGTAATTGCGTCCGCCCGGATGAACGACGTGATACGTGCAGCCGCCCAGCGCCCGCTGCGCCCACGAATCGACGAGGTCGAAGGTCAGCGGCGCGTGGATCGGGATCGTGGGATGAAGCGCCGACGCCGGGCTCCACGCGCGAAAGCGCACGCCCGCCACGGACACGCCCGGCACGCCGGTGGGCGTCAGCGGCAGCGCGCGACCGTTGCACGTGACCGCGTGGCGACCCGCGGTCATGCCGGTGACCTTGAGCTGCAGCCGCTCGACCGACGAGTCGACGAAGCGCGCCGTGCCGGACGTCGAGAGCTCTTCGCCGAGCACATGCCAGGGCTCGATGGCCTGGCGCAGCTCGAGCGTGACCCCGTCGTACGTCACGGTGCCAAAGCGGGGAAACCGGAACTCGATGAACGGATCGAACCATGCCGCGGAGAATGCGTAGCCGTGGCGATCGAGATCGGTCACCACGTCGCGCATGTCCGCTGCGACGAAGTGCGGCAGCAGCCAGCGGTCGTGCAGCGCGGTACCCCACGCGACCAGCTCGCCGCGGTACGGCTCGAGCCAGAAGCGCGCAACCAGCGCGCGCAGAAGGAGCATCTGCACCGCCGCCATGCGCGGATGCGGCGGCATCTCGAAGGCACGGAACTCGAGGAGGCCGAGACGTCCCGCGGGCGAATCCGGGGAATACAGCTTGTCGATCGAGAATTCGGAACGATGCGTGTTGCCCGTGAGGTCGGTCAGCAGGTGACGCAGCAGCCGATCCACGAGCCATGGTTGGGCGGTCTCCTGCCGGTCGACGGCCTTCCGCGCGAGCTGCTGGAATGCGATCGCGAGCTCGTAGAGACGATCGTCGCGTGCCTCGTCCACGCGCGGCGCCTGGCTCGTCGGGCCGATGAAGAGCCCGGAAAAGAGATACGACAGCGCCGGATGGTTCTGCCAATACGTGATGAGGCTGCGCAGCAGGTCGGGGCGCCGCAGGAGCGGACTGTCCTTCGCGGTAGGCCCGCCGAGTGTGATGTGATTGCCGCCGCCGGTGCCCGTGTGCCGGCCGTCGATCATGAACTTCTCGGTGGCGAGGCGCGTCTCGCGCGCCGCGTGGTAGAGCGTCGTGGTGGTCTCGATCAGCTCGCGCCACGTCGCGGCCGGATGGATGTTCACCTCGATCACGCCGGGATCGGGCGTCACCTGCAGGACGCGAAGCCGGGGGTCGCGCGGCGGTGCGTAGCCTTCCACCGCCACGGGCACGCGGTGCGTCGCGGCCGCATCCTCGACGACCGCGAGCAACGCGGCGTAGGCGTCGAGCCGCTGGAGCGGCGGCATGAAGACGTACAAGTGGCCGTCCCGCGCCTGCACCGTCAACGCGGTCTTCACGACCTGGTTCGGCTCGCCGTTACGCGCGCGGGCACGCGCGCGCTTCAGCGCCTCGCGGCTGGGCAGCGCGTCACGTGGCGCGAAGGGATCGAGCGCGAACTCGGGCTCGGAGTCCTCGGGCAGGACATCGGGCAGCGAGTTGAGCGGCAGGCGCAGGCCGAGCGGCGAGTCGCCGCCGACGGCATACAGCCGATCGCGCCGCAGCGGCCACGGGCTCGACTCCCACACGATGGCGTCGGCGGCGTCGTCCGAGGCACGCAGCGGCAGCACGTAGCCCGCCGGCTTGCCGACACCGCCGTAGAGCAGTCGCGCGAGGCGCGCGCGCTCGCCCGGCTGACCGAGATCGGCGCTGCGAAGCTCCGCGTTGATGGGAAGCGACGCCTCGTCGCCGAGGATGCGCGGCACGTCCTCGTACGCGGTGATGACGAGCTCCTCGGGCAGGCCGAGCGTTCGCGCGAGCGTGCGGGCGAAGTCACCGGCCGCTTCGATCGTCGTGTGCCCCGGGCGCGTCGTATCGGCGACGAGCGACTCGTCGCGCCATAGCGCCTCGCCGTCCGGCCGCCAGAAAATGCCGAGGGCCCACCGCGGCAGCGGCTCGCCCGGATACCACTTGCCCTGCCCGAAGTGCACGAAGCCGGCCGGTGCGAAGGCCGCCTTCAGCCGTTTCAGGAGCGCCTCGGCCAGCGCGCGCTTCTTCGGCGACAGCGCGGTGTAGTTCCACTCCGGTCCCTCCATGTCGTCGACCGACACGAAGGTCGGCTCGCCGCCGTGCGTGAGTCGCACGTCGTGCGCGACGAGGTCGGCGTCGACCGCGATGCCGAGCGCGTCGATCGCCGACCACTGCGCATCGCTGTACGGCTTGGTGACGCGCGGATCCTCGTGCACGCGCGTGACGCTCATCGCGAAGCTGAACTCGGCGTTGCACACGTCGGTCGCGCCGATGACCGGCGCCGCGCTGCCGGGGTCGGCGGTGCACGCGAGCGGGATGTGGCCCTCGCCCGCGAGCAGTCCCGAGGTCGGGTCGAGGCCGACCCATCCCGCGCCCGGGATGTACGCCTCGGCCCACGCGTGCAGATCGGTGAAATCGCGCTCCGGACCCGCCGGCCCGTCGAGCGGCTTCACGTCGGCCGCGAGCTGGATGAGATAGCCCGAGGCGAATCGCGCCGCGATGCCGAGATGTCGCAGGACCTGCACCATGAGCCACCCGGAATCGCGGCACGAGCCGCTCGCGAGCGACAGCGTGTCGTCCGGCGCCTGCACGCCCGGCTCCATGCGCACGAGATAGCGGATATCGTTCTGCAGGCGCTGGTTCACCGCGACGAGCAGGTTGACGATCGCCTCGTTCGGCTGGACGGTCGCGCGAAACGCATCGAGCCACGCCGCAAGCCGCGGGCCCGGCGGCTGCGCCTCGAGGAAAGGGATCAGCTCCTTGGCGAGCGCGGGCGCATACACGAACGGATACGTCTCGGCATAGGGCTCGACGAAGAAGTCGAAGGGATTGATGACCGTCAGGTCCGCGGTGAGGTCGACGGTGATGTCGAGCCGCGTGGCGCGCTCGGGAAAGACCACGCGCGCGATCCAGTTGCCGTACGGATCCTGCTGCCAGTTGACGAAGTGCTGCGCCGGATCGATGGTGAGCGAATAGCCGAGGATGGGCGTGCGGCAATGCGGCGCGGGGCGCAAGCGGATCTCGTGCGGCGAGAGTCCGACGAGACGGTCGAACTGGTACGACGTCCGATGCGACAGCGCGACGCGGATCGCCATGGGGCGTCAGCGCGAGGCCGCGGCCCCGTGTGAGGAACGCCGGCCGCTTTCGCGGGGTGGTGCGTCGATCCCTCGCGACCGGCTCCGATCGCCCCGGATCGGGCGAGCGAAGCGGGCGCGCGGTTGGCTCATCACAGCCAGTCCGGATCGGGCAGCTGGGCGAACACCCGTCGCAGGCCCTCGCCCCATTGGGTGTGGATCAACTGGAAGTAGCCGTCGGACTCCTCGATGCGCCGCTTCTGCGTGACCTTCAGGGTATCCGCCTCGTAGACCAGGATGTCGATCGGCAGCCCCACCGAGATGTTGGAGCGCATCGTCGAGTCGAACGAGACGATCGTGCACTTGGCCGCTTCGACCAGCGAGGTGCTGCGCGACACGACGCGGTCGATCACCGGCTTGCCGTACTTGCTCTCGCCGATCTGGAAGTAGCACGTCTCGGCGGTCGCCTCGATGAAGTTGCCTTCGCTGTAGACGTCGAAGAGCCGAGGCGGCTCGCCCTTGATCTGGCCTCCCACGATGAAGTTCGCCGACGAGTCGATGTTGTTCTGCAGCAGGTACGGCCCGTCGCGGCTCTTGACCTCGCGCAGCGCGTCCCCGACGAGGCGGGCGACATCGAACATCGACTCGGCATTCCAGAGGTTGAGCTCGCTCTCGCTGCGCGAGCGCTGCTCGACCAGGTTCACCGCGCTCTGGGTGATCGACAGGTTGCCCGACGAGAGCATCACGACGACGCGATCGCCGTCGCGCGCGAACGAGCGCATCTTGGAAAAGCGGGCGATCTGGTCCACGCCCGCGTTGGTGCGGGAATCGGACGCGAAGATCATGCCCGCGTCAAGGGACATTGCGACGCAATAGGTCATGCCGCAGGCGGTGGTGTGCGCCCGGTCAAAACCGCGATTTTAGCGCACGACACGCGCGCGCCGATTCAGTAGGTCGGCACGAGGAATACCCGGTTGACCTCGTCGCCGAGCATCGAGATGCGCTCGAGGAAGTCCATCAGGTACTCGTGCAGGCCGGTACGCATGATGTCCTCGGTGCGGCCGTAGTGCAGCCGGGCATGCAGCTCACCGGCCAATCGCTCGAGCTCCCGGCTGTTGTCGTCGCACAGGCGCTCGAGCGTCTCGTGGATGAGGTTCATGCAGCTGTGCAGCGAGCGCGGCATGTCGTCGCGCAGGATCAGGAGCTCGGCCACGCGCCGGGGCGTGATGGTGTCGCTGTAGATCTTGCGGTAGGACTCGAAGCCCGACACCGACTGCAGCAGCGAGACCCACTGGTAGTAGTCGACCGCGCCGCCGACGTCGGTGACCGACGGCAGGAGGATGTGGTACTTGGTGTCGAGGATGCGAGCGGTGTTGTCGCCCCGCTCGATGTGGGTTCCGAGCCGGATGAAGTGGTACGCCTCGTCGCGCAGCATGGTGCCGAACGTCACGCCGCGGAACAGGTGCGAGCGCATCTTCACCCAGTCGAGGAAGTCCGAGATGCCGCCCGCCTCGATGCGCGCGTAGTCGTAGCCGCGCATGTCGAGCCACGCGGAGTTGAGGTCCTCGTACATCTCCGAGGTGATGGCGCCGCGCACCGAGCGCGCCGACTCGCGGGCTTTCTGCAGGCACGAATAGATCGACGACGTGTTCGAGCTGTCGAGGATCAGGAATCGCAGCACGGTCTCGGCGGTGAGCTTCGGATACCGCTGGTAGTACGTGGTGGCGAGGCCCGAGGTGATGAGCGGCACCGACCACGGCTCGGCCCAGTGCAGCCCCGGCTCGCGCGGCTGGTACGGCAACAGCGACGTGCGGTAGGTGACGTCGAGGAGCCGTGCGGTGTTCTCGGCGCGCTCGATGTGGCGAGCCATCCAGAAGAGCTCGTTGGCGGTGCGGCACAGCATGCGGCAGCCTAGGCCCGGGTCGCGACGGACGAGGTCATTCGGCCAGCACCCACGTGTCCTTGGTGCCGCCGCCCTGCGACGAATTGACCACCAGCGAGCCTTCGCGCAGTGCCACGCGCGTCAACCCGCCCGGCACGAGGCGCACGTCGCGCCCGGAGAGCACGTAGGGTCGCAGGTCGATGTGGCGCGGCGCGATGCCGCTCGCCACGAACGTCGGGCACGTCGACAGCGCCAGCGTCGGCTGCGCGATGTATTTCTCCGGCGAGGCGAGGATCCGCGCCCGGAACGCGTCGCGTTCGGCCGCCGTCGCCGCGGGCCCGATCAGCATGCCGTAACCGCCGGCGCCGTGCACCTCCTTCACCACCAGCTCGTGGAGGTGGGCGAGGACGTGGTCGCGATCCTCCGGCTTGTAGAGCATCCAGGTCGGCACGTTGTTGAGGATCGGCTCCTCGCCGAGGTAAAAGCGGACCATCTCGGGCACGAACGGGTAGATCGACTTGTCGTCCGCGACGCCGGTGCCGATCGCGTTGCACAGCGTCACGCGGCCGGCGCGGTACGCGCCGAACAGGCCCGGCACGCCGAGCGTCGAGTCCCGGCGGAACGCGATCGGATCGAGGAAGTCGTCGTCCACGCGGCGATAGATCACGTGCACTCGCTGCGGGCCGCGCGTGGTGCGCATGTAGACCGTCTCGTTGTGGACGAAGAGGTCCTGGCCCTCCACCAGCTCCACACCCATCTGCTGGGCGAGGAACGCGTGCTCGAAATACGCCGAGTTGTAGGCGCCCGGGGTGAGCACCGCCACGGTGGGCCGCTCGCTGCCGGCCGGCGCGACGGCGTGCAGCGTTTCGAGCAGGAGGTCGGGATAGTGCTGCACGGGCCGGATGGACCGCGTGGCGAAGAGCTCCGGGAAGAGCCGCATCATCATGCGGCGGTTCTCGAGCATGTACGACACGCCCGAGGGCACGCGCAGGTTGTCCTCGAGGACGTAGTACTCGCCCTGACCCGCGCGGACGACGTCGACGCCGGCGATGTGCGCATAGATGCCGCCCGGCACATCCATTCCCACCATCTCGCGCCGGTATTGCGCGTTGCCGAGCACGCGGTCGGCGGGAATGCGCTGCGCGGCGATGATTTCCTGGCCGTGATAGATGTCGTGCAGGAACCGGTTAAGCGCGGTGACGCGTTGCTTCAGTCCCGCTTCCAGCACGCGCCATTCCGCCGCCGGAATGATCCGCGGCACGAGATCGAAGGGGATCGTGCGCTCGGTGCCCGACTCTTCGCCATATACCGCGAACGTGATGCCCACACGATGGAACGCGCGCTCCGCTTCGCCGCGCTTCTGCGCGATGCGATCGGGCGGCGTGCGCTCCAGCCAGTCCGCGAAGGCCCGGTAATGGGCCCGCAGACCGCCTTCGGCCATGCGCATTTCGTCGTAGCTGGGGGGTGACATGGACCGGCCGGAACGCCGTTTCAGGAGGTCAGCAAGCGGCGCACCGGGGTTGCAAGCGATTGAAAGGACAGGAATCGAGGTGTCGGCGGTGCGCGATGGCGACGGCTGGCACGCCCGACGGGTATCAGATTGCACCAAATCCGTGCGCGGCTGTCCAGGACAAGGCTATACAGCACCCCACGCCGGTTTGCCGGGACTGCCTCGGTATGGTTAAATCGCGGCTCCTGTCTGGGTTCGCGGGCGGTTAGCTCAGCGGTAGAGCACTGCCTTCACACGGCAGGGGTCGCTGGTTCGAACCCAGCATCGCCCACCAACTGAACCAAGGGGTTACGCGCGAGTGTAACCCCTCTTTTTTTGCCTGCACCTGCGCTCGCATGCAGTCGATCGACGCATTCGTGTTCGACGCTTACGGCACGCTCTTCGACGTGCACTCGGTGAGCGCGCTCGCCGAACGTCTCGCGCCGGGCCAGGGTCTCGCGCTGTCGCAGCTGTGGCGCACCAAGCAGCTGCAATACACGTGGCTGCAGTCGCTCATGATGCCTATGCAGCCGCGCGAAGACTTCGCTGCCATCACCACCCATGCGCTCGATTATGCCGTTTCCGCGCTCGTCGCGCCGATCGACGTGCACGGACGACGCGCGCTGCTCGACGCGTATCGCGTGCTTGCGCCCTATCCCGATGCCGCGTCCACGCTCGCCCGTCTCGCGCCGCGCCCGCGCATGATCCTCTCGAACGGCACGCGCGCGATGCTCGATCCGTTGGTCGACGCCAGTGGACTTGCGCCGCTCCTCGACGCGGTGGTATCGGTCGACGAAGCGGACGTGTACAAGCCGTCACCGCATGTCTACCGCCTCGCGGCCGACCGCCTCGGCGTGCCGGCAGCGCGCATCGGTTTCGTCTCGGCGAACGGATGGGATGCCGCGGGCGCCCGCGCTTTCGGCTTCGTGACCTTCTGGATCAATCGCGACGGCGCACCGGTCGAGCGTCACGCGCCCGAGCCGCATCACCGTGTGGCGACCCTCGCCGATGTCGCGAAGCTCGCGGGCGCTTGACGGAACGGGCGTCGCGGAGCGCTAATCGCCGCACCGTGTCCGATCCAGCGGGCGCTTCGCGTAGGACCTCGGTATGAAGATGGCCCTCGCCCAGTGGCAGGTGATCTCGTCGCTGCTCGACGAAGCGCTGGCATTGCCGCCGGAGCGCCGCGCGGCCTGGCTCGACACGTTGCATCTCGAGGACGAGACGCTCGACACGCTGCTGCGCGAGCTGCTCGACCGACCGGGCGGCGCGGAGACGGCCGACCTCATCGGCACGCTGCCGGCGCTCGATCGCCTGCCGGACGTCGCACAGTGGCAGGCCGGCGCCATCGTCGGGCCCTATCGGCTCTTGCGCGAGATCGGCCGCGGCGGCATGGGCGCCGTGTGGCTCGCCGAACGAGCCGACGGTCTCGTCAAGCGTTCCGTCGCCCTCAAGCTGCCGATCGTGGCGGTGGCGCGTGACGTCCTCGCAGAGCGCTTCGCGCGCGAGCGCGACATCCTCGCATCGCTCACGCATCGCAACATCGCGCGGCTGTACGACGCCGGTTTCGCTGCCGACGGGCAGCCGTATCTCGCGCTCGAATACATCGACGGGCAGCCGCTCACGCACTATTGCGACCGCCATCGCCTCACGCTGCGGCACCGCTTCGAGCTCTTCCTCCAGGTGCTCACCGCGGTGCAGCACGCGCACGCCAACCTGGCGCTCCACCGTGACCTCAAACCGTCCAACGTCCTGGTCACCGCGCAGGGCGAGATCAAGCTGCTCGACTTCGGCATCGCCAAGCTCATGGCCGAAGGCAGCGCGCAGGAGACCGCGCTGACCCAGCTGAGCGGCAGGGCGCTCACGCCGGACTATGCGGCGCCCGAGCAGATCCTCGGCGCGCCGCTCACCACCGCGGCCGACGTGTACGCGCTCGGCGTGGTGCTCTACGAGCTGTGCGCGGGCCGCCGGCCATATCGGCTGCGTCGCGGCACGCGCAACGAGCTCGAGGAAGCGATCGTCGCGCAGGACGTCGCGCGACCGTCGAGCGCGCTCGGCACCGAGGCGGCCGCCGCGCGCGGCACGACGCCGCGCAAGCTGGCGCGCGCGCTCGCCGGCGATCTGGACACCATCGTGCTGAAGGCGCTGCGCAAGCAGCCGGACGATCGCTATCCGAGCGCGGAGGCGTTCGCCGCCGACGTGAGGCGCTACCTCGAAGGGCGACCGGTGGCGGCCCGCCCCGCGAGCCGTTGGTACCTCGCGCGCAAGTTCGCGCAACGCAATCGCCTCGCGCTCTCGGCGAGCGGCGCGGTGGCCGTCGCGCTGGTGGCCGGCGCGACCGTGGCGCTGTGGCAGGCGCACATCGCAGGCGCCGAGGCGGCGCGCGCGCATGCGAGCCAGGATTTCCTCGTGCGCCTGTTCGAGCGGACCGCGCGCAACAACCCCGGCGGTGCCGCGGCGGCGGACACCCCCGTACGGGAGCTTCTCAACGTCGGCAGCCGCCAGCTGATCGACGACACGCGCGACGACCCCGACCTCGCCTTCGACCTGCTGCAGCTGCTGACGCGCCTCAACGTCGAGCTCGACCTCCTCGATCCCGCGCAAAAGCTCTCCGACCGTGCAGTCGAGCTCGCGCGCACGCGAAGCGGTGAAGCCAGCCTGCCGTACGCCGAGGCGATCGCCCAGAGGGCCGATCTGCTCTATCGCGCGGCCCATTACGCCGACGCCATCGCGGCGGCGCGGCAGGCGCTGCAAATCGCCGAGCGAACGCCGGCGCGCACCGAGGCGTTGCGCGCCAAGACGCAGCTCATCATCGGGAACTCGCAGTACCAGATCGACGCCTCCCAGCCGGCGGAAGCGCGGCGCCACCTCGAAACGGCACTCGCGCTGCTGAAGGCCATGCATTCGACGAGCGAGGACCGCTCGCGCGCGGCTTATTTCCTCGCATGGATCGCGGAATCGCAGCGCGACTTCGCCGGGGCCGAGGCGTACTACCGCGACGGCATCGAGGCGGGCAAGGCCAACTTCGGCGAGCGCAGCTTCATCGTCGCGATGGGCTATGAAGGCCTGTCGGGCATGTTGCGGCTGACACAGCGGCTGCCCGAGGCCCAGGCGGCGATCGAGCAGGCGCTCGCCAACTACGAGTACGTGCTCGGCCCTCATCACGGCACCATCGCGTTCGCGCGCACCACCCTCGCGCAGGTCCTCGCGGCGCGCGGCCAGCGCGCCGAGGCGGAGCGCGTCCTGGATGGATCCGTGGCGCTCGCGCAGGATGTGTTCGGTGCCGAAGCGCGCCAGGTCGGCTACCCGGTGAGCTACGACGCGCGCCTCAAAGGCAATCGCGGCGAGCTCGCCGACGCGGCGCGCGCGTACGAGCTCGCGCTGCGCGTCTTCGCCGGCGAGTCACCCGCCTCGCTGACCAACCGCGCCCTGCGCGTCGAATACGCCGAGGTGCTGATCGCGCAGGGCCGCCTCGACCGCGCCGCGGCCGTGCTCGACGAGGCGCGCGCGGGATTCGACGCCGCGCACGACAGCGCGAGCGTCCATGGCGCGTGGCTCACGACCGCGCAGGGCGAGCTCCTGTGCGCGCGTGGCGATTGCACCGCGGGTCGCGCGCTCTTCGTCCAGGCGCTCGATCACATGCGCACGCTGAAGTCCCGCGGCGCGTCGCTCCTGCCCCGATACGCCGCCGCGGTGGCACGGAACGCCCCGGATGCGGCGCTCGCGCAGCGCGTGCTCGACCACGCGCGTGAAATCGACCTGCTTTCCGGCGATGCCGGCACGGCGAAGCTGGACCTGGAGGACCAGGCGCGACTCGCGTACGGAATCGGCGCGCTCGAGCTGGCCGTCGGCGACCGCGACGCAGCGCGTACCTGGCTCACGCGCGCCGTGGCCCTGCGCGAGGGCTCGGATGCGCCGGGAAGTCCGTGGCTCGTGGAGGCGCGTACCACCCTGGCGCGCGCGAACGCGCCCTAGGCGCAAACGCGGCCCTAGCCCGCGACCGCCGCCTTGGCCACCGGCCGCGCCTTGTCGCCGCCGCGGCATGCGACCACGGCGTCGCGCAACGCCTCGATGGCCGCCGGTCGCGGGAAGCTCTTGCGGTAGGCGAGCGCCACGCGGCGCGAGGGCGTCGGACGACTGAACGGCACGGGCACCACGAGCTGGCTGTGATACTTCGGCGTGAGCGCGTCGCGCGGCAGCACGGTGACGCCGAGTCCGGACGCCACCATGTTGCGCGCCGTCTCGAGCGAGTTGGTGCGCGTGACGTGCGCATCGCCGCGGTTGAGCTCCGGGCACGCGTCGAGCACCTGGTCGCGGAAGCAGTGCCCGACGTTGAGCAGGATGGTGTGCTCGCCGTTCAGCTCGTCGGCCGACACGGATTTGCGCTTGGCCCACTTGTGGCCGAGCGGCACCACCACCTGGAACGGCTCTTCGTAGAGGAACTCGGTGGCCACACCGGGCGGGTTGAACGGCAACGCGATGATCGCGGCGTCGATGCGGCCGCTCTTCAGCGCCCCCTCCAGGTTCTCGGTCAGGTTCTCCTCGATCTCGAGCGGCATCTGCGGCGCGCGCTCGTGCAGCGCCGGA
The DNA here is from genome assembly GCA_035493035.1 of Casimicrobiaceae bacterium. Lineage (GTDB taxonomy): Bacteria > Pseudomonadota > Gammaproteobacteria > Burkholderiales > Casimicrobiaceae > VBCG01. Next base: position 97,386 of record DATJIS010000046.1, on the reverse strand, counting down.
ATCAGGTCCGGCAGGAGATACGGCGCGACGGTGTAGATGACGCCGAGCTTGAGCGTGCCGACGAGCTGGTTGCGCCCGGCCTGCGCGAGCTCGCGGATGCGGGCAGCTTCCTCCAGCACCTTCTGCGCCTGCTCGACCACGCGCACGCCGACCGGCGTGGGCGTGACTTCGTTCTTCCCGCGCTCGAACAGCGGCGCGCCGAGCTCCTCCTCGAGCTTCTGGATCGCAACCGACAGCGCTGGCTGGCTCACGAAGCACTTCGCCGCGGCACGACCGAAGCTGCGCGCCTGCGCCACCGCGACGATGTAGCGCAGCTCGTTGAGGGTCACGGTTGCATCCAGTCCGCGTGGCGTGCGAGGAAATCACGGAATCCGCCGCCCACCTCATGGTGCTTCACGCCGAGCTCCACCGTGGCCTCCAGGTAGCCGAGCTTGCTGCCGCAGTCGTACCGGCGGCCCTCGAAGCGGTACGCGAGCACGGGCTCCTCCTCGATCAGGCGCGCGATGCCATCGGTGAGCTGGATCTCGCCGCCGGCGCCCGGCGGCATGGTGCGCAGATGATGGAAGATGCGCGGCGACAGAACGTAGCGCCCGACCACCGCGAGGTTCGACTGCGTCGTGCCCGCCTTGGGCTTCTCGACGATGCGCGCGATGCGGCGGGTGCGCGCGTCGACCTCGCGCGCGTCGGTCTCGACGATCCCGTAGCTGCCGACGTCGGCGGCGGGGACCTCCATGACGCCGAGGGCCGACGCTTCATGTCGCCGCGCGACCTCGATCATCTGCTGCATGACCGCTACATGGGCGTCGATGAGGTCGTCCGCAAGCAGCACGGCGAACGGCTCCTCCTCGACGACGGGCTCGGCGCACAGCACCGCGTGACCGAGGCCGAGCGCCTCGGTCTGGCGGATGTAGATGCAGTTGATGCCGGGCGGGGTCGCCGCCTGCACCTGCTCGAGCAGCGTGGTCTTGTTGCGCAGCAACAGCTCGGTCTCGAGCTCGTAGGCCTTGTCGAAGTGGTCCTCGATCGCGCGCTTGTTCCGCCCGGTGATGAAGATCATGTCCGTGATCCCCGCGGCTGCCGCTTCCTCGACGGCGTACTGGATGAGCGGCTTGTCGACCACCGGAAGCATCTCTTTCGGGCTCGCCTTGGTGGCGGGCAGGAAACGGCTGCCCAGACCGGCGACGGGGAATACGGCTTTGGTGATGGGTTTCATGGCTGTCCGATCAATTTGCGCAATCCAACTTCATCGAGCACGGGGATGCCCAGCGACTCGGCCTTGGCGCGCTTGCTGCCCGCATCGGCGCCGGCGACCACGTAGCTCGTCTTGGCCGACACGCTGCCGGCCACTTTCGCTCCTGCCGCTTCGAGCAGCGCCTTCGCTTCGTCGCGCGTCATCGACGGCAGCGTTCCGGTGAGCACGACGACCATCCCGGCCAGCGGTCCTGCAGGTGCGCGCTGCGGGGGCCCTTCGGTCCAGTGCACGCCGGCCCGCCGCAGCTGCGCGATCACGCCGCGATTGTGCGGCTCCGCGAAGAAATCGCGAATGGCCTCGGCGAGCACCGGCCCGACGTCGGGCACTTCGAGCAGCGCATCCACGTCCGCGTCCATCAGCGCGTCGAGCGCGCCGAAGTGCCGGGCGAGGTCGCGCGCGGTCGCCTCGCCGACGTGTCGAATGCCGAGGGCGTAGATGAAGCGCGCCAGCGTCGTCGACTTGCTCTTCTCGATCGCCGACACGACGTTGGTTGCGCTCTTGTCGGCCATGCGCTCGAGCGCGGCCAGGCGTGGCGCGTCGAGCGCATAGACATCGGCGGGCGTGTGGACGATGCCGCCGTCGACGAGCTGGTCGACGAGCTTGTCGCCGAGGCCCTCGATGTCCATGGCGCGCCGCCCGGCGAAATGCAGGAGCGCCTGCTTGCGCTGCGCGGGACACACCAGGCCGCCGGTGCAGCGGGCGACGGCTTCGTCGGGCAGGCGCTCGATCGCCGAGCCGCACTCGGGGCACTTCTCCGGCATGCGGAACACGCGAGCGTTGTCGGGCCGGCGCTCGGTGAGCACGCGCACCACTTCCGGAATGACGTCGCCCGCGCGACGCACGATCACGGTGTCGCCGATGCGCACGTCCTTGCGCCGCACCTCGTCCTCGTTGTGCAGCGTCGCGTTCGTGACGGTGACACCTCCGACGAAGACCGGCTTCAGCTTCGCCACCGGCGTGATCGCGCCCGTTCGTCCGACCTGGACCTGGATGTCCACGACCTCGGTGGGCATTTCCTCGGCGGGAAACTTGTGCGCCATCGCCCATCGGGGCTCGCGCGTAACGAAGCCGAGCTCGCGCTGTGCGGCGAGGTCGTCGACCTTGTAGACGACTCCGTCGATGTCGAACGGGAGGTCGTCTCGTCGGCGCGCGACGTCCTCGTAGAAGGACACGAGGTCGTCGACGCCGTGCGCCACCTTGCCGTCCTTGTTGACCGGCAAGCCCAGCTTGCGCAGCGCCGCGAGCAGACCGCTTTGCGTTGCCGGCACGTCGAAGCCTTCCGTCGCGCCGATGCCGTACGCGAAGAAGTGGAGCGGCCGCTGCGCCGTCATGGCCGGATCGAGCTGACGCACCGCGCCGGCCGCCGTGTTGCGCGGATTGATGAAGAGCTTCGCGCCCGCGGCGCGCTGGCGCTCGTTGAGCTTCGCGAAATCCGCGCGCGTCATGTATACCTCGCCGCGCACTTCGAGCAGCGCCGGCGGGCGCTCGGTTCGAAGACGCTGCGGGATGGCGCGGATCGTGACGATGTTGCGCGTCACGTCCTCGCCGACCTCGCCGTCGCCGCGCGTGGCCGCCTGCGCGAGACGTCCCTTTTCGTACCGCAGGCTGATCGCGAGACCGTCGAACTTCAGCTCGGCCATGTACGCGACGGGCGGCGCATCGGCGGCAAGGCCGAGCTCCTTGCGGATTCGCGCGTCGAACCTGGCGGCCGCGGCCACGGTGGTATCGCTCTCGGTGCGAATCGACAGCATCGGCACTGCATGGCGTACCGGCGCGAACTCGGTGAGCGGTCCGCCGCCGACGCGCTGCGTCGGCGAGTCGCGCGAGCGCAGATCCGGGTATTGCGCCTCGAGCGCCTCGAGTTCGCGGTAGAGCGCGTCGTATTCCGCGTCGCTGATGGTCGGCGCGTCCTCGACGTAATAGCGGTGGTTGTGCTCCTCGATCTCGCGTCGCAGCGTCTCGACGCGTCGCGCCGCGGAAGCCGCCGGGGTCGCGACCTCAGCGGCGCGGGCCGTGCTTGCGCGCGCGGCCGGCATCACGCACCGAACAACGCCGCGGCGCGCGGGCTGCCGGGCTCGATGTGCACCTGCTCGAGCGCTTCCGCCGCGGCCTGCACCTGGCCCCGGATCTTGGACAGCGCGGCGTCGTCGAGCGGACGGCGATTGTCGTCGACGAGCTCGGCACCGAGGGAGCGCGCCATGCGCTTGGCGCACAGTTTCATCTGGTCGAAGGTGCGCGCCGGGTCGGCCACGCGCGGCACGTCGAGCAGGAACACCACGCCGTTGACCGCGCTGATGCGCAGCGACTCGGCGGTGAACGGATCGTTGCGCACGTTCTGCAACGTGTAGAGCACGGCACCGGTGTCCTCCTGCACGTGCTCGAAACGCCCGGCGGGGGCGAGATGGAAGCCGGCGGCCTCGGCGACGCCGCGCAGCTTCGTGCCCGGCACCGTGCCCGGCTCGGGCTTCAGCAGCGTGAGGCCGATCTGCACGTCGAGCTCGGCACACAGCTTGTCGAGCGCCTCGGCCCGCTGCAGCTCCGCGGCGGCGTCCGGGACGTGCGCGCGCGCGTCGATGGCGGAGGCGACCTCGCCCGCCGCGCGCAGGAACGCGCCCATCTGGCCCTGCGAAACCGGTCCGTTGCGGTCCGCGAGCAGCAGGCAGGCGCAGAGCTCGGCGTAGCGCTGCTGCGAATCGTCGGTGACGAGCTGCCACGGCGCCTCGCTGCGCACGCGCCCGAACCAGCGCAGCGGCTTGCCGAGTCGCGCATGCAGGCCGGGGCCGAGCTGTTCCGCGCCCACGGGCTGCGATGGCGCGAACGCGACGATGCTCTCGATGTCCGGATCGGGTTGCGGACCTGCCGCGCGCGGCGACGCTGCCGCAACCGCGGCCGGCGGTACTTCATACGCCGCCTGCGCTTCGGCCGCCTCGAAGTCGTCGGTATCGGTGACGGCGACCGTCACGTCGTCCATGGGGATCGTGAACGGGGCGTCCGGCAATTCCGCGGGAGGACGCGCTGCGGCGCGCGTCGACTCCGCTGCGGGCATGGCGCCCGCGAGCGTCGGTTCGACGCGGTCGGCGTCGCCTGGCGCGTCGGCCGGCCTCGCCGCGGCCGACATCCGACGCCGCACGCGCCGCTCCTGCCACCTGTTGAAGATCCACACACCGGCGACGAACAGGATGCCGGCGATGATGACGGCGAGCTGGGTGCTCATCGAATGCATTTGCGCGGCGCCGCGGGAACCCGCGCGCCATAAGCTGGATTATATCTGCCCGCTGCTTCGATAAGCAGCGTCAAGTCAATCGGCCGCCGCGGCCACCGCCGCGGGCGTGCCTTCGGCGAGTTCCAGCGCCTCGGCGATGTCGACCGCGACGACACGCGACACGCCGGGCTCGGGCATGGTGATGCCGACCAGCTGGTTCGCCATCTCCATGGTGATCTTGTTGTGCGAGATGAACAGGAACTGCGTGCCCGCCGACATCTCGCCGACCATCCTGCAGAAGCGCTCGGTATTCGGGTCGTCGAGCGGCGCATCGACCTCGTCCAGGAGACAGAACGGCGCGGGATTGATCTGGAACAGCGCGAACACCAGCGAGATGGCGGTCAGGGCTTTCTCGCCGCCCGACAGCAGGTGGATCGACGTGTTGCGCTTCCCCGGCGGTTGCGCGATCACCTGCACGCCCGAATCGAGGATCTCCTCGCCGGTCAGCAGCAGCTTCGCCTGACCGCCGCCGAACAGCGCCGGGAAGAGCCGCGCGAAGTTGGCGTTGACGACGTCGAAGGTCTGCTGGAGCAGCTCGCGCGACTCACGGTCGATCTGGCGAATCGCCGTCTCGAGCGTCGTCATCGCCTCGGTGAGATCCGCGGCCTGGCGGTCGAGGTAATCCTTGCGCTCGCGCGCCTGCGTGAGCTCGTCGAGCGCAGCGAGATTGACGGCGCCGAGCTCCGCGATGGCCTTTTGCAGGCGCTCGATCTCGCCGGGCAGCGTACGCGCGCTGCCCCATTCCTTCAGCGCATCGGGCAGCACCGCCACGTCGGCGTGCGCCTCGGCGAGCTGGTCGGCGAACTGCTGCTCGGAGAGCGCGGCGGCCTGCTCCTTCAGCTGCATCTCCTGGATGCGTGCACGCGCCGGCTCGAGCTTCTGCTCCGCCGCGAGGCGCGCTTCGTCACCGGCGCGCAGGGCGGCGGTGAGCGTCTCCAGGCGGTCGCGCGCGGCGCCGAGCGCCTGCTCGGCGGCACCGCGCTCGGCGAGCTGTCGCTGCAGCGCTTCCTCGACCGGCGTCCAGTCGATCGACTGGCGCTCGCTCGTGAGCTGCGCGAGCAATCCCTCCTGCTGCGTGCGCTGTGCGGCCAGCGACTCGCCGCGTCGCGCGAGCTCGCTCTGGCGCTCGCGGCAGCTGCGCTCCGCGAATCCGGTCTCCTGCGCCGCACGCTCGGCCGCACGCACCCGCTCGCGCGCACGGGCGAGCGACACCTCGGCTTCGTTACGCGCGTGCCGTTGCGCTTCCCGCCGCGCAAGCTCGTCATGCAGGCGCGACTGCAAGTCCGCGATGTCGCGCTGCAGCTCACGGTGCTGCGCCTGCTCGGCCTCGTGCGCGGCGACCGCTTCGTCGCTTTCGCGCGCGATCTGCTCGCGCCGCGCGGCCGCGGCCTGCGCCGCCTGGCGCAGCTTCGTGAGCTCCAGCTCGAGATCGTGCGTGCGCCGCTGCTGCGACGACAGGGCCTGCGCCTGCTGGTGATACTCGGTCTGGCGCGCCGCGAGGTCGTGCTCGGCGGTGTCGAGCGCGGCACGCGCCTCGGATGCCTCCGCGCGCGCGCGCTCGAGCTGCGCGTCGAGCTCCTCGATCTCCCGCTGGCGCGCGAGCACGCCGTGCAACTCGCTGTCGGGCGCGAAGAACGACACGCCCTGCGCCATGACGAGATGGCCTTGCGGCGTGACGAATGCCTCGCCTTCGCCCAGCGTGGAGCGCTCCGCCAATGCCATCGAGAGGTCGTCGCGGCAGCGAACGCCGTGCAGGCCGTCGGCCACCACGCGCGCCACCGCGTGATCGCGAAAGCGGACGCGCGCGATGAGCGCATCCGCATGCGCCGGTGCGACGCCGGCGTCCTCCGCGCGCACGAAGGCCGACAATCGGCGGGGCAGCTTGGTGTCGCCACCGCTCCATTGCGTGACGTCGTCGAGCGATTCGAGCTGGAGCGCTTCGAGTCGCTCGCGCAGGACGGCCTCCAGCGCGTCCTCCCAGCCGCGCTCGATGTCGATGAGCTGGAAGAGCCGGCGCGCGTGCGCGAGACCGTGATCCTCGAGCCAGCGATCGATGTCCTGGCCATGACCGATGCGCGCCTGCAGCGCGCGCAAGGCCTCGACGCGCGCGTCGAGGTCGGCGAGGCGGCGGCTCTCCGATTGCCATCGGCCGGATGCATCGCGCTGCTGCTGCTGCAACGCTTCGATGACGTTACGGAGCTCGGCGAGCGCGGCTTCGTTGCTTGCGAGCTCCGCGGTTTCCTGCACGAGCTGCTCCTCCACCTCGCGCACCGGATCGCTCGGCGGCGGCGCGAGCGAGGCGAGCTCGGCGGCAAGGCGCTCGCGCCGGTCCGTGAGCGACGTCAGCGTGCGCGCGACGCCTTCCCGCCGGGTCTCGGTGACGCGCAGCGCCTGCTCCGTCTGCGCGATCTGCTGCTGCGCTTCGCCCAGGACGCGCACGGCCTCGGCGACCGCCGCCTCCTCCGCGGGCAGCGCGGCCTGCGCGGCGCGCTCGTCCTCGGCGGCCTTCTCGCGCGCGGCGAGCGCACGGTCGAGCGCTTCGTCGGCGGCGCGCGCTTCGTCGCGCAGCGCCTGTTCCTGCGCCGTCAATGCGCCGATCGCCTCGGTGAGCTGCGCCACCTGCTGGGTGATGCGCGACTCGTTCTCGCGCGCGAACTGCAGCTGCTGCTCGAGGCGCGAAACCTCGGCATTGGCCGCGTAGAACGCGCCCTGCCTTTCGTGCAGCGCGTCGCCGGCGGCGTAATGGTCGGTGCGCAAGGCTTCGAGCTTCGCCTCGGCACCGCGGACGTCCGCGACGAGCCCCTCGAGCGCGACGGTGAGCGACGCCATCTCGGTCGCGGCGCGGTCGCGCGCGCGCACGGCCTCCTGCTGCCTGGCGTACCAGAGCAGGTGTTGCGAGCGGTGCAGGCGCGCGTCGAGCTCGCGGTATTCCGTCGCGACCTTCGCCTGGTGATCGAGCTTCTCGAGCTGGCTGCCGAGCTCGGTGCGGATGTCTTCCACGCGCGAGAGGTTCTCGCGCGTGTCGGAGAGGCGCCCCTCGGTTTCCTTGCGCCGCTCCTTGTACTTCGACACGCCGGCGGCCTCCTCCAGGAACACGCGCAGCTCCTCCGGCTTGGCCTCGATGACCCGCGAGATCATGCCCTGCTCGATGATCGCGTACGCGCGCGGGCCGAGACCGGTGCCGAGGAAAAGGTCGTGGATGTCCCGGCGGCGCACCGGAATGTTGTTGATGTAATAGCTGCTGTCGCCGTCCCGCGTCAGCACGCGCTTGATCGAGATCTCCGCGTACTGGCCCCACTGCCCGCCGATGCGACCCTGGCTGTTGTCGAAGTGGAGCTCGACGGACGCGCGTCCGACCGGCTTGCGCTCGCCGGCGCCGTTGAAGATCACGTCCTGCATCGACTCGCCGCGCAGTGCGGACGCCTTCGATTCACCGAGCACCCATCGAACGGCGTCGATCACGTTCGACTTGCCGCAGCCGTTGGGTCCGACGATGCCGACCAGCTTGCCGGGCGTCGCGATCGTGGTGGGATCGACGAACGACTTGAAGCCGGCGAGCTTGATCTGAGTGAGGCGCAAGGGAGCGTTGGGAGCGTCGCGTGGATGACCCACGGCGCGCATCCACGATGCGCCGCCGCGACAAGCGCCGGATTATAGCGGAAACGGGGCCTTTTTCTTGCGCGCCCGGGCCGTCCCGAGCCTCAGGCGAAGCACGCGACGCGCTGCTCTTCCACCGCATGGCACGCGACGCTCGCCGCGCCGTAGGCGCGCAGTCGCGGCGCCTCCTCGCGGCAGCGCGCGTTCGCATACGGACAGCGCGGATGGAATGCGCATCCGGGCGGCGGCGCGAGCGCATCGGGCACTTCCCCGGCGACGGCCGTGCGCGCCGTCCCGGTGCGGTCGAGATCGGGCACGGCGTCGAGCAACATGCGCGTGTAGGGATGGCGCGGCGCGTCGAAGAGCATTGCGGTGGGCGCGCTTTCGACGATGCGGCCGAGATACATGACGCCCACGCGGTCGGCAATGTGGCGCACGACCGCGAGGTTGTGCGAGATGAAGAGATACGTCAGCTCCAGGCGCCGCTGCAGGTCGCGCATGAGGTTCAGCACCTGCGCCTGGACCGAGACGTCGAGCGCCGAGGTCGGCTCGTCGCACACGAGGAACTGCGGCGCCGCGGACAGCGCGCGCGCGATCGAGATGCGCTGCCGCTGTCCGCCGGAGAACTGGTGCGGAAACCGCGCCGCGTCGCCCGCCGACAGCCCCACCTGCAGCAGCACTTCCTCGACACGGCCCTGAAGCGCGCGACGCCTCGTGCGCGGCGCGAGCGCGCGGATCGGCTCGGCCACGATGTCAGCGACGCGCCAATGCGGGTTGAGGCTCGCGTAGGGATCCTGGAAGATCATCTGCATGCCGCGGCGCGCGCGGCGATTGCGCCGTCCGCGTCCCGGCGCGCTCACGATCGTGCCTTCGTAGCGGATCGTGCCGCGCGTGGGCGCGTAGAGGCCGACAATCAGCCTCGCCAGCGTGGACTTGCCGCAGCCCGATTCGCCGACGAGCCCGTACGTCTCGCCGCGCACGAGCGCGAGATCCACGCCGTCGACCGCCTTGAGCACGCCGCGCGACGCGCCGCCCACCACGCGATCGAGCCACGGCGGCGATACGTCGAAATGACACGCGATGTCCGCGGCCTCGACGAGATGCGTCACGCCGTCACCCCCACGTCCAGGGGCCAGTGACACGCGACCTGGCCCGCGCCCAGGCGTGCGAGCGCGGGATCGACGCTCTCGCAGGCGGCACGCGCGCGTGGGCAGCGCGGATGGAACGCGCAACCGCGCGGCAGCGCGGTGAGGCGCGGCATCGATCCATCGATCTGAAGGAGCCGATCGCGCTTCATCCGCACCGACGGGATCGAGCCCATGAGCCCGGCCGTGTACGGGTGACGCGGACGATGAATGACGTCGTCGACGTCGCCGATCTCCACGATGCGGCCTGCGTACATCACCGCGACCCGGCTCGCGATCTCCGCGATCACGCCCATGTCGTGCGTGATCAGCAGGATCGCGGTGCGATGCTCGCGCGCGAGCCGCGCGAGGAGCGCGATGATCTGCGCCTGGATGGACACGTCGAGCGCGGTGGTCGGCTCGTCGGCGATGATGAGCCGCGGCGCGGCCGCGAGCGCGAGCGCGATGACCACCCGTTGCCGCATGCCGCCCGAGAATTGGTGCGGATACTGGTCGAAGCGGCTTGCCGGCGCCGGGATGCCGACGTCGGCAAGCAGCGAAAGCGCGCGCTCGCGCGCCTGCCCTTCGGTGAGGTCCAGGTGCGCGCGTATCGTCTCGACGAGCTGGCGGCCGATCGAATAGAGCGGATCGAGCGCCGTGAGGGGGTCCTGGAACACGGCGCCGATCTCGCGTCCGCGAACGCGGCGCATCGCGGCGGACGGAAGATCGTCGATGCGGCGTCCGTCCAGCACGATGCGTCCGGACGCGATGCGACCGGGCGGATCGATGAGCCCGATGACGGCAGCACCCGTGACCGACTTGCCGGCGCCCGATTCGCCCACCAGGCCGAGCACTTCGCCCGCGGCGATCGCGAACGACACGCCGCGCACGGCGGTGAGCGTGCCGCGCCGCGTCGGAAACTCGACCGTCAGGTCATCGACCGCCAGAAGCGCATCGGCAACGGGAGGCGGCGCCACCGGCATCGCCGCCGCCTCAGCGCCACGGGGCTAGTAGCCGCCGCCCGTGCCGCACCCCGCGATGGGCTCGACGTAATCCACGACGGGCTTCCAGTCGGCGCCCAGCGGGTTGGGGAACTCGGCGTTCAAGTAGTAACGCTTGCAGGGCTCGATGTTGATCGGGTAGTCCTCGCGATTGATGCCGCTCACCCAGTTGGGGTTGGTGTTGATCGCCGACAGCTCGATGGTGTGCTGGCCGGGGTCCAGCTTGTAGTACGTATAGCCCGCGCGGCCGCCGTAGCCGTACTGCGGGCCGGGATTTCTCGAGTCCACCAGGTTGATCACGGTGGGATAGCGGTGGAAGTCCGTGACGGTGTAGCGGGTGCCGCTGATCTCGCTCCAGGGCGGGGTCCACGTTTGGCAGCCGTACAAGCCGACCAGCGCCAGCGCGGCCGCGCCGACCCGCACAAATGCATTCATGACGCCTCCTCGCAGGTTCAAACACAGTCGAACAGCGCAACGGGTGGTTCATTCCCGCCTCAATGCGCGAGTCGCGGGTTGAGCGCGTCGCGCAGCCAGTCGCCGACCAGGTTGACCGCCAACACCATCAGCACCAGCGCGCCGCCAGGAAAGATGGTAATCCACCATTCTCCGGAGAACAGGAAATCGTTGCCGACCCGGATCAGCGTGCCGAGCGACGGCTGCGTCGGCGGCACGCCGACCCCCAGGAACGAGAGGGTCGCCTCGGTCACGATGGCGGTCGGCAGGTTAATGGTCGCGAGCACCAGCACCGGGCCCAGCACGTTGGGCAGGAGATGCCGGCGCATGATGGCGAGTCGCGACAGGCCCACCACCCGCGCGGCCTGCACGTACTCCTTGTTGCGCTCGACGAGCGTCGAGGCGCGCACGGTGCGCGCGTACTGCACCCAGTTGGCGGCGGCGATCGCGAGCACCAGCACGCTGAACGCCACGGCATCGTGCGCCGTTCGGGGCAGCGCGACCCGGGCGACGCCGTCGACGAGCAGCGCGATCAGGATCGCGGGAAACGACAGCTGCACGTCGGCAATGCGCATGATGAATGCGTCGAGCTTGCCGCCCGCGTAGCCCGCGACGAGGCCGAGCGCGACGCCGACGATCATCGCGAGGGCGACCGCGGCGATGCCGACGACGAGCGAGATGCGCGCGCCGAACAGGATCGCGGAAAGCACGTCGCGACCCTGGTCGTCGGTGCCGAGGAGATAGGTGCCGGCGCCGTCGGGCAGCCACGCCGGTGGTTTCAGCGCGTCGGTGAGGACGAGCGTCCGCAGATCGAAGGGATTGTGCGGCGCGACCCACGGCGCCATCGCTGCACCCCCCAGCAGGACGACGAGCACGATCGCGGAAACGATCGCAACCGGCGAATGACGAAAGCTCCAGCCGACGTCGCTGTCCCAGGCGCGCCACAGGAGGGTCTTCACGCGCTGCGGCGACACGCGGGGGAGCGGCGCCGCGGTCGACACGTCGCTCATGCGCCCGCTTCGCGCAACCCCTGCAACGCCGCGAACACCGCGGCGCGCGCCTGGCCGTACACCATGCCCTTCCAAATGGGGCTGTCGGTGTAGAACGCATCGCGCAAGGCACGCTTGATCGCGGCTTGCTTCGGCGCCGGAGCATCGGGATGATTCTCGAGCCACTGGTCGGCGCGCAACGCCTGCAGCACGTGCTCGAGCGGGACGGTGCCGAACTCGAGGCCGATGCCCGCGTACGTGACGCCCGGACACGACTCGATCGCCGCCGCCGATACGCTGCCGGTGACTTCGGCGGACGTCGACGACCCGGTGTAGAACGACGTGACGTCGGCGCCGAACCATGCGCGCGTGCGCGCCAGCATGGCGGCGTCGTCGGGGCCCGAGTAGATCTTCTCGCCGTGCCCGGCCGGACCGAGACCGGTGTGGATGTCGATCCAGCCGATGCAGCGGCGCTGCGCGCCGAGCGCGCGAAAGATGTAGCGCAACACGACATTGCTCCACGCGGGCGAGGCGCCGCCGTAGAACAGGCCGTCGGGGAACTCGTACTGGCCCACGGTCACCGCCGCCTGCAGCGCGGAGGGTCCGCGCTGCGCGAGGTAGGCCCCGAGCTTCTGCTCGGTGTCGGGGCCCGGCGGCCAGGCCGTCGGCACGATGAATGGATGCACTTCGGCGTACGCCGCGTTGCGCGCGATCGGCGCGTCGAAATCGCGGAAGTTGCGATTGAGGTCGATGTTGTCTTCGTTCACGCGCCGGATGTGGGCAAACCCGTAGGGATTCACGGCGTGGACCATCAGCGCCTCGACACCCGCGCGCGCGAGCGCCGCATGGAACGCGGGATCGTCGAGCAGCGCGACCTGGATGCCGCTGCCGCAAAAGCCTTCCACGCCGTGCGTGCCCGACGTCACCACGAGGAGCGACGCCGCATCGCGGGCACCGAGCCGCGCCACGTCGATGGCGAGCGCCTCGCCGTCGGGTCCCTTGGCGCGCGGATGCACGTGCTCGTTGACCTCGGCCTTGCGCGCGTCCGCGGCGCAACGGAATCGCGCCCGCGCCGCCGCGTAGGTCTCGCCGAATGCGCTCGAAAGATCGGTCATCGCGTCATGCCCGCAACGACCGCTGCGCCAGCGCGGCGAGATACGCCGCGCCGAGCGGAATCACCGAATCGTTGAAATCGTAGCGACTGTTGTGCAGGAAGCAGCCGCCTTCGGCACCGCCCTGTCCGAGCCGCGCGAATGCACCCGGCCGCTGCTCCAGCATGAACGAGAAATCCTCCGCGCCCATCGACGGGGGCAGGTTGCGCACGACGTTGTCGCGCCCGACGATGCCTTCGGCGACCTCGGCCGCGATCTCCGCCTCCGCGTCGTGGTTGACCGTCGGCGGGTAGACGCGCTCGTACTTCAGCGTGGCGGTCGCGCCGAATGCGGCGGCAATCGACGGGACGAGCTCGGCGAGCCGGCGCTCGATCATGTCCTGCGTCGCCGGCCGGAACGACCGCACGGTGCCGACGAGCCGGGCATGCGCGGGAATCACGCTCATCGCGCCGGGATTGCCCGCCTGCATCGAGCACAGGCTCACCACCGCGGTGTCGAGCGGGTTCACGTTGCGGCTCACGATGGACTGCGCGGCCGTGATGATGTGCCCGGCCACGAGCACCGGATCGACCGCCATGTGCGGGTGCGCGCCGTGACCGCCGCGGCCGTCGATGGTGATCTCGATCCGATCCGCTGCCGCCATCGCCGGCCCGGGCGTGATGCCGATGCGTCCGGGCGCGAGGGCGGGCCAGTTGTGGAGCGCGAACACGCGATCGCACGGAAACCGCTCGAACAGCCCGTCATCGATCATCGCCTTCGCGCCCGCGTGCCCCTCCTCGCCGGGCTGGAAGATGAGGTGCACCACGCCGTCGAAGGCGCGCGTCTCGTGCAGATAGCGCGCCGCGCCGAGCAGCATGGTCGTGTGACCGTCGTGGCCGCAGCCGTGCATGCGCCCGTCGTAGCGCGACTTGTGCGCGAAGTCGTTCTCCTCCTGCATGGGCAGCGCATCCATGTCCGCGCGCAATCCCACGCGGCGGCCGTTGTCGTCGCGGCCGCGGATCACCGCGACGATGCCCGTGCGGCCGACGCCGGCGTGATGCTCGATGCCGTACGCGGTGAGGCGCTCGCACACGATGCGCGCGGTGCGATGCTCCTCGAAGCCGAGCTCGGGATGCGCATGCAGGTCGCGCCGCACCTCGGTGAGCTCGGAATGCCAGCGGCGCAGGTGATCGATGGGTTCGGGGTTTGTCATTGTCGCGAAGCGGAGGATGTGCGCTGTCGTCAGTGCGCCACGCGCTGCACGTGCAGTCGCGGATCGACGGCGTAGTACAGGAGATCGACGATCAGGTTGATCGCGACGAACACGAGCGCGATGAAGCAGAGGTAGGCGGCCATCACCGGCACGTCGGAGAAGTTCACCGCCTGGATGAACAGCAGGCCCATGCCGGGCCACTGGAACACCGTCTCGGTGATGATCGCGAACGCGATGATCGCGCCCAGCTGCAGTCCCGTGATGGTGATGACCGGCACCAGCGTGTTGCGCAGCGCATGGCCGAAATGGATCGCGCGCTCGGGCAACCCGCGCGCGCGGGCGAACTTGATGTAGTCCGTGCGCAGCACCTCGAGCATCTCGGCGCGCACCAGCCGCATGATCAGCGTCATCGGAAAGAGGGAGAGCGTGATCGCGGGCAGGACGAGGGCCTTCAATCCGCTGCGGGTGAGAAAGCCGGTCGTCCACCAGCCGATCGCCACCGTGTCGCCGCGCCCGAACGACGGCAGCCAGCCGAGCTGCACGGCGAAGACGAGGATCAGCACGATGCCGATGAGAAATGTCGGAAGGCTCACGCCCACGAGTGATGTGGCGAGCAGAACCTGCGCGAGCCAGCCGTCGCGGCGCAATGCCGTGTACACGCCCAGCGGAATGCCGAGCGCAAGCGCGAGCAGCGCGGCGGTCGTCGCGAGCTCGAGCGTCGCGGGCAGTCGCTCCTCGAGAAGCGTCGCGACCTTGCGGCCCTGGCGCAGCGACAAGCCGAAGTCACCATGCGCCGCGTTGACGGCGAAGTGCGCGAACTGGACGTAGAACGGCTGGTCGAGGCCGAGATCCGCGCGCAAGCGCGCCTTCTCGGCCGCGGTGGCGTCCTGTCCGACCATGAACACGATCGGATCGCCGGTGAAGTTGAAGAGCGCGAAGGCGATGAACGCGACCAGCGCCAGCACGAAGGCGGACTGCAGGACGCGGCGGAGGATGAAGGCGAGCACGCGGAGACGAAGCGATGCAGGCGATCATGCCCAAAGCCCCCAGGTGCGTCAATGCGGCGCCGCGGGCTCGGCCAGGATCTCCTCGGCGCGATGGCAGGCGACCGTGACGCCGGCGACGGGGCGCATCGCCGGGCGCTCGAGCGTGCAGCGCGCGATAGCGAAGGGGCAGCGCTGGTGGAACGCGCATCCGGACGGCGGCGAGAGCGGCGACGGCGGCTCCCCGCGCACCGTCGTCGCCGTACGACGACGGGCCCGGCGCAGCGACGGCGTGGCCGCCAGCAGCGCGCGCGTGTAGGGATGGATCGGGCGCGCGAAGATGGCGTCCCGCGACCCATGCTCGACGGCGCGTCCGAGGTACATGACGAGCACGTCGTCGGCGATGTGGCGCACCACGTCGAGGTTGTGCGAGATGAAGAGGTAGGCGATGCCGAGCTCGTCCTTGAGGTCGAGCATCAGGTTCAGCACCTGCGCCTGGATCGAGACGTCGAGCGCCGACAGCGGCTCGTCAGCGACCACCAGGCGCGGCCGCGGCATCAGTGCCCGCGCGATGGCGATGCGCTGCCGCTGCCCGCCGGAGAACATGTGCGGATAGCGGCCGTAGTGCTCGGCACGCAGCCCGACGCGCGCCATCATGTCGAGCGCGCGCGCACGCCGCTCGCGCGGCCCGTCGCGGCCCTGGATCACCAGCGGCTCTTCCAGCAGCACACCGATGCGCTTGCGCGGATTGAGCGATGCGTACGGATTCTGGAACACCATCTGCACCAGAGGACGAAGCCGGCGGCGGGCGGGCGTCGACGCATGCGCGACGTCGATGCCGTCGACCTGCAGGAGCCCCGACGTCGGCGGCTCGATCATCGTGACGGCGCGTGCAAGCGTCGATTTGCCGCATCCCGATTCGCCGACTACCGCCAGGGTACGGCCCTCCTCCAGCGCGAACGACACGCCGTCGAGCGCGCGCACCGTCGCATGACCGCGCAGCAGGCCGCGCGACACGCGATAGTGACGCGCGAGGTCGTGCGCGACGAGCAGCGGCGGCTTCATGTCGCGGCGACCTCGATCCGCGTGGCGCTCGCCCAGTCGTTGCCGGGATGCCCTTCGGCATCGAGCGGAAAGTGGCAGCGCGCACGACGATGCGGCGGGCCGGCGAACGCCGGTGCGTCGCGCATGCACCGCGCGCGCACGAACGGGCAGCGAGGCGCGAGCAGGCAGGCGGGTGGACGATCGTGTGCGCCGGGCACCACGCCCGGGAGGGCTTGCAGGCGCGCGCGTCCTTCGTTGCGCTCGGGCAACGCGGCGAGGAGCGCGCGCGTGTACGGATGGCGTGGCGCGTCGAAGATATCAGGCACCGGGCCTTCCTCGACCGCCTGTCCCGCGTACATCACCACCACGCGATGCGCCGTTTCCGCGACGACCGCCAGATCGTGCGTAATGAGCACCAGACCCATCCCGCGCTCGCGCGAGAGTCGCACGAGCAGATCGAGCACTTGCGCCTGAACCGTCACGTCCAGCGCGGTGGTCGGCTCGTCCGCGATGACGAGACGCGGCGTGCCGGCCAGCGCCATCGCGATCATGACCCGCTGCGCCATCCCGCCCGAGAGCTGGTGCGGGTACGCGTTCAAACGAGCCTCGGCGTCGGGAATCTCGACCTGCCGCAGGAGCTCGAGGGCGCGCTTGCGCCGTGCGCGGGCGCTGCGTCGCTCGTTTGCGCTGCCGTGCTCGCGCAGTGCTTCGCCAAGCTGATGCGCGACCGTGTAGCACGGATCGAGGCTCGCGAGCGGGTCCTGGAAGATCATCGCAAGCTCGCCGCCCAGCAGCGCCCGGCGCTCGCCCCCCGGTAACGCGACGAGGTCGCGACCGCCGAACCACATGCGCGCGCAATGGACGCGTGCCGGGAAGTCGAGGAGCCCGAGCACGGCGAGCGCCGTGACGCTCTTGCCCGAGCCCGATTCGCCGACCAGTCCCACGATCTCGCCGGGGTCCATGGCGAAATCGAGACGGTCGACCGCGATCACCGGCGCGCTCGACGTGCCGAATGCGACGGAAAGGTCGTGGATTTCGAGGAGCGGCGTCGCCGTCATGGCCGCGGAACGGTTCCATGCACGTGACCAGGCGCATCCCAAGGAAGCGCATCGAAGCGGGCGTGGGCGAGCTTCATCTATCGCTTGAGCTTCGGATCGAGCGCGTCGCGCAACCCGTCGCCCATCAGGTTGAACGCCAGGACCGTGATCAGGATCGCGAGTCCCGGGAACGTCACGACCCACGGCGCGCGCTGGATGAACTCCAGCGCCGACGCCAGCATCGAGCCCCATTCGGGCGTCGGCGGCTGCGCGCCGAGCCCGAGGAAACCCAGCGCGGCGGCGTCGAGGATCGCATTGGAGAATCCCAGCGTCGCCTGGACGATGAGCGGGGCGAGGCAGTTCGGCAGGATCGTCATGACCATCAGCCGCAGCGGGCCCGCGCCGGCGACGCGCGACGACGTTACGTAGTCGCGTCGAGCCTCGGCGATGACCGCCGCGCGCGTGAGCCGCACATAGTGCGGTAGCAGCACGATGGCGATGGCGTACATCGCATTGGCGAGGCCGGGTCCGAGGATCGCCATCATCGCGATGGCCAGGAGCAGGCTCGGCAACGCGAGCAGCACGTCGGTGACTCGCATGATCACCGTTTCCGCGAGCCCGCGTGCGTAGCCGGCAAGCAGGCCGAACGTGATGCCGAACAGCACGGCGATCGCCACCGAGATGAATCCGATCGCGAGCGACAGGCGCGTGCCGTGGATCAGCCGCGACAGGATGTCGCGTCCCACCGGATCGGTGCCAAGCAGGAAGCGTGTCGTCCCTCCCGCCTGCCACGCCGGCGGCGTGAGCGTGAAGTCGCGGTATTGCTCGTTCGGCGGATGCGGCGACACGACGTCCGCCGTCAGCGCGAGCACGATCAACGCTACCACGACCGCGAGTCCGACGAGCGCGCCGCGACTTTGCGCGTACGCCCGCCACAGCTCGCGCCATGCGCCCGGCGGTGCGCGCTCGGCGACCGGCGTGACGAGCTCAGGCATGCCGGATGCGCGGGTTCACCACGCCATAAAGGAGGTCGACGATGAGGTTGACGGTGATGACGATGGCCGCGACGAGCAGGATGCCGCCCTGCACGACGGGGTAGTCGCGCGATTGCACGCCGTGGATCAGCCAGTTGCCGATGCCCGGCCAGGAGAAGATCGTCTCGGTCAGGATCGCGCCGGACAGAAGCAGGCCGACCTGCAGGCCGATGACCGTGATGACCGGGATGAGCGCGTTGCGCAGCGCGTGGACGACCACCACGCGCGCGAACGACAGGCCCTTCGCGCGCGCCGCGCGGATGTACTCCTCGCGCAGGACCTCGAGCATGGCGGAGCGCGTCATGCGGGCGATGACCGCGAGCGGGATCGTTCCGAGCGCGATCATCGGCAGGACGAGGTGCGACAGCGCCGAGCGGAACGCCGCGAGGTCACCCGCGCGCAGCGTATCGACGAGCATGAAACCGGTCGCTGCAGGCACGTCGTACTGCACGGCGATGCGCCCGGACACCGGCGTCCAGCCGAGCTGCACCGAGAAGAGCAGGATCAGCAGCAAGGCCCACCAGAAGATCGGCATCGAATAACCGGTGAGCGAGACGCCCATCACGGCGTAATCCGCGACGGTGTTGCGCTTCAGCGCGGCAAGCATCCCGGCCGGCAGGCCGAGCAGCACCGCGAAGACCAGCGCGAACGACGCCAGCTCCACCGTCGCGGGAAAGAGCGTGGCGAATTCGCTCAGGACCGGCTCGTGCGTGGTCAGCGACACGCCGAGGTCCCCGCGCACGACGTGCGCCAGGTAGTCGCCGTACTGCACGGGCAAGGAGCGGTCGAGCCCGAACTCGTGGAGCAGTCGTGCGCGGCGAGCCGGGTCCATGCCGCGCTCGCCGGAGATGTTCTCGACCGGGTCGCCGGGAATCAGGTGGATCAGCGCGAACGCGATCAGCGTGACGCCGATGAACGTGGGAACGAGCAGCGCCAGGCGGCGAAGGACGAACGCGAACACGGAGGCTCCCTCTCCCCGCGCGCGGAGAGAGGGTCGGGGTGAGGGGCGGCTACGACGTCGTCAAGGCGCGACGATGTCGGCGTTGTTGAAGTAGTGATGCGCCGTCGCGTCCATCTTGTAGCCCTTCACTTCCCTGCGGATCGGGTCGAAGCGCACGGAGTGCGCGATGGTGATCCACGGCGCCTCTTCCTTGACGATCACCTGCGCCTGCTCGTAGAGCTTCGCGCGATCGGCCTGCTTCGGCGTCTGCGCGGCCTTGATGACCAGGTCCTCGAACTGCCGGTTGCACCAGCGCGCGTTGTTGCCGCCGCCCTTCACCGCCTCGCAGCCGAGCAGCGGCACGAAGAAGTTGTCCGGGTCGCCGTTGTCGCCGGACCAGCCGAACATGATCACCTGGTGCTCTCCACCCTTGGCGCGCTTGCGGTATTCGGCCCACTCGTAGGTGAGGAGCTTGGCCTTGACGCCGACCTTCTCCCAATCGGCCTGGATGAGCTCGGCCATGCGCTTGCCGTCGGGGTTGTACGGGCGCGTCACCGGCAAGTACCAGAGCTCGAGCTCGAAGCCGTTCGGGAAGCCCGCCTGCGCGAGCAGCTGCTTCGCCTTCGCCGGATCGTACGGATAGTCCTTCACCGCGTCGTTGTAGCTCCACAGCGTGGGCGGGATGGGGTTCTTCGCCACCTGGCCCTGCCCCTGGTACACCGACTTGAGGATCGCCTCCTTGTTCGTCGCGTAATTGAGCGCCTGGCGCACGAGCTTGTTGTCGAACGGCTTCTTCTCGACGTTGAACGCGATGTAGCCGATGTTGAGGCCTTCCTTCTGCAGCACGTTGAGCTGCGGGTCCTTCTTCATCTCGTCCAGATCGGCCGGCTTGGGGAACGCCATGGCCTGGCATTCGCCGGTCTTCAGCTTGGCGTAGCGTGCGGTCGCGTCGCGCGTGATGGCGTACACGAGGTTGTCGATCTTGGGACGCCCGCGCCAGTGCTGGTCGAACGCCTTGTAGCGAATGATGGCGTCCTTCTGATAGCTCACGAACTCGAACGGCCCGGTGCCGATCGGGTAGACGTCGGCGGCGTTGGGCGTGCCCTTCTTCAGCATCGTCTCGAAGTATTCCTTCGAAAGGACGGAGGCGAAGTCCATGGCCATGTCCGCCAGGAACGGCGCCTCGGGCCGCTTCAGGTCGAAGCGCACGGTGTAGTCGTCGACCTTCTCGACCTTGTCGACGATGTTCTTCATGCCCATGTCGTCGAAGTACGCGTAGGTCTGGCCGGTCGTGAACTTGTGGAACGGATGATTCTCGTCGGCCATGCGGTACCACGAGAACAGCACGTCGTCCGCGTTGAAGTCGCGCGACGGCTTGAAGTTGGCGTTGCTGTGGAACTTCACGCCGTGCCGGAGCTTGAACGTGTACTGCTTGCCGTCGGGCGACACCGTCCACGATTGCGCGAGCGCCGGCACGATGTTGGTCGTGCCGATCTCGAATTCGACCAGGCGGTTGAACATGGGCACCGACACCGCGTCGAACGTCGTTCCCGTGGTGAAGAATTGCGGCTGGAAGCCCTCGGGGCTGCCTTCCGAGCAGTACACCAGCGTCCCCTTGGCGAGCGCGGCGCCGGAAAGCAGCGCCACGGCCAGCGCTGCGCACAACGCGGTGCGACGAACGGTTTTCATGAGCGCCCTCCTCCCGGGTGTCTCGAGGTGTCCGGCATGCTAGCCGTGCGGGCGCGGCAAGGCAACGCCGCGACTGCGGGCGGCGCGCGCGGCATAGAGACAAATACCCGCCGCGACCGATACGTTGAGGCTCGCCACCGTGCCGATGAGCGGGATGCCGACGATGCGGTCGCACACCTCGCGCGTGAGGCGGCGCAGCCCGGCGCCTTCTGCGCCAAGCACCCAGGCGACCGGGCCGGTCACGTCCGCGTCGACCAGGCTTTCGCCGCCGGCGTCCGCACCGATGATCCATACGCCGCGATCCTTGAGCGATCGCAACGCGCGCGCCAGGTTGGTCACTGCGATCACGGGCACGGTGTCCGCGGCGCCGCTCGCGGCCTTGGCGACGGTGGCGTTGACCCCGACTGCGCGATCCTTGGGCACGACGACGGCGTGTGCACCGAACGCGTCGGCGCTGCGCAGGCACGCGCCCAGATTGTGCGGATCCGTCACGCCGTCCAGCACCAGCAGCAGCGCAGGCTCGTCGATCGACTCGAGAACGTCGTCGAGCGTGACGTGCGGCAGCGCGGCGTCGACGATCGCCACCACGCCCTGATGCGGCACCGGCCCCGCGAGCGCCGAAAGGCGCGCCGCATCGACGGGGTGCACCGTCACGCCGGCCGCGCTCGCCCGTGCCGCCAGGTCGCGCGCACGCGCGTCCGAGCGCGACGCATCGACGTACAGGGCGTGGACGCTCTGCGGCCGCTGGCGCAGGCGCGCGGTGACGGCGTGAAACCCGTGCAGTGCGCGCGTCTGGGGCATGGTGTTAGTGTACCGGCCCATCCCTGCACGCCATGATCTCCGACCTCAAGCTCTTCTTCGAGACGATGCTGATCGCCGTGGCCGCGCTGTTGCCGATCGTCAATCCACTCGGCGGTGCACCGATCTATCTCGCGAACACGGTCGATCTAACCGCGGATCAGCACGGCGAGCTCGCGCGGCGCGTCGCGCGCAATTGCGCACTGCTGTTGCTCGGATCGCTGCTGCTCGGCGCGTACGTCCTCGACTTCTTCGGCCTGTCGATTCCCATCGTGCAGGTCGCGGGCGGATTCGTCGTCTGCTCCATCGCATGGAGCCTCTTGCAGGCGCCCGACGCGGCACCGCCGCTGCAGGACGAGTCGCGCCGCGTCCTCACGTCGGCCGACCTGCGCCGCCGGGCGTTCTACCCCCTTACCATGCCGCTCACGGTGGGACCCGGTTCGATCTCGGTCGCCATCGCGCTCGGCGCCACCCAGTCGCATCTCGCGCGCTCGGACATCGTCGTCGGCATCGCGCACGTCTTTGCGGTGGTGATCGTGGCCATTGCGGTCTTCCTCTGCTACCGCTACGCCGACCGCATCCTGCGCCGGCTGGGCGACACCGGCACGGTCGTCGTGACGCGCATGTCGGCATTCATCCTGCTCTGCATCGGCGTCCAGATCCTGTGGAACGGCGCGTCGACCCTGCTGCGGGGTATCCCCGGGCGCGAGCCGGTTGCTATAATCATGGGCTTCGTGCCGGTGTAGCTCAGTTGGTAGAGCAGCGCATTCGTAATGCGAAGGTCGGGGGTTCGACTCCCTCTACCGGCACCATTTTCCCGTCCCCGTAGACCTCCTCAGTCCCTCGCGCAGTGTCGGATTTTCTTTCGACCCGCCTCGCGAGCGCACGCCAAGTCATTGAAATGCCGTCCAGTTCGCGACTGTCACGGTTCTTGCATCATGGATGAGCCGCCGCGCCTTCGGGACACTGGCGCGGCTCAATCAAAGGGAGGGGGAATGGGCTTCAAGTCGAAATGGGCCTTGCGCGGAGTCGGTCTGGCGATGCTGGCCACGCCGATGCTGGCATTGGCGCAGAGGGTGTCAGACAGCACCGATCTCCAGTTCGTACCCGAGCCCGAGACGCTCGCGCTGCTGGGCGTCGCGGGCGCCGCGATGGTGGTCGCGCGCTGGATTCGCCGCAAGTAGCGGCATCGGCAACACCGTGACGAACCCCGCCCCCGTGGCGGGGTTTTTTCTGGCTCACTCCGGGCTGCGCTGGAGCACGCCTTCGCGCTCGATGATCGCGAGCGCCGAAAGGCAATGCATGTCCATGTCGACCCGCGTGCGCGGGTCGTACAGTCCGAGCAGGAACGTGCCCGCGAAATCCGCCATGCGCGGTGCATCGAGACGCGCGCTGCCATCGAAGCGGAGTCCCGTCTGTCCGGGCGCGATCTGCAGGCGCAGGACGGTGCGCGCCTCGCGCGCGAGCCATTCGCGTGTGCGTCTTGCAAGCGGCGTATCGCGCTCGCCCGCCTTGTCGAGCGCGGCGAGCGCCGATGCGAACCCTTCGACCTCGGGACAGTTGTTCTCCGCCGGATCGAGCTTTTTCGCGTGGTGCTCGAAGTAGTTCTCGGTCTGGCTGCGCAGGAAATCGACGAAGCGTCGATCGCCTGTCGTGCCGTAGCGCTGCGCCGCCGCCATCGACCCCCAATGGTGGAAGCCGGGTGTCGGCGCCGGCCCGTAACGCGTCATCATCACGTCGTCGATGGCGGCGAGCTCGCGCGCCAAGGCGGTGTCCTCGCGATGCAGATCGGCGTAGACGGCGAGCGCGAACCAGGCCTCGCCGTCGTAGAAATCCGACGTCTCGATGGTCGTTGGGAGCGCGCGGAAGCCTCCGCCCGGCTGGCGAAGATCGAGCAAGCCCCGCAGCCAAGCGCCGCGCAACTCGACGAAGCTCGAGTCGCCGGTTGCGCGCTCGTACGCGAGGAGCGCAACGAGCGCCATTGCCGTGGCACCGGCATGCGCCTGGTCGTAGCGACGCGTCGCACTGACCACCAAGTCGGGACCGTTCGGCTCGTAGAGCAATCCCATGCGATCGAGCATGCCCTGCAGCCGCCAGCGCGCGAACGGGAGCGACTCGATGCGCGTCGCCTCGACCCCGCGCTGCAACGTCGACTTGCCGATCGGAAGCGAATGGGCCTTCAGCGCCTCGATCGCGCGGCGGCTCGCCTCGCGCAGGCGCGCATCGCCGCTGATGCGGTAGTACTCGACGAGCATGTACAGCGAACCCGCCTGGCGCACAACGTAGTACCAGGGCGAGTGGTCGGGCTCGGCGGGCCGGTCGGGCAGGAAGTCGTAGCCGTAGGGCAACGACCCGTCGGGAAGCTGCGCCTCGCGCCAATGGTCCGCGAGACGCTGCATGGCGGCGCGCCGCTCGGACACGTCGTTGGCGCGCGCCGCAGCGACCGCGCACGCCATCACCACGATCGCGCACGCGTGTGCGATCCAGCGAATGAACGTTCCGATGCGCGGCTGAGGGGACACGAGGCGCCGAGCATATAGCGCGCTCCCGGCGCCGGCGCCGCCGTTCGTCCGCTGCGGTGCGAGCGCCGGGCCGCGCGTCAGTCGGAGGCCGTGAGGTGCGGCCTCGCCCGCGCCACCCACTGCGCGGTCAGCTTCTCCTGCACGGCGTTCTGCTTGAGGCGCGCGTCGAGCGCGGGGAAATCGACGCGGTCGAGCGGCTGATCCTGGTTGAAGCACGAGAAGACGTACTCGACCTTGCCGGTCACCGGATCGCGCTGCGGCTGCAGGCACTGCGCGCAGATCTCCTTCATCATGCATTGCATCGGCGAGTTGATCGAGCCGATGGCGCGATGGCGCTGGGAGAGATAAGGCGCGAGCACGTTGTGACGCGCCGCCGCGACGGCTGCCATCATCTTGTCGGACCCGATGGCGATGATGCGATCCGACGCGGCGAACGGAATCGACTGCTCGCCGAGGCGCCCGCTCGCATACGCGCGCATCGCCTCGACGATGTTGCCCACGAACGCGCGGTCCTGTGGCCGCGTCGGCGTGAAGCCGGGCCCTTCGTCGCAGCACCACACAACGGTGTCCGCGGCCGCCTCGATGTCCTCGACCTTGTAGCGATCGACCATGCGCCGATAGCCGGCGAAGTACAGCACCCGCGACCCGGCCTCGCGAAAAGCACGTCCGATGGAGAACAGCACGGCGTTGCCGAGTCCGCCCCCGACGAGCACGACCGTCTCGCCGGGCTCGATCTCGGTCGGCGCACCGGTCGGCCCCATCAGCACGATGGGCTCGCCGGGCTCGAGCGCCGCGCACAGGTTCGACGATCCGCCCATCTCCAGGACGATGGTGGACACGAGCCCCTGCTCGCGATCGACCCACGCGCCCGTCAGCGCGAGGCCTTCCATGGCGAGGCGCGTGCCGTCCACGCGATCGGCGAGCGACTCGAAATTCTGCAGACGATAGAACTGTCCCGGGCGGAAGCGGCGCGCGGCAGCGGGCGCGCGCACGACGACTTCGACGATCGTCGGCGTGAGGCGCACGACCCGCTCGACGGTGGCGCGAAGCTCGCGATTCATCGCGGCGAGGAACGCCTCGTCGGTGAGCGGCGATGCGGGCTCGATGCGCGCCAGCGCGCGCGAGACGATCGGATAGCCCTGCTTCGCGCTCGACATCGCCTTGACGACGTTGCCGAAGTACGACGGATGCAGGTCGCCGAAGAAGCTCACCGCGCGGCCGTCGTCGCGAATGTCGGTGAACACGGCGGGCTGTGCGGGCTTGGCGAGGCCGCGGATCGGCTGTTGCGCAACGCCGTGCTCGTCCAGCAGCTTGAAATAGCGGCCGTCGAGCGCGAAGTGAAGCGCGTCTTCCCGGGCGAGCACGGTGTTCGGCTGCGTGCCCGCGGCGACCAGGATCGTGCGCGCGGGCATGAGTGTGCGGCCGGTCTCGTGCCACACGCCTTCGCCGTCGTGCGCCTGCTCGGACACGCGCAGCCCGATGCCGTGACCCGCTTCGTCGACCTCGATGGCGAGCGGCGTCAGGCCTTCGGCGAAGCGAATGCCTTCCTCCAGCGCCTTCTCGACCTCCTCGTGATTGAGCGTGTACGACGGGCTGTCGATCAGACGCTTGCGATAGGCGATCGTCACGCCACCCCAGGATTGCAGCAGCTCGAGAATGCGCGGTGCACGCTTTTCGGCGCGCGCCGCCGCCCGTTCGGCGCGAATGGCGCGCGCGTGCGACAGGAACTCCTCGGCAACAAGAAATTCGTGGTCGGTCCATGACGCTTCGACCGCCTGGCGGCCCTTCTCGTCCACGAGCGTCTCGTAGCGCACCAGGAATTTCTCGACCTGCAGCGGGTAGTACGCGAGCGCCTCGGTGGCCGTGTCGATGGCGGTCAGCCCGCCACCGATGACGACCACCGGCAGCCGCACCTGCATGTTGGCGATCGAGTCGGTCTTGGCCGCGCCGGTGAGCTGCAGCGCCATGAGGAAATCCGACGCCGTGCGCACGCCATGCGCGAGACCGTTGGGCAGCTCGAGCACGGTGGGACGTCCGGCGCCGGCCGCGAGCGCGACGTGATCGAAGCCCAGCGCGAATGCGTCATCGGCGGACACGGTGCCACCGAAGCGCACGCCGCCGAAGACGGCGTAGCTCGCGCGCCGCTCGAGCAGGAGTCGCACCATCTTGAGGAAGTTCTTGTCCCAGCGCACCGTGATGCCGTATTCGGCGACACCGCCGAACCCGGCCATCAGCCGCTCGTCGAGGTCCTCGGTAAGGGTGGCGACGTCGCGCACGGGCTCGAACGGCGTGCGCTCGCCGCGAGCCGTGACACCCGAAAGGTTCGGGGCCAGCGGCTCGATCTTCAGGCCATCGATCGCGACGACGACGTGACCGTCGTTCAGCAGATGATGCGCGAGCGTGAATCCCGCGGGCCCCTGCCCGACCACGAGCACGCGCTTGCCGCTCGGCGGCAGCGGCATGGGCCTGCGCAAGTCGAGCGGATTCCAGCGCGTGAGGAGCGAATAGATCTCGAAGCCCCACGGCAATGCGAGCACGTCCTTCAGGAGGCGCGTCTCCGCCTGCGGGATGTCGACCGGATCCTGCTTCTGGTAGATGCAGGATTTCATGCAGTCGTTGCAGATGCGGTGACCCGTCGCCGCGGCCATCGGGTTGTCGACGCACACCATCGCGAGCGCGCCGACGGCCCAGCCCTCGGCGCGCAGCTTCTGGAACTCCGAGATCTTCTCCTCGAGCGGGCAGCCGGCCAGCGTGACTCCGAAGACGGACTTCTTGTACGGATTCGCGATCGGCGCGCCATCGGCGGGCTTCTTCTCGAGCAGGCCGTGCGAGCACGAATCCTTGCCCTGCTCGTGGCACCAGATGCAATAGTGCGCCTGATCGAGGCCGCCGACGAAGCTCGTGCCGGCGTCCGTCAGCGCAAACCCTTCGCGGCGGCGCAGCTCGTGATCGTGAGCGAGCTCGAGCGCCGGCACGCCGTTCGTATGCACGACCTGCACGGGCACGAGGTGCAGAGGATCGAGCTTGCGCGGCGCGCGGAACAGCACGCCGCTGCGATGCGCGGCCTTGCCGGCCGCGGTGTGCGCGGCCCACGCGGCGTAGCGCTGCGCGACGTCGAGCCGTCCGGCGTTCGCTGCCTCGTCCTTCTGCCAGGCGACGACGGCGTCGGCGAACGCGCGCTCGAACGATGCGATGTCGGCGTGAGCGCCGAGCCAGGCGTCGAGCTGCGCGCGCAGCGCCCCGCCGTCGAGCGCCGCGGCGACATCGGCGCGATAGGCGTTCATCGCCTTGCGCTGCACGAACTGGCGCTTGACCGCGAACAACGGCGCGAGCGCGTGATGCCGCGCCTGCAGCGCGCGCGCCTCGGCCTCGATATCGAAAAGCTGCGAGACGAAGTCCTCGACGTGCGGCGCCAGGAGCACCAGCAGCGTCGATTCGGCCTTGCGGTCGAGCGCGTCGGGGTCGGCGCGCGCAGCGTCCAGGCGATCGGCCAGCAATGGATCGGTTGCGCGCAGCGCCTCGCGAAAACGCTCGTCGAGCACGCGCACGCCGTCGGTCGTGTACAGCGCCTCGAAGCGCAACCCGTGAGCGAGGCGTAGCGCAGGCGGAACGGGGATGCGGGCATTCATGGTCAACCGCATATTTTACCGGTACCGGGCAGGTGACTGCGACTTTGCGGTCATATGCTTAATCCCGGCAGCGGCGAGGTCGTTTGCTACCATGGCAGCCCGTTCGAGACCGGCAGAGCCTTCGGAGTCGTCATGTTCCGGCGCATGCTGTTAGTCGTCCTGATCGTTGCCGCGGCGTTGCCGCTCGGCGCGCACGCGCAGCCGATCCGCATCGGCGAGCTCAACAGCTACAAGGTCTTCCCCGCGTTTCTGGAGCCCTATCGCAAGGGCATGGAGCTCGCACGCGACGAGGTCAACGCCGCCGGCGGCGTTCTCGGCCGGCCGATCGAGATCGTGTCGCGCGACGACGGCGGGACGCCGGGTGACGCCGTACGCGTGGCCGAGGAGCTCGTCGCGCGCGAGCGCGTTGCCATGCTGATGGGCACGTACGCATCCAACGTCGGGCTCGCGGTGGCCGATTTCGCGAAGCAGCGGCGCGTGCTGTTCCTTGCCGCCGAGCCGCTGACCGACAAGATCGTGTGGGACGACGGCAATGCGTACACGTTTCGCCTGCGCGCATCGACGTACATGCAGACGGCGATGCTCGTGCCCGAGGCGGCGAAGCTCGGCAAGAAGCGATGGGCGATCGTGTACCCGAATTACGAGTACGGTCAGGCCGCGACCGCGACGTTCAAGCAGCAGATGATCGCGCGCATGGGCGCCGGGAACGTCGAGTTCGTCGAGCAGGCCACGCCGCTCGGCAAGATCGAACCGGGACCGGTGGTGCAGGCGCTCCTCGATGCGAAGCCCGACGCGATCTTCTCGTCGCTGTTCGGGCCCGATCTCGCCCGTTTCGTGCGCGAGGGCGAATTGCGCGGCCTTTTCAAGGATCGCCCGGTGGTCGACCTTCTCGGCGGTGAGCCGGAATACCTCGATCCGCTGAAGGACGAGGCGCCGGTGGGCTGGCTGGTCACGGGCTATCCGTGGTACTCCATCGAGACGTCAGAGCATCGCAAATTCCGCGCGGCGTATCAGGCGAAGTTCAACGACTACCCGCGGCTCGGCTCCGTCGTGGGATACACCGCCGTCAAGAGCGCGGCCGCCGCCATCGCGCGCGCCGGCTCGACCGACACCGACAAGCTGGTGGCCGCCATGCGCGACCTGCCGGTCGACATGCCGTTCGGCCGCATCGAGTTCCGCGCGATCGATCACCAGTCGACCATGGGCGCCTATGTCGGGCGCACCGCGGTGAAGGACGGCAAGGGCATCATGGTCGACTGGCACTACGCCGACGGCAAGGACTTCCTGCCGCCCGACGACGTGGTGCGCAAGCTGCGCAAAGAGTAAGCGTCGGTGACGCTTGCGGCGTTCGCGCTGCAGCTCCTCAACGGGCTCGCATCCGCCTCGGCGCTGTTTCTCGTGTCCGCCGGCCTGACGCTGATCTTCGGCGTCACGCGCATCGTCAACTTCGCGCATGGCTCCCTGTACATGCTCGGCGCGTACGCGGCGTACGCGTTCGGTGCGTATCTCGACGCGCACGTCGGACGCAGCCTCGGGTCGTTCGCGGCGAGCGTGCTGGGCGCGGCAATGGTTGTCGGTGCGCTGGGTGCGGTCATCGAGCGGCTCGTGCTGCGCCGGCTTTATCCGGCGCCCGAGCTCCTGCAGCTCACCGCCACCTTCGGCATCGTGCTGATCGTGCGCGACGCGACGCTGGCGCTGTTCGGTGCGCAGGACCTGCTCGGCCCGCGCGTGCCCGGCCTGGCGGGTGCGGTCCAGCTCTTGGGCAGCGCCGTGCCGCAATACGACCTCGCGCTCATCGGCGTCGGTGTCATGGTTTTCGGGCTGCTCGCGTGGCTGATCTCGTACACGCGCTTCGGCGTGCTGGTGCGCGCGACTGCCGAAAATCGCACGCTGTGCGCGGCACTCGGCATCAACGAGGCGCAGCTCGCCACCGCCGCGTTCGCCCTCGGCGCGGCGCTCGCGGGCCTCGCGGGCGGCCTTCAGCTGCCGCGCGAGCCCGCGAACCTCGGTATGGATCTCGCGGTCATCGCCGACGCATTCGTCGTCACGGTCGTCGGCGGGCTCGGATCGATTCCCGGCGCGTTCTGCGCGGCGCTGCTGATCGGCGTCGTCAAGGCGCTTTGCATCGGCGCCGGCGACGTGACCATCGCCGGCGTCACGATCGCACTGCCCAAGGCGACGCTCGTGGTCGAGTTCATCGTCATGGCCGCGGTCCTGGCCGTTCGGCCCAACGGCCTCTTCGGCCGCGCCCCGCCGGTCATCGCAAGCACCGTGCTGCCCGAGCAGCGCGCGCTCGTGAGACCGCCGGGACGGCGTCACGCGGTCGCCGCCGTGGTGGTGATCGTCGCCGCAATCGCCGTCGGCGCGGCGGACGACTACACGCGCGTGCTGGCCATCGATGTGCTCGTCGCGACGCTCTTCACCGCGAGCCTGCAGTTCCTGACGGGCTCGGGCGGCATCGTATCGTTCGGTCATGCGGCGTACTTCGGCATCGGCGCTTACGCCGCTGCGATCGCGGCACGCCACGGATGGCCCTTCCTGGCGGCGCTTGCCGTCGCGCCGCTCGCGGCCTGGACGGGTGCGTGGTCGTTCGGTGCCGTGTCGGTCCGGCTCACCGGCATCTACCGCGCGATGTTGACACTGGCGTTCGCACAGATCGTGTGGTCGATCGCCTACCAGTGGGACGCGGTGACCGGCGGCTCCAACGGGCTCGTCGGCCTGTGGCCGCCGTCGTGGCTGTCGAGCCGCGGCGCGTACTACTTCTTCACCCTCGCGCTCGTGAGCGTCGCGTCGCTTGCGCTGTTCGCGCTGTCGCGCACGCCGTTCGGATTCGCCCTTCGCGCGGCGCGCGACGCAGCGCACCGCGCCGAAGCGCTCGGTATCGACGTGCACCGGCGCCAGTGGCGCGCATTCGCGCTGGCCGGCGCATTCGCGGGACTCGCGGGAGGCCTCTACGCGTTCTCGAAAGGGAGCATCTCGCCCGAGACGCTCGGTATCGGCCGTTCCGTGGACGTGCTCGTCATGCTGCTGCTCGGTGGCTTGAACGCCGTGTTCGGCCCGCTGCTGGGCGCCGCCGCGTTCGTGTGGCTCCAGGACACGCTGTCGCGCACGACCGAATACTGGCGAGCGCTGGTCGGCGGCGGGATCCTGATCCTGGTCATTGCGTTTCCGCAAGGCATCGGCGGCGCGTGGGCGCGACTGCGCGGAGGGAACCGATGAGCGCCGGTGCGCCGTTCGAAGGCGCTCGCCCCGCTGAAGGCGGACGCGCTCCGGGGCATCACCCCAGCGAAGACGCTGCAACGATCGTGCTGCGCGTGGAGCGCATCGCCAAGTCGTTCGGCGGCGTGCACGCGCTGCGCGACGTGAGCTTCACCATCGCGCGCGGCGAGCGCGTCGCGCTCATCGGTCCGAATGGCGCCGGCAAGACGACGTGCTTCAACGTGATCGACGGGCAGCTCGCCCCCGACCGCGGGCAAGTCCTGCTCGACGGCGCGCGCACCGACGGCCTTCCACCGCGCGCGGTGGCGGCGCGCGGCGTCGGCCGGACATTTCAGGTCGCCGCGACGTTCGCGTCGATGACCGTGCGCGAGAACGTTGCCGTCGCCATCGCGGCGCGCGACGGACGCGACGGCGCCTGCATCGGGTCGCTCGCGCGCCGCACGGACGAACTGAACGCCCTCCTCGCGCGGCTCGATCTCGCTGCGCTCGCCGACGCGCATTGCGCGAGCCTCGCCTACGGCGACGCGAAGCGCGTCGAGCTCGCGCTCGCGCTCGCGCGGCAGCCGCTCCTGCTGCTCATGGACGAGCCCACCGCGGGCGCGGGGGCTGCCGCGCGGGACACGGTGATGCGCATCGTCGCGGACATCGTGCGCGACGGCTCCGCCGCGGTGCTTTTCACCGAGCACGACATGGACGTCGTGTTCGCGCACGCCGACCGCGTGATCGTTCTCGACGACGGCGCGATCCTCGCTACCGGGACGCCGGCCGAGATCCGTGCCGATCCGCGCGTGCGCGCCGCTTACCTCGGGGAATGACCGCCGGCCCGTTCTTGGCGTTCGCCTGCACCGCCTCGAGCGATCGATCGAGCTCGTCGTAGAGCCACGCGCGAAACGAGGCGAGCGGCGGCCAGTCGCGCAGCGCCGGCGGATACACGAGGTGATACGGCTGCGCCTCGGCGTGGCGAATGGCGATCGGCGACAGGCGCACGAGCCGGCCCTCGCACAGCGCGTCGGCCGCAAGGAGCTCGCGCGCCAGCGCGAGGCCGAGGTTCTGCTCGGCGGCCTGCAGCATGAGCCCCGCATCGTTGAACATCGCCACCACGCGCACGGCCGTGCGGACGCCGGCCGCGAGGAACCACGCTTCCCACAAGTCGTTTTCACCGAGCAGCGGCTCGCGCGCGAAAGCCTCGGGCTGCGCGCCCAGGAGGCGGCGTGCCGCGGCGGCCGAGCCGACGACGATGATGGGCGGCTGCTCGAACAGCCGCTCGGATTGCAGGCCGGGCCACGGGCCGCTGCCCTGCCGGACCGCGGCGTGAAAGCCTTCACGTTGCAGGTCGATGAGCCGCACCGAGGCGTCGATCTCCAGCGGCAGCGCGGGATGCTGCTCGCGCCAGCGTCCGATGCGCGGCATGAGCCAGCGGTTGGCGAACGAGGGCAGCACCGTCACGCGAAGGCGCTGCGCCTCGCCACCCGCGGCTGCGGCCGCGGCCTGTACGCCATCGTCGAGCAGCGACAGTGCGGCCTGCACGCTGCGCAGGAGCGCCTGTCCCGCGGCATTCAACACCACACGGCGGCCGCGCCGCTCGAACAGCGCGAAGCCGAGCTGGGTTTCGAGTCCGCGAATCTGCTGGCTCACCGCGCTGTGCGTCAGGTGCAGCTGGTCGGCGGCCGCGCGCAGGTTCTGCAGCTGGGCAACCGCGCGGAAGGCGTTCAGCGTATTGAGCGGCAGGCGGGGCGTGCGGTCCACGGGCATTGGTAAGAATACCTATCCAAGCAGGTCGAAATATATCGATTCCCTTGGCTAGACTGGATGGCTAGGATTACCAGCGTACCAACAAACCCAGGAGAACGCCATGCCTCACGTAGACGATCTGCTCGGCTATGCAAGCGCCGCGGCGGCCGCCCTCGCCACCGTTGCGGTGATGAGCTCGGCATGCGCCAAGGAAGAGGTTGCGTCCGATGTCCGCTACGCGGGGCCGGCGATCGTGCGGCTGCAACCGGTCGAAGTCGTGGCCCATCGCAGCGTCGAGCTCGCCCGCATGCAGCATGAGGACGTCCCGCGCGCTCGCCCGAAGGCAGGCGCGTGATCGCGAGTCATGCGCGCAGGCGCTCGAGGCCCGCGGCGAGATCCTCGATGAGATCGTCCGGGTCCTCGAGGCCGACGTGCAGCCGCAGGGTCGGGCCGTCCTTGTGCCAGCGCGTGACGCTGCGCATGCGCTCCGGCCAGGTCGGAATGACGAGGCTCTCGAAGCCGCCCCAGCTCCAGCCCATCGCGAAGAGCCGCATGCCGTTCAGCATCGCATCCACGGCCGATTTCGCGACGGGCTTCAGCACGACGCCGAAGAGGCCGCTGGCGCCCTTGAAGTCGCGCTGCCACAACGCATGCCCCGGCGCGCCCGGCAACGCCGGATAGAGCACCTCGGCCACCTCGGGCTGCTCGCGCAGCCAGGTGGCGACCGCGAGCGCGCTTTGCTGATGTCGCGCGATCCGCAGCGCGAGCGTGCGCAGTCCGCGCAATCCGAGGAAGCAGTCGTCGGTCGACGGCGCGATGCCCATGTCCGTCCACAGGCGCTGCAGCGGCGGCAACGCCAGTTCGTTCGCGACGATGACGCCGAGCAGGACGTCGGAATGGCCGCCGATGTACTTGGTGGCCGCGTGCACCGAGATGTCGACGCCGTGATCGAACGCGCGAAAGCCGAGCGGCGTCGCCCATGTGTTGTCGAGGACCGTGATGGCGCCGCGCGAGCGCGCCACGCTCGCGATGGCCGGGACATCCTGCACCTCGAACGTGAGCGAGCCGGGCGACTCGAGGAACACGAGACGCGTGTTCGGCCGCATGAGCGCTTCGATGCCGGCGCCGGCCAGCGGATCGTAGTACTCGACGTCGGCGCCCAGGCGCCGCAAATGGTTGTCGCAGAAGCGCCGCGTCGGCCCGTACACGACGTCGGTGACGAGCACGTGGTCACCCGGATGCACGAATGCCAGCAACGGGAACGTCGTCGCGGTGAGGCCCGAGGGCACGGCGAGCGCAGCGTGCCCGCCTTCCAGCTCCGCCATTGCCGTCTGAAAGTCGGCAACGGTCGGCAGGCCGTGCAGCCCGTAGGTGAGGCTCTCGGACTCGCCGCGCGCCGCGCGCTCGAGATCCGCGACCGTCTCGAAGAGGATCGTCGAGGCGCGGTAGATCGGCGTGTTCACCGCGCCGAGATGCTTCCGCGGCGCGCGGCCTGTGTGCACGACCGCGGTCATGACGCGCTTGCGGCTCATGCGCCGAGACCCGCGCGAATCGCGGCGACCTGCTCGTCGACGCCCCGGCGAACGTCGATCACCAGCGCATCGGTCGGCGGCTCGAGCGTCGCGAACTGGCTCGCCAGGAGCGTCGCCGGCATGTACTCGTGCTTGCGCGCCGCGAGGCGCTGCGCGATCGTGTCGCAGTCTCCGGCGAGATACACGAAGCGCACGTCGCCGGCGCGGGCGAGATAGTCCCGGTACGACTGCTTCAGCGCCGAGCACGCGAACACGACGTGCCCGTCGGTCTCCTCGACCCGGCGCATCTCGTCGATCACGCGATCGAGCCAGGGCCAGCGATCGTCGTCGGTCAACGGAATGCCGGCGCGCATCTTGTCGACGTTGGCGGCCGGATGGAGGTTGTCGGCGTCGCGGAAGGGCCAGCCCAGCGCGCTCGCGAGCGCTTCGCCCGTCGTCGTCTTGCCCGCCCCGCTCACGCCCATCAGCACGACGATCATCGCGGGCCGTCGCTGCTCGGCACCACGGCGTGACCCCCGAACGCCTTGCGCATCATCGCGAGGACGCGGCCCGCGTAGTCGTCGCGGCCCTGGCTTGCGAAGCGCGCCATCAACGCGAGAGTCAGCACCGGCGCCGGTACGCCCTGCTCGACCGCTTCGTTGACCGTCCACCGGCCCTCGCCCGAGTCGGCGACGACCGGCGCGATATCGGAGAGCGTCGCGTCGTGCCGCAGGAATTCCGCCGTGAGGTCGAGCAGCCATGACCGCACCACGCTGCCGTGGCGCCACGTTTCGGCGATCGCCGCCACGTCGAGCGACAGCTCGCGCTTGTTGTGCATGAGCGCGAAGCCTTCGGCGAAGGCCTGCATCATGCCGTACTCGATGCCGTTGTGGATCATCTTCACGAAGTGACCCGCGCCCGCGGGGCCGCAGCGCAGCCACCCGCGGTCCGGACCCGGTGCGAGGACGCGAACGTAGGGCTCGATCGCGCGCGCTGCCGCGTCGCTCGCACCGAACATCAGCGTGTAGCCGTTGGCGAGCCCGTGCACGCCGCCGGATACGCCGCAGTCGACGAACTCGATGCCGGCCGTGGCGAGGCCCGCCGCGCGGCGCTGCGAGTCCTTGTAGTTGGCGTTTCCGCCATCGACGATCACGTCGCCGCGCGCGAGCTCGGGCCAAAGGTCCTGCACGGTCAGCTCGGTGACGCGTCCTGCGGGCACCATGATCCAGACGACACGCCGCGGCGAGAGCGCGTGCGCCATGACCTGGACGGAGTCGGCGGGCTCGATGACACCCTCGAGGGCGAGCGCGTGGCGCGCCGCCACGTCGGGATCGTAACCAACGACGCGCACGCCGCCGCGAGCAAGGCGGCGCGCCATGTTGCCGCCCATGCGGCCGAGCCCGACGAGACCGATCTCCATGCGGATCATCCTACCCAAACGTGTCGTGTGCCGCCATGCAGGTCATGCCGGCTCGAAGCGGGTTCGACGCGAGGCGACGATCGCGGCGCCGACCAGCAGGAGCGCGCCGACCACCTGACGCGCCGTCGGCCATTCGGACAGCAGCAACGTCGCGAATGCCATGCCGTAGACGGGCTCCAGCGCCGCGACGATGCTCGCCTTGTGCGTGCCGACCTGACGCAGGCTCGCGATGAACAGGGTGTGCGCAAGCGCGGTGCACAACGCACCGAGCGTGACGATAGCACCGAGGTCCTGCCACGTCGGTGCTTCCATCGTCGATGCGATCGGCACGACGGCAACCATCAGCCAGATCGCCGCCCACGCGTTCTGCCAGAACGCGAGACCGAGCGCGCCGTGCTGTTCGACCAGGGCACGATTCCGCACGGCGAGCCACGCGAACGTGACCGCGGACGCGAGACCGAGGACGAGGCCGCGGACGGTCGTGTCCGACCAGGCGAGGCGCGGCACGAGCACCGCGAAACCCGCCACGACGAGGAGCGCCGTCAACCATTCGACTCGCGCCACGCTGCGCCACCGCCCCCGGCGCTCGATGACGAGCACGAACAATGGAAACGTCGCGTACCCGAGCAGGCCCACGGCCACGCTGGAGATGCGAATTGCGAGGAAGAACGTGACCCAGTGCAGCGCGAGGATCGCGCCGTTCAGCAGCCAGGCGACGTCCAGCCGCCCCAGGGGCTCGCGACGCGCGGCTGCGAGCGCACCCAGCGTGACGGCTGCGACGACCGTGCGGCCCAGCACGATCGCGAGCGGCGAGAGGTCGATCCACTTGCCGAACAGTCCCGCCAACCCGAAAAGGGCGACGGCGACATGCAGCGCGAGGTAGGCGGTAGCAAGCGGCATGCGGTTTCCGGCCGGGCGGCGTCATTCTGCCATCGTCCCCTGCGCTAGAATCCGCGAAACTCGCCGCGAAGGCGGCATTCGAGCGCCGCAAGGAGAATGCATGCCGTCCCCGCTCACCGCCGCCGAGGCCCTCGCGGTCGTCCGCCAGTCACCCGGGCAGCGCGTCAAGGTCGCCGTCTCCGACATCGACGGCATCCTGCGCGGCAAGTACATCCACAAGGACAAGTTCGCGTCGGTGGTCGAGGGCGGGTTCGGCTTCTGCGATGTCGTGTACGGCTGGGACCTGCACGACCAGTGCTACGACAACACCACGCTCACGGGCTGGCACAAGGGCTTTCCCGATGCGCTGGCGCGCCTCGACTTCGGCACGCATCGCAAGGTGCCCTGGGACGACCGCGTGGATTTCTTCCTCGGCGACTTCGTGCAGGTGGTCGACGGGCGTGAAGAGCCGTTTCCTCTCGACGGACGGCAGGTGTTGAAGCGGGTGCTGAAGCGCGCCGAGAAGCTCTCGCTGCAGCCGATGTGCGGGCTCGAGTTCGAGTTCTTCAACTTCGCCGAGACACCGCAGTCCTGGGCTGCCAAGCAGGGCGTCGATCCCACGCCCGTGACGCCCGGCATGTTCGGCTATTCGCTGCTCCGCGCCAATCATTCGCGCGAGTATCTGAAGGCGCTGTTCGAGGATCTCGCCGCATTCGGCGTGCCGATCGAAGGCCTGCACACGGAGACGGGGCCGGGCGTGTACGAGGTCGCCATCGTGTTCTCCGAGGCGCTCGAAGCGGCCGACCGCGGCATCCTGTTCAAGACCGCCGCCAAGGAGATCGGCGCGCGCTTCGGCATCATGCCGAGCTTCATGGCGAAGTGGAGCCAGCAATTCCCCGGCTGCTCGGGCCATTGCCATCAATCGCTCTCCGACGGCAAGCGCAACGTTTTCCACGATGCCGACGGCCGCAACACGATGAGCACGCTGTTCGAGCACTATCTCGCCGGCCAGGTCGCCGTGCTGCTCGAGTTCGCGCCGATGTTCTGGCCCACGGTCAACAGCTACAAGCGGCTCGTGGACGGCTTCTGGGCGCCGGTGAAGCCGACGTGGGGCATCGACAACCGCACCGCGAGCTTCCGCGTGATCGCCGGCTCGCCGAAGTCCACGCGGCTGGAAACGCGTTGCCCCGGGTCCGACGTGAATCCGTACCTCGCCGTGGCCGCGTGCATCGCGGCGGGCCTGCACGGGATCGAGCGCAAGCTGCCGCTGACGGCCGCGCCGGTCAGCGGGACGAACGTCGGGGCGGAGAACGTTCCACGTGCGCCCCGGTCGCTCATCGAAACGACGCAGATCTTCCGCCGCTCCGAGACCGCGCGCGACTGGTTCGGCGACGCGTTCGTCGATCACTTCGCTGCCACGCGCGAGTGGGAATGGCGCCAATGGCAGGACGCCGTGACCGACTGGGAGCGCAAGCGCTACTTCGAGATCATCTGATGATCCACCGATTCGCCTTTCCCACGACGATTCATTTCGGCGCCGGCGCGCGCAGGCTGGTGGCCGAGCACCTGCGCGGCGTGGGCCGCGGCCGCCCGCTGGTCGTCACCGACCGCGGGCTCGCCGCCCTGCCGGCATTCGCCGCATTCCTCGAGACGCTCGCCGGCGTGGACGCTGCCGTGTACTCCGGCGTCGCCGGCAATCCCGTGCGCGCGCAGGTCGACGCGGGCGTCGCGACGTTCCGCGCGCACGACGCGGACAGCATCGTCGGCATCGGCGGCGGCGCGGCGCTCGACGTCGCCAAGGCCGTCGCGCTGATGGTCGACCATCCCGGCAGCGTCCTCGAATATGCGTGGGACCATCCCAACGTGCGGCCGGTCGAGCGGCCGCTGCCGTATCTGGTGGCGCTGCCCACGACAGCGGGCACCGGCTCGGAGGTCGGCCGCTCCGCCGTCATCTCGGACGACGAGACGCACGTGAAGAAGGTCGTCTTCAACGCGGCGCTGCTCGCCAAGGCGGTGTTCGCGGATCCGGAGCTGACGCTCGATCTGCCGGCGCCGATCACGGCGGCAACGGGGATGGATGCGCTCACGCACAACGTGGAATCGTATCTGTCGCCCGCGTATCACCCGCTGTGCGACGGCATCGCCGTGGAAGGCGTGCGCATTGCCGCGGCGGCGCTGCCCCGCGCGGTGAAGGACGGGCACGACCTCGCTGCCCGGAGCGACATGATGATGAGCTCGATGATGGGCGCCATCGCATTCCAGAAGGACCTCGGCGCGGTGCATTCCTGCGCGCACGCGTTGTCCACCGTGGCCGATCTCCATCACGGCCTCGCCAACGGCATCATGATCGACCACGTCATGCGCTTCAACCTGCCCGCGGCGACCGCGAAGCTCGCGGAGCTCGCGCGCGTGGCGCGCGTGCCGGGCGGCTCGGACGGCAGCGACGAGGTGCGTGCGCGGGCCTTCATCGAGTGGCTCGGCGAGCTGAAGCGCGACATCGGCATTCCCGCGCGATTGTCGGACTATCGCGGCGCACGCGCCGTGACCGAGCGCGACGTCGCCCGCCTCACCGAGGTCGCCGTGGCCGACGTATGTCACCAGACGAATCCGCGGCCGTGCAGCGCCGAGGATTTCACGCGACTCTTCCGCGCGGCGCTCTAAGTCCCTGGCGATGGCCGGCCCCCTCCTGATCGGCGTTTCGTCGCGCATCCATCACCCGACGGAGCCCGCACGCGCGCTGGGCGGCGTCTACACCAAGACGCTGCACTATCTCGAGCAATCGGTCGCGCACTGGATCATCTCGCGCAACGTGCTCGTGCTGATGATTCCGGCCGTGGAATCGGAAGGCCTCGTCAAGCGCAGCGAGATGCGCCTCTATCACTACGCGGAGGCACTCGACGGCCTCGTGCTGCAGGGCGGCGCCGACATCGCGCCGCCGACGTATGGCGAGCGCGCCGAGAATCCGGAATGGAGCGGCGATCCCGTCCGCGATCGATACGAGATCGAGCTGCTCGAGGCCTTCGTCGGCAAGGGCAAGCCCGTGCTGGGCATCTGCCGGGGGTGCCAGCTCATCAACGTCGCGTTCGGCGGCTCGCTCTACCAGGACATCGGCACGATGGTGCCCGAGGCGCTCAACCACCGCGACATCGCCAAGTACGAGCAGAACTACCACCAGCTGCGGTTCGTCCCCGACAGCCGTCTCGCCCGGCTCTATCCCGGCCACGTCGAGGCGACCATCAACACGATTCACCACCAGGCGGTGAAGAAGCTCGGACGCGGCCTGCTGGTCGAGGCGATGTCGGTCCCCGACAACGTCGTCGAGGCGATCCGCTGGCGCGGGCCGAGCTACGTGCTCGGCGTGCAATGGCATCCGGAGTTCATGTGGGAGCCGAAGGAAGGCCACCTCGACGGAACTCCGATCCTCAACGAGTTCCTGGAAGCCGCACGCGCACGGAAGGCGCAAGCGAAGTGAGCACCAATCCCTTTCTGGAGATCGTCAATCCCGCCAACGGAACACTCCTCGGCCGCGTTCCCGCCGACGGCGTGCGCAGCGTACGCGACAAGTTCGCGCGAGCACGCGCGGCGCAGCCATCGTGGGCCCGCGTGTCGATTCGGAAGCGCCTCGACTGCATCGCCGCCTTCCGGCGTGAGGTCGAGCAGCGGTCGGAGGATCTCGCGCGCACGCTCACGCTCGAAGTCGGGAAGCCCATACGCCAGTCGCGCAACGAGCTGAAGGGCCTGGTCGGGCGCCTCGATTTCTTCCTGGAGGCCTCGACGCGCACGCTTCGCGACGAGAAGGTGTTCGCCGACGACAACCTGACGGAGCGCATCACGCACGAGCCGCTCGGCGTGGTGGCGAACATCTCGGCGTGGAACTATCCGTATTTCGTCGGCAGCAACGTGTTCGTCCCTGCGCTCATCGCAGGCAACGCGGTCCTCTACAAGCCGTCCGAGCACGCCAGCATGACCGGCCAGCACATCGCCGACATGCTGCACGCGTCGGGCGTGCCCGACGACGTCTTCGTCCCGGTCATCGGTGGCGGCCCGGCCGGCGCGGCGCTGATCCGCCAGGCTGTCGACGGCGTGTTCTTCACCGGCTCGTACGCGACCGGTACGCGCATCGCCGCCGCGGCCGGCCGCGCGATGATCAAGGTTCAGCTCGAGCTCGGCGGCAAGGACCCGATCTACGTCTGCGAGGACGTCGACGTCAAGGCGGCCGCGGCGGCGGTCGGCGACGGCGCGTTCTACAACACCGGCCAGTCGTGCTGCTCGGTCGAGCGCATCTACGTTCATCGATCCGTCCACGCGGCATTCCTCGACGCCCTGGTCGCGGAGGTCAAGGCTTACCGGATCGGCGATCCGCTGGACGAATCGACCTACATCGGCCCGGTCACGCGCCGGCCGCAGATCGCGGTGCTCAAGCAGCAGGTCGCGGACGCGCGGCGCAAGGGTGCGCGCGTGCTGACCGGCGGCCGTGCGATTCCGGGGAAGGGGAACTGGTTCGAGCCGACCGTCATCGCGGACGTCGACCACACGATGAGCGTCATGCGCGACGAGAGCTTCGGCCCCGTCATCGGCGTGCAGGCCGTCGACGGCGACGACGACGCCGTGGCGCTGATGAACGATACCGAATACGGCCTCACCGCCGGCGTCTACACGACCGATCGCCGGCGCGCGATGCGCATTCTCGAGCGGGTGCACGCCGGCAGCGTCTACTGG
Organism: Casimicrobiaceae bacterium; assembly: GCA_035493035.1. GTDB lineage: Bacteria > Pseudomonadota > Gammaproteobacteria > Burkholderiales > Casimicrobiaceae > VBCG01. Next base: position 56,249 of record DATJIS010000046.1, on the reverse strand, counting down.
AACTGCTGCGATCGCGTGAGCCCGCGCCTGCCGTGGTCGGGCGTCGGCCACTCGGGGCTCGGCCTGACGCTTTCCACGTATGGCATCCAGGCCTTCACCCGACCCAAGGCCTGGCACTTGCGCGCCACATGACACGCTGGCCGTGGGTCGAGCGGCTGTTTCACCTGGAGCGATCCAGCGCGCTCGCGGCCGGCTCGCTAGCGCTCGCGGGAATCATCGCGCTCGACGCCATGACGGGCGCGCAGGTGACCGTTACCACGCTCTACCTGTTGCCGATCTTCCTCGTCGGCTGGAATTGCGGGCTGCGCTGGGGCATCGTGTTCGTGGTCGTTTCGATCGCCAGCCAGGACATCCTGGCCGTGATGCAGGGCTACCCGCATTCGAAGCTGGTCTACTTCCTGATCACGCTGGCGAACCGATTCGTCACCTACACCGTGGTGCTACTGCTGGCCTGGCAATTGCGCATCTTCCACGAGCGCGAGCGCCGCATCGCACGCATCGATCACCTCACCGGCGTGGTGAACCGGCGCGGACTGCACGAAGCGCTCGATCGCGAGCTGCGGCGCCACGGGCGCAGCGAAAAGCCGCTCTGCATCGCCTACTTCGACTGCGACGACTTCAAATCGGTGAACGACCGCGGCGGACACGCGGAGGGCGACCGGCTGCTGCAGGCGATCGCATCCACGCTCACCCGGCACGTGCGCACGAGCGATCTCGTGGGCCGCGTCGGCGGCGACGAGTTCGCGATCGTGTTTCCGGAGACGCGCGGCGACGCGCTCGCGACGACCATCGAGAAGGTGCGCAAGGCGCTGCTCTCGATGTGCGCACACGGCGGCTGGCCGGTGACGTTCAGCATCGGCGTGGCGACGTTCGCCGTTCCACCGGCCTCGGCCGAAACGGCCATCGCGGCCGCCGACGAGGCCATGTATCGCGCCAAGAGCGCCGGAAAGGATCAGGTCGCCTTCTCGGGGACGTGAGTCACATCCGCGAGGCGTCCTGAAGCTCCGCCGCGCGCAGCGTGTTGTGCAGCAGCATCGCCACCGTCATGGGTCCCACGCCGCCCGGAACCGGCGTGATCCACGACGCCCGCTCGCGCGCCGCTTCGAAATCGACGTCGCCGGTGAGCTTGCCGTCGGACAAACGATTCATGCCCACGTCGATGACGATCGCGCCGGGCTTGATCCAGTCACCCTGCACCATGCGCGGCTTGCCGACCGCGGCCACCACGATGTCCGCCTGTCGAACGAGGTCCGGCAGGTCGCGCGTGGCGGAGTGACAGATGGTCACCGTGCAGCGCGCCATCAGGAGCTCGAGCGCCATGGGCCGCCCGACGATATTGGACTGCCCGATCACCACCGCGTGCTTGCCGGCGAGGTCCTCGCCGGTTTGGGCGAGCAGCTGCATGCAGCCGTACGGCGTGCACGGTCGCAGCGTCGGCATCTTGACGACCAGCCGCCCCACGTTGTACGGATGGAAGCCGTCGACGTCCTTGCGCGGATCGATGCGCTCGATGACGTGCGCGGGATCGATCTGCTTGGGCAGCGGAAGCTGCACGAGGATGCCGTGGACCTGCGCGTCCGCGTTCAGGCGATCGATCAGCCCGAGCAGCGCATTCTCGGCGATGTCCGCCGGAGGATCGAACGCGAACGAGCGCATGCCGACCGCTTCGGTGGTGCGCCGCTTGTTGCGCACGTACACCTGCGACGCCGCGTTGTCACCCACGAGCACCACGGCAAGACCCGGCACGCTGCCGCCGGCAGCCACGCGCTCGGTCACCGCCGCGCGAACGTCCGCCGTGACGCGCTGCGCGAGCGCCTTGCCGTCGAGGATGCGCGCCGTCATGGGCGATTAGAATCGCCGTGTGATCGAAAGCCGGATTCTAGCCGCCATCGCGGCGCGCCTCGCGCCGCTCCTTATCGCGCCATCGCGGCCGCGCCACCGACTGCGCGTGGAGGGACAAGCACTCGCTTGTTTCGACGCGGCACGCATGGAGCGGCTTTGCGCGTTCGACGACGTGTTCCGGCGCGACGGCGACGAGCTCGCATTCGTCGATGGACTGTCGACCTGCGAGCTGCGTACGCGCGCCCTCGAGGCCGTGTCGCGCTCGCTCGCAAACGAAGGCGTCCTCACGGCGTGGCGCGACGAGCGGTACGCGGCGTCGCATGCGTGGGGTGCGCCCGCGGCGTTCATGCTGGAGCGCGCCGCGGCACGCTACTTCGGCCTCCATACCTACGCCGCGCATGCCAACGGCATTGTCTGCGACGGGCGAGCCGTCCGCATGTGGCTCGCCCGGCGCAGTCCCCGCAAGCCCATCGATCCGGGCCAGCTCGACAACCTGGTCGGCGGCGGCATGGCCGCCGGCGAGGAGCCGGATGCGACGCTGGTGCGCGAAGCATGGGAGGAGGCCGGCGTTCCCGCCGACGTCGCCGCGAACGCGCGACGCGTGGCGACGCTTCACATTGAGCGCGCCGTGCCCGACGGCTTCCAGCGCGAGACGATCTTCGCCTACGATATGCCGCTTCCGAGCGACTTCGTGCCCGCGAACCAGGATGGCGAGGCGGTGGAGCACCGCTGCGTCGGCCTCGACGAAGTAGCGCGACTGATCGCGCGGGCGGACGGCGACGATCGGATGACGGTCGACGCAAGCCTCGTAGCGCTCGATTGCCTCGATCGCCACGGAAGCGTGCCGGCGGACAGCGGATGCGCGCGTCTGCTCGCCGCCACACGCCGCGCCGGCTAGGCGACCGCGCGCGCGGCGGCTCGCGTCACCTGCCGGATTCCCATCTCGTCGAGCGCGTCACGGATGGCGTGCACGGCAAGGCGCATCTCCTGCGGGCCGATGGCGCCGATGCAGCCCACGCGAAACGTCTCGACTTGCGTGAGCTTGCCGGGATACAGCACGAAGCCCTTGTCGCGCACGCGGGCGTAGAAGTCGCGGAAGTTGTAGCGCGCGTCCGCCGGCGCGTGGAACGTCACGATGATGGGCGCCTGGATCTTCGGATCGAGGAACGGCTCGAACCCGAGCTCCGCCATGCCGTCGACCAGCACCTTGCAGTTCTCGGTGTAGCGCGCGAGGCGCGCCCGCCGCCCCCCCGCCGCCAGGTATTCATCGAGGGCGGCGTCGAGCGCAACGACGATATGCGTGGGTGGCGTGAATCGCCACTGCGTGGTCTTTTCCATGTACGTCCACTGGTCGTACAGGTCGAGCGCGAGCGACGTGCAATTGCCTTGCGAGCGCTCGAGCAGGCTCTTCCGCGCGAACACGAATCCCATGCCCGGGGGGCCTTCGATGCACTTGCCGGACGCGGCGACCAGCGCGTCGAACGGCACTTCGCGCGCATCGATCGGCAGCGCGCCGAACGAGCTCATGGCGTCGACGATGAGGCGCTTGCCGTGCCGTGCGGCCACCGCGGCAATTTCCGGCAAAGGGTTGAGAATTCCCGTGGAAGTCTCGCAATGGATGAGCCCGATGTCCGTGATCGAAGGATCGCGCGCGAGCAGCCGCTCGACGTCCGCGGCCGTCGCCGGCTTGTCCTCCTCGGTCTCGAACGTGCTGGTGCGCCGGCCCATCATCTCGGTGAGCTTCGCCATGCGCCGTCCGTACGCGCCGTTGACGAGCACGAGGAGATGCCCGTCGCGCGGCACGAGCGTGTTGACCGCGGCCTCCACCGAGAACGTGCCGCTGCCCTGCATCGGCACGCACACGTGCGTCTCGCGCGCATGGATGACGTCGCTGAGCTTCTCGCGCACCCGCGCGGTGACGGCATTGAACGCAGCGTCCCAGGAGCCCCAGTCGCGCAGCATCGCGGCCTTGGTCCCGAGCGACGTGGTGAGGGGACCCGGCGTGAGGAGGATCGGATCGCGGCTGTAGTTGCTCATGCTCGACTCCTTGTGCGGACTGGAAGCGGTACGCCATTGACAGCGCGCCGCGCTCCACAATAATGCCCGTCATGCCGAAAAAAGAACGGACCGACCCGCGCGGCGCGCCGCGCGCGGGCGAAGGCGACGTCAACCACTCGCCGCGCCGGCGCGAGTGGCGCGCCCGCAATGTCGACGCGCAAGCCGACGCGCTGCTGGCGCGGGATGCGGCGGTGTTTCTGCACCAGTCGGTGTCCACGCCCTGCCTCGCCGTCGTGCACAAGGCCGAGGGCGTCTGGATCGAGGACAACCGCGGCCGGCGCTACATGGACTTCCACGGCAACAACGTCCACCACATCGGCTATGGCCATCCGCGCCTCAAGGAAGCGATCCGTCGCCAGCTCGACGCGCTGCCTTTCGCCCCGCGGCGCTTCACGTGCGACCCCGCGGTCGAGCTCGCGGAGAAGCTGACCGCGCTGGCGCCCGGCGACATCGGCAAGGTGCTGTTCGCGACGGGCGGCTCGGACGCGATCGAGATTGCGCTCGCTTACGCGCGGGCATACACGGGGCGCTTCAAGACGATCTCCTTCTGGGACGCCTTTCACGGCGCGGGGTTCGGCGCGCGCTCGATCGGCGGCGAGGAGATGTTCCGCGCGGGGCCCATCGGACCGTTGCTCGCCGGCACCGAGCACGTGCCGCCCTTCGGCGACTATCGCAACGCGTGGGGCGTGCGCGAGGGATCGGCGGAGCTTTGCGCGAACACGATCCGCTACGTGCTCGAGAAGGAAGGCGACGTGGCCGCCGTCGTGGCCGAGCCCATGCGGGCCGTTCCGTATGTGGCGCCGCCCGGCTTCTGGCGCCGCGTGCGCGACGCCTGCGATGCGGCGGGCGCGCTGCTGATCTTTGACGAGATCCCGACGGGTCTCGGCAAGACCGGCCGCATGTTCGCGTGCGAGCACGAAGGCGTCGTGCCCGACATCCTCGTGCTCGGCAAGGCGCTCGGCGGTGGCATCCTGCCGCTCGCGGCAATGCTGTGCCGTCCGCACCTCGATGTCGCCGGGCACTACGCCTTCGGCCATTACACGCACGAGAAGAACCCGGTCACCACGCGCGCGGGCCTCACGACGCTGCAGATCATCGAGGACGAGGGTCTCGTCGACAACGCCGCGCGCATCGGTGCGCGTGCGCTGGAGCGCCTCGGCGATCTCATGGACCGTCATCCGTTGATTGGCGACGTTCGCGGACGCGGCTGCGTATTCGGTGCGGAACTCGTGCTCGACCGCGACACGCGGGAGCCGGCGAGCGACGCCGCGGACGGCGTGCTCTACCGCGCGCTCGATCGCGGCCTGAGCTTCAAGACCACGATGGGCAACGTCCTGACATTCACGCCGCCGCTCATCCTGACGCCGGAGCAGCTCGATCAGGCGATCGACATCGTGGACGTCTGCCTCGGCGAGGTCGAGCGCGAGATCGGCCTTCGCTGACACGGGCTAGCCGCCGTTCTCCACGGCGCCGATCGACTCGTCGAGGACGTCGAGCACGAAGTCCATCTCCTCGCGGGTGATGACGAGCGAGGGCCGCAGCGTGATGACGTTGCCTTCGATCACCTTGAAGGCGACGCCGCGGTCGAACGCCTTGAACATGACCTGCTCGGCCTCCTCCACCGCGCGCTCGCGCGTTGCGCGATCGCGCACGAGGTCGATGCCAAGGTGCAATCCGGTTCCCGCGATGTCGCCGATCATCGGGTGGCGCGACTGCATTCCGGCGAGGCGGGCCTTCGCGTGCTCGCCGAGCTCGCGCGCGTGCTGCACGAGGTTCTCGCGCTCGATGTACTCGATCTCGGCAAGGCCGGCGGCCGCGCAGAGCGGGTTCTTCTCGTGCGTATAGTGGCCGATCGAGCGATGTTGCAGGACGTTGTACTCCTCGCGCGTCACGATGCCCGCGAACGGCACGATGCCGCCGCCCAGCGACTTGCCGAGCACCAGCACGTCGGGCGTCACGTAATGCTCGGAGGCGAACATCCTTCCCGTGCGCCCGAAGCCCTCGATCACCTCGTCGAAGATGAGCAGCGCGCCGTGGCGCTTGCACAGCGCCTGCACGCCTTCCCAGTACTGCTTGCGCGGCACGACCGGCGTGGCCGAGATCGGCTCGCCGATGATCGCCGCGACGTCCGGCTCGCGGCGCAGGATCGTCTCGATCTGGCGCAGGCATTCGGTGTCGACGTCGTCGGGGTCGGTGAACTTCCACGGATTGCGGTAGTAGTTGGGAAACTCGACGTGGAACGCGCCGGGCACCATGGGCCCGGCGCCGCCGTGGAACAGCTCCTCGCCGCTCACGCTCGCCGCACCCATCGTGGTGCCGTGATAGGAGTCCCAGTACGAGATGGTCTTGAAACGCCCGGTCACCTGCTTCGCGAGCATGAGCGCCATCTCGATGGCTTCGGAGCCGCCCGGGCAGAACAGCGAGCGCGTGAGCCCCTCCGGCGTGATTTGCGCGAGCTTGCGCGCGAGCTCGATGGCCGGGATGTTGGTGTAGCGCCGCGGCGTGAACGTCAGGCCCGAATCGAGCGCCGCGCGCACCGCCGCGATCACGTGCGGGTTGTTGAACCCGGCGTTGTGCACGCCGTTGCCGTGCATGTCGAGGTAGCGTCGCCCGTCGAGGTCCTCGATCCATGCGCCGCTCGCGCCTTTCAGCACGTTGAGGACCGGCGTCGACAGGCTCTGATGAAGGAAGTACTTGCGGTCCTCCTCCCACCAGCGGCGCGCCTCGCCGCTCAACCGGCGTTCCCAGTACGCCTGGCGCTGCGCCGTCGTGTTCACGTCGCCCTGCTCGCGCTCGGAAACGCCGGGCGGGCGGCCTGTCGCGGTCTCTCGTTTCATCAGCGGAAGCTCGCGCGGGTGCGAATGCGGGATACGACCAGCAGGACCGCGATGGTCACGCCCAACAACAGCACGGTGAGCGCCGCGCCGTCGAATACGGAGCCGCGGTCGGTCAGCGCGAAGATGCCGACCGGGAGCGTCACCCAGTCGGGAGGGTAGACCATGATGGTTGCGCCGAGCTCGCCCATCGAAAGGGCGAAGCACAGACCGGCGGCAGCGACCAGCGACGGCGTGATGAGCGGCAGCGTCACGCGCCGTAACACGTAACCGGGGCGGCCGCCGAGGCTCGCGGCAACCTGCTCGTAGTGCGCCGGAAGCCGCGCGAGCCCCGCCGACACGCTGCCGTACGCGAACGCCGTCACGAGCACGACGTGCGCGATGAGCACGATGTACGGCGTGCCGTTGAGCAGCAGCGGTGGCCGGCTGAATGCGACGAGCAGACCGAGTCCCACCGACACCGACGGGACCGCGATCGGCAGCATGAAGAGCGTACCCGCGATCCGGCGCCCGCGCCTGCGCAGCCGCCGCACCGCCAGCGCGGCCCAGGTTCCGAGCGTCAGCGCGACGACGCTCGCGACGAGGCCGGTGACAAGGCTGGTCACGAGCTCCTCGCCCGCGCGCTTTTGCACCGCATCGGCGAGATGCTGCGTGGTGAGATGGCTCGGCAGCACGCCGTTCCATTGGCCCGCCACCGATGCCGCGCCGACCATGAAGAGCGGCAGTCCGAACACCGGCAGGAACAGGGCGAAGAACACGACCCAGGCGATGCAGCGCCCGAGCCTAGACGAAAACAGCACGTCCACCTCCGCTTCGCGCGAGCACGAATCGATACAGCGAGTAGAGCGCGATCGACAGCGCGATGTTGACCACGGCCACCACGCATCCCGCGGTGTAGTCGAACTCCTGGATCGCCTTGCCGTAGATGACCATGGGCAGCGTGATCACGCCTTTCGCGCCGATGAACAGCACGATGCCGAACTCGTTGAGCGTCAGGAGCAGGCACAGGCTGCCGCCGGCCAGCAGCGCGGGCACGGCCTCGGGAAAGATGATCTGCCGGATGATGCGAAGCGGACGCGCGCCGAGGCTGCTCGCGACCTCGATCAGAGCGTTGTCGAGCTGCGAGAAGGCGGCGAGCAACGGGCGCATGACGAACGGCGTATAGAACGTCACCTCGGCCAGTATCACGCCCCACTTCGTGTACACGAAATCGATTGGCGGCTCGGTCGTGTGCAGGAGATCCATCAGCAGGAAGTTGAAGGCGCCGGCGGAGCCGTACAAGAACGTGAACGACAGCGCGATCAGGAACGAGGGAAATGCGAGGATGGTGTCGATGAATCCGCCGATCACGCGCGAGCCCGGGAACGGCACGAACGCGACGATCAGCGCCAACACGAAACCCAGCACGAGGCAGCCGACGGTCGACAGCGCCGCGATCTCGACCGTGCGCCCGAGCGCGGCCTTGAAGACGCCCGAGGACAGCACGGTCGCGTAATGCGCGAGCGTGAGGGGCCCCGCGTCGCCGGCAAGCGATTGCTTGACGATGAAGAACAGCGGGTAGAAGAAGATGACCACGAGGACGAGCAACGGGAGGATCACCCACGCCCATCGCGGGGCGCCGCGCTCGCGCGCCTCCGCGCGCGGCACGTCGATCGACAGCGCCGCCGACGACATCAGCCGGCCGCCGCCGTCGTGCCGGCGCCGACGGATGCACCCGCCAGCAGCGTTGCATCCCCCGGAAGGAAGTGCAGCACAATGCGCTGGCCGCGCGAGGGCGGCGAGCGCAGCGGCCGGCTGTCGGCCCACATCTCGACACCGCCCACGTCGACGTACAGCCGATGCGCCGAGCCGCGCCACTGCACCTCGGAAACCGTGGCCTCGATCGCGTTGCAACCCGGCTGGCCGTCGAGCGCCAGTGCGTGCGGCCGGATGCACAGCGTGCGCGCCTCACCCGGCCGCGCCGGCATGTGGCTCATGACTTCGAGCATGCGGTCGCCGAGTCGCACCCAGGCCTGCTGCTCACGCTCGTCCCAGCGGTCGACCGTCACGGGCAGCAGGTTGGCGTTGCCCACGAACGTGGCGGTGAAGCGCGAAGGCGGCTGCTGGTAGAGCGATTGCGCGCTGCCGACATCGACCAGCCGACTGTCGTTCATGACCGCGATGCGATCGGCCAGCGTGAGCGCCTCGATCTGGTCGTGCGTCACGTACAGGATGGTCACGTCGGGCAGTTCGCGATGCAGTCGCGCGATCTCCTTCAGCATGCCGCTTCGCAGCTGCGCATCGAGCGCCGACAGCGGCTCGTCGAGCAGCAGCACCTGCGGGCGGATCGCCAGCGCGCGCGCGATCGCGACGCGCTGCTGCTGACCGCCGGAGAGCTCCAGCGGGTAGCGCCGCGCGTAGGACGCCATCCCGACGAGACGCAGGCATTCCTCGACACGTGCGGGGATCTCAGCGCGCGGGCACCGGTTCGCGCGGAGACCGAACGCGACGTTGTCCTCGACGCGCATGTGCGGGAAGAGCGCGTACTGCTGCACCACCATGCCGATGCCGCGGCGGTACGGCGGCTTGTCGGTGACGTCGACGTCGCCGATGAAGATGCGGCCGCGCGTGGGCTCGACGAACCCTGCTACGGCGCGCAGCGCCGTCGTCTTGCCCGACCCCGACGGCCCGAGCAGCGCCATCACCTGCCCGGGTGCGACGTCGAGCGTGAAATCGTCGAGCGCCACCGTGGCGCCGTACGCCACGGTGACGTTCTCGAAGCGAATGCCGGATAAGCGGCGCGGCGTGTCGTCGCGCGCGCCGCCGTCTCCTCCGGCACGCGCCTTCGCGCGCGACGTTGACGCTTCCATCAGCTGCCGGTCACCTCGTGCCAGCGCGCCACGTCCTTGGAGAGGTCCTGCAGCACGCTGTTCCAGTCCGGCGTGATCACTTTGACGCCCTCCATGAAGCCATGGATCTTCTGGTAGTTCTCGTCCGTGGGCTTCACGTCGGAACGTGCGGGCAGGCCGCGCGCGAGCGTGCTGACCGTCTCCTGCGCGTTCTTGGACAACAGGAAGTCGATGAGCTTCTTGCCGTTGGCCGAATGCGGCGCGCCCTTCACCAGCGCGATGTAGTAGGGCAGCGACAGCGTCGCACGCTGGCCGTTCGCGTCCGCCGGCCAGAAGATGCGCAGGTTGGGATTGTCGGACATCTGGGCGAAGTTCATCTGCACGTCGCCGTTGGCGACGTAGAGTTCGCCCTTGTTCACCTTGGCCGCCAGCTTGCCGGTGGACGACGACGGTCCGACGTTGTTCGCCTGCAGCTTCTTCAGGTAGTCGAACGCTTGGTCCTTGCCGCCGAGTGCGTGGAACGTCAGCACCATCAGCGCCGTGCCGTCACCGGCCTGGCCGGGCGTCGAGTACTGGATCTTGCCCTTGTACTTCGGGTCGAGGAGGTCGCTGAAGGACTTCGGCGCGGCCTGCAGCGCCGAGCCGTTGTAGATGAAGCAGAAATAGTTGTTGACCAGCGGATAGTAGCGACCTTGCGCGTCGCGGGTGTCGGCCGGGATCGCGCTCGCCTCGGGCGCGTTGTAGGCCTCCAGCATGCCGTCGGCGGCCGCCTTCTGCATGAACGGCGGCAGCGTGACGATGACGTCCGCCTGCGTATTTGTTTTCTCTCGCTCGATGCGATTGACCACCTCGCCCGAGCCGCTCTCGATGTACTGCACCTTGATGCCGGTCTGCTTGGTGAATGCGTCGAACTGCGTGTCGAACCAGCTCGGCTTGCCGTCGCGCAGGCCGTCGGCGGCGTAGATGGTGACGACCTCCTGCGCCAGCGCGGGCGCGGCTGCGAGCACGCCGAGCGCGGCGGCGGAGAGCAACATCGATAGACGTCTCATTGCCATTCCCCCTTTTGGTTGCAGGCAAGAAAAAAGTCGCGCGCCGGCGTGCATCGCGCTCGTCGGAATCCTACGCGGCTTTGTCGCTCGTCCGCAATAGCAGATTGTTGACAATCTGGAACAGGCCATCTACGATGCCCCGCATGCCGGACCCCGCTCATTCACCGCCCGAGGGTGCCAACGACCACGGGCCGAGCATCCGGCTGCTTCAGTCCAGCTCGCTCGCGACGCTCGTCCAGCGCGAGATCGAGCGCATGATCCTGGCCGGCGATCTCGCCGCCGGTGCCAAGCTCACCGAGGCCAGCATCGCCGAGCAGCTCGGCGTGTCACGCGGGCCCGTGCGCGAGGCCTTTCGCGCGCTCGAGAGCTCCGGCCTGGTGCGCATCGAGAAGAACCGCGGCGTCTTCGTGCGCCAGATCAGCATCGAGGAAGCCGACCAGATCTACGAGCTGCGCGCGGTGCTCGACGAGTTCGTCGGCCGGCGTCTCGCCGAGAAGGCGACCGCTGCGGAGGTTCGCGAGCTGAAGCAGATCGTCGAGCGCATGGAAAAGGCCAGTGCACGCAACGACGTCGACGGCTACGTCGCCGCCAACCTCGATTTCCACGATCGCATGGTGGAGCTGACCGGCAACGCGAAGTTGCTCCACGTGTACCGCCGACTGGTCAACGAGTTGCATCTCTTCCGCCGCACGACGCTGGCGCAGGGCGGCACCCTGCCGGTGTCGTCGCGCGAGCACCGCGACATCGTCGAGCGCATCGCGGCGGGCCAGCCCGGCTCCGCCGGCCGCGCGCTCCACGACCACGTGATGGCGAGCCGCGAGCGCATGCACCGCACCTACGGTGAGCCCGGCCAGGTAACGTCGATCGCCGTGAGACGCGGCAACCGCACCCGCTGAGGGCGAAGCCGCCGTTCGATAGCGAATCCGCCATGCAAGCGCCGCGCACCAGACGGCGCAGTGGCTCAAACACAACTGCGAGGAGATCGTTCATGCAAGTTCGCAACATCCAATCCGGGCCACGCTCGCGACGCCGCGCGCTGGGCGCCGCGCTGCTCAGCGCCGCATTCGCGACCCTTGCCGCCCTCACGCCCTGGCAGGCATCGGCGCAGAGCTGCGAGGACCCGAAGGTTCTCAAGTTCTCGATCATTCCCACGCAGGACACGGTGAAGGAGCTGTCGCTCTACAAGCCCGTGATCGACCTGCTGTCCAAGAACACCGGCAAGAAGATCGAGTTCTACATGCCGACGGCGTATTCGTCGGTGGTCGAGGCCCTGCTCGGCAAGTGGGTCGACGTGGCCGTGCTGGGGCCCGAGTCGTACGTGATCGCGCACAAAAAGGACCCGACCATCGAGGTCTTCGCGACGTACTACAAGACGAAGCACGGCGTGCAGGAAGCCGGCCCGGGCTACAAGTCGGTGCTGATCACCAAGAAGGGCTCCAAGTTCAGCAGCATCGAGTCACTCAAGGGCAGCGTCCTGCTGCTGGTCGATCCGGCGAGCACGTCGGGCGCGCTGATTCCGGAAGCGCTCTTCGCCAAGAAAACCATCAAGGCGCCGTTGAAGGAGTACTTCAGCCGCGTCGCCTTCTCGGGCGGCCACGATCTTTCGACCCTCGCGGTGCTCGATGGCAAGGCCGATGCCGCATTCGTCGCCACGCACCGCTTCATGAACACCGTCGACCAGGGCAAGGCGAAGGTCGAGGACTTCAACTACCTCTGGAGCTCGCCACTCATTCCGCAGGACCCATTCGTCTATCGCGGCTCGCTGTGCGCGCCCCTGAAGGAGAAGATCGCGCAGACGTTCCTGACGCTCGACCAGACGCCGGAGGGGAAGAAGTATCTCGAGAACGTCGAGTCCGAGAAGTTCGTCAAGATGACCGACAAAGATTACGACATCATCCGCGAAGCGGCCAATCCGCAATAGCCAGCCGCCCCGCGTTCCGTGCGGGCGCCGGTCGCCCGCACGGCCGATGCCCCATACCGAAGAGCATTCCGCATGAGCTTTGCATTGGAAGTGCGCGACCTGCGCGCCGGATACGCGGGACGCGAGATCCTCAAGGGCGTGAGCTTTCGCGTCGCGGCCGACGACTTCTTCGCCATCATCGGGCCGAGCGGCGCCGGCAAGTCGACGCTCATCCGCTGCGTCAACCGGCTGGTCGAGCCGTCCGCCGGACAGATCCTGCTGGATGGCCGCAATCTCGTCGCGTTGGGGCAGAAGCAGCTGCGCGAGGCGCGCCGGCACATCGGGATGATCTTCCAGGAGTTCAACCTGATCGAGCGGTTGTCGGTGATCGACAACGTGCTGACGGGTCGGCTCGGCTACACCGGAACGTTGCGCAGCCTGTTTCGCCGCTTTCCGCGCGCCGACGTTGCCAAGGCCTTCGAGCTGCTCGACCGCGTAGGTCTCAAGGACCACGTGCACAAACGCGCCGACCGCCTTTCCGGCGGCCAGCGCCAGCGCGTAGGCATCGCCCGCGCGCTCATGCAGGACCCGCGCCTGCTGCTGGTCGACGAGCCGACGTCGAGCCTGGACCCCAAGATCGCGCGCGAAGTGATGGGGCTCATCCGCGAGATCGCGCGCGAGCGGCGCATCCCGGTCCTGTGCAACATCCACGACGTGAAGCTCGCCACCGAGTTCTGCTCGCACATCATCGGGCTGCAGGAAGGCGCCAAGAAGTTCGAGGGCTCCCCCGCCGAGCTCGACGAACGCGCCATGCACACCATCTACGCGCTGGAGGTACTGTGAGCGCGGCGGGCGCAGCCGAGACCCGCAGGGCCGACGCCACGCGAGCAGACCGCGGGCCGACGATGCGCGGTTTCATCGACTCGACGGTGCAAGGAGGCCCGCTGTGAGCGCCGGCACTCTGGACCTGCGCATCGAGGAGCTCGCGCGCATGCGTGCGCGCAGGACGCGCAAGGAATCGGCCGTCTGGATCCTCCTCGCGCTGGGCCTGCTCTGGACCCTGTATGCCGTCTTCGTCGATACCGAGTGGGGGCGCATCAGCGCTGCCTCGCTGGCGCGCACGCTGCGCGGCTTCGCCGAGCTCGACTTCTCCCTGCTGCCCGACCTCGTGGGCCCGACGATCGACACGGCGCTGATGGCGACGCTCGCGAGCCTGTTGGGGCTGTTCATGGCCCTCTTCGTGGCCTGGCTGGGAGCCGCGAACATCAGTCCGCTTGGGCGTTTCACCTATGTCATCGGCCGTTCGCTGATGACGCTGTCGCGATCGGTGCACGAGATCGTCTGGGGCCTCATCTTCGTGTCGGCGGTCGGTCTGGGCGCGCTCGCCGGCGTGCTCGCCATGGCCGTGCGATCGATCGGATTCATCTCGAAGGTGATCGCCGAGGCGATCGAGGACGTGCAGCCCGGTCCCATCGAGGCAATCCGCGCGGTGGGCGGCAACCGTTTCCAGGTCCTCATGTACGGCATCGTGCCGCAGGTGATCCCGGTCATTCTCGGCACCGTCATCTTCGAGTGGGACATCAACATCCGCCGCTCGACCATCATGGGCCTCGTCGGCGCCGGCGGCCTCGGGCTGGTGCTATTCCGCCAGATGGCGCAATTCAACTACGGCGGCATCACCACCGTGCTCATCGCCGTGCTGCTGCTGATCATCTTCGGCGAACTGGTGTCGCACTATGCGCGCAAAGCCGTCATTTGATTCGGCGCAAGCCGATGCACGTGCCGGCTCGCAAGGGCGCGGCGGCGCCCGGCTCGCGGCCGGCCCGTCCGGCGACATCGCGCTGCGCTCGCTTGCTCACGACCTTTCCGCGCGCGACGCCAATACCGCGCCGACCCCGCGACACGGCACGCATGCGGGTGTCGAGGCGGGGGGCGAAAGCGCGGAGTATCGGGCCGCCGTCCACGACGCCACGGCGGGCGTGTCGTCTTCCGGCGCGCGCGACGCGTCCCGCAGCAGCATCTGGCGCTTCGCAGCGCTGCTTTGCCTGCTGGCACTTGTCGCGTGGTCCATCGACCGGCTCAACATCGACCTGGAGCGACTGCCGGGCATTCTCGGCCGCATCGTCGAAACGCTCGCGAGCCGCTACTTCCCGCCGAACCTGGAGCACATTGCGCGCGGTGAATACCTGGAGTCGGTGCTGCAGACGTTGCAGATGTCGTACCTCGCGTCCGGGCTCGGGATCCTGATCGCCATACCGCTGGCGTGGCTCGCGTCCTCCAACATGACCCCCAGCCGGCGATTCGGCTATCCGGCGGCGCGGCTCTTCATCATGGCGTGCCGCTCGGTACACGAGATGATCTGGACCATCCTGCTCGTGGCCACGCTGGGTTACGGCATGCTGCCGGGCGTGCTGGCGCTGATGCTGTTCTGCATCGGCTTCGCCGGAAAGCTGTTCGCCGAGTCCATCGAGGCGATCGATCACGGTCCGGTCGAGGCGATACGCGCGGCCGGCGCCAATCGGCTCCAGGTGTTCGTGTTCGGCGCGCTGCCCCAGGTTCGGGTGGCGTGGACCGGCACGTCGATCTACACGTGGGACGTGGTGTTCCGGGCCGCGACGGTCGTCGGCTTCTTCGGTGCCGGCGGCATGGGCTGGTACCTGCGCGAGAGCGTGCAGCGCGTCGATTCGCGCAACGTTGCCGCGATCATCCTGTCGATCATCGCCGTCGTGATCGTCGCCGAGCTCTTTTCCGCCTGGGTGCGCAGGCGCGTGGCGCAAGCCATCGCCTGACGGATCCGCCCTCCACTGCCGAGATCATGCCTCGAACCACTACGACACCCGTGAGCGTCAACGGACGCAGCTATCGATGGATGGACCGCCCGCTGGTAGTCGTATGCGTCGACGGCTGCGAGGCGGACTACATCACGCAGGCGATCGAGGCCGGCGTGGCGCCGTACCTCGCGCGCATGTGCGAGCAGGGCACGTCGCTCCTCGGCGACTGCGTCGTGCCGAGCTTCACCAATCCCAACAACCTGTCCATCGTCACGGGCGTTCCGCCTGCGGTTCACGGCATCTGCGGCAACTATTTCTACGACCGCGAGCGCAACGAGGAAGTCATGATGAACGACGCCCGCTACCTGCGCGCGGAGACGATCCTCGCGCGCTTCTCGCGCGCCGGCGCGAAGGTCGCGGTGGTCACGGCCAAGGACAAGCTGCGCGCCCTGCTCGGCAACGGACTGAACGGCATCTGCTTTTCCGCCGAGAAGGCGGACCGGGTCACGAAGGCCGAGAACGGCATCGACAATGTGCTGGCGCGGGTCGGCAAGCCCCTGCCGTCGGTGTACAGCGCGGATCTTTCCGAGTTCGTGTTCGCCGCGGGAGTGGAGCTCCTGAAGCACGAGCGTCCCGACCTGATGTACCTGTCCACGACCGACTACGTCCAGCACAAGCATGCGCCGGGCACACCGCAAGCCAACGCCTTCTACGCGATGATGAGCCGCTACCTCGCCGAGCTCGATGCGCTCGGCGCCACGATCGCGCTGACCGCCGACCATGGCATGAATGCCAAGACGGATGCCGCCGGGCGTGCCCAGATCATCTACCTCCAGGATTGGTTCGACGCCGCGGTCGGCGCCGGCAAGGCCCGCGTCATCCTGCCGATCACCGATCCGTACGTCGTGCACCATGGCTCGCTCGGATCGTTCGCGACGTGCTATCTCGACGACGGCGCCGACCTGGAGCGCCTGTGCCGCGAATTGCGCGCGCTGCCCGGCATCGAAACGGTGCTGCCGCGCGCCGCCGCGGCGGAGCGCTTCGAGCTCCCCGCCGATCGGCTCGGCGACGTGGTGGTCATCTCGGAGCGGCTCGTCGTCCTCGGCACGACGCCGGCGCGCCACGACCTGACCGCGCTCGACGCGCCGCTCCGCTCGCACGGCGGAGTTTCCGAGCAGAAGGTGCCGCTCGTGTTCAATCGCAGGCTGGCCGACGTCCCGGCAGGGCGGCGGCTGCGCAACTTCGACGTGTTCGACCTCGCGCTCAACCATGCCGGCTGAGAGCCCGACGTCATGACCCATCCCACGTGGCGCTATCACAATCCCGTCGACGTCCGGTTCGGCGTCGGCGCGCTCGGGTACCTCGGCACGTGTACGGCGGGACGCGACGTGACGGTCGTGACGTTTCCGGAAGCCAAGGGACTGGGGCTCGTCTCGCGCTTGCGCGCGATCCTCGGCACATCGCTGGTCCAGGTGATCGATCGCACCGAGCCGAACCCGGACGTGGCGTCGCTCGCGCCGCTCTATCGCGCCTTCTGGACGGAGCGCGCCGCGGGCGAGGTCATCGTCGCGGTGGGTGGCGGCAGCGTCATCGACACCGCCAAGACGCTGATGGTCGGCACGGAGGACGCGAGCTTCGAGGCGCTCGTCGCCCTCCTCGCAACCGGCAAGGCGTTCACGCCGCATCGCGTGAAACCGCTCATCGCCGTGCCGACGACGGCCGGCACCGGCAGCGAGGTGACGCCATGGGCCACCGTCTGGGATCGCGCCGCGGGGCGCAAGCATTCGCTGCATCTGCCGCAGACGTGGCCGGAGGCGGCCGTCGTCGACCCGGACCTCACCACGTCGCTGCCGGCCGGCCCCACGCTGGCCGCCGGCCTCGACGCGCTGTCGCACGCCCTCGAGGCGATCTGGAACGTCAATTCCAATCCCGTGTCCGACACGCACGCAGTGGCGGCCGCACGAACGGTCCTGGCTACGCTGCCCGAGCTCATGCACGATCTCAACAATCGCGAGCTGCGAACCCGCATGTCGCAGGCAGCGCTCCAGGCGGGGCTCGCGTTTTCCAATACCAAGACCGCGCTTGCGCACTCGATCTCGTACGAAATGACGCTCCGCCACGGATTGCCGCACGGAATCGCGTGCTCGTTCACGCTGCCGATGGTGCTCGCGCGTGCGAGCGGCATCGACCACGGCCGCGACGCCGTGCTCGCACGCATCTTCGGCGAGGACCTCGGCGCCGCGCCCGCTCGGCTCACGCGCTTCCTGGAAGAGCTCGGCGTCAGCACGCGCTTCTCGGCATACGGCGTGTCGACGGACGACGAGGCGCGCATCGTCACGGCCGCGCTCGACGGCGTGCGCGGCAAGAACTTCATCGGCGCCGGCGCGGCGCCGTCCAAGGCAGACCCCGCATGACCGGGGGCGCCGCGAAGGCCGCAGGGTCGCATCCACCCGCGATCGCGCACGCCGACGGCGCGAACACGCGTCACTCGCAATCACGACTGGAATCCATCGCATGAACGCCCGCGAATTCAGACAGGAAACGATGCGCATTGCCGGCGAGCAGGTCTCGCGCGACCGCGTGATCGAGGTTCATCATCCGTTCGACGGCCGGCTCGTCGGCACCGTGCCGAAGGCGACGGTGGACGACGTGCGCCGCGCGATCGGCATCGCCAAGGCGTACAAGCCGAAGCTCACGCGGTATGAACGCTATGCCATCTGCTATCGGGCAGCGGAGATCATGCGCGGCCGCGCCGACGCCCTGTCCGACCTCATCACGGCCGAGTGCGGGATCTGCAAGAAGGACTCGATGTACGAGGTGGGCCGCGCCTGCGACGTGTTCGTGTTCGCCGGCAACGCCGCGCTGCAGGACGACGGCCAGGTGTTCTCGTGCGACCTCACGCCGCACGGCAAGTCGCGCAAGGTGTACACGCTGCGCGAGCCGCTTCTAGGCGTCATCTCCGCGATCACGCCCTTCAACCATCCGCTCAACCAGGTCGCGCACAAGGTTGCGCCGTCCATCGCGACCAACAACCGGATGGTGCTGAAGCCGACGGAGAAGACGCCGCTGGCCGCGCTCGCGCTCGCCGACATCCTCTACGAGGCCGGGCTCCCGCCGCAGATGTTCTCGGTGATCACCGGCGACCCGCGTGAGATCGCCGACGAGATGCTGACGCATCCCGACGTCGACCTCGTCACCTTCACGGGGGGCGTCGCGGTGGGCAAGTACATCGCCGCCAAGGCTGTCTACAAGCGCCAGGTGCTGGAGCTCGGCGGCAACGATCCGCTCATCGTGATGGAAGACGCGGACCTCGACGAGGCGGCGTCGCTCGCTGCGACGGGCTCGTACAAGAACTCGGGGCAGCGCTGCACGGCGGTGAAGCGCATGCTCGTGCACGAATCGGTCGCCAACGGCTTCATCGAGAGGCTCGTGGCGAAGACGCAGGCGTGGACGTACGGCGACCCGACCGATCCCAAGGTCGACATGGGAACCGTCATCGACGAGCCCGCGGCGAAGAGCTTCGAATCGAAGGTGAACGCGGCCGTCGCGCAGGGCGCGCGGCTGCTGGTCGGCAACGTGCGCCGTGGAGCGCTCTACTCGCCCACGGTGCTCGACCGCGTCGATCCCACCATGGACGTGGTGCGCACCGAGACGTTCGGCCCCGTGTCGCCGGTCATGACGTTCCGCGACATCGACGAGGCCATCGCCATGGTCAACGGCACCGCGTACGGACTGTCTTCCGCGGTATGCACCAATCGTCTGGACTACATCACGCGCTTCGTGAGCGAGCTCAACGTGGGCACGGTGAACGTGCGCGAGGTGCCCGGCTATCGACTGGAGCTCACCCCGTTCGGAGGGATCAAGGACTCGGGATTGGGGTATAAGGAAGGCGTGCAGGAAGCGATGAAGAGCTTCACGAATGTCAAGACGTATTCGCTGCCCTGGTGAGCCGCACCTGACGCACTGATGCAAACGCTGTTGAACCTGCTGGCGGGCGTGTCGCTCCTCGTGTGGGGCACGCATATCGTGCGCACGGGCATTCTGCGCGTGTACGGCGGCGACCTGCGCCGCGCGCTGCGCCGCAGCGTGTCCAAGCGCGGCACGGCGTTCATCGCCGGCCTCGGCGTCACGGGCCTCATCCAGAGCAGCACCGCGACGGCGCTGATCGTCGCGTCCTTCGCGGGGCAGGGCCTGATCGGCACCGCCCCGGCGCTCGCGGTGATGCTAGGCGCCGACGTGGGCACGTCGGTCGTCACCGTGCTGCTGTCGTTCGACCTCTCGTGGCTCGCGCCGCTCCTCATCTTCGTCGGCGTGGTGCTGTTCCTGTCGCGCCAATCGACCACACCCGGTCGCTTCGGCCGCATCCTGATCGGGCTCGGTCTGATCATGTTCGCGCTGCAGTGGATCTCCGTGGCGGCGCGGCCCATGGTCCAGGCCGCCGGCGTGAAGGTCATCTTCGCCTCGCTGACCGGCGACGTCATGCTCGACATGCTCGTGTCGGCCATGTTCACGGTGCTGTGCTTCTCGAGCCTCGCGGTCGTGCTGCTCGTCGCGACCCTCGCGTCGCTGCACGTCATCGCGCTTCCCGTGGCGCTCGGGCTGGTGCTCGGCGCCAACCTCGGCAGCGGCGTGCTCGGCATGATCTCCACGCTGCACACCACGCCCGAGGCGCGGCGCGTCACGCTCGGCAACTTCCTCTTCAAGCTGATCGGCTGCATCCTCGCGCTGCCGCTGGTCGGCCATCTCGAGTCGTGGATCGGCGGCCTGGGGCTCGACGAGGCACGCGAGGTCGTGCTGTTCCACCTGTTCTTCAACGTGATGCTGGCGTTGCTCCTGATGGGGTTCACCGAGCGCATCGCCGGCGTGGCCGAGCGCCTTCTGCCGTCGCGGCCGGCGAGCGACGACCCCGCCAAGCCGCGCCACCTCGATCCGTCCGCGCTCGAGACGCCGACGCTCGCCATCTCGTACGCCGCGCGCGAGGCGCTGCGCATCGGCGACGTGATCGAGCAGATGCTCTCGGGCGTGCTGACGGTGCTCACCACCAACGATCGCGGGCTTGCGCAGCAGCTGAAGAAGCTCGACGACGTCGTCGACGAGCTGTACACGGCGGTCAAGCTCTACCTGACGCAGATCTCGCGCGAAGCCCTCGACGAGAAGGAAGGACGCCGCTGGGCCGACATCGTGTCGTTCGCGATCAACATGGAGCAGATCGGCGACATCATCGAGCGCATCATCACCGAGCTCGAGGACAAGCGCATGGACAAGGGCCGCAAGTTCTCGGACGCCGGCATGGCCGAGATCGTCGACCTCCACGCGCGCCTCATGGCCAACCTGCGCCTCGGACTGTCCGTGTTCCTCAATCGCGACCTGAAGAGCGCGCAGGAGCTCCTGGCGCAAAAGGTGCTGTTCCGCGACCTCGAGCGGGCGTACGCGAACTCGCACCTCGGACGGCTGACGAGCAACACGGTCGACAGCATCGAGACTTCCTCGCTGCACCTCGACCTCATCTCGGACCTGCGCCGCATCAACTCGCACATCTGCTCGATCGCATATCCGATCCTCGAGGAGGCCGGCGTGCTCGCGCGCACCCGCCTCAAGACCGCGGACGAGACGTCCGCGCTCGCCGCCGTGGCGGATCACGAGGTGCAGCGCGATTCGTGGCAGAAGGGCAAGCCGACCGCCGCCTGATGTCGCTCGACATCTCCGACATCTGCACGCTCTTCGCCCGCAAGGGCGGACGCGCCTACGAAGGCGAAGGCGTGAGCCAGCTCGAGCACGCGCTCCAGGCGGCCGCGATCGCTGAAGCCGAGGGCGCGTCGCCTCCGCTCATCGCGGCGGCGCTGCTGCACGACCTCGGACACATGCTGAACGACCTCGGCGACACGCCGACGCTGCGCGGTCTGGACGATCGCCATCAGTACGCCGCGCTTCCCTTCCTGCGCGGGCGTTTCGGCGACGACGTGCTCGAGCCGATCCGGCTGCACGTGGAAGCGAAGCGCTTTCTCTGCGCGACGCGGGCCGCTTATTACGACGGGCTCTCGGCGGATTCGCGTCGCAGCCTGGCGCTGCAGGGCGGTCCGTACGACGAGGCGGGCGTGGCGGCGTTCATCGCGCGCCCTCACGCGGCCGACGCGGTCAAGGTTCGCTGCTGGGACGACCGGGCCAAGGTCGCCGGCATCAGCACGCCGCCGCTCGCGCATTTCCTGGCTGTGCTCGAAGCCGCGACGTCGGCCTGAGCGGCCTCGATGCAGTCCGAACTGACGCTCGGCGTCACGCTCGCCGTGCTCGGCGCCGGGTTGCTCCACGCGATCTGGAACGCGCTGCTGAAGACCGCGCGCGGCGGCGAGCCGATGCTCGACACGGCGTCGGTCGTGGCGGGCTCGGCCGTATGGTCGCTGATCGCCCTGCCGTTCGCCGGCATGCCCGATCCCGCCGCGTGGAAGTTCATCGCGCTGTCGTCGGCCATCCACTTCGGCTATTACGTCACGCTATCCAACGCGTACCGCACCGGTGACCTGTCGTTCGCGTATCCGCTCATGCGCGGCGCCGCGCCGCTCATCACGGCGCTCCTCGGTGTGCTGTTCCTGCGCGAGCTGCCGTCGATGCAGGTCGGCATCGGCGTCGTGCTGATCTGCGCGGGCATCGTGAGCATCGCATTCGTGCAGCGCGGCCGGCATTCGCGCGCGGCGCTGCAATGGGCGCTCGCCAACGCGGTCATCATCGCAGCGTACACGCTGGTCGACAGCACGGGCGCGCGCGCCTCCGGCAATCCGCTGGCGTACGTGTGCTGGCTGCTGGCGCTCGAAGGCCTCCCGTACCTCGCATTCGTTCTCTGGCGGGGCCGGCGCGCGGCCGTGTCTTACTTGATCCGCTCGCAGCGCCTCGCATGGATCGGCGGCTTCGGCAGCCTCGCCGCGTACGCCATCGTGCTCTGGGCAATGACACGTGCCCCTGTCGCTGCGGTGGCCGCGTTGCGCGAGACGTCCGTGATCTTCGCGGCGCTCATCGGCGCCGTGTGGCTCAAGGAGGGATTCGGCATGATGCGGCTCGTGGGCGCGGCGAGCGTCGTCGCCGGTATCGCGGCGCTCAAGCTGTAATGGACGTTCCCGACCATGCCCGCGTGGTCGTCGTCGGCGGCGGCATCGCGGGCGCCTCGTGCGCATATCATCTGGCGAAGCGCGGCATCGGTGACGTCGTCCTGCTCGAACAGGGCCGCCTCACGTGCGGCACGACGTGGCATGCCGCGGGCCTGGTCGGCCAGGTGCGCGCCACGCGCAACGCCACGCGCATGAGCCGCTACGGCATCGAGCTGTATTCGAGCCTCGAGGCCGAGACGGGTCTCGCGACGGGCTGGAAGCAATGCGGCAGCCTCAACGTGGCGTCGTCGCCGGAGCGAATGAAGCTGATGCGTCGGCAGATGGCGCGCGCCGAGGGCTTCGGCGTGGAGTTCGCGTTCGTGTCGCCGCGGGAGGCCGCCGACCGCGCGCCGATCCTGCGCACCGACGACCTGCGCGGCGCGGTCTGGATCCCGGGTGACGGCAAGGCGAACCCGACCGACCTGACGCAGTCGCTGGCCCGCGGTGCCCGCATGCGGGGCACGCGCATCGTCGAAGGCACGCGGGCACTCGGCGTGACGACCCACAACGGTCGCGTGAGCGGCGTGACGTGGCGCACGGAGCAAACGCAAGGGACCATCGGCTGCGAGACCGTGGTGAGCTGCGGCGGGCAATGGTCGCGCGAATTCGGCGTTGCATGCGGCGTCAACGTTCCGCTCGCGTCCGCCGAGCATTTCTATCTCGTCACCCAACCGGTCGCCGGCGTGACGGCCGATCTGCCGGTCATTCGCGACCCGGACGGGTTCATCTACTACAAGGAGGAAGTCGGCGGACTCGTCATGGGCGGCTTCGAGCCGGTCGCCAAACCATGGCGCGTCGGGCGCATTCCGGAACGATTCGAGTTCCAGCTGCTTCCCGAGGATTGGGACCAGTTCGAGATCCTCATGCGCAATGCGGTGCATCGCACGCCGTGCCTCGAGACGGCCGAAGTGAAGCTGCTGCTCAACGGCCCCGAGAGCTTCACGCTGGACGGCAACTTCATCCTCGGCGAAGCGCCGGAGCTCCACGGCTACTTCGTGTGCGCCGGATTCAATTCGGCCGGCATCGCCAACGCCGGCGGCGCCGGACGACTCATCGCGGACTGGGTCGCCGACGGCGAGCCGCCGTTCGACGTCTGGGACATCGACATCCGCCGCTTCGCGTCACTTCACGCCAACCGGCGGCTTCTCGCCGATCGTTCCGTCGAGACGCTGGGCCTGCACTACGCGATGCGCTGGCCGCGCGAGGAGCTCGCGACGGTGCGACCGTTGCGCCGCTCGCCGCTCTACGACCGCCTGGCGGCGCGCGGCGCCGTGTTCGGCAGCAAGCTCAACTGGGAGCGCGCGAACTATTTCCCGCCGCAAGGCGCTTCGCCGTCGCCTCCCACTCTCGACACGCCATCGTGGCTGCCGTATGTGCTGGAAGAGCAGCGGGCGTGCCGCGAAGACGTGGTCGTATTCGATCAGACGTCGTTCGCGAAATTCATCGTCAAGGGTCGCGACGCCGTTGCCGTGCTCGAACGGCTGTGCGCGAATCGCATCGACGTCCCGCCGGGGCGCGTGGTCTACACGGCCATGCTGAACGAGCGCGGCGGCTTCGAAAGCGACGTCACCATCGCGCGGCTGGCGCCGGACACGTTCTTCGTGCTGTCCGGATCGGCGCAGGCCACGCGCGACGCATCGTGGATCGAGCGTCACATCGGCGCCGACGACCACGCGGTGCTGGTCGACGTCACGAGCGCGTATTCGATCGTGTCGGTCATGGGGCCTGCGGCCGAAGCGCTGCTGTCGTCGCTGTCGTCCGACGACGTGTCGAGGGATGCGCTGCCGTTCGGCGTCACGAGGGACATCGACATCGGCTACGCGCGGGCTCGCGCCGCGCGCATGAGCTACGTCGGCGGACCCGGCTACGAGCTGTGCGTACCGACCGACCAGTGCGTCGCGTTGTACGACGTGCTCCACGAGGCCGGCGGCCGCTTCGGGCTCAAGGACGCCGGCTACTACACGATCGACGCGCTGCGTATCGAGGCCGGCCGGCGGGCATGGGGTGCGGAGCTGTCGCCCGACGAGACACCGATCGAAGCCGGCCTCGCCCGCCACGTGGCGTTCGACAAGCCCGTCGCGTTCATCGGCCGCGAGGCACTGCTTGCGCAGCGCGCTCAGGGCATCGCCAAGCGGCTGGTCCAGCTCGTGTTCGACGATCCGGCCGCGTTCCCCTGGGGCGGCGAGCCGGTCCGCATGGACGGACGGGCCGTGGGCGAGCTCACGTCGGCGGGCTTCAGTCGCAAGCTCGCGCGCGCGGTCGCATTCGGTTATGCGCGCGCAACCGTGCCGCTGACCGACACGGCGCTGCTCGCCGCGCGCTACGAGGTGGACATCGCGGGCGAGCGTTACGCGGTCACGCCGCGGATCGTGTAGGCAAGCGAATCGGCTACGCGACGCGCCCTGCGCTCGCGAGCGCCTGCTTCACCCGCGGCGCGACGAACGGCACGGTTCGCAGGCGCACGCCGACGGCGTCGTACACGGCGTTGGCGAGCGCACCCGGCACGCACACGCAGGCCGCCTCGCCGGCGCCGAGCGGCGGCTCGGTGGGCCGGTCGATCACGTCGATGCGAATGTCCGGCGCATCACGGAAGCGCAGGATCGGATAGCTCGCCCAATCGCGGCTCGTGACGCCGGAGGGCTCGAACGCGACTTCCTCGAGCAGCGTGCGCGACAACGTCTGCAGGATGTTGCCCTCGATCTGCGCCTGGAGCGCGTCCGGGTTGACGACCAGGCCGCAATCGTGCGCGCACGCGACGCGCCGCACGTCGATGGCGCCGCGTGCGCGGTCGACCTCCACTTCCATTGCCATCGCGACGTACGTCTCGTTGTGCTTGTAGTGCGAGTACGCGATGCCGTTGCCACGTCCGCTGAAGGCACGCGCATCGCCCGTCGCGCGGGGCGTCCAGCCGAACAGCGCGGCGGCGCGCCGCAGCACTTCGGCGCCGCGCGGATCCTTCAGCTGGCGCAGTCTGAACGCGAGCGGATCAACCCCCGCGGCGGCCGCAAGCTCGTCGGTGAAAGCCTCGACCGCGAACACGTTCGCGATCTTGCCGGGCGCGCGGATGTTGGAGGGCCGTAGCGGCGATTCGGCGAGCCAGTGCACGATCACCTCGACGTTCGGCGCGCCGTACGGCGGGTCGCCGTTCTGGCTGATCAATCCGGTGGAGATGCCCTTCGGCTGCGCGATGCCCGCCGCTTCCGGCCCGAGCAAGGGAACGTTCGGCAGGTTGGCGGTGGCGCGCGGCAGCCACATCTCGGTGCGCCATGCCGCGATGGCGCCATCACGGCCGACTGCGCCGCTCACCTCGAGGAGCTGCGGCGGCCCCTTCGGATCCCAGCCATGCTCGTCGGCGCGCATCCATTGCACGCGCACGGGCATTCCGATCGCCTTGGAGAGCAGCGCGGCGTCCGCGGCGGCATCGTCGTGACCGTTCATGCCGTAGCAGCCTGCGCCGTCGAGATAGATCAGGCGCACGTTCTCCACGGGCAGGTCGAGGAAGCGGGCGAAGGTCGGGCGATACTTGTGCGTCGCCTGCGAAGCGGTCCAGATCGTCGCGCGATCCTTGCGCACGTCGGCGACCGCGCACGACGGTCCGATGGAGCCGTGCGTCTGCATGGGCCAGTAGTACGTCGCGCTGCGCCGGCCGCCCGCCTCGCTCAGCGCGGCGGCCACGTCGCCGCGCGTTACCAGTGATTCGTTCGCCTCGAAGGGTCCGGCGCGCATCCACGCCTGTACCTTGTCGGCGCCCACGAGAGGCGTTCCGTCCGACCACGTGACCTTCAGGGCATGCGCCGCGCGCACGACGTCCCACTCGTCGCGTCCCACGACGCCGACGAAATCGCCGCGCCGCACGACTTGCACGCCCGCGATCTGCGCCACGGAGGCCTCGTCGACGCCGACGAGCTTCGCCCCGGGCGCCGGCGGACGCACGACGCGCCCGTGCAGCATCACCGGCAGCTTCAGATCGTGCACGTAGATGTGCCGGCCGGTGATCTTGTCCGGCAGGTCAGGACGCGGCAGCGGCTTGCCGACGACGCGATAGTCGCGCGGATCCTGCAACGGTGCCTTCGGATCGACCTTCATCGCGAATCGCCGATCGCCGACGAGATCGCCGTAGCCGATGCCGTCGCGTGCTCCACGCACGCGCACGATGCCGTCCACCGCTTCCAGTTCCGTTGCGGGCTTGCCCAGGCGCTCGCTCGCCATTGCGAGCAATACCTGGCGGGCGGTCGCCGCGGCCTGGCGGATCTGCACGCCGCCGCGCATGACGCCGCTGCTGCCCGCGGTCGGTCCCTGGTCGGGCGTGAGCGCCGTGTCGCCTTCGACCAGCGCGATGCGGTCCACGGGCACGCCGAGCTCCTCGGCGGCCATCTGGCGAATCGCGATGCGCAAGCCCTGTCCGAGATCGACCTTGCCGGAATAGCACGTGATCGATCCATCGCGATGCACGGCGAAGAAACCATCGACGGCGTCGGCATCGAGCGGCTTGCCGAGCGCTGCGTCGCCGTCGACGATGCGTTGCGCACGCGATGCGGGCACGGCGAACGACACGATGAGCGCGCCTCCCGTCTTCAGCAACGCGCGCCGGCTCAGGGTCGCGTTCATGCCTTCGCTCCCGCGGCGCGCTGCACCGCGCGCAGCACCCGGACGTGCGTGCCGCAGCGGCAAAGGCAACCGTTCAACGCGGCGCGCGCCTCGGCGTCGCTCGGATGCGGATTGCGCGCCAGCAGCGCGACCGTCGTCATCACCATGCCGTTGGTGCAATAGCCGCATTGCGCGGCCTGCTCCGCGATGAACGCCGCCTGCACGGGATGCGGCGTGTCGGCCGAGCCCAGGCCCTCGATCGTCACGACCTTGCGCCCGCGAACCTCGGAGATCGGCAGCATGCACGAACGCGACGCGACGCCGTCGACGAGCACCGTGCACGCGCCGCACTGCCCGAGGCCGCAGCCGAATTTCGGGCCGTGAAGCCCGAGCGGGTTGCGCAGGACGTACAACAGGGGTTGACCCGGATCGCCCGATTCGACGTCGTGCGTCAGATCGTTCACCACTACCTGGTAGGTCGGCATCGAATGCTCGCTCGTGCTGCGACAAAGCCACAGTGTGCCAACCGTCGGTCGCCACGGCAACGGCGTGGCGGCGCGCTTTCCGCGGCGCACAAGGCGCGGGGTATCATCGGACGGGTCTAACGGAGTCCGCCGTGTCCATCTCGCATCCTCACACCCCGCCGCTGCGTCCGCCGCACGGAGCGCGCCGCGGCCGCACGCCGAACAATCCCGGTGCGGTGACCGCGCAGGTGCAGAGCCTGACGCGCGGCCTTTCGATCTTGGAATGCCTGGCTCGCGCCGAGGGCGGCCTCACGCTGACCGACGTCGCGCATCGCGTGGCGCTCCCCCCCTCGACCGCGCATCGGCTGCTGGGCACCCTGGAGCGCATGGGCTACGTGTACCAGGCAGGCGAGCTCGGGCGCTGGTACGTCGGATTGCAGGCGTTCGCGGTCGGCTCGAGCTTCCTCGCGAGCCGTGACTTCGTCGCGCAGAGCCATCCGTACATGCGCCGCCTGATGGAGCAGGCGGGCGAGACCGCCAACCTCGCGATCCTCGACGGCACCGAAGCGGTCTTCATCGATCAGGTGCAATGTCGCGAGACGATGCGCACCATCGTGAAGCTCGGCAGCCGCGTGCCGCTCCACGCATCGGGTGTCGGCAAGGCGATCTTCGCGGCGCTGCCGGACGAGCAGATCGATGCGATCCTCAAGGTGCGAGGACTGCCGCGCATCACGGAGAACACGATCACCGTGCCCGAGACGATGTGGGCGAGCCTGCGCGTGATCCGCCAGCGTGGCTGGTCGTTCGACGACGAAGAGCATCTGCCGGGGACGCGCTGCGTCGCGGCGCCGATCTACGACGAGCATGGCGATTCGCTCGGCGCGATCTCGCTCGCCGGTCCGTCGTCACGCCTCCCCGACGACCGGATCAAGCAGCTCGGACCGATCGTCGCGCACACCGCCGAGGAGATCACCCGGCATCTCGGCGGTCGCTGGCCGCATCCGCACTAAGCATCGCTCAGCCCTGTCGTGAAAGGCGAGGACGCGCGGTGTGGTCGGCGGCAACCTCGTGCATTCGCTTGCCGCCGGAGTCCCGTCCATGAACATCGATCTCGCGCAGTGGCAGGACATTGCGCTCGCCGTCGGCCTGAAGGCCGTGGGTGCATTGGCGGTCTGGATCGTCGGCCGCTGGCTGATCCGCCTCGCGTCCCGCCTGATGGCGGCGGCGCTGTCGCGACAGCGATTCGACCCGACCCTCACGCGCTATCTCACCTCCGTCGTCGGGATAGCCCTCAACGTCATCCTCATCGTGGCCATCCTCGGCTATTTCGGCGTAGAGACGACGAGCTTCGCTGCACTCGTGGCGGGCGTCGGAATCGCGATCGGCGCGGCGTGGGGCGGCCTGCTGTCGAACTTCGCCGCCGGGGCCTTCCTCATCACGCTGCGCCCGTTCAAGGTGGGCGACTACGTCGCCGCCGGCGGCGTGGAGGGCGGCGTCGAACAGATCGGGCTGTTCGGCACGACCATCGTCACGCCGGACAACGTCCATACGATCGTCGGCAATGCCAAGATTTTCGCCGACAACATCAAGAACTATTCGACCAATCCCTACCGGCGGGTCGACCTGTCGGCGCAGCTCGCGCACAGCGTCGACACCAACGACGCGATCGCGCGCCTCGAGCTCGCCGTGGCGCGGATCTCGAACGTGCTCGTGAGTCCCGCGCCGGATGTGAAGATCCTGTCGTTCAACGAGCGCGGACCGGTGCTCGCGGTGCGTCCCTACTGCAACACCCAGCACTATTGGCAGGTGTATTTCGACACCAACCGCGTCATCCGGGAAACGTTCGCCACCGCTGGCTACCCTGTTCCCGAGTCGCACCAGGTCATGCGCAGCGCCATGGAAGCGCCGATCGTCCGCGCCGCGTAGCGGCACGGACGCGCCTGCGCGACAGTCGCCCGGCGGCTAGCTCTCGTATTTGAACGACAGCGACAGCCGCACGCGATACGCCGCAATGCGGCCATTCTCGATCTTGACGTCGTGCTTCACGACTTCGGCGATGCGAAGATCGCGCAGCGATTCCGAGGCCGTCGCCACGGCGGTCTTGGCCGCGTCCTCCCACGACGTCGGACTCGTGCCGATCACTTCCACGACCTTGTAAACGCCGGTTTCGTTCGCCTGCGCCTTGCCCGCTGACTGTTTCTTGGCCATGACGGTCTCCTGGGTCGTTGCGGTCCGGCGCCTGGCAACTGCGCCACCGCCGCCATATTACGACTTCGCGGCGTCGCTTGCGATTTCGCGCGCGGCCATCGCCGCCATGCGGTCGGCGAGCCGGGCGTTTTCCGGCGGGCTCCAGCGCGCGAGGAGATCGTCCATCGCGTCGAACCGATTGCACACGAGGACCATGTCGCAGCCCGCCGCCACCGCGGCGTCGGCGCGCGCCACGATATCGCCGACGCCCTGGGCGGCGCCCATCTCGAGGTCGTCGGAGACGACGAGCCCGTCGAAACCCAGGCGCGCGCGCAGGATGTCGCCGACCCACACGCTCGAAAAGCCCGCGGGCCGCGGGTCGACGCGTGGATAGACGACGTGGCCCGGCATGACGGCATCGAGCGTTCCGGCGAGGCTCGCGAATGGTGCGATGTCGCGCTCGAGCACGGCCTCGAGCGGCCGGTCGTCGACGGGAAGCTCGAGATGCGAATCGGCCGCGACGTAGCCGTGACCCGGGAAATGCTTGCCCACCGCCGCGCTGCCGCCGGCGTGCAGACCGCGCACCAACGCGCCGGCCAGCTCGCCGACCACGGCGGGCTCGCGATGGAACGCCCGATCGCCGATGATCGCGCTCGCGCCATGATCGAGATCGAGCACCGGCGTGAAGCTGAAATCGACGCCGTGCGCGCGCAGCTCGCGCGCGATGGTCGATCCGATCGCGAACGCGTGATCGCGCGCCGCGGCTGGATCCTCGTCCCAGCGCACGCCCACGCCGCGCATCGGTCCGACTGCGGTGAAGCCGGTGCGAAATCGCTGCACGCGGCCGCCTTCGTGATCGACCGCGATCAGGAGCGGCGGGTCGCGCAACGCGCGAATCGACGCCGTCAACGCGCGAAGCTGCGCGGCATCCGCGTAGTTGCGCGTGAACAGAATGACGCCGCCCACGAGCGGATCGGCGAGGCGCCTGCGATCGGCATCGCTGAGCGCATGCCCCTCGATGCCCAGCATGACGGGGCCGCGCGCGCGCCGCAACGTCATCCGAACACGCCCGTGTGCAGCAACGCCTGGCGCATCAGCGCCTTCATCTCGCGCACCGCTTCGCGCAGCCCCACGAACACCGAGCGCGAGACGATCGAATGGCCGATGTGCAGCTCGCGCACGCCCTCCAGCGCCGCCACCGGCTGGACGTTGAAGTAGTTGAGCGCGTGCCCTGCATTGAACCGCATGCCGTGCGCGCGCACCGCGGCGCCGGCGGTGCGGATCTTCGCGAGCTCGGCTTGCACCGGCGCGCTCTCGGCGTCGCGGCCGCGTGCATGGAACGCATGCGCATAGGGCCCCGTGTGGATCTCGCACACGGCCGCGCCGATGCGCGCGGCGGCATCGACCTGGCGCTCGTCGGCATCGATGAAGACCGACGTCATGATGCCCGCGTCGCGCAGGCGCGCGACGGCATCGGCGAGCGCCCGTTCCTGCGCCGCCACGTCGAGGCCGCCTTCGGTCGTGATCTCCTGGCGCCCTTCCGGAACCAGCATCGCCATCTCCGGACGCAGCGTGCACGCGATGTCGATCATCTGCGGCGTCGCCGCCATCTCGAGATTGAGCTTGATGTGCACGAGCTCGCGCAGCCGGCGCACGTCCTCGTCCTGGATGTGACGCCGGTCCTCGCGCAGGTGCACGGTGATGCCGTCCGCGCCGCCGAGGTGCGCCTCGACGGCCGCCCAGACCGGATCCGGCTCGTACGTGCGCCGCGCCTGGCGCAACGTGGCCACGTGGTCGATGTTCACGCCGAGCTCGATCACGATCGATGCTCCCTCATGGAATGTCGCGCTCGTCGTCGAGCGCCTGCAGGTCCTGCACCACGCGGCGGCTGAAGATGCGCCGCGCCTCGAGATAATGATCCAGCACGAGTCGCATCAGACGCTTGGCTTCCGCGGCCGTCTCGGCGTCGGGATAACGCTCCTGCGCGAGCGCGAGCAGCGCGGCGCCGCGCACGACCGGCCAGCGCGTCCCCGGCTCGGACGCATAGCGTTGCGGACCGCGGTCGAAAGCGTAATGGTAGCGCTCGGACGGATCGACCACCCTGCCCGTGTCGACCTCGCGCGTCAGCGTGAGCGCGTACCCGAGCTCCGACAGCAGCCGCAGCTCGAAGCGTCGGAGGACCACCGCCTGCTGCGCCGCGCCAGCCTGGCCGGCGAGCGAGCGCAGCGCCTCCTCGTACTGCGCGAAAAGCGCGGGATGCGCGTCCTCGCGGGGAAGCAGCTTCAGGAGCAGCTCGTTCAGGTAGAACCCGCAAAGCAGCGCCGCGCCACCTGGCAGCGGCATGCCGCCGCGCCATTCCGCCCTGACGAGTGTCTTCAGCTCCCCTGCCCCGGCCCAGGCGAGCGTCAGCGGCTGGAACGCCTGCAGCAGCCCTCGCAGCTCCGAGCGCGGTCGCCTGGCGCCGCGCGCGACCAGCCCTACGCGCCCGTGCTCGGCGGTGAACGCCTCGACGATGATGCTCGTCTCGCGATAGGGATAGGCGTGCAGCACGTAACCCACCTGGTCGTCGCGCCGCTCGCGCAATGGGCTCTTCGGCATTCAGTAGCCCAGGCGCGTGAGCGACGCCTCGTCGTCGGCCCAGCCGCGCTTCACGCGCACCCATACCTCGAGGAACACCGATCCGCCGAACAGCGCTTCCATGTCCTTGCGCGCCTGCGTCGCGATCGCCTTCATGCGGCTGCCGCCTTCACCGAGCAGGATCGCGCGCTGGCTCGCCTTGTCCACGAGCACGGTGGCATGGATGCGCCGCAGCTTGCCCTCCTGCTCGAACGAATCGACCGTGACCGTGGTCGCGTACGGCACCTCGTCGCCGAGCAGGCGGAAGATCTTCTCGCGCACCATCTCGGCGGCGAGGAAGCGCTCGTCGCGGTCGGTGAGCTCGTCGGGCGGATATAGCGGCGGCGACTGCGGCAGCACCTTCGCGATCTCGGCCTTCAGCTCGCGAAGCTGCGTGCCGCGCTCGGCGGAGATCGGCACGATCGCGGACCATTCGCGCATCGCGCCGAGCTCCGCCAGGCGCGGCAGCAGGTCTCGCTTGTTGGCGAGCGCGTCGACCTTGTTCACCGCTACCACCACGGGCTTGTCGGCGGGCAGCAGCGTCGCGACGGCCGCGTCCGCGGGCGTGATCCGCGCAGCGTCGAGAACCCAGACCACCGCGTCGACGTCCGACAGGCTCTCGCGCACCGTTCGATTGAGACGCTCGTTCAGCGTCGAGTGATGCCGGGTCTGGAATCCCGGCGTATCGACGAAGACGTACTGCACCGTGTCGTCGGTAACGATGCCCGCGATGCGATGACGCGTGGTTTGCGGCTTGCGCGACGTGATGCTGATGCGCGCGCCGACCAGCGCGTTGAGCAGCGTCGACTTGCCGACCGACGGCCGGCCGACGATCGCGACGAACCCGCTGCGAAACGCGTCGGACTCAGCCATGGCTTGCGGGGCCGCGCCGTGCGATGTCGGAGAGCGCCGCCGCGGCCGCGGCCTGCTCGGCGGCACGGCGGCTGCTGCCCGTGCCCGTCGTGACGACGCCGAGCGCAGCGATGCGACACTCGACGTCGAACAGCTGCGCGTGCGCCTCGCCGCGCGTTGCCACGACCGCGTAGTCCGGCACGGCGACGCGCCGCGCCTGCAGGAGCTCCTGCAGCCGCGTCTTCGGATCCTTGGACAAGGCGGTCGGGTCCGCGTCGCGCAGCACATCGCCGTACGCCGCCTCGACCGCCGCGCGCGCCGCCTCGTATCCGCCGTCGAGGAACACGGCGCCGAATACCGCTTCGAGCCCGTCGGCGAGGATCGACGCGCGGTCGCTGCCGCCGCTGCGAAGCTCGCCTTCGCCGAGACGGATGGCGCCACCGAGGTCGAGGCGCCGCGCGACCTGCGCGAGCGTGTCCTGGTTCACCAGGCTCGCGCGTGCGCGCGAAAGATCGCCTTCGGCGATGTCCGGGAAGCGCCCGTAGAGCGCACGCGCGATCACGCAGTTCAGCACCGCGTCACCGACGAACTCGAGCCGCTCGTTGTGGGGCGTGCCGTAGCTTCGATGCGTGAGCGCCTGACGCAGCAGCGCCGCGTCGCGAAACGCGTAGCCCAGGCGATCGCGCAGCGTGTCGGTCATGAGTGGCGGCCCGGCGTGGCCGCGACGCGCGCGCCGAATGGCGCCGCGATCAGCGCGTCGCCGTGGCCTGGAACTCCAGCAGGATGCTCGCGTTGGCGACCATGTGCAGGACCTTCTGCCATTCGAGCGAGGCGACCACCTGGTTGCCTTCTTTGCTCACCGTGACGTCGCTCGCGCGCACCGAATCGACGTAGTCGGCGTTGATGCGGCGCTCGAGCGAGCGGCGGATGTCCTGCGGCGTGATGTTCGACTGGTCCGCGAGGGTTTGCTCGAGCGCCTTCTGCACGGTGTAGTACTCGATGTACGCCGGCAGGACGCGGAAGCCCACGAGCGCGAAGATCACCACCACGGCCGCCACGAGCAGGAAGCCGATGATCGTGAGACCGCGTTGGTTGCCCCGCTGGCGCATGTGGCCGCTCCTTGTCAACGTATACCGCTGCCCACCCGCTTGAATGCGAACGACGAGATGTCGTCCCAGTTGAACCAGATGAAGAACGCCTTGCCGCGGATATGGTCGTCCGGCACGAATCCCCAGTACCGGCTGTCGTCGCTGTTGTCCCGGTTGTCGCCCATCATCAGATAGTGACCTGCGGGAACCCGGCACACGAAGCCGCGCTCATTGTAGTCGCAATTTTCGCGGTTCGGAAAATTCCGGACCTCCTGCGGATAAACGGGCAGCCGCTGGGCATTGATGCCGATCGTATGCGCGCGGTCCTGCCGCCCGTCGGTCAGTTCGGTCGCGCGCTCCAGCGTCTCGAAGCGCAGGCCCTCGAGGTAGCTGTACGTGCCGTTCGCCATTTGCGGCCACGGCTTGCCGTTGACCGTGACCTGCTTGTCGCGGTACTCGACCGTATCGCCGGGCGTCCCGACGACGCGCTTGATGAAGTCCTGCGAAGGATTGAGCGGATAGCGGAACACGACGACGTCGCCGCGTTGCGGATCGCCGATCGGAATGATCTTCTTCTCGATGATCGGCAGGCGGATGCCGTAGATGAACTTGTTGACGAGGATGAAGTCGCCCACCTCGAGCGTAGGCCGCATCGACGAGGACGGGATCTTGAAGGGTTCCGCCAGGAACGAGCGCAGCAGGAATACGACGAGCAGGACCGGGAAGAACGCCTTGGAGTACTCGACCCAGCCCGGCTCGCGCAGCGCGTGGCGCTCGACTTCGGTTCGCTGCTCGGCCCCCGCGGTACTGCCCGCAGCGGCCGCGCGGCGCTCGAGGTCGGCGACCGCCGAACGCGCGCGCGCATGCCGGCGACCCTCGAGCACGAGACGGTCGAACAGCCACACGAGGCCGGTAACGGCCGTCAGCACGAACAGGAGCAAGGCGAAGTTCATCGTCGGGTCCGGCATTCAGGGAGGCGCAGCGGAGAAGCGAGGGCAATTGTCGCACGGCCGCAAGGCGTCACTTGTCGCCCACCTGCAGGATCGCGAGGAAGGCCTCCTGCGGGATCTCCACGCTGCCTACCGCCTTCATCCGCTTCTTGCCGGCCTTCTGCTTCTCGAGGAGCTTCTTCTTGCGCGTGATGTCGCCGCCGTAGCACTTCGCGAGCACGTCCTTGCGCTTCGCCTTGACGGACTCGCGCGCGATGATCTGCGCGCCGATGGCAGCCTGGATCGCCACGTCGAACATCTGCCGCGGGATGAGGCCGCGCATCTTCGCGACCACCTCGCGCCCGCGGTATTGCGACACCGACCGGTGCACCATGACCGAGAGCGCGTCGACGCGGTCGCCGTTGATGAGGATGTCGAGCTTGACGACGTCCGCCGCACGGAACTCCGCGAACTCGTAGTCCATGGACGCGTAGCCGCGCGACACGCTCTTCAGGCGATCGAAGAAGTCCATCACGACCTCCGCGAGCGGCAGGTCGTAGTGGAGGACGACCTGGCGGCCGCGATACTGCATGTCCTTCTGCACGCCGCGCTTCTCCGTGCACAGCGTGAGCACCGGCCCGACGTAGTCCTGCGGCACGAGGATGGTCACGGTGATGATCGGCTCGCGGATCTCCTCCACGCGCGAGAGGTCCGGCAGCTTGGACGGACTGTCGATCTCCTGCACGGTTCCGTCGCGCAGCAGGACCTGGTACACCACCGACGGCGCAGTCGTGATGAGGTCCATGTCGTACTCGCGCTCCAGCCGCTCCTGCACGATGTCCATGTGCAGGAGGCCGAGGAAGCCGCAGCGGAAGCCGAAGCCGAGCGCCTGCGACACTTCCGGCTCGAAATGCAGCGAGGCGTCGTTGAGCTTGAGCTTGGTGAGCGCCTCGCGCAGCGCCTCGTACTGGTTCGACTCGACCGGGTAGAGTCCCGCGAACACCTGCGGCTTCACTTCCTTGAACCCGGGCAGCGCAGTTGCCGCGCCATGCTGCGCGTGGGTGATCGTGTCGCCGACCTTTGCCTCGGCGAGCTCCTTCACGCCGCACACCACGAAGCCTACGTCGCCGGCCGCGAGCTCGTCGCGCGCAACCGCCTTGGGCGTGAACACGCCCACCTGCTCGCACAGGTGCACGGCGCCGGCGGCGATGAGGAGGACCTTGTCACGCGGCCGCAGCGTCCCGTTGACCACGCGGACCAGCATGACGACGCCGACGTAGTTGTCGAACCACGCATCGATCACGAGCGCCTGCAGCGGCGCGGCGGCATCGCCCTTGGGCGGCGGCACGCGCGCGATCACGGCCTCGAGGATGTCGTCGATGCCCTCTCCCGTCTTGGCGCTCGCTCGGATCGCGTCCTGCGCGGGAATGCCGACGATGTCCTCGATCTCCTCGATGACGCGCTCGGGCTCGGCCGACGGGAGGTCGAGCTTGTTCAGCACCGGCACGACCTCGACGCCGAGGTCGATCGCGGTGTAGCAGTTGGCGACGGTCTGCGCCTCGACGCCCTGCGACGCGTCGACCACGAGGAGCGCGCCTTCGCACGCCGACAGCGACCGCGACACTTCGTAGGCGAAATCGACGTGACCCGGCGTGTCGATGAGGTTGAGGCGATACGTCTCGCCGTCGCGTGCCCGGTACGTGAGCGCTGCGGTCTGAGCCTTGATGGTGATGCCGCGCTCGCGCTCGAGGTCCATCGAGTCGAGCACCTGCTCGGCCATCTCGCGGTCGGACAAGCCGCCGCACCGCTGGATGAAGCGGTCGGCGAGCGTCGACTTGCCGTGGTCGATGTGCGCGATGATCGAGAAGTTGCGGATGTTCTGCATGGTTCGGGAAACGAACCCGCCATTTTAGCTTACGGGCACGTCAGCCCAGCGCGGCCCGGACGGCGCGGGCGTCGAGATGGTAGTGACAAAGCTCCCGGCCGCTCGCGGCGTCGCCCAGCAGCAGCACGGGCACGAGATCGCCGTAGCGCGCCTCGAGCGACGCATCGGTGTCGACGTCGAGCTCCACGACGGTCACGTCGCGGCCGGACACGAGCGGCGCGAGCGCGTCGCGCATGTCGTCGCAGAGGTGGCAGTAAGCGCGCACGAGCAGCGTGAGCGTCGTCACGCTAGTGCCTCCGCCCGCCGTTCGCGGTGGGGGATCGCATCGCAGCCGTGGCTCTCCCGCGTGCGGGAGAGGCGCCGGAAGCGCGTGCGCTCAATCCCCGTTCGGCACCCGCAGCGTCGAGAAGAACGTGTTCTCGCCGCGCTTCAGCTGCAGCGTGACCGAGGCACCCTTGTCGAGCTTGCCGAGCATGTCGTTCACCTGCGCCGCGGTCTTGGCCTCGACCGACTGGCCGCGCTGGATGACGGAGAGAATCACATCGCCCGGTTGCGCGTTGCCGCGCACCGCGCCGGCGACATCGTCGATCAGCACGCCGGACTTCACGTCCATTTCCTTCTTCTGGTCGTCGGTCAGGTCCGACAGGACGAGATTCATCTTGTTGGGCTTCGCCTTCTCCTTCTTCTCGGGCGCGTTGGGCCGGCGCTGCGAGCCCGACGAGGGGACGTCCTCCTTCAGCTCCGCGACGGTGACGGGGATGTCCTTTGCCGCCCCCTTGCGCCAGATCCCGAGCGTGACCTTCTTGCCCGGAGGAACCGCGGTGATGATGCGCGGCAGGTCGTTCGACTGCTTCACGTCGCGCCCATCGACCTTCAGGATGATGTCGCCGGGCTCCACGCCCGCCTTGGCCGACGGCCCGTCCTTCTCCACGCTGTTCACGAGCGCGCCATGCGCTTCCTTCAAGCCGAACGAGTCGGCGACCTCCTTCGTCACCTCCTGGATTTGCACGCCGATGCGGCCGCGCGTCACGCGTCCCTTCTCCTGCAGCTGCTTCACCGCGTTCATCGCGATGTCGATCGGCACGGCGAACGCGAGCCCCATGTAGCCGCCCGTGCGCGAGTAGATCATCGAATTGATGCCGACCACCTCGCCGCGCATGTTGAAGAGCGGGCCGCCCGAGTTGCCGGGATTGATCGCGACGTCGGTCTGGATGAAGGGAACGAGGTTTTCCTGCGGCAGGTCGCGTCCCTTCGCGCTCACGATGCCGGCGGTCATCGTGTTCTCGAGGCCGAACGGCTTGCCGATCGCGACCACCCATTCGCCGACCTTCAGCTTGTCCGGATCACCGATGATCACGCGCGGAAGATCCTTCGCGTCGACCTTCAGCAGCGCGACGTCGGTGCGCTTGTCGGAGCCGATGACCTTGGCAGTGAACTCGCGCCGGTCGGTGAGGCGCACGGTGACCTCGGACGAATCCTCGACCACGTGCGCATTGGTGACGACATAGCCGTCGGCGGAGACGATGAAGCCCGAGCCCGTCGACTGCGCCTCGTACTCGCGCTCCGGTGCGCCGGGCGCGCCGCGCCGCGGCACCTGCCCGAAGCGGCGAAAGAACTCGTAGAACGGATCGTCCTCGGAGATGTCGGGAAGCCGCGGACGCCGGATCTTCTGCGTCACGTCGATCGACACGACAGCCGGTCCCTGCTTTTCGTACAGATCGGTGAAATCCGGCAGCGATGCGGCGCGTCCCTGCGCGAGCGCGACGGGCGCGCCCGCCACGGCGGCCGCAAGCGCGATCACCGCGGCGGCGGCGCGCGCGGTCGCGAGCGGTTGAATCGACATGGCGTTCCTCTTTGCGGGAATCGGAGCGGGTGAAAGGGGACTGCGGGGCCTAGCGGTGAACCACGGACATGCCGATCTGGCGCACGGTGGCGCCGGGCGCCTCGCCGAGCGCGGTGATCAGATGATCGTCGAGCTTGGTCCTGAAGATGTTGAGGCCGCCCTGCTGGCTCAATCCGGTGTCGCCCATCGACGGCGGCAGCGGCTCGACGAATACGCTGATTGCGACCAGGCCGTCGGAGAACACGAGATGCGCGACAGGCTTCGGCTTGCCGCGCTGCTTGCGAAAGCCCTCCATGACCTTGGCGAAGCCGGGCGGAATGCGCGACACCGTCCAGCCTGTGTCCTGCTGAGCCAGGTCCCCGCCCGATCCCTGGCGCACCTGCCAGTCGGGCGGCAGCGTGGGCCACGACGGCTCGACCAGCGAGCGGTCGATCTTGGTTCCGACCTGCAGATCGGTGAAGGCGAACTGCTCGACCACGTCACCGCGCTCGCTCACCGTGCGTGCCTTCAGCAAGAGGCCCGTGGCGGCGTCCGACCAGAACTGGTGGCCGTAGCGCAGGCCATCGCGCGGCTCGAACGACACGACCTCGGCGGCATGGCCGCCGACGCGCTCGCCGCTCACGACGTGAAAGTTGTAGTACTGCGACAGCGAGCGTTGCTGCTCCGGCGACAGCAATGGAAACGCGTTGCCGACCGTGCGGGGCTCGACCTTCACGATCTTGGCGTCGGGATAGTAGTAGCGCACGTCGCTCGACGTTCGAACGACCTCGCGCGCCGGGCCGTCGAGGCTCACGAGCTTCTCGAGCTCGACGCCGTTGTCGAAGGCATGCGCGAGGCGCGAAGTCTCCACGCGCCCGTCGATCTGGTAGACGATCGTGCCGACATAGTTGAGCTCACGCGCGGCCTTGGCCGCGCGCGCGAGCCACTGGGCGGCATCCTGCGCATTCGCGGCGTGAGCGAAGGCGATCCACAAAAACGCGGCCGGTGCGAGCCGGCCGGCCATTCGACGAGGAAAACGCAACGGGCGACGCATCACGCAGGATCAGGGTCGGGCTTCGCTGCCTTGCACGGCCGCGGCCCGCAGATACGGCCCGACGGCCTGAAGTGCCGTGGAGGGTGAGTATTCCTGGTGCGCCACGAGATAGTCGGACGGAACGACGGCGACCTGCCGCACCTGCGCGGCGCGAAGGCTGCCGGCCTCGCGCGCCTTCGCGACGGCCGCCGGCGTTTCATCGACGAGCGAGAACGCGGTCCAGCCGACGATGCCGACGGCGGCAACGGTTGCAGCCGCGGCCCACGCCCACGTCGCGGTGCGCTCGACCATCGTGCCGCGCGGCGCAACGACCGTGGGCTCGGCGGCGAGGCGCCGCGCGAAGTCGGGCGCGATGCCGCATGCGAATGCGCGCGCCGGCGCGTCGCGGCGCAGCGCGTCGCCGATCGCGTGATAGCACGTCCAGGTTTGCAGCGCTTCGGGGGCCTTCAGGCCCGCCAGCACAGTGGACAACTCGACGCCGTCGAGCTCGCCGTCCATGAGGCGGGAAATCTTCTCGTTCATCTCACCATCTCCGGTTCTCGTCTGTGCCGAGCAGGGGTCGCAGCTCGGCGGCGATCGCCTCGCGCGCGCGGAAGATCCGGGAGCGCACGGTGCCGATCGGGCAATTCATCACGTTCGCAATTTCCTCGTAGCTCAACCCTTCGATCTCGCGCAACGTGATCGCGGTGCGCAGGTCGTCCGGCAGCTGGTCCATCGCGCGGTTCACCGTCGCGGCGATCTGCTTGCCGAGCAGCTCGCCCTCCGGCGTGGCGGTGTCGCGCAACTGCTCCGCCTCCTCGAAACTCTCCGCATCCTCGTGATCGAAACCGGTCGAGGTCGGCGCCCTTCTGCCCATGGCGACGAGGTAGTTCTTCGCCGTGTTGATCGCAATGCGATACAGCCACGTGTAGAACGCACTGTCGCCCCGGAAGCTGGGAAGCGCCCGGTAGGCCTTGATGAAGGCTTCCTGGGTCACGTCCTCGACTTCCGCCGGGTCGCGCACCAACCGCGACAGGAGCCGCCCCAGCTTGCGCTGGTATTTCGTCACCAGCAGCTCGAACGCACGCTTGTCACCCCGTTGCGCTCGCAGCACCAGCTGCTGATCGACTTCGCGATCACCCATCCGCGGGCCGTCCCTGATTCATGTCTTTGTTATGCCCGCCGAACGGAGGGCGCGGCTGCCGGCTGTTCGGCGAATCCTGGAAGCCGCGCTTCCCGGACTCGCTGGCGGCGCACGCGTTGGTAGCAACAGACCGTTGCACTTTGTCGAAGTTCAAGCTGCGGCAGGCACTTGCACGTGAATTATTCCCGTGGCTCGCCGCGCTCATCGGTCGGCCCGCTTGTCCAGTACAACGGAGCTGCGAATCTCACCCGTGCGGAGCCCGCGGTAGTTCGAGATCGCGTGGGGCCCCCATGTCGCGAGCACCTCGCGCGCGGCCGTGTCGAGGACGCCCAGCGCGTCGAGCACGGCGACGATGACCGGATAGAGGCCGCGCTTCTGGCCATCGGCGACCTTGATCGCGATGCCGATGCCGTGGCTGCGAATGCCGATGGCCTGCACGCCTTCGGCGCCTATCTTCGTCACCCAGTCGCCGCGGCCGGCTTCCATCAACGCGAGGTCGCTGCGATGAGCGCCGGAGACCATCTCGGGATGCGCCGTCATGGCGTCGGCCAGCGTTCGCGGCGCGCGACCATAGTCGGCGTCGACGTCGGCCGTCGCAAGGCGCGCGAACGCGCGCGCCAGTGCCGACAGCGGCACGGCATAGTTCGGCGCCGAGCAGCCGTCGATGCCCGCCAGAAGCCGGTCTTCGGCGATGCCCGTGAACGTCGCGACTGCACGCCGGATCTCGTGCTGCAGCGGGTGCTCGTACGCGAGGTAGTCCGCCTTGGCCGCGCCGTGCTGCGTGCACCACGCCAGCATGCCGCTGTGCTTGCCCGAGCAGTTGTGCTGCAGCGGCGAGTACGGCGGCGGCGGCGGAACGTCGCCCCGCGCATCGTAGAAGCCGGGCGGATGCGTGCCGCATTGGAGGTCGGTGCCGTGATTGCCCGCGCGCGCCAGCATGTCGGCGACGGCTTCGACGTGGCGCGGCTCGCCCGAATGGCTCGCGCAGAGCAGCGCGGTCTGCGCCTTCGAATAACCGAAGCGCTCGATGCCGCCGGCGGCGACGAACGGCAGCGCCTGCAGCGGCTTCAGCGCGCTACGGGTGAACGTCACCGCGTGCGGGTCGCCGGCCGCATGCAGCAGGCGTCCTTCGCGATCCACGACGGCGACGGAGCCGTAGTGCACGGACTCCACCGTGGCGCCGCGCACGAGTTCGGCGACCGGTACGTGACCGGGATGGGCTGCGGAGGGCATCGAGCGAGGGAAAACGAGCATTATCGCCCATCGCGCGAAGGCGGCCGACTCGAGGCGCCATCGTCGCGCGGGACGGCGGCGCGCTCAGGACGCCACGGGCGAGGAGAGCACGCTTCGCAGCTGCTCCAGCGCCGCGGGATCCTCGATGGTGGTCAGGTCCCCGGGATCACGGCCCTCGGCAAGCGCCTGGATGGAGCGCCGAAGGAGCTTGCCCGAGCGCGTCTTCGGCAGGAGCGCGACGAAATGCACCTGCGCGGGCCGGGCGATCGCGCCCAGCTCGCGGTCCACCGTGTCCATCACTTCGCGGCGCAGGATGGCCGCGTCGTCGGGGGTCGACGTGCGCGCGGCCTCCCGAGGCACCGCGAAGGCGACGGGTACCTGGCCCTTCACCGGATCCGACACGCCCACCACCGCGACCTCCGCGATGCCGGGATGCGCCTGCACGGCCTCCTCGATCTCGCGCGTGCCGAGACGGTGGCCCGCGACGTTGATGACGTCGTCGGTACGCCCGAGCACGAAGTAGTAACCGTCGGCGTCGCGGGTCGCCCAGTCGAACGTGGAGTAGACCCGCTGCCCCGGCAGCGTCTCGAAGTACGTCGACACGAATCGCGCGTCGTCGCCCCAGACGGTGGTCATGCAGCCCGGCGGCAGCGGCGGCACGAGGGTCAGGACGCCCTTCTCGTTGATGCCCACCGGCTGTCCGGTCGCCTCATGCAGGAGGCGCACGTCGTAGCCGTACACGGGAAACGAGGGCGAGCCGAGCTTGCGCGGTGCGTCCTCGACGCCTGGCTGCGCCGAGAGGATCGGCCAGCCCGTCTCCGTCTGCCAGTAGTTGTCGACAATGGCCACGCCGAGCGACTCGCCGGCCCATCGCGCCGTCGGCTCGTCGAGCGGCTCGCCCGCGAGGAACAGGTAGCGCAGCGACGACAGGTCGTGCCGCTTCATGAACGACGGGTCCTGCTTCTTCAGCACGCGGATCGCGGTCGGCGAGCTGAACATCGAACGCACGCGATGCTCCTCGACGATGCGCCACCAGATGGCGGGGTCGGGACGGAT
The DNA here is from genome assembly GCA_035493035.1 of Casimicrobiaceae bacterium. Classification (GTDB taxonomy): domain Bacteria; phylum Pseudomonadota; class Gammaproteobacteria; order Burkholderiales; family Casimicrobiaceae; genus VBCG01. The sequence goes on along the minus strand of DATJIS010000046.1, from coordinate 12,935 downwards.
CGGCAGCCCTTCGTACATGATCGTCGTGCTGCCGTTGATGAGCGGCCCGTAGACGATGTACGAATGCCCCACCACCCAGCCGATGTCGCTCGTGGTGAACATCGTCTCGCCCGGCTCGACCGCGAAGATGCGCCGCATCGACGAGGCGAGCGCCACCGCGTAGCCGCCGGTGTCGCGCTGCACGCCCTTGGGCCTCCCCGTCGTGCCCGAGGTGAACAGGATGTACGAGGGCTCCGACGATTCGAGCCATGCGCACGGCACTTCGGCATCCAGATGCTGCTCGCGCAGCGCCGCGTAGTCCACGTCGCGCGATGCGGTGCGCGGCATCTGGCGATCGAGGCCGCGGTCGACGATCACCACCCGCGCCGGTGGATGGCGCGCAATGCGCAGCGCGTCGTCGACGAGGTGCTTGTACGGGATCGGCTTGCCCGCGCGCATGCCGGCATCGGCGGTGACCATGAGGGTCGGCTTCGCGTCGTCGATGCGTGTCGCGAGGCTCGCCGCGGCGAAGCCGCCGAACACGACCGAATGGATCGCACCGAGTCGCGCGCAGGCCAGCATCGCGAACACCGACTCGGGGATCATCGGCATGTACAGCAGCACGCGCTCGCCGCGGCGCACACCGAGCGACGCGAACATCGCGGCGCAGCGGTTCACCTCGCGCGCGAGCTCGCGGTACGTGTACGTTGCCTGCTGGCCGGTCTCGGTGGAGATGTACACGAGCGCGGGTTGGTCGCCGCGCTGCGCGACGTGCCGATCGACGGCGTTGTGGCACAGGTTCGTGCGGCCGCCCACGAACCATCGCGCGAAGGGCGGCCGCGAATAGTCGAGAACCTGCGTGAACGGGGTGTGCCAGTCGATCAGCCGCGCCTCCTCGCGCCAGAAGGCGTCGCGGTCGTGGAGCGAGCGGTGATGGAATTCGCGGTACGTGTTCATCGTGCGCGCCTGCGACCCGGTGCCGCGCCTTTCAAGGATGACTGTCGGCGCCGATCCGCACGACGGTCCTTCCGCGCACCGTGCCCTTCAGGTACGCATCGAAGTGCGTGGGCAGCTCGTCGAAGTCGATGGTACGCACCTGGTCGTGCACGCGGTCCGGACGCCAGTCGACCGCGAGCTTGTTCCAGAGCCGCTGTCGCAGGTCCATCGGGCAGTTGACGCTGTCGACCCCGAGCAGCTGCACGCCGCGCAGGATGAACGGTGCGACACTGGTCGAGAGCTTCATGTCGGCCGCGAGCCCCACGGCCGCCACGCGGCCGCCCACCTTGGCGGTGGACAGCAGCCACGCGAGGAGATCGCCGCCAAGATTGTCCACGGCACCCGCCCACGTCGCCTTGTCGAGCGGCTTCACCTTTCCGACATCGAGCGACTGGCGCAGCAGCACGTCGCTCGCGCCGATCTCCCGCAGGTAATGCACGCCTTCCTGCTTGCCGGTGATGGCGGTGACCTGATAGCCCAGCTTCGAGAGGATCTCGATCGCCACCGAGCCGACGCCGCCCGTCGCGCCAGTGACCGCCACCGGGCCGTTCGCCGGATCCAGCCCGTTGTGCAGCATCAGATGAATGGCGAGCGCGGCGGTGAACCCCGCCGTGCCGAGCGTCATCGCGTCGAAGGCCGTCATGCTCTCCGGGCGCCGCACGACCCAGTCCGCCGGCACGCGCACGTACTCGGCATAGCCGCCGTCGTGCGACACGCCCATGTCGTAACCGGTGACGATCACCTTGTCGCCCCGCTTCCAGCGCGGGTCGTTCGACCGCTCCACCGTCCCCGCCATGTCGATGCCGGCGACCGTCGGGTACTTGCGCATGATGCGCCCGGCGCCGCTGTAGGAGAGCGCGTCCTTGTAGTTGATCGTGGAGTACTTGGTGCGGATCACGACGTCGCCCGCGTCGAGGTCGTCCAGCGACAGGTCGACGAAGCGGCTCAAGATGCGGGTGTCGTCCTGGAACGTGCGGTAGGCCTTGAACGTCTGCACGGGTGAGTCCTCCTCAGTCGAGCCTCGAATGGCGGATGGGATGCGTCAGAAAGGCGCCTCCTCGCAGACGTGCGGGAGTGCCATGTAATCGTGGGTGCGCATTTCGGTCAGCCTGCTCACGGTGCGCGGGAACTCGTGGGCATTCGGTCCTTGCGTGTAGAGCGCCTCGGCGGGCGCTTCGGCGGACGCGAGCAGCTTCACGCGGTGATCGTACAGGATGTCGATCAACCAGGTGAAGCGGCGCGCCTGATCGGCGGTATCCGGCCCGAGCCTGGGGATGTCCGAGACGATGAGCACCGAGAACCGTCGTGCGAGCTCCAGGTAGTCGCGCTGGGATCGCGGCCCGTCGCACAGCGCGGCGAAGTCGAACCAGGCCATGCTCCCGGAGCGCCGCCGTGCCTGCAGCGTGCGGCCTTCGACCATGAGGCGGCGGTCCTCGTCATCGCCGCTCCGCATGGCGTCGAACGCTCGTGCGAGCGCCGCATCGGCGCTCGGGCCTGCAGGCACGTGCCAGGTATCCAGGTGCGTGAGCGCCCGCAGGCGGTAGTCGACGCCCGCGTCCATCTCCACCACGTCCAGCCATCGCTTGATCAGCGCGATGGTCGGCAGGAACCGCTCGCGCTGCAGGCCATTGGGCCAGAGGTCGTCGGGTGCGTAGTTCGACGTCATCACGAACACGACGCCCGCCTCGAACAGCGCGGTGAGAAGCCGGCCGAGGATCATCGCGTCGGCGATATCGGAGACGTGGAACTCGTCGAAGCAGACGAGGCGCCATTGGCGCGCGATGCCCGCCGCCACGACGGCGAGCGGATCCTCCTCGTCCTTCACCTGCGCGAGCCCGGCGTGCACGTCGCGCATGAACGCGTGGAAATGCACGCGCGTCTTGCGCGGCACCGGCACGGCGGCGAAGAACGCATCCATGAGGAAGCTCTTGCCGCGGCCGACGCCGCCGTGCAGGTACACGCCGCGCGGCACGTCGGGCGGGGCAAAGAGACGCTTCAGCGCCGATTGCCGCGCCTCGCGGAACGCGGTCAGCTCGTCGGCGAGCGTCTGCAGGCGATCGAGCGCCGTGGCCTGCGCGTGGTCGAGCGTCGCCCGCCGCTGCGCGAGGAGCGGCTCGAGGAAGTCGATGAGTGCGCCCTGGCGGCGCTCGATCTGGCCGGGATAATCGGCCAGTCCCACGCTAGAAATTGAGGCTGCGGCCCAGCACGGCGAGCGCCGCTTCCCTGGTCGCTTCCGACAGCGTGGGATGCGCATGCACGATGCGCGCGATGTCCTCGCTCGACGCACCGAACTCCATCGCCACGACCGCCTCGGCGATGAGCTCGGAGGCGTACGGCCCGATGATGTGCACGCCGAGAATGCGATCGGTCTTCGCGTCCGAGACCATCTTCACGAATCCGGTCGTCTCCCCCATCGCGCGCGCACGGCCATTCGCCGTGAAGGGAAAGGTGCCGACGCGATACTCGACGCCCGCCGCCTTGAGCTGCTGCTCGTTCTGGCCGACCCATGCGATCTCCGGCCAGGTGTAGATGACCCAGGGGATCGTGTTGAAGTCGACGTGGCCGTGCTCGCCCGCGATCCGCTCGACGACGGCCACCGCCTCCTCCTCGGCCTTGTGCGCGAGCATCGGCCCGCGCACGACGTCGCCGATGGCCCACACGTTGGCGAGATTCGTGCGGCACTCGGCGTCCACGGCCACGAAGCCACGCTCATCGAGCGCAAGGCCGACCGCGTCGGCGCCGAGGCCCTCGGTATACGGCACGCGCCCGATCGAGACGATCAGCCGGTCGAACGTCGCGGACTGCGACTTGCCGGCGGCGTCGGTCCACGCGACCTGCACGTCGCTCTTGCCGGCCTTGACCTCGGTGATCTTCACGCCGGTGTGGATGGCGAGGCCCTGCTTCGCGAATGCCTTCTGCGCCTCCTTCGCCACGGCGGTGTCGACCGCACCGAGGAAGTCGGGCAGCGCCTCGAGCATGGTCACCTCGGCGCCGAGCCGCCGCCATACGCTGCCCATCTCGAGCCCGATCACACCCGCACCGACGACGCCGAGCCGCCGTGGCACCTCCGGAATGGCGAGCGCGCCGTCGTTGTCGAGGATGCGCACGTTGTCGAACGCCACGCCCGGCAGCGCGCGCGGCTTCGAGCCGGTCGCGATGACGACGTGCGTCGCATCGAGGTCCGCCGGCTTCGCGCCATGAACCTGGATCTGCCACGTCTCGCCGCCGCGGCCGGTGAACGCCCCGCGCCCGTGGAAGAACGTGATCTTGTTCTTGCGGAACAGGTAGAGGATGCCGTCGTTGTTCTGGCCGACGACCTTGTCCTTGCGCGCGAGCATGCGCTTCACGTCGATCGACAGGCCCTTCACGTCGATGCCGTGGTCGACGAAGCCCTGCGCGACGTTCTCGTAGTTCTCCGAGGACTGGAGCAGCGCCTTCGAGGGAATGCATCCGACGTTGGTGCACGTTCCACCGGGCGCCGGCTTGCCGTCGGCGCGCGTCCAGTCGTCGATGCACGCCGTCTTGAACCCGAGCTGCGCCGCGCGGATCGCGGCGGTGTACCCGCCGGGACCGCCGCCGATGACGACGACGTCGAAGGTGTCAGCCATGGCGCGCGCTCAAAGATCGAGCAGCATGCGCGCCGGATCCTCCAGCGCTTCCTTGATCGCGACCAGCGAGAGCACCGCCTCGCGGCCGTCGATGATGCGGTGATCGTACGACTGCGCGAGGTAGTTCATCGGCCGGATCACGATCTGCCCGTTCTCGACCACCGCGCGGTCGCGCGTCGCGTGCACGCCGAGGATGGCCGACTGCGGCGGATTGATGATCGGCGTGGACAGCATCGAGCCGAACACGCCGCCGTTGCTGATGGTGTACGTGCCGCCGGTGAGCTCCTCGACCGTCAGCTTGCCGTCCTGCGCGCGCTTGCCGAATTCGCCGATCTGCTTCTCGATCTCCGCAATCGTAAGCTGGTCGGCGTCGCGAATGATCGGCACGACGAGGCCGCGCGGGCTGCCGACCGCGATGCCGATGTCGTAGTAGCCGTGATAGACGATGTCGGTGCCGTCGATGGACGCGTTCACCTGCGGGAATTTCTTCAACGCGTGGACGACGGCCTTCACGAAGAAGCCCATGAAGCCGAGCTTCACGCCGTGCTCCTTCTCGAAGCGCTCCTTGTAGCGATTGCGCAGGTCGATGACCGGCTGCATGTTCACTTCGTTGAACGTGGTGAGGATCGCGGCGGTCGACTGCGACTGCACCAGGCGCTCCGCCACACGCTGGCGCAGGCGCGACATCGGCACGCGCTGCTCGGGACGCGAGCCGAGCGCGGCAGGCAGCTGCACGCCCGGCGCTTGTGCGGGCGGTTTCGCGGCCGGCGCCGCGGGCTTCGCGGTCGGCGCCGGTGGCGCGGCGCTTTGCGCCGACTGCGCGGCGGCGGCTTTCGCTTCAGCCGCGGCGATCACGTCGCCCTTGGTGATGCGGCCGCCGCGACCCGTGCCCTGCACGCTCGCGGGCTCGACGCCCTGGTCGGCCATCATCTTGCGCGCGGCGGGCATCGCGGTCGCGCCGTTGCCGCCGGTCGCGGTCGCGGCGGCCGCGGGCGCCTGCCTGGCCGCGGCGGGCGCCGGCTGAGCCGCGGACTGCCCGGGCGACGGCGGCTTCGGAGCGGCGGCGGGCTGCGACGGCGTAGCTTCGGGTTTCGCGGCGGCGGGCTGCGGCGGCGTGGCTTCCGCTTTCGCGCCTTCGGCCTTCGCCGCGCCGGCCTTGGCGTCGGTGTCGATGACGGCGATGACGTCGTTGGAGGTCACGGTCGAGCCGTCCGGGCGCGTGATCTCGGTCAGCACGCCGTCCGATGGCGCTGGCAGCTCGAGCACGACCTTGTCGGTCTCGACGTCGATGAGGTTCTCGTCGCGCTTGACGGCGTCGCCGGGCTTCTTGTGCCAGTTGACGAGCGTCGCCTCGGCCACCGATTCGGGCAGCTGCGGCACCTTCACTTCGATTCGCATGAGCGTGCTCTCTTGTTATGGGGCGCCGCCTCGCCCGCTCGGTCGGGCGCCCTCTTCCCTGGCGGAAAGAGGCGGGCGAGGCGGTTGGTTACCGTGCGATCACCATCTCGCCGGAGCGCAACTCGACCGCGAACGCGTCCTCGACGACCCTCTTCTGCTCGGCGTTGTGCTTCGCGGCGTAGCCGACCGCGGGCGAAGCGGACACCGGACGACCGGCGTAGTACAGCGACTTTCGCGCGTCGAGATCGGAGCGCAGGTAGAAGTTGAGGCGATACCAGGCGCCCTGGTTCTGCGGCTCCTCCTGGCACCACACGACTTGCTGCGCATTGGGGTACTGGGCGATCGTGCGCTTGTAGTCGTCGTGCGGGAACGGGTACTGCTGCTCGAGGCGCACGATGGCGACGTCGTCGATCTTGCGCTCGCGGCGATGCGCGAGAAGCTCGTAATAGACCTTGCCCGAGCACACGATCACGCGCTTCACCTTCTTCGCGTCGAGCTTGTCGATCTCGCTGACCACGTTCTGGAAGCGCCCGTCGGCGAGATCCTCCAGCGACGACACGGCCTCCTTGTGCCGCAGCAGGCTCTTCGGCGTGATGACGATGAGCGGCTTGCGCCACATGCGCAGCATCTGGCGCCGCAGCATGTGGAACGTCTGCGCCGGCGTCGTGGGCACGATGACCTGCATGTTGTGCTGCGCGCACAGCTGAAGGTAGCGTTCCGGACGCGCGGACGAATGCTCCGGCCCCTGCCCTTCGTAGCCATGCGGCAGGAACATGACGAGGTCGCAGATGCGTCCCCACTTCACCTCGCCGGCGCTGATGAACTGGTCGATGACCACCTGCGCGCCGTTGGCGAAGTCGCCGAACTGCGCTTCCCAGATGACGAGCTGGTTGGGCTCCGACGTCGTGTAGCCGTATTCGAAGCCGAGCACCGCGCTCTCGGTCAGCACCGAGTCGATGATCTCGAAATCGGGCTGGCCGTCCTTGATGTGCTGCAGCGGGATCCACGTGCCGGAATCCCACTTCTCGCGGTTCTGGTCGTGCAGCACCACGTGACGATGCGAGAACGTGCCGCGTCCGACGTCCTCGCCGGAAAAACGCACGCCGAAGTCCTGGTCGAGCAGGCTCGCGTACGCGAGGATCTCGCCCATGCCCCAGTCGACGGGCACCTTGCCGTCGACCATCGCGCGCCGATCGGCCATGATCTTCTCCACGCGCGGATGGAGCTTGAAGTGCTCCGGCACGCTCGTCACCTTGTGGCCGAGCTCCTTCAGCCGCGCCATCGGCACGCGCGTGTCCGTCGGGTCGGTCCAGTGCCGGTTCTTGTAGGGCGTCCAGTCGACGATGAACGGCGGCTTGTAGTTCGACAGCACCGTCGTGTTGGTGTGGTAGCCCTTGTCCATCGCGGCGCGATAGGTGGCGATCATGCCGTCCGCCTCGTCCTCGGTCACGATGCCTGCGGCGATGAGCCGGTCGGCATACAGCTTGCGCGTGCCGGGATGCTGCGCGATCTTCTTGTACATCAGCGGCTGCGTGATCATCGGCTCGTCGGCCTCGTTGTGGCCGAGCCGGCGGAAGCACACGAGGTCGATGAATACGTCCTTGTGGAAGCGCTGGCGGTAGTCGAGCGCGATCTCCACCGCGAGCAGGCACACCTCCGGATCGTCGCCGTTCACGTGCAGGATCGGCGCCTCGATCATCTTCGCGATGTCGGTGCAGTAGAGCGTGCCGCGCGTGTCGCGCGGATCCGACGTGGTGAAGCCGATCTGGTTGTTGATCACGATGTGGATCGTGCCGCCGGTGTAGTAGCCGCGCGTCTGCGACATGTTGAGGCATTCCTGCACCACGCCCTGCCCTGCGATGGCCGCGTCGCCGTGCATCAGCACGGGCAGAACCTGGTCGCCCTTCGGATCCTTGCGACGGTGCTGGCGCGCGCGCACCGAGCCTTCGACGACAGGGTTCACGATCTCGAGGTGCGATGGATTGAACGCGAGCGTCAGGTGCACCGGTCCGCCCGGCGTCGACACGTCGGACGAGAAGCCCTGGTGATACTTCACGTCGCCCGCCGGCAATTCCTGCTGCGCCTTGCCCTCGAACTCGGAGAAGAGATCGCTCGGCATCTTGCCGAGCGTGTTCACGAGCACGTTGAGACGGCCCCGGTGCGCCATGCCCAGCACGATCTCGCCGACGCCGGCCGCGCCGGCGCGCTGGATCAGCAGGTCGAGCATCGGGATGAGCGAATCCCCACCCTCGCCCGAGAATCGCTTCTGCCCCACGTATCGGGTATGCAGGTAGCGCTCCAGCGTCTCGGCCGCGGTGAGGCGCTCCAGGATGTGCTTGCGGTAGTCGGCGGTGTAGGTCGGGCGCGAGCGGATCGGCTCGAGCCGCTCCTGGATGAAGCGCTTGGTCGGCGTGTCCGAGATGTACATGTACTCGGCGCCGAGCGTGCGCGTGTACGTGTCGTCGAGCGCCGCGATGAGCTCGCGCAGGCGCATGCGCGAAGGGCCGAGCTTGTACGAGCCGACGTCGAACTCGGTGTCGAGGTCCGCCTCCGTGAAGCCGTAGGTGCGCAGGTCGAGATCCGGGATGTACGCGGGCTCCTGGCGCTTCAGCGGGTCGAGGTCGGCGTGCAGCATGCCGAGCGTGCGGTACTTGCTGATGAGTCGCAGCACCAGCACCTGCTTGTGCATGGTCGTCGAGTCGACCATCGCGCCGGCCACGCGCTTGCTCCGCGCGAGCTCGCGGAACGACTCGATCACCGGCGCGTGCGCGACGTCGCGCGCGTCGCCGCGCAGCTCGTCGAAGTAGTCGCGCCATTCCGGACTCACGGCCTCCGGATTGGCGAGGTATTCCTCGTAGAGCTCCTCGATGAACGGCGCGTTGCTGCCGAAGAGGGTGCTGGTCTGTTCGAGCTCCTGCATGGTGCCCACGGCGTTGCTCCGGAAAACTTCCGATGAAATCGGGGCCGCGCGGCGGCCCCGCCCTTCTATCTTTCGTTGAGCGGCTTGACGGACCGCCTTGCGGCCCCGACATAAAGCTGCCGGGGCCGGCCGATCTTGTACTCCGGATCGGCGATCATCTCGTTCAGCTGCGCGATCCAGCCCACCGTGCGCGCGAGCGCGAAGATGGCGGTGAAGAGCTGCACCGGGATGCCGATCGCCTTTTGCACGATACCGGAGTAGAAGTCGACGTTCGGGTACAGCTTGCGCGACACGAAATAGTCGTCCTCGAGCGCCACCTTCTCGAGCGCCATGGCGAGCTTGAACAGCGGGTCGTCGCCCATGCCGGTGGCGTTGAGCACTTCGTAGCAGGTCTCGCGCATCAGCTTGGCACGCGGGTCGTAGTTCTTGTACACCCGGTGGCCGAAGCCCATCAGGCGCACGTTGGAGTTCTTGTCCTTGGCCTTGGCGACGAACTCGCCGAGCTTCGCCTCGCCGCCCTGGGCCTGCAGCTCGTAGAGCATGTTGAGCGCCGCCTCGTTGGCGCCGCCGTGCGCGGGACCCCACAGGCAGGCGATGCCCGCGGCGATCGCGGCGAACGGGTTGGTGCCCGACGACGCGCACAGGCGCACCGTCGACGTCGAGGCGTTCTGCTCGTGGTCGGCGTGCAGGATGAAGATGCGGTCGAGCGCGCGCACCAGCACGTCGTTGGGCGTGTAGTCCTCGCAGGGTGTGGCGAACATCATGCGCATGAAGTTCGCCGCGTACGACAGCTCGTTGCGCGGGTACATGTACGGCTGGCCCATCGAGTACTTGTACGCCATCGCGACCAGCGTCGGCATCTTGGCGATCAGGCGGATCGCCGAGATGTCGCGCTCGCGCGCGTCGTGAACGTTGATCGAGTCGGGATAAAACGCCGACAGGGCGCCGACCAGGCCGGTCAGCGCCGCCATCGGATGCGAGTCGCGGCGGAATCCGCGCATGAAGAACTGCATCTGCTCGTTGACCATCGTGTGATGCGTCACGAGGTCGTCGAAGTCCTTCGCCTGCTTCTTGTTCGGAAGCTCGCCGTACAGGAGCAGGTAGCACGTCTCGAGGTAGTCGCACTGCACCGCGAGCTCCTCGATCGGATAGCCGCGGTAGAGCAGCTCGCCCTTGTCGCCGTCGATGTACGTGATGGCCGATCGGCACGCCGCGGTCGACAGGAAGCCCGGGTCGTACGTGAACTCGCCCGTCTTGGCGTACAGCGGGCGGATGTCGATGACGTCGGGGCCTATCGTGCCCGAGATGATCGGAAAGGTGATCGACGGCGCGCCATCGGAAAAGTTGAACGTGACGTTTCGGTCGGCCATTGAGGTTCCTTTGGACGGGGTGCGTGTCGCGGCGCCGGCATCCGGTGTCGCGTCGAGGGGTCGGCTCATGCGCGGCTCAGGGCATCGAGCATCGGCTGCAGCGTCGCATCGCGCTCCCCCCGCCCGCAGATCCTGTCCCACAGCTCGTTGTCGGGCAGATCGAGCAGGCGATCGAGCGCGGCGATCTCCGCTTCGGTGAGGTCGGCGCCGCGCCGGTCGAGGAAGCGCGTGAGCACCAGGTCGTTCTCGAGCATTCCGCGGCGCGCGCGCCAGCGGACACGCGCGAGCCGGCGCGCGTCGACCGGCTCCGTCGCGCGCAGCGCATCGGCAGCGGCGGGCGCTGGCAGGGGATCCATCACACCGTCCGCTTGACCATCGCGTCCTTGATCAGCTCGATCGCGCGCGTCGGGTTGAGGCCCTTCGGGCATACGTCGACGCAATTCATGATCGTGTGACAGCGGAACAGACGGTACGGGTCCTCGAGATTGTCGAGGCGCTCGTTGAGCGCGGTGTCGCGGCTGTCGGCGATGAAGCGGTAAGCCTGCAGCAGCGCCGCCGGGCCCGCGAACTTGTCGGGGTTCCACCAGAACGACGGGCACGCTGTCGAGCAACATGCGCACAGGATGCACTCGTAGAGGCCGTTCAGCTCGTCGCGGTCCTCCGGCGACTGCAGGCGCTCGCGCTCGGGCGGCGGCGTGTCGTTGATGAGGTACGGGCGCACCGAGTGGTACTGCTTGAAGAACTGGCTCATGTCCACGATGAGATCGCGGATGACGGGCAGCCCCGGCAGCGGCCGCAGCTCCACCGGTTCCTTCAGCGACTTGAGATTGGTGATGCAGGCGAGCCCGTTCTTGCCGTTGATGTTCATGGCATCCGAGCCGCACACGCCCTCGCGGCAGCTGCGGCGGAACGCGAGCGAGTCGTCGACCGCCTTCACCCGCACCAGCGCGTCGAGCAGCATGCGGTCGTGCGGATCCAGCGCGACGTCGTACTCCTGGAGATAAGGCTTCGCGTCCTTCTCCGGATCGTAGCGGTAGATGCGGAATTTCATCGGCGGCACTTCCGAGGGGCCGCCCCGGGGAGCGGCCGGCGCCCCGCCTCGGGGCAGCGCGCGGTGCGAGCGTGGACGTCGATCATCGGGTCGTTGTTGAATGTGGTGTTGCGCCGCAGCGATCTCAATACGTCCGCGCCTTCGGCGGAAACGCTTCGACCGAGAGCGGCTTCAGGTTCACCGGCTTGTAATCGAGCCGGTTGCCGTCGCGATACCAGAGCGTGTGCTTGAGCCAGTTCACGTCATCGCGATTCGGGTAGTCGCTGCGCGCCTGCGCTCCGCGCGATTCGCGACGTGCCGCGGCCGACACGATGGTCGCCTTGGCGGTCTCCATGAGGTTGTCGAGCTCCAGCGCCTCGACCCGGGCGGTATTGAACGTGCGGCTCTTGTCCTTGATCGCGACGCGCTGCGACCGCTCCGCGAGCTCCATCACCTTGGCAACGCCTTCGCTGAGGAGCGCCTCGTTGCGGAAGACGCCGCAATGCGATTGCATGGCGCGGCGAAGATCGGCGGCGACCTCCGCGACCGACTCGCCGGAGGTCGAACCGTCGATCCGCGCCAGACGTGCGAGCGCTGCCTCGGCCGCATTGCGCGGCAGGTCCTTGTGCGGCTGCGGCGCGAGGTTGCGCTCGACGATGAAGTTCCCCGCGGCGCGGCCGAACACGAGGAGGTCGAGCAGCGAGTTGGTGCCGAGGCGGTTCGCGCCGTGCACCGAGACGCATGCGCACTCGCCCACCGCATAGAGGCCTTCCACCACCGCGTTGGGATTGCCGTCGCGCGGCGCCACGACCTGGCCGTGCACGTTGGTCGGAATGCCGCCCATCATGTAATGGATGGTCGGCACCACGGGAATCGGCTCCTTGATCGGATCGACGTTGGCGAACTTGATCGCGATCTCGCGGATCGACGGCAGCCGCTTGTTGATCACCTCCGGGCCGAGATGGTCGAGCTTCAGCAGCACGTAGTCCTTGTTGGGCCCGCAGCCGCGGCCTTCCTTGATCTCCTGGTCCATCGAGCGCGACACCACGTCGCGAGACGCCAGGTCCTTCAGGTTCGGCGCATAGCGCTCCATGAAGCGCTCGCCGTTGCCGTTGCGCAGGATCGCACCCTCGCCGCGGCAGCCTTCGGTGAGCAGCACACCGGCGCCGTAGACCCCCGTCGGATGGAATTGCCAGAATTCCATGTCCTCGAGCGGCAGGCCGGCACGCGCGGCCATGCCGAGGCCGTCGCCGGTGTTGATGAAGGCATTGGTCGACGCCGCGAAGATCCGGCCGGCGCCGCCGGTCGCGAGCATCACCGCCTTCGCCTGCAGCACGTGCAGCTGGCCGGTCTCCATCTCGAGCGCGGTGACGCCGACGACGGCGCCCTCCGCATCGCGGATCAGGTCGAGCGCCATCCACTCGACGAAGAAGTTCGTGCGCGCCTTGACGTTCTGCTGATACAGCGTGTGCAGCATCGCGTGGCCGGTGCGGTCGGCCGCGGCACAGGCGCGCTGGACCGGCTTTTCGCCGTAGTTGGCGGTGTGGCCGCCGAACGGGCGCTGGTAGATCGTGCCGTCGGGGTTGCGGTCGAACGGCATGCCGAAGTGCTCGAGCTCGTAGACGACGTTCGGC
>DATJIS010000045.1:0-5328 GCA_035493035.1 Casimicrobiaceae bacterium | reverse complement strand
CGGCATGTCGGCGCTCATCGACTTCGTCGCGCGCAAAGTAGGGTCAGAGACGACTTAATCGCGCTATGCCGGTGCTCGTGGCGCAGGGCTCGCGGCGATTAAATCGCCTCTGACCCCACTTTTCGCGCGGAGCAAGATGGAATACCATTCCAACATTGATCGATGGTTCGGAGCGAACGGGAGCTTGTCCTTACGCTCACCCACCACGAAGCCGAGGAGGAGCAGTACGAATGACCAGGCGGGCCGGCGCGATCGCGCCTCCGGACGATTGGCAGGCGGCGCCGTCGGCGGCCTCGTTCACACGGAGCCCGCGCGCCGCGAGCTCGAAGAGCATGCGCCGCATGCGGCGGTTCCTCTGGAACCTGCTGCCGCCTCTGACGTTCGTCGCGATGGTCGCGCTGTGGTGGGGCGCCGTGGTGGCGTTCAGGATCCCGGCCTATCTGCTCCCGGGGCCGGACGCCGTCTTCTCGCGCATGGTGACCGACGCCCCGCTGCTGTGGCGGCACTCGGAAGTGACGCTGATCGAGATCCTCGTCGGCTTTGCGCTGACCATCGTCACCGCCATTCCGCTCGGGCTGCTGATCGCGCTCTCCGCGCTCGCGAAGCAGGTCGTGTATCCGCCCATCATGCTGATGCAGCTCGTGCCGAAGATCGCGGTGGCGCCGCTCTTCCTCGTATGGCTCGGCTTCGGCCTGGAGTCGAAGGTCCTGCTGACGATCCTCATGACGTTCTTTCCACTTCTGCTCGCGAGCATCAGCGGCTTCATGATCCTCGACGACCGCCTGCTCTACCTCACCCGATCGATGGGCGCCTCGCGCTGGGATACGTTCCGCTTTCTGCGCCTGCCGGCTGCGCTGCCCGTGATCTTCTCGGGGGTCAAGACGTCGGCGACCATCGCGGCGACCGCGGCCATCGTGGCCGAGTTCGTCGGCGCCAACAAGGGTCTTGGCTACGTGCTGCTGCGCGGAACCAGCACCATGGACATCGAGCTCGTCTTCGCCGTGCTCATGGTGCTGACGCTCGTCGGCATCGCGATCAACTATCTCGTCGAATTCTGCGAATGGGCGATGACGCCCTGGCAGCGCGCCAAGTACAACTAGCGGTTCCAACCGAGGAGGTCACATGCGTCCCGTTCTTCGCACGTCGCTCACGATCGCCGCGTTCACGTTCGCGCTCGCCACCACGGCGGCGCGCGCGGCCGGCACGCCCGTCACGTTTCAGCTCAACTGGATGGCGGGCGGACCGAACGCCGGCTTCGCGGCGGCGGTGGCGGAAGGCTATTACAACGACGCGGGCCTCGACGTCACGCTCGTGCAGGGCAACGGCTCCGGTAACACCGCGCAGCTGGTTGCCAACGGCCGGGCTCAGCTCGCCTACGCGGACGCCGTCGCGGTGATGCAGCTCATCGCCAAGGGCGCGCCGATGAAGCTCGTGTCGACGATCTACCAGTCGAACCCGAACGCCGTGATGGCGCTGAAGAAGAAAGGCATCAAGTCGGTGAAGGACCTGAAGGGCAAGAAGGTCGGAGTGCCGTCGGGCTCGTCGCAAACGACGATGCTGCCGCTGCTGCTCCAGGCGAACGGGCTCAAGGAGTCGGACATCAACATGATCGACATGCCGGTCGCGTCCATGGTGCCCGCGCTGCTCCAGGAGCAGGTCGATGCCGTGCTGGGTTCGATCGACGCGTATCAGATCCAGGCGGAATCGCAGGGCGCGCAGCTCGACGTCTACACGTTCGCCGCCAACGGCGTGCCGACCGTCAGCACCTCGATCTTCGCGAGCAACGACTACCTGAAGAGCAATCCCGACGTCGTCCGGAAGTTCATTGCGGCGAGCCTCAAGGGATGGAGCTTTGCGCTCGACCATCCCGATCAGGCGATCAAGGACCTCAAGAAGGTCTTCCCCGAGGTGAACGAGAAGCTCGCCACCGCCGAGCTCGCCGCCATCACGCCGCTCTTCTGCAGCGGCGGCGCCAAGTACATCGGCAAGGCGGAGGATGCGCTCTGGGCGAAGTCCCAGACGCTCCTCGCGGAAGTGAAGCTGCTGCCCGCGGGCCAGGACCCCAAGTCGTATTACACCGACGAGTTCCTGCCGCCCGTCTCGCAGATGCGCGCGTGCAAGGGTTGACGCGCCAGGGTCCGGCATGGCAACGGAACGCAAGCTCGGCTATCGCTACGACGACCTGCACGTCGGCATGTCGTTTCGCAGCCCGGGGCGCACGATCACCGAAGCCGACATCGTCGGCTTCGCGGGCTTGACCGGTGACTATTCCGAGCTTCACACGAGCGACGTGTATGCGAAGCACAGCCAGTTCGGCCGGCGCGTGGCGCACGGCATGCTGGGCCTTGCGTTTGCGCACGGCCTGATGTGGCCGCGTACGGGCGAGCTGCGGGAAACGGCGGTGGCGTTCCTCGGGATCAGCGACTGGCGATTCGTCGGCCCAATCTTCGTCGGCGACACGCTCTTCGTCGACTACCGCATCGCGGAGCTGCGCGACAGCCGGTCGAAGCCGACGCAGGCCATCGCCACCTTCGACGTCGAGCTCGTCAACCAGGACGGTCAGGTCGTGCAGCGCGGCCGCAAGGCCCTGCTGGTGTCGAAGGTGCCGCTCGGCGGCGTCGAGGCGTCGAAGGGCGCGTCGTGACGCACGCGGGCGAAAGCAAATGCGGCGTTCCGATCGCGATCCGGCGCGTCGCCAAGGTGTTCGGCGAGGACACCGATACTCCGTTTCGTGCGCTGAAGGAAGTCACGGTCGACATCGACGCCGGCGAGTTCGTGTCCGTGGTGGGCCCGTCGGGCTGTGGCAAGAGCACGCTCATGCTGATGGTCGCGGGGTTGCTCGAGCGCAGCCGCGGCGACATCACGATCGGCGGCGAGCCCGTGACGCGGCCCATCACCGACGTCGGTATCGCGTTCCAGGATCACCTGCTGCTCGATTTCCGCACGGCGATCGAAAACGTGATGCTGCATGCGGACATCCGCAAGCTGCCCCGCAAGACCCTCGAGGCCAGGGCCAAGGAGCTGTTCGCGCAGCTGCGGCTCGCGCAGGCGATGCACAAGTACCCGCGGCAACTTTCGGGTGGCATGCGGCAGCGCGTGTCGCTCATCCGCACGCTGGTCCATGACCCCTCGCTGCTGCTGATGGACGAGCCCTTTGGAGCGCTCGACGCGCTCACCCGGCTGCAGGTCCGCACGGACCTCGAGGCGCTGTGGATGCGCCGCCGGCCGACGGTGCTGTTCATCACTCACAGCGTGGAGGAGGCCGTGGGGCTTTCCGACCGCATCATCGTCATGAGCCCGAGCCCCGGCGAGGTGGTCGAGCAGATCGTGGTCGAGCTGCCGCGCCCGCGGCCGATCGTGCTGGGCGACGTCCCGCAGTTCGCCGCGTACGTCGACCGCATCCACCGGCACTTCGAGCGACTCGGCGTCCTGCACGGCTTCACGCAAGGAGCCACCGCGTGAGCGATTCGCGGGTCACGCTGACGATCGAAGGTACGCGCGCGGAGATCGCGCTCGACAGCGGACCGCTCAACCTCGTGAACAAGGCGCTGTTGCGCAGCCTCGCCGCAGCGCTCGGCGAAGTCGCCGCCGCGATGCACGTGCGCTGCCTGATCGTGCACGGCGGCAACGCGCGCGCGTTTTGCGCCGGCAGCGATATCCGGGAGTTCGCCCACCTCCGTGACGACGCCAGCGAGGAGAAGATCCTCTTCGAGGACATGGTGCTGCGAAGGCTTGCGCGCGTGTCGGTCCCGACCATCGCAGCCATCGACGGACCGGCGCTCGGCGGTGGCCTCGAGCTCGCGCTGGCCTGCGATCTGCGCGTCTGCCGCAAGGGCGTCTTGCTCGGACTGACCGAGTCGCGGCTCGGCGGTCTCGCGGGCAACGGCGCGGTTCGGCTCGCGCGCCTGGTCGGTCCTTCGCGCGCCAAGGAGCTGCTCTACACCGGCGACATCGTGTCGACCGAGCAGGCGCTGGCGTGGGGCATCGTGAATCGCGTGGTCGAGGAGCGCACCGCGCTCGACGCCGCGCGCACGCTGGCGGCGACGATCATGTCGCGCGGGCCGCTGTCGAACCGCCTCGCGAAGGAGCTCGCAGATGCCGCGCACGATCTCGACTGCGACGCCGCGCTCGTGCTGTCCACCGCCGCGCAGCAAAGGATCTTCGACAGCGCCGACCTGCACGAGGGCGTCGCGGCGTTCTTCGCCAAGCGCGAGCCGGTCTTCGAGGGACGATGAGCGACATCGCGATTGCGCGCGAATCCACGGCCGGGCACTCGCAGGGTGCGCTGCTCGGCGGCGCCGCCGTGCTGATCTGGAACGACGTTTCGCCCGAGGGACGCGAGGCGTTCTACGCCTGGCACGACAGCGAGCACATTCCCGAGCGGCTCGCGCTGCCGGGGTTCCGTCGCGGTCGTCGCCTCGCGAGACCGCGCCATTCACCGGAATGGCTCACGATGTACGAGGCGGACGACGTCGCCGCGCTCGTATCGCCGGAGTATCTCGCGCGGTTGAACGCACCGACCGCGTCGACCGTGCGCACGCTGAAGCACTTCAGAAACACAGCGCGCGCCGTGTGCCGCGTTGCGCACTCGGTCGGCTCGAGCACGGGCGGGCACATCCTCGCGATGCGCCTCGTTGCCGACGCTGCCCGCGATGCCGCGATCGTGGAGCGCATGCGCGACGACGTGTTTCCCCGGGTGATGGCGGTCACGGGCATCGTGGCCTGTCATCTCTATGCCGCCGACCGTCCCGCGAGCTACGTCGACACCGCTGAGTCCAGCACGCGCGCATTCGACGTCCCCGCGTGGGTCGTATTGTGCGAGGCGAGCCGCGGCGACGCCGCGCACGCGGCGCGCGAGCACATCGACCCCGCGCTGGCGCAATTGGGCGTGCGGGTCCGCGACCACGCCGCGGTTTACGCGCTCGAGATCTGCCGGCTGTCCGCTCCGGCGTCCTAGGTCATCAACGTCATCATGGAAAAAATCACCGCGGACGAAGCCGCGCAACTCATCCAGGACGGCGACGCGATCCTCATCAGCGGATCGGGCGGCGGACATTCGGTGCCGGAGGCGCTCCTCGCCGCCGTCGAGCGGCGATTCCTCGCCGAGCACAAACCGCTCGGCATCACGTCGGTGAGCATCGTCGGCATCGGGGACCGCGCCGCGCTGGGCGCAACCCACCTTGCGCATGAGGGATTGCTGAAGCGCGCGATCACCAGCGCCCTGGTGGACTCGCCGGGCCTGGTGCGGCTCGCTGCCGAAGACAGGATCGAAGCGTATACGTTGCCGCAAGGCGTGCTGTCGCAGCTCATGCGCGACATGGCCGCCGG
>DATJIS010000044.1:0-60184 GCA_035493035.1 Casimicrobiaceae bacterium | reverse complement strand
ATCAAGTCGGATCCGATGCTCGAGCAGTTCGTGAAGATCGGGCAGAACGCGCGGAGCTATCCGCTGCCCCACCCGCTGTGGGCGGATATCGCGTCGAACGACATTGTCGATGCGGTGCAGAAGGCGCTGCTCGCGCCCGACAAGACCGACGACATCTTCCGCGAGCTGGACACGAAGCTCACGAAGAAGCTGAAGGACATCTGAGCCGCGGGACCGCTGGCCGTGTCCACGCGCCCGCGCTAATGGGCGCGCGACAGGCAGGGTGAGGCGATACCTCGCATGCCGCGCCGCTACGGCTACTTCTTCCTCGCGCCCGTCGTGCTGTTCCTGGGCGCGGTGATCGTGCTGCCGCTCGCACACGCGTTCTGGACGAGCCTGCACCGCGTGCGCGGCCTCAGCACGACGTTCGTCGGCCTCGCGAACTACGTGCGCGCGCTGACGGACGACGCCTTCTGGCATTCGCTGGGCGTGTCCGTGGTCTTCACGGCGTCGTCCGTGGCGCTGCACCTCGTCCTCGGCCTGGCGCTTGCCCTGCTGCTCGACCAGCTGCGCTTTGCGCGCACGGCGATGCGCATCGCGTTCCTCACACCGTGGATGGTCGCGCCCGCCGTGGGCGCGACGATCTGGCTCTGGCTGCTGGAGCCGCAGTTCGGCGTCGTGAACTGGCTCCTGCGCGCAGTGCACGTGGTCAACGCGCCGGTGGCATGGTTGGGCGAGCCCGGCACGGCGCTCGGCGCGGTGATCGGCGTCGACGTGTGGCGCGGCGTTCCCTTCGTGATGCTGCTGATGCTCGCGGGCCTTCAGACGATTCCCGCGGAGCAGTACGAGGCGGCCGCGATGGACGGCGCGGGTGCGTGGCAGCGCTTTCGTCACGTCACCTGGCCGAACCTGCGCTATCTCACGGTGGTCGCGACCACGCTCGACGTGATCAACACGATCCGGCATTACGACATCATCGGCGTCATGACGGCGGGCGGGCCTGCCGGCGCGACGGAAACGCTGCCGGTGCTGCTGTACAACACCGCCTTTCGCGCCAACCGGTTCGGCGACGCCGCCGCGGTCGGCGTGCTGCTGCTGCTCCTGGTGCTCGCGTTCGCCGCGGTGTACGTCAAGGTCGCGCGGCTCGACCGCATCGAGCGCACATGAAGCGGCCGCGCCGCGCGGGCCAGGCCATCCTGTGGGTGGTCGCGCTGGTGGCGCTTGCGGTCACGCTGTTCCCCTTCTACTGGATGCTCAACACGTCGCTGAAGCCCACGGCCGAGGTGTTCGCGTCGCCGCCGACGTTCGTGTCCGCGCACTGGTCGTTCGACGCCTACGCGTCGCTGCTCCGGAGCCGGCCCGTTGCGCGCTATTTCGCCAACAGCCTGATCGTCGCGCTGGGCTCGACCATGCTGTCGGTATTGCTTGCCGCGCTCGCGGCGTACGGCGTGACGCGCTTCTTTCCACGCGGCGCGACGCCGTTCGTGCTGTTCCTGCTCTTCACCAAGATGCTGCCGGAGACGCTCCTCATCATCCCGTACTTCCAGCTCATGTCCGATCTCGGGCTGCTCAACACGTACTGGGCGCTGATCCTCGCCTACTCGTCGTTCGCGCTGCCGTTCTCGGTGTGGATGTTGATCGGCTTCTTCCGCTCGATCCCGCGCGAGCTCGACGAGGCGGCGCATATCGACGGCGCGGGCGTGCTGCAGACGTTCTTCCGGGTCATCCTGCCGCTCGCGCGTCCGGGCCTGGTGGCTGTGGCGCTCTTCACCTTCCTGATCGCATGGAACTCCTACGTCTGGGCGCTCGTCCTGACGACCGACGCGTCCATGTTCGTCATGTCGGTCGGCATCGCGAACATGGTCGGCGAGTACCGCGTGCAATGGAACGAGCTCATGGCAGCGGCGGTGATCGCCGCCGTCCCGGTCATGGCGCTCTACGCGCTGCTCGAGCGCCATCTGGTGAACGCCATCACGGCCGGGGCGGTGAAGGGCTGAGCTGCACGCGGCCTCAGCCGCCCGTTGCCGCGGCTGCGCGACTCCTGCGGACGGAACCCGGCGCAGCGAAGCGGCCGACGGACTCTCGCAGGCGAGCGCCTGTTTCCCTTTGTTACGAATTGCGGCGCCGTGCCGTCGCGCCTTGTGGAATCCCGGCCACGCTTCGCGGTCTATGACCGGCGGTCAGCCGTCCCCGCACATTCGGCGCGCGCGTCGCGCATAATTGCGGATTCGTTTCCCGCCCCACGCCTTCCGGCCCCAACCTGATGTCGCTTCGCCGCACGACCATCGTCGGTCTGCTCGTTCTGGCTGCGATCGCCGTGGCCCTCTTCGTGTGGCCGCGCATTGCCGGCCAGACGCGGGCCACGACCGCCAAGGGACCCGCCGCGGTGCCGGTCAGCACGGCGAAGGTCGCCGTCAAGAACGTGCCCGTCCGGCTCTCGGCCGTGGGCAACGTCGAGCCCTACACGTCCGTCGCGGTGAAGGCGCGCGTGGACGGACAGATCGTCTCGGTGCACTTCAAGGAGGGCGATCGCGTCCGCAAGGGCGACGTCCTGTTCGAGATCGACCCGCGTCCGTTCCAGGCCGCGCTCGCGCAGGCGCAGGCGAATCTCGCGAAGGACCAGGCGCAGCTCGATCGCGCGAAGACGCAGGACGCGCGCAACCTGGATCTGCTCAAGCAGAACTTCATCTCCAAGGACGCGTACGAGCAGTTCAAGACGAACGTCGAGACCGCCGCGGCGACCGTGCGCGGAGACCAGGCGGCCGTGGACAATGCCAAGCTGCAGCTCGACTACTGCACCATCCGCTCGACCCTCGACGGCTACGCCGGCCGCATCCTGATCCAGGAAGGCAACCTGGTCAAAGCCAACGACACCAATCCGCTCGTCACCATCAACCAGATCGTCCCGGTGTTCACGACGTTCTCGGTTCCCGAGCAGAATCTGCCCGAGATCCGCGAGCATCAGGCGAAGGGCGACCTGGTGGTGCAGACGACGCTGCCCTCCGGCACCCATCCGCCCATCACCGGGCGCCTCAGCTTCATCGACAACAGCGCGGACACGACCACCGGCACGATCCGCCTCAAGGCGGAGTTCGCGAACAAGGACACGGCGCTGTGGCCCGGCCAGTTCGTGAACGTCGTGCTCACGCTGTACGAGCAGGACAACGCGGTGGTCACGCCGTCCACCGCGATCCAGAACGGGCCGAACGGCCAGTACGTCTTCGTGGTCAAGCCCGACCACACCGTCGAGCTTCGCAACATCAAGATCGACCGCGCCGTGGGTGACGACACCGTCATCGCGTCGGGCCTGCAGCCCGGCGAGACCGTTGTCACCGCCGGCCAGCTGCGCCTCGCGCCGGGGTCGCGCGTGACGGTCGACGGCGCGAAGGCGGCATGACCCCCGCCGATCCGGCTCCTGGAATCCCGCCGGAGCGGGATCCCGCCGATGCTCCGGCGAAACCGCCGCCGATGTCCGGCGGCGGCATCGCGGCGCTGTTCGTGCATCGCCCGGTGATGACCGCGCTGGTCATGATCGCGATCCTGACGTTCGGGATCATCTCGTTCCGGCTGCTGCCGGTGAACGCGCTGCCCAACGTCGACTTTCCCACTATCCAGGTGTCGGCGAGCCTGCCCGGCGCGAGCCCCGACACGATGGCGTCCGCGGTCGCGACGCCGCTCGAGAAGCAGCTGTCGACGATCGCCGGCATCGACTCCATGACCTCGCAGTCGACCAACGGGTCGACCGCCATCACGCTCCAGTTCTCGCTCGACCGCAACATCGACGCCGCGGCGCAGGACGTGCAGTCGGCGATCGCGGCGGCGGCGCGCCAGCTCCCGTCGGCGATGCCGACGCCGCCGACGCAGCGCAAGGTGAATCCGTCCGACGCGCCGATCATGAATCTCGCGCTCACGTCGGAGTCGCAGCCGCTTTCCGTGGTCGACGACTACGCCGAGAACAACCTCGCGCAGCGCATCTCCACGATCAGCGGCGTCGCGCAGGTGCAGGTATACGGCTCGCAGCAGTACGCGGTACGCATCCAGCTCGACCCCAATCAGCTCGCGAGCCGCGGCATCGCGCTCACCGACGTCGAGCAGGCGGTCGGATCGGCGAACGTCAACCTTCCGACGGGCACGCTGTACGGACGCGAGCGCGCCACCTCCGTCGTGGCGAGCGGACAGCTCGACACCGCGAAGCAGTACGCGCCGCTGATCGTCGCCTACCGCAACGGCGCGCCGGTGCGCCTCGACCAGCTCGGCCGCGTGTTCGACAGCGTGCAGAACAACAAGGTGGCCGCCTGGTACAACGGCACGCGCGGCGTCGTGCTCGCGATCCAGCGACAGCCCGGAACGAACACCATCGAGGTGGTCGACGCGATCCGCGCGATCCTGCCCTCGTTCCAGGCGCAGCTCCCGCCGTCCATCAAGCTGTCGATCCTGTACGACCGCTCGGTCTCCATCCGCGAGTCGGTGCGCGACGTCGAGTTCACGCTCCTGCTCGCGCTGGTGCTCGTGGTCGGCGTGATCTTCGTGTTCCTGCGCAGCGTGACCGCCACGCTCATTCCCAGCATGGCGCTGCCGATGTCCCTGATCGGCACGTTCGCGGCGATGTACGCCTTCGGGTACAGCCTCGACAACCTCTCGCTCATGGCGCTCACGCTGTCGGTGGGCTTCGTCGTCGACGACGCGATCGTGATGCTCGAGAACATCACGCGGCACATGGAGATGGGAAAGCCGCGCATGCGGGCGACGCTCGACGGCGCGAAGGAGATCGGCTTCACCATCGTGTCGATGACGCTGTCGCTCGCGGCGGTGTTCATACCCGTGCTGTTCATGGGCGGCATCCTCGGGCGCCTGCTGCACGAGTTCGCCGTGACGATCATCGTCGCGGTGCTCATATCCGGGTTCGTGTCGCTCACGCTCACGCCGCTGCTCTGCAGCCGCATGCTGAAGATCACGCATCCCGAGGACCACGGCCGCTTGTATGCGGCATCGGAGCGCGCGTTCCAGGGCGTGCTCGGCGTGTATCGGGCAAGTCTCGCATGGGTGCTTCGCCGCCGGCGCCTCACCATGGCGATGTTCGCGGCGGTGTTCGTAGGCACGGGCTTCCTGTTCTATTACATGCCCAAGGGATTCCTGCCGAGCGACGACGTCGGGCAGCTCTTCGTCATCACCGAGGCGGCGCAGGACATCTCGTTCGAAGCGATGACGAACCTGCAACAGCAGGTCGCGGCGATCGTGCGTCGCAACCCTCACGTCGAGAACGTCATGTCGTTCGCCGGCGCCGGAGGACCGAGCTCGTCGCTCAACAACGGCCGGCTGTTCGTCGCGCTGAAGCCGGTCAACGAGCGGCCACCCGCCGACCAGGTCATCCAGGAGCTTCGGCCCACGCTCACCGGCATTCCGGGCATCAAGGCGTACGTCCAGAACATTCCCGCGATCCGCATCGGCGGAAGGCTCACCAAGAGCCTCTATCAGTACACGCTGCAGGGCGCGGATACCGCGGCGCTGTACGAATGGGCGCCGAAGATCGAGGCGAAGGTGCGCACGCTGCCTGGGCTGGTCGACGTCACGAGCGACCTCCAGATCACGCAGCCGCAGGTGAGCGTCCAGATCGACCGCAACAAGGCCTCCGCGCTCGGCGTCACGGCCGAGGCGATCGAGAACACGCTCTACGACGCGTACGGATCGCGGCAGGTATCGACCATCTTCGCGCCGACGAACCAGTACTGGGTGGTGATGGAGCTCGAGCCGCGCTACCAGATGGATCCGTCGGCGCTGTCGATGCTCTACGTGCGCTCGCAGACGAGTGCGCTCGTGCCGCTCAACGCGGTCGCCAGCCTGAAGCCGGCGGTCGGCCCGCTCGCCATCAATCACCAGGGACAGCTCTCCGCGGTGACGATCTCGTTCGACCTCGCGCCCGGCACGTCGCTGTCGCAGGCGATCGAGAGCATCCAGTCGACGACGTCGCAGATGGGATTGCCGGCGACGATCATAGGCACGTTCCAGGGCACCGCGCAGGCGTTCCAGTCGTCGCTCCAGGGCATGGGCGTGCTCCTCGCCCTCGCGATCTTCGTCATCTACCTCGTGCTCGGTATCCTGTACGAGAGCTTCATCCATCCGCTGACGATCCTGTCCGGGCTGCCGACCGCGGGCTTCGGCGCGCTGCTCACGCTGTGGCTGTTCAACGCCGAGCTCGACATGTACGCGTTCGTCGGCATCGTGATGCTCGTCGGTATCGTGAAGAAGAACGCGATCATGATGATCGACTTCGCGCTCGAGGCGCAGCGCTCGGGCCGGCAGGCCGAGCAGGCGATCTTCGACGCGTGCATGACGCGCTTTCGGCCGATCATGATGACGACCATGGCGGCGCTGATGGGCAGCCTGCCCATCGCGCTCGGCCTCGGCGCGGGCGGCGCTGCCCGTCGGCCGCTCGGGCTCGCCGTGGTGGGCGGCCTCGTCGTCTCGCAGCTGCTGACGCTCTACATCACGCCCGTGATCTATCTCTACTTCGAGCGTGCCCGCGAATGGGCCGCGGCGCGGCGTCACCGGCAGCCGGTCCCCGCGCACGCGGATTGACGCTCGGCGGTCCGCGCGGGCATCGCGCTTCGCGCTCGCGCCGGCAGCCCCAGGACGAGCGGTGAGATAATTCCTCGCAGTCGTCCCATCGCCTCACGGAGGTCCCATGCGGAATCTTCTTCGCGCCGCGCGCATCGCGCTGCTCGCTCTGGCATTCGTCGCAAGCGCCGCGCCCGCATGGGCGCAGCAAGCGAGCGCAGGCGGCAATGCGCGCAATCGCGTCGTGATGCAGGTGAGCGACGCCGATCCGGGCAAGTGGAACCTTGCGCTCAACAACGCACGCAACCTGCAGGCGGATCTCGGCCCCGGCAACGTCGACATCGAGATCGTGGCGTACGGTCCCGGCATCGGCATGCTGAGGGCCGACTCGGTCGTGGGCAATCGCATCGGCGAAGCGCTCGGACACGGCGTCAAGGTGGTCGCGTGCGAGAACACCATGCACGGGCAGAAGCTCACGAAGGACGACATGCTGAACGGCATCGGCTACGTCGGCGCGGGCGTCGTCGAGATCATGCAGCGGCAGCAGCAGGGCTGGGCCTATTTGCGCCCGTAGGTGCGCGCGTGGATGACGCGCTCACGCGCTGGGTCGGCCGTCAGGAGACGGCGACCGACGAGATCACGGCGACGCCCCTCGCCGCGCTCGCCGCCACGCTCGATCGCGATCCCGTGCGGCCGCCGCCGGGCACGCCCATTCCGCCGCTCGCGCACTGGCTCTACTTCCTGCCGCTGCATTGCCAGTCGACCCTCGGCGACGATGGGCATGCGGAGCGCGGAGGCTTCCTCCCGCCCATCGACCTGCCGCGGCGCATGTGGGCCGCGAGCCGCTTTCGTTTCCTCGCACCGCTGCGTGTCGGCGACACCGTGCAACGCGTCTCGACCATCGCCGCGATCACGCCCAAGCAGGGCCGCACCGGCCCGCTCGTGTTCGTGCGCGTGGACCACCGCATCGTCTCCGGCGATCGCGTCGCGATCGAGGAATCGCACGACATCGTGTATCGCGGCGCCGCGGGCGCAGACGAGCGTGCGGCGCCGGCGGCGGCAGCCCCGGGCAACGCGCAATGGCGTCGCGAGATCCGTCCCGATGCCGTGCTGCTGTTTCGCTACTCAGCCCTCACCTTCAACGGTCACCGCATCCACTACGACCGCTCGTACGTCACCGGCGTCGAGGGCTACCCGGGGCTGGTGGTCCACGGGCCCCTGATGGGCACGCTGCTGATCGACGCGCTGTGCCGCGAGGCGCCCGGCGCGCAGGTCGCGCGCTACGCGTTCAAGGCGCTGCGTCCCGTGTTCGATACGACGCCGTTCTTCGTCTGCGGACGGCGCGATGGCGCGAGCGCCGCGCTGTGGATCGCCGACGCGCACGGCGGCCTCTGCATGGAAGCGACCGCGGAGCTGCAATGAGCGCCGCAGGGGCATCCGAAGACACCGCGATCGATCCGTCGATCGATCCGCACGAAGCCATTCGCGATGGCGTGCGCGCGCTCTGCGCGCAGTTTCCGCCGGAGTACTTCCGCCGGCTCGATCACGAGCGCGGCTATCCCGAAGCGTTCGTCGACGCGCTGACACGCGCGGGATGGCTCGCGGCGCTGATTCCGCAGGAATACGGCGGTGCGGGTCTCGGGCTCGCCGAGGCGTCGGTCATCATGGAGGAGATCAATCGGTCGGGCGCGAACGCGGGCGCGTGCCACGGCCAGATGTACAACATGGGCACGCTGCTGCGCCACGGCTCCGACGCGCAGAAGCGCCAGTACCTGCCCGCGATCGCGCGCGGCGAGCTTCGGCTGCAATCCATGGCGGTGACGGAGCCCACGACCGGCACCGATACCACGAAGCTGCGCACGACCGCGGTGCGCCGCGGCGATCGCTACGTGGTCAACGGGCAGAAGGTCTGGATCTCGCGCGTGCAGCACTCGGACCTCATGATCCTGCTCGCGCGCACCACGCCGCTCGCGGAGGTGAAGCGCAAGTCCGAGGGACTGTCGCTGTTCCTGGTCGATTTGAAGGACGCATTGAGCCACGGCCTCACCGTGCGGCCCATCGACAACATGGTGAATCACGAGACCAACGAGCTCTTCCTCGAGAATCTCGAGATTCCGGCGGCCAACCTGATCGGCGCCGAAGGACAGGGATTCCGCTACGTGCTCGATGGCCTGAACGCCGAGCGCACGCTGATCGCAGCCGAGTGCATCGGCGACGGCTACTGGTTCGTCGACCGGGCCGTACGCTACGCGAACGAGCGCGTCGTCTTCGACCGGCCGATCGGAAAGAACCAGGGGGTGGCGTTTCCCATCGCCGAGTCGTACATGGAGATCGAGGCCGCGAGCCTGATGCGGTTTCGCGCGTGCGCGCTTTTCGACGCGCACAAGCCCTGCGGCGCCGAAGCCAACATGGCCAAGCATCTCGCGGCGAAGGCGTCGTGGGAAGCGGCCAACGCGTGCCTGCAGACGCACGGCGGCTTCGGTTTCGCGAGCGAATACGACGTGGAGCGGAAGTTCCGCGAGACCCGCCTCTACCAGGTGGCGCCGATCTCGACCAACCTCGTGCTCGCCTACATCGCCGAGCACGTGCTCGGCCTGCCGCGCTCCTACTGATGCGCCCGCTCGACGGCATCGTCGTCGTCACGCTCGAGCACGCGATCGCCGCGCCGTTCTGCACGCGGCAACTCGCCGACCTCGGCGCGCGCGTGATCAAGATCGAGCGTCCGGGCGTCGGCGACTTCGCGCGCGGCTACGACCATCGCGTGCGCGGGCTGTCGTCGCACTTCGTGTGGACCAATCGATCGAAGGAAAGCCTGACGCTGGACGTGAAACATCCCGAGGCTGCTCCGGTCCTGCGCGCGCTGATTGCACGGGCCGATGTTCTGGTGCAGAACCTCGCCCCCGGCGCGGCCGCGCGTCTCGGCCTCGACCACGCGTCGCTCGAGCAGGCGCATCCGCGCCTCATCGTCTGCGACATCTCGGGTTATGGGAGCGACGGGCCGTATCGGGACCGCAAGGCCTACGATCTTCTGATCCAGAGTGAATCGGGGTTCCTGTCGGTCACCGGCACGCCCGGCGAACCGGCGAAGGCAGGCTGCTCCATCGCGGATATCGCGGCAGGCATGTACGCGTACGGCGGCATCCTCGCGGCGCTCCTGCAGCGCCAACGCACCGGCAAGGGCGCGCGCATCGACATCGCGATGCTCGACAGCATGGTCGAGTGGATGGGATTTCCGCTCTACTACGCGTTCGACGATGCCGCGCCCCCGCCGCGCTCCGGTGCGTCGCACGCGACGATCTACCCCTACGGCCCGTTTCCCGCGGGCGATGGCCATACGGTGATGCTGGGATTGCAGAACGAGCGCGAATGGCGCGTCTTCTGCGAGCGCGTGCTGCTGCGCCCCGAGCTCGCCAGCGATCCGCGGTTCGATTCGAACGCGCGACGCAACGAGTCGCGCGCGGCGCTGCGCACCATCATCGTCGAGGCGTTTTCGCCCCTGACGGCCGATCAGGTCATCGAGCGCCTGGAGGCGGCGCAGATCGCCAACGCGCACGTGAACGACATGCACGCCGTGTGGCGCCATCCGCAGCTTCGCGCACGCCATCGATGGACCGAGGTGGACTCGGCGGTGGGACCGCTGCCGGCGCTGGTGCCGCCGGCACTCGCGGATGGCGTTCCGCCGCGCATGGATCCCATTCCCGCGCTGGGACAGCACACGGACGCCATTCTTCGCGAGCTGGGCTACGATGAGCCCCGCATCCAGGCGATGCGCGCGGCAGGCGCCGTTTGACGCGGTGGAGCGGGTGAAGGGAATCGAACCCTCGTCGTAGGCTTGGGAAGCCTCTGCTCTACCATTGAGCTACACCCGCGGAGGGAGCATTGTACCGGCGGGTCGCTCGCGACGTCATCTCTCAGGGGGACCACCATGAAGCTCTACTACCATCCGGTGTCGACGACCAGCCGCCCGGTCGTGCTCTTCGCGCAGGAATCGGGCATCGACCTCGATTACGAGATCGTCGACCTCTTCACGGGCGCGCACTATCAGCCGGAATACGCCGCCATCAATCCGAGCCGCCAGGTCCCGGTGCTTGAGGACGGCGACTTTCGCCTCACCGAGAGCTCGGCGATCCTCAAGTATCTCGCCGACAAGACCGGCTCGCCGGCGTATCCCAGGGACCTGCAGAAGCGCGCGCGCGTCAACGAGCGCATGGACTGGCTCAACACGGGCTTCTACCGCGACTTCGCGTACGGCATGCTCTATCCGCAGATCTTCCCGTTCATGCGCCGCGCCGACGAGACCGTGCAGGCCGGAACGCTGGCGTGGGGCAAGGACAAGGCGCTCGGCTGGCTGAAAGTGCTCGACGAGAATCTCATCGGCCCGCGCAACGCGTTCCTGTGTGGCAACGACATCACGCTCGCCGATTACCTCGGCTCGATCATGGCGGTCGGCGGGGAAGCGATCCAGTGCCGGTTCGAGGCCTATCCGAACATCTGCCGCTGGCTCGGCAACATGAAGAAGCTCAGGAACTGGGACAAGGTGAACGAGGCGTTCTACAAGTACGTGGTCGATCCGAACAAGGGCAAGGAGTTCGTGCGGGTCTGACTCGGCTCAGAAGCGCTCGACCCAGGGACGCAGCTCCATCTCCCAGGTCCACGCGCTGCGTGGCTGCGCGAGCACGTCGAGATACGTGCTCGCGATCGCGTCGGGATCGAGCGTCGCATCGTTCGGATCAGGCTTTCCGCGGGGACGGATGGCGCCGTCGATGACGAAGTGCGCGACGTGGATCCCCTTCGGCGCGAGCTCTCGCGCCATGCTCTGCGCGAGGCCGCGCAGCGCGAACTTGCCCATCGCGAACGGCGCCGACTCCGCGTAGCCCTTGACGCTCGCCGACGCGCCAGTGAAAAGGACCGCGCCGTAGCCCTTCGGCAGCATCGCGGTCGCCGCGCGTTGCGCGACCAGGAACCCGCCGAACGCGGTGACCATCAGCGTACGTTGCACCTCGGCCGGTTGGAGATCGACGAGCGGGCCGCGCGCGCGTGCGCTGGGGTTGTACACGACCACGTCCGGTGCGCCGAAATGCCCGGCAAGCGCGTCGAACAATTGCGCAACCTGCGCTGGGTCCTGCGCGTCGCACGGGAATGCGGCGGCGCCGGTCTCGTCGCAAAGCGTCTCGAGCCGTTCTGGATGACGCGCCGCGAGCGCCACCCGCAGCCCGGCATTGGTGAATTGGCGTGCGAGCGAGGCGCTCAATCCGGCTCCCGCTCCCACGATCAGCGCGTTCCTGTAGCGGCTATCCATGCGCTCCCGCCTCCTTTGAGGGTTCGTCCGGCGCGCGGGCGTACCCGACCGCTTCGTCGAGCGTCATCGCCCTTCCCTGCCGCCAGGCGCGATCGAACGCCGCGTCGTCGTGCAGCGCCGCACGCGCCGCGGAAAGCTGGCCGGCGAGACGCGGCGCCTCGTCGGCATGCAACGGTACACCGATTTCCTCGCGCAAGCTCTCGGCGCATCCCCACAGTCGCGCAGCGCGCTCGATGCGGCCCTGCCCGAGCGCGACGTGCCCCAGGCCTTCCAGCACGCTCGCGACACCCCAGCGGTTTCCGAGCTGATGCTGCAGCCGCAGATTCTCCTCGTAGATCGCACGCGCGGCCGCGAAATCCGCCTGGTCCGCGATCAGTGCCGCGAGGTTGTTCAGCGGGGACGCTAGGCCGTGAGAATCGCCGAGCTCGCGCAGCATCGCGACCGCTTCTTCGTGATAGCCGCGCGCGGTCGCGTACTCGCCGAGCGACGACAGTACGCTGCCGAGGTTGCCGAGCGACTGCGCGACGCCCTTCAGGTCGCGCAACTCGCGACGGATGCCGAGGCTTTCCTCGTGATACGCGCGCGCGGCCGCATAGTCGCGTGCGTTCGCGGTCACGGAACCGAGATTGCTGAGCACGCTGGCGACCGCATGCCGGTCGCCCAGCTCGCGCATCAGCGCCAGCGCTTCTTCGTACAGCAGTCGCGCGCGTGGCAGGTCGCCGCGCTCCTGCGCCGCCACGCCGAGGTTGTTGAGCGAGCTCGCGATGCCGCGGCGGTCGCCGAGCGCGCGCCGCATCGCGAGGCCTTCCTCGTACCGCTCGACGGCGAATGGATAGTCGCCTTGCTGGTGCGCGAACATGCCGAGGCAGGTGAGCGCCTTCGCGCGATCGAGCGATGGCGGCTCGCGCGGCGCGACGTCGACGAGCCGGGTGAACCAGCGCCGGCCTTCCGCAGCGTGACCGCGCGTGTACCAGAAGCGCCACAGCGTGTTCGCGAGTGCCACGCCGTCCGCCGGATTGCCGTCGTCCTGCGCGCACCATGCCAGCGCGACGCGCAGATTGTCGTGCTCGAGGTCGAGGCGATCGAACCA
The DNA here is from genome assembly GCA_035493035.1 of Casimicrobiaceae bacterium. Lineage (GTDB taxonomy): Bacteria > Pseudomonadota > Gammaproteobacteria > Burkholderiales > Casimicrobiaceae > VBCG01. Next base: position 47,261 of record DATJIS010000044.1, on the reverse strand, counting down.
CGCCTGCTGGTCCGCGCCGATGAGCTCCGGCTCGGCGCGCTCGGCCAGCGCACGAAAGTACTCGAAATGACGCTGCCGCCAGGACGCTCCGTCGCTGCGCTCGAGCAGCCGGTCGCGCACGTACTCGCGCACCGTCTCGAGCTTGCGGTAGCGCGTCGCGCCCATGCGCTCCTCGGGCACGACCAGGCTCTTGTCCACGAGTGCGCCCAGAAGGTCCACCACGCGCCACGCCTCGATCCGGTCGTCGGAGCACACGTTCTCCGCGGCCTCGAGCGTGTGACCGCCCGAGAACACGGCAAGGCGGCAGAACAGCTCCTGCTCATCGGCGGTGAGCAGGTTGTAGCTCCAGTCGATCAGCGCGCGCAGCGTCTGCTGCCGTGGCAGCGCCGCGCGCGATCCGCCGGTGAGCAGGGCGAAGCGTTGGTCCAGGCGACGGCTCACCTCCTCCAGCGACATCGAGCGCACCCGCGCCGCGGCGAGCTCGATGGCGAGCGGGATGCCGTCGAGCCGCCGGCACAGCGATGCCAGCGCGGCTGCATTTCGATCGGTGAGCGCGAACGCCGGCTGGTGCGCCTGCGCGCGCTCGACGAAGAGGCGCGCCGACTCGTAACGCGACACGGCATCGGCGGTGATGTCGCGCCGCTCGTCCGGCGCCCGCATCGACGGCACGCGCAGCGTTGCCTCTCCAGCGATCTGCAGCGGCTGGCGGCTGGTGACGAGCACCACGACGTTCGGACAACGGCGCAGCAGCCCATCGACCAGCAACGCGCACGCGTCGATCACGTGTTCGGCGTTGTCGACCACGAGCAGCATCCGGCGGTGGGCGACGTGCTCGACCAGGCTGTCGAGGATCGCATGGCCCGCCCGCTCGCTCGCGCCCGACGCCGCGGCCACGGCGTGGGCCACGAGCTGCGGCTCGGAGAGCGCTGCGAGCTCCGCGAGCCATGCGCCGTCCGGAAACAGCTCGAGCACTTCGGCGGCCACCTGCAGCGCGAGGCGCGTCTTGCCGCAGCCGCCCGCGCCGGTGAGGGTGACCAGGCGCGAGCGCGCGAGCATCGACTTGACCTGCGCGAGCTCGCGGTCGCGTCCGACGAAGCTCGTCGTCTGCAGCGGAAGGTTGTTCGGATGCGCCGACAGCGAGCGCAGTGGCGCGAGCGCCGAAGGCAACGTCGCGTGGCAGAGCTGGAAGAGGCGCTCCGGCTCGCCGAGATCCTTCAACCGGTGCGTGCCACGATCCTGCAGCGAGGCGCCGTCTGGCAGAGCGCCTCCTGCCGCGGCGACGCTGGCAGCCGAAAGCAGCACCTGCCGGCCGTTCCCGACCGCGAGGAGGCGCGCGGTGCGATTGAGCGTGGGCCCGAAATAGTCGCCGGCCTGCGCGTCGGCGCTGCCGGTGTGCACCACCATGCGCGCGTTGATCGTCGCACCGTCGGGCCACGGCTCGCACAGGAGCGCCTGCTGCGCCGCGAGCGCCGCGGCAACCGCGTCGCCGGCAGCGGCGAAGGCGGCGCAGAAGGCGTCGCCGATCGTCTTGAAGACGTGGCCGCCGTGCGCCTCGATCGCATGGCGCACGAGCGTATCGTGGCGGCCGAGCGCGGCTTTCATGGCCGCCGGGCTGCGCTCCCACAAGCGGGTGCTGCCCTCGATGTCGGTGAAGAGAAACGTCACCGTGCCCGTGGGCAGGTGGTCCATCGCGTTCCGTTGCGTGTTGCGTGGTGCGCCGCGGGCGATCCGGCGTGCATTGCAACTGTAGCGCGAATGCGCATCCCGCGGCGGGCTGCACGCAACATGAGGTCGTGCGTCCCGACCCGCGCGCGACGCATGTTCGCTACAATCCCGCGTGCCCGTGCCGTGACGCCGCGATACGCGATGCGCGCCTCCTCCACTGCGGACGACGCCCCGCAGACTTCCGCGTGCAATCTCGCGGACGAGTTTCGCGTCGTCCACGACGCCGAGCCGCTCGGGGCCGACCTGCGCGCCGCCACCAGCGAGCGCGACGTCCGCGCCGCCCACTTCGAGGCCGGCACGACGGCGCTTTGCCTGTCCGGTGGCGGCATCCGCAGCGCAAGCTTCTGCCTCGGCGTCGTGCAGGGCCTCGCGAAGCGCAACCTGCTCGCGAAGTTCGACTACCTCTCGACCGTGTCCGGCGGCGGCTATGTCGGCAGCATGCTGGCCGCCTGGATGTATCGCACGCCGGGCGGAGCGGGGGACGTGGAAGCCGCGCTGGCCGGCCGCGCGGAGACCGACGCGCTCGACACGCTGCGCCGCTACGTGCGCTACCTCGCCCCGAAGCAGGGCTTGTCGTCGATCGACACCTGGACGCTGGTGGCGACCTACGTGCGCAACTTCACGCTGAACGCGCTGATCTGGCTGCCGGTGGTCGCGCTCGTGCTGATGCTGCCGCTCTTCGCGGCAACGCTGGTCGACTGGTTCGACGCGGCCGTCGGGGACAAGGATGTGCTGCGCGCAGCGTCGATCGTCGGCAGCGGCGTCGCTCTGCTCTTCATCCTCTATGGCGTCTTCGCGCTGCGCAACGCGATCGCTGGCAAGCCGGCGCTGGCCGCGGGGGACGACGCGCAGGTCGCGCGACTGCTGCGCGAAGCGCCGGTCACGAACCGCCGCATCCAGCAGGCGCTGTGCGGCGGCGCGCTGCTGCTGAGCGCGTCGACGTACTGGCTCGCGTTGGCGGAACCGGACGCGTTCTGGACGCTGCTCACGGACACGATCGCGGGACGCGTGCCGTTCCTGCCGCTTTCGGATGCGATGCCGCCGCCCGTCGTGCTCGCGGTGCTATTCGTCGTGCCGCATGCCTATCTCGGCTTCATGTATCGCAGCCCTGCGCTCACGCGCATCGGCCATCGCATCGCGGTGGTCGCGGCGGGGGCGGTCACCGGATTCGTCACCGGCTTCGTGATGGGCTGGCTGATGACGGCGCTCGCGCACCACGGCGTGTTCCAGCTCACGCTCGCCGGCTACCTGACGTTGACCCCGCCGGCGTTCCTCGGCGCAGTTGCGCTGGGCGAGATCCTGTTTGCCGGAGCCGTCAGCCGCTTCTCGACCGACTTCGATCGCGAATGGTGGGCGCGCGCCGGCGCTTCGAGCACGGTGCTGTGCATCGCATGGGCGGCGCTGTGCGCGCTTGCGTTCTTCGGTCCGCGCGCGCTCGACCGCATGCGGGACTTCAGCGCGGGGCCCGTGCTCTACGGCGTGCTGATCGCCCTGGGCGGGGTCATTGCGCGGGTGCTGCTGCAGCAGGAGACGCCCGCGGCGCGCGACGGCGAGCCGCGGCCGCGACTGCGCATCGCCGAACGCGCGATCGACGTCGTCGCAACGGTTGCGCTGGCCGCGATCCTGGCGGGGATCGGATGGCTGCTCTGGACGGCGCTGGTCGGTGTCTCCACGGTCAGCGGACGGCTCGGCTGGCGCGTGTCCGCCGGCGAGCTGCCATTCGCGCTGAGCGACGTGATCGTGGTCGCCGTGGTGCTGGGCGTCGTGCTGACCGTCGCAGGCTCGTGCGTCGACGTGAACCGCTTCTCGCTGCACGGCATGTATCGCGACCGGCTGATCCGCACGTTTCTCGGCGCGACGCGCCGCCGTTATGCGCCGCCGCCCTACCCGCCCGACGACACCGATCGCTACACCGAATCCAGCCAGTTCGCTCCGCGTAATCCCGAAGCGTTCATCCAGTTCGATCGCGACGACAATCCGATGCTGCGCTGGCTCGCCCCGGATCGCGCGCCCGCGGCACCGGCGCCGCTCAAGGGCCCGTTCCTGATCGTCAACGCGGCACTGAACCTGGTTGCCGGTCGCAACCTCGCGTGGCAGGAGCGCAAGGCGGCTTCGTTCACGTTCACCCCGCTCGCGGTCGGCAGCCCGCTGCTCGGCTATCGGCGCAGCATCGACTATGCGGGCGACGCGGGCGGCATCACGCTCGGCACGGCCATGGCGGTGTCCGGCGCGGCGGTATCACCCAATGCCGGCGCGCAGTCGAGTCCGGTGCGGACGTTCCTGCTCACGCTGTGCAACGCGCGCCTCGGCTGGTGGCTCGGTCATCCACGAGACTCGACGCGCGTGCGCCGCAGCAGCCCCGGCTTCGCCGTGTATCCCCTGGTGAGCGAGCTGCTCGGACGCACCGACGAGGAGCACCCCTGGCTGTTCGTATCGGACGGCGGCCACTTCGAGAATCTCGGCCTGTACGAAGCGGTACGCCGCGGCTGTCGCGACATCGTCGTGGTCGATGCGTCGTGCGATCCTGACCGCAACTACGACGACCTGGGCAACGCGATCCGCAAGATCCGCATCGATCTCGGCGTGCGCATCGAGCGCGCCGGCCCGTTGCGCATCGGGCCGCGAGAGCTGCAGGCGGAAGGCCGCTACTGTGCGCTCTTCGACGTGATCTACGACGACGAGCGCAGCGGCAGCCTGCTGTACGTCAAGTCCGCGGTGTATCCCAAGGCGGACAACATGCCGATCGACGTGCTCCAGTACGCCGGTCGATCGGAGACCTTTCCGCACGAGTCGACCGCGCGCCAGTTCTTCACGGAGTCGCAGTTCGAGAGCTACCGCGCGCTCGGCGAGTTCGAGGTCGACGCGATCGTCGAAGGCGTCGAGATGGCCAACCGGCCGGATCCGACGCATCCGGTCTCGATCGCCGAATTCATCGAGATCGCCGCCATTCGCATGACGGAGTAACATCGCCCGACCCGCCATGGCTACCTCGCGCCCCAGCGTGTTCGATGCGCTGTCCACCGACAGCCGGATCGACGATCCGCTCGATCAGCGCCTGCTGGCGGACTTCGCCGAGCGGCTCGGTACGGCGCCGGCGAACGGGCTCACGGCGCTGCTCGACGACTTCCGCCTCGCCGGTTACGACACCGACGTGCGAGCGTGGCTGGCGCCCGGCCAGTCGTCGGCACCGCCACCGCTGCCCGTCGACGCGATCGAGCGCGTGGCGACCATCGGCCACGTGTTCGACCACGACTGGCTCGCGCAATGCGCGACGCGCAACGGCATCGACAAGGACACCGCAGCGCGCCGCCTCGCGGGCCTGCTGCCCAAGGTCGTGAAGGCGCTCACCCCGCGTGGCGAGGTGCCGTCGGCACGCGCTTTGTCGATCGGACTGGACGGATTGCGCCGCAAGGCCGCGCGCTGAACCCCGGATGCCGCGAGTGGTGCGCGGCGACCACCGGCGCGCGACTTTCGAGGCCCGGCACGCTTGTCCGAACGCCGCGATTGGCGTACCGTTCGGATGACGCTAGGGGTCCTCTCGTCCGCCATGCCGCGTGGCGAGGGGTGAGATCAGACCCTTCGAACCTGTACGGATAATGCCGGTCAGGGAAGCGTGAAGGCCTGCCTTCCCGCTCCTAGGGGCCGCACACCGAGGAGCTCCATGAACGCCAACGACCAGTTCTTCGCGCGCGACGCGAAGGTCGACGCTGCCGCGGTCGAGCCGCTGCCTGCGTCGCGCAAGATCTACGTGCCGGGATCGCGTCCGGACATTCGCGTGCCCATGCGCGAGATTTCCCAGACCGACACGTCCGCGTCGTTCGGCGCCGAGAAGAATCCGCCGCTGGTGGTGTACGACACGTCGGGCCCGTACACGGACCCGGAAGCCCGGATCGACATCCGCAAGGGCCTGCCGGCGCTGCGCGCCGCGTGGATCGCGGAGCGCAACGACACCGTCGAGCTCGACGGACCGACATCCGCCTACGGTCGCGAGCGCCTCGCGGATGCGAAGCTCGCGGGCCTGCGTTTCGACCTCAAGCGCAAGCCGCGCCGCGCGAAGAGCGGCGCGAACGTCACGCAGATGCACTATGCGCGTCGAGGCGTCGTGACGCCGGAGATGGAGTTCATCGCGATACGCGAGAACCTGAAGCGCGAGGAGATGCTCGCGCGGATGCCCGACATCGTGCGGCGCCAGCATCCGGGCCAGTCGTTCGGCGCGGCGATTCCCGCGAAGATCACGGCCGATTTCGTGCGCGAGGAGGTCGCGCGTGGCCGCGCGATCATTCCCAGCAACATCAATCATCCCGAGAGCGAGCCGATGATCATCGGCCGCAACTTCCTCGTGAAGATCAACGCGAACATCGGCAACTCCGCCGTGTCGTCGTCGATCGGCGAGGAAGTGGAGAAGATGACGTGGGCGATCCGCTGGGGCGCCGACACGGTGATGGATCTCTCCACCGGCAAGAACATCCACGAGACGCGCGAGTGGATCATCCGCAACGCGCCCGTGCCGATCGGCACCGTGCCGATCTACCAGGCGCTCGAGAAAGTCGACGGCAAGGCCGAAGACCTCACGTGGGAGGTCTACCGCGATACGCTGATCGAGCAGGCCGAGCAGGGCGTGGACTATTTCACGATCCACGCCGGGGTGCTGTTGCGCTACATCCCGCTCACCGCCAAGCGCATGACGGGCATCGTCTCGCGCGGCGGCTCGATCATGGCGAAGTGGTGCCTCGCGCATCACCGCGAAAGCTTCCTGTACACGCGCTTTGCCGAGATCTGCGAGATCATGCGGGCCTACGACGTCGCGTTCTCGCTGGGCGACGGGCTGCGTCCCGGCTCGATCTACGACGCGAACGACGAGGCGCAGATGGCCGAGCTGGCCACGTTGGGCGAGCTCACGAAGATTGCCTGGCAGAACGACGTGCAGGTCATGATCGAAGGGCCTGGTCACGTGCCGATGCACCTCATCCAGCACAACATGACCGAGCAGCTGCGCCTGTGCGACGAGGCGCCGTTCTACACCCTGGGCCCGCTCACCACGGACATCGCGCCGGGCTACGACCACATCACCAGCGCGATCGGCGCGGCGATGATCGGCTGGTATGGCACGGCGATGTTGTGCTACGTCACGCCCAAGGAGCATCTGGGGCTGCCCAACAAGACCGACGTCAAGGACGGCATCATGGCGTACAAGATCGCCGCGCACGCGGCCGATCTCGCCAAGGGCCATCCCGGCGCGCAGCTGCGCGACAACGCGCTGTCCAAGGCGCGCTTCGAGTTCCGCTGGGAGGATCAGTTCAACCTCGGCCTCGATCCGGACAAGGCGCGCGAGTTTCACGATGAAACGCTGCCGCAGCACGGTGCCAAGCTCGCGCACTTCTGCTCGATGTGCGGGCCGCACTTCTGCTCCATGAAGATCACGCAGGATGTGCGCGACTATGCGCAGAAGCACGGCCTCAGCGACGAGGCCGCGCTGCGCGAAGGCATGGAGACCAAGGCGGTGGAATTCGTCAAGAAGGGCGGGGAGATCTACAGCAAGGCGTAGAGCGCCGTGGAGCAGTTCTTCGACTCGAACGGCGTCTCCATCCGCTACGTCGAGCGCGGGCACGGTGCGCCGGTCGTGCTCGTGCATTCGTACTGCGGCAGCTTCGAGGGTCAGTTCGGGCGGACGGGCGTCGCCGACGGGCTGGCGCAGCACTATCGCGTCATAGGCCTCGATCTGCGCGGTCACGGCGGTAGCGCAAAGCCGCACGACGCTGCGCAATACGGCGTCGAGATGGCGCTCGACCTCGTGCGCCTGCTCGACCACCTCGACCTCACGCGCGCGCACTTTCTGGGTTATTCGCTGGGCGCGCACATCGTCGCGCAGCTCCTCACCCTTCATCCCGAACGGTTCACGAGCGCCACGCTCGGCGGCGCCTGCGGGCGGCGGCACTGGACGCCGGCTGACGACGCCCGCGTCGAAACCGAGGCGCAAGAGATGGAGCACGGCCTTCTTCGCACCCAGCTCTCGCGCCTCGGGCCGCCGCAGCGCCCGGCGCTCGACCCCGTGCAGGTTCGCGCCTTGTCGGAGAAGGTTCTCGCGGGCAACGATCTGCTCGCGCTGGCGGCGATCCGTCGATCGAATCGCGCGCAGGTCGTCACCGATGCGCAGATGGCGGCGGTGCGTGTGCCCGTGCTCGGCATCGTCGGCAGCCAGGATCCATACGTCGCGCGGTTTCGCGAATTGCAGCGATTGATCGCGGACATGGAGCTCGTGATCATCGACGGCGCCCGGCACGACGACGCCGTGGCGCAGCCCGGGTTCCTCCACGCGGCGCTGGCGTTCCTCGCGGCGCATTCCGCCTGACGGTGTCGAGCGGCACGATCCGCGTCGGCATCTCGGGCTGGCGCTACGAGCCGTGGCGCGGCGTGTTCTATCCGCCGACGCTCGCGCAACGCAACGAGCTCGCGTACGCGTCGCGCCGGCTGTCGACCATCGAGATCAACGGGTCGTTCTACTCACTGCAGCGGCCCGAGTACTACGCGCAATGGCGCGACGAAACGCCGCCGGGGTTCGTCTTCGCCGTCAAGGGCGGCCGCTTCATCACGCACATGCTGAAGCTTCGCAACATCGACGCCGCGATCGCGAATTTCTTCGCATCCGGCGTCGCGAATCTCGGCGACAAGCTCGGTCCATTCCTGTGGCAGCTGCCGCCCATGCTGCCGTTCGACGCCGACCGCTTGCGCGCCTTCTTCGCGCTGCTGCCGCACGATACCGATGCGGCTGCCGCACTCGCGCGACGTCGCAACGAGAAGGTGCGCGGCCGCGCGCGCCTCGTCTATGGCCCGAATCGCCCGCTGCGCCACGCGCTCGAGGTGCGGCATCCGAGCTACGACACGCCGGCCTTCGTCGAGCTGCTGCGCGAGCATCGCATCGCACTGGTGGTCGCCGACACCGCCGGCAAGTGGCCGTATGCCGAGGACCTGACAGCCGACTTCGTCTACGCGCGGCTCCACGGCGACACGCAGCTCTACGTCAGCGGCTACACGCCGCGCGCGCTCGCCCGGTGGGCCGATCGCGTGCTGCACTGGAGCCGCGGCGATCAGGTCGCCGATGCGCGCCTGATCGCGCCCGGCACGCCGTTCGAGCGCACGCCCCGCGATGTGTACGTCTACTTCGACAACGACGCGAAAGTGAAGGCGCCGCGCGACGCGCTGTCGCTCGCACGCCTCACGAACGCGACGTGGCAGCCCGAGGCGCGGACCGCCGACCTGTTGCCGCGGCGGCGCCGTTCTGTTCGATAATGCGACCTCGAGCTCGAGGAGGAACCACCATGGATACACCACGCAGACGTCTTCTGAAGCGCACCGCCGCGGTCGGCGCGGGCGCGCTGGCCGGGGCCGCGCTGCCGGCGAACGCGCAGCCGCAAGGCGACATCCTGTTTGCCCAGGCTGGGACTTTCATTCCGGTCGTCGGCACCGGCCAGCGCTTCCAGGTGCGGCGCATCTACTGCGTGGGCCGCAACTATGCCGCGCACGCCATCGAGCGCGGTTCCGACCCCACGCGCGAGCCGCCATTCTTCTTCCAGAAGCCGACCGACGCGGTGCAGCTGGTCGCGCAGAATGCGACCGTCGATCATCCGTATCCGCCGCTCACCAAGAACTATCACTACGAGGTCGAGCTCGTGGCGGCGCTCGCCAAGGGCGGGCGCAACATCCCGCCGGACAGGGCGCTCGACTGCGTCTTCGGCTACGCGGTCGGGCTCGACATGACGCGTCGCGACCTGCAGAACCAGATGGCGAGCGAGAAGAAGCCCTGGGAGATCGGCAAGTCGTTCGATCATGCCGCAGTGGTCAGCCACCTGCATCCCGCGGCGAAGGTCGGCCATCTCGCGCAAGGCGCGATCTGGCTCAAGGTGAACGGCGCGACCAAGCAGTCGAGCGACCTTTCGAAGATGATCTGGAACGTCGCCGAGCAGGTCGCCAACCTGTCGCAGTACTACGAGCTCTTCCCGGGGGACATCATCTACAGCGGCACGCCGGAGAACGTCGGGCCCGTCGTCCCGGGCGACCACATGGAGGGCCACATCGACGGCCTCTACGACATCAGCGTCAAGGTGATCTGAGGCGCGCCGCGGTCAGGCCGTCGAGTGGACCGTCGGGGTCCGGGTGCGCCCCCCTTGACCGAGCGAATCAATCTTCGGGAATCAGGAGACGCACCCGGTAGCCGCCCGACTTGTCGTCGCGCACGAGGTCCACGAGGCTGTCGCTCTGCGCATCCTCGAGCAGCGCGTTGAACGACCGGTAGCCGTAGAACGATTCGTTGAAGCCGGGGTTGCGCCGCTTCAGCGCCTGCTTGACCATCGAGCCCCACACGACCTCGTCGCCGCCGCGCTCGCTCTGCAGGGCCTCGATGGTCTCGATCACGAGATCGAGCGCTTCCTGCCGCCGCTCCTCGTCGCCCTTCTTCGGCGCCGGCTGGTCGCCGGTTGACGCCTTCGCCGCACGCGCCTTCTTGGCCGCCGGCTTCTTGCGCTCGCGAACGAGGTCGTCGTAGTAGATGAACTCGTCGCAGCAGCCGATGAGCAGGTCCGAAGTGGAGTTCTTCACCCCCACGCCGATCACCGTCTTGTCGTTCTCGCGCAGCTTCGAGACGAGTGGCGAGAAGTCCGAGTCGCCGCTGACGATCACGAACGTGTCGACGTGCGACTTGGTGTAGCAGAGATCGAGCGCGTCGACGACCATGCGGATGTCGGCCGAGTTCTTGCCCGACTGGCGCACGTGCGGGATCTCGATCAGCTCGAACGCCGCCTCGTGCATCGGCGCCTTGAACGCCTTGTAGCGCTCCCAGTCGCAATACGCCTTCTTGACGACGATGCTGCCCTTCAGCAGGAGGCGCTCGAGCACCTTGGCGATGTCGAACTTCGCGTAGTTGGCGTCGCGCACGCCGAGCGCGACGTTCTCGAAATCGCAGAACACCGCCATGTTGGTGACGTCGGGTGTGGCCTGGGCCATGATGTGCTCCTGTGCGGCCGCGTCGCGGCAGCGCCGGCACGAACGATAGCAGGTCGGGCGGCGAGGGGCAGCGTGCAGGCCGTAAACTGTGCGATGTCGCAGCCCGCCTTGCCTGCAATGCCCACACCTCGTCTTACGCCGCTTCAGGCCCGCGTGCTCGGTGTCCTGGTCGAGAAACAGCACACGGTGCCGGACGCCTATCCGCTCAGCCTCAACGCGCTCACGGCCGGCTGCAACCAGAAGAGCAGCCGCGAGCCGGTTATGGACGCCGCGGAAGCCGAGGTCCAGGCCGCGGTGGACGAGCTGCGCGGCGCCTCGTTCGTGATCGAGTCGAGCGGCGGGCGCGTCATGCGCTACGCGCACAACGTCGAGCGCGTGCTCGATATCGCGAGCCCCGCGGCGGCGTTGCTGGCGGTGCTGATGCTTCGCGGCTACCAGACGGCCGGCGAGCTGCGCATCAACACCGATCGACTGCACCGCTTCGCCGACATCTCGGCGGTCGAAGGGTACCTGCACGAGCTCGCGCAGCGCCCTGCCGGCGCGCTCGTGACCGAGCTGCCGCGCGCACCGGGTGCGCGGGAGACGCGGTGGGCGCATCTGCTGTCCGGACCGGTGAGCGCGCCCGCGTCGTCGGTGAGCGAGCCCGTACGCGCGCCCACCGATCTGCAGGCGCGCGTCGAAGCGCTGGAGCGGGACGTCGCAATGTTGAAGCAGGCGCTCGACGCGCTTCGCCCGGCGCGCGGCGACGCGGCGTAGCCGCCTTCAGGCGGCGTGAGGCACGATGCCGAGCAGCCGGTTCGCCGGCACGGCGATGTCGATCATCTTCGGCCGGGGCAGGTGAAGGTCGGCCATCAGCCTGCTGAACGCTTCGCGATCGCGCCCGGCAAGCCGCGCGTTGTGGCGCTTCTCGTGACCGATGGTCGACACGGTATGGCCGTGATAGTCGTGCGCAGGATAGACGCGCGTGTCGTCGGGCAGCGTGAAAAGGCGCCGATGCACGCTGTCGAAGAGCGCGCCGGCATCGCCGCTCTGGAAATCGGTGCGCCCGCAGCCGTCGATCAGCAGCGTGTCGCCGGTGAAGACGTTCCCGCGCCACAGGTAGCTCATGCTGCCCGCGGTGTGTCCCGGCGTGTGGATGGCCAGCACGCGCTCGTTGCTGCCGAACGGCAACGTCTCGCCGTCCATGAGCTGGATTTCGGCGGGCGCGATACCGCACCCCGCGGGCGCCGCCGCCTTGGCGCCCGTGCGCTCGCGCAACGCGCCGGCGCCCGTCACGTGATCGGCATGCGCGTGCGTCTCCACGACGTAGCGCACGTGCAGGCCAAGCCGCTGCACCAGCGCCATGTCGCGCTCGACATGGCGGTCCACGGAATCGATGACGATCGACTCGCCGCTGATGCGCTCGACCAGGAAATACGTGAACGTGAACGATTCGGGATCGAAGAGCTGATGCAGTTCGCGATCCATGCGCGCTCCGCGTGGGCAGACAGGAATCCGTCAGTCACGCATTAGAGCGCCTTGCGCGCCGCGAGGCAATGGCGAATGTTCGCCACGCCGCCGGATGCCGACGATCGGCACGCAGCGTGTGAGGGCATCGCGCTGCCGCGTGCGACAATGCGCGCTTTCGTCTTCCGCGCCCCTCGACTTGGACTCCCCCGGATTCGTCACCGCAGTCCTGCTCGGCATCGTGGAAGGCCTCACCGAATTCCTTCCGATTTCCTCGACCGGCCACCTGATCGTCGCCGGCTCGCTGCTCGGCTATACCGGCGAACGCGCGAAGGTGTTCGAGATCGTCATCCAGGCGGGCGCCATCCTGGCCGTATGCTGGGAGTTCCGGGCCAAGCTCATCGGCGTCGTTGCGGGCCTCGCGCACGATCGGCGCGCGCAACGGTTCGTGGTCAACCTCCTCATCGCATTCCTCCCGGCCGCGATCCTCGGGCTGATCTTCAATCGCGTCATCAAGACGGTGCTGTTCGCGCCGGTTCCCGTGGCGGCGGCGTTCGTCCTCGGCGCGCTGGTGATCCTGTGGGTCGAGCGGCGCCAGCGCGTGCGCAACGTCCGCCCCCGCATCGACGATGTCGACGACGTGCGCTGGGCCGACGCGCTCAAGATCGGCATTGCGCAGGCATTCGCGCTCATTCCGGGCACCTCGCGCTCGGGCGCCACCATCATGGGCGGCATGCTGTTCGGCCTGTCGCGCCGCGCGGCGACCGAGTTCTCGTTCTTTCTCGCCATTCCCACGCTGCTCGCGGCCTGCGCGTACGAGTTGGTGCGCAATCGCGCGCTGCTCTCCTCCCAGGACCTCGGTGCGTTCGCGATCGGCTTCGCGGCGGCGTTCGTGTCAGCGTTCCTGTGCGTGCGCTGGCTGCTGCGCTACGTCAGCCATCACGACTTCGTACCGTTCGCCTGGTACCGCATCGCGTTCGGCGCCGTCATCCTCTATACCGCGTGGCGTGGCATCGTCAGCTGGCAGTAGCCAGGCGCCCGCGGGCAATCGCGCGTATCTCGCCGGAGCGCTGTGCGCCGTTTTCGGCGTGCTCGGGTTCTCGTTCAAGGCGATCCTCGTCAAGCTCGCGTACCGGACCGCCCCCGTCGATCCGACCACGCTGCTCGCACTGCGCATGCTGTACTCGGCGCCCCTCTTCGCGGCCATGGCCTGGTGGGCGGGCCGCCGCGGCGGCGCGGTCGCGTTCCACACGCGGGACTGGCTCGCGCTCGCGGCGCTCGGCTTCATCGGCTACTACCTGTCGAGCCTCCTCGACTTCATCGGCCTGCAGTACATCACCGCGTCGCTCGAGCGGCTGATCCTCTTCCTGTACCCGACGATCGTCGTGGCGTTGTCCGCGATGTTCCTCGGCCGGCCCGTGACGCGCACGGCCATCGGCGCGATCGTCCTGTGCTACGGGGGCATCGCGCTCGCATTCTGGAAGGACCTCGCCGTTGCCGGTGATCCGCACGCGACCACGGTCGGCAGCCTGCTCGTCTTCGCCAGCGCGTTCACGTACGCGGTGTACCTCGTGAGCGCGAGCCGCATGATCGCGCGCATGGGCTCGTTGCGATTCGTCGCCTGGGCGATGCTCGTGTCCACCGTGTTCATCCTCGGCCAGTTCGCATTCACCAGGCCGCTCTCCGCGCTCGCGGTGCCTCGCGCGATACACGTCATCTCGATCGCGATGGCGGTTTTCTCCACGGTGCTGCCGACTTACCTGGTCGCCGAATCGATCCGGCGGCTGGGTGCGAACAGCGCGTCGCTTGTCGGCTCGCTCGGGCCCGTCTTCACGATCGCACTCGGCGCGCTGATTCTCGGCGAGCGCATCGGCTCGCTGCAGCTCCTCGGCGCCGCGCTCGTTCTGGGCGGCGTCGCGCTCGTGACGCTCAAGCCGCGCAGGACGTAGCGACTATAATTGCAGGTTCGCGTCGCATGCCGTAACAGGAGACCGCAATGCCACCCGACTCGCTCGAACGCTCGTCGATCGCCCTCAAGGATTCCAAGCTGCTGCGGCAGCAGTGCTACGTCGACGGACACTGGATCGACGCCGACGGCGGCGCGACGATGAACGTCGTGAACCCGGCGACCGGCCGGCCCATCGGCACCGCACCGATGTTCGGAGCGGCAGAGACGCGTCGCGCCATCGAAGCGGCCGAGCGCGCATGGCCCGCGTGGCGCGGGAAGACCGCCAAGGAGCGCTCGGCAATCCTGCGCAAGTGGCACGAACTCATGCTCGCGAACGTCGACGACCTTGCGCTCATCCTGACCACCGAGCAGGGCAAGCCGATCGCCGAGTCCAGGGGCGAGGTCACGATCGGCGCCGCGTACGTCGAATGGTTCGCCGAAGAGGCGAAGCGCGTGTACGGCGACGTCATTCCGACGATCGGGAACGATCGCCGGCTGGTCGTCGTCAAGGAGCCGGTCGGCGTGTGCGCGGCGATCACGCCGTGGAACTTCCCGTCATCGATGATCACGCGCAAGGTGTCGCCCGCGCTGGCCGCGGGTTGCACGGTCATCATCAAGCCGGCCGAGGCGACGCCCTATTCCGCGTTCGCGCTCGCCGAGCTCGCTCATCGCGCGGGGTTCCCGCCCGGCGTGCTGAACGTCATCACGGGCGATGCGCCGGCGATCGGGGGCGAGATGTGCGCCAATCCGACGGTGCGCAAGCTCTCGTTCACCGGCTCGACCGAAGTGGGCCGCTTGCTGATGAAGCAGGTCGCGCCGACCATCAAGAAGATCTCGCTCGAGCTCGGCGGCAATGCGCCCTTCATCGTGTTCGACGACGCTGACCTCGACGCAGCGGCCGAAGGGGCGATCGTGTCGAAGTATCGCAACGCTGGCCAGACCTGCGTGTGCGCCAATCGGATCTTCGTCCACGACAAGGTCTACGACGCGTTCGCGGCGAAGCTCGCCGAGCGCGTGAAGGCGCTCAAGGTCGGGCCCGGTACGGAGCAAGGCGTCACGCAAGGCCCGCTCATAAACGACGAGGCGCTGGCCAAGGTCGAGTCGCACGTGCAGGACGCGACGGCGCAGGGCGCCAGCGTCGTCACCGGTGGCAGGCGGCATGCGCTCGGCGGCAATTTCTACGAGCCGACCGTGCTGACCAACGTGACCCCCGACATGAAGATCTTCAGCGAGGAGACGTTCGGTCCCGTCGCGCCGCTCATCCGCTTCCGCGACGACGCAGAAGTGGTCGAGCTCGCGAACCGCACCGAATTCGGGCTGGCCTCGTACTTCTACAGCCGCGACATCGGCCGCGTCTGGCGCGTCGCCGAAGCGCTCGAATACGGAATGGTCGGCGTCAACACCGGCCTCATCACCACCGAGGTCGCCCCCTTCGGCGGCATGAAGCAGAGCGGCCTCGGCCGCGAGGGATCCAAGTACGGGATCGAGGAGTTCGTGGAGGTGAAGTACATCTGCTTCGGCGGCGTCTGAAGACCCGAGCCTGCGAAACCCGCGCGGGCGCCCTCGCGCCCGCGCAAGCTTGTCGGGGCCTTCGGGCCCCGCACGGCCTCAGAACGCCTGGGGTTGTTCCTCGACGTTCGTCGGCGCCGGATACTGGCTCGGGAAATACGTCGGGCCGTCACCGGCGCTTGCCGGCGCAGCCGTGCTCGTCCTGACCGGGAACGATGGCAGCAGCGCGTCGTCCATCGCAGCGCTCGAATGCAGCATCGGCTCGGACACCACCGCGATCAATCCGAGCAGCACGATCAGCGCGGCGGCCTTGAGACCCGCGGCAAGGCGCGATTCGGACGTAGTGTCGGGTTGCATCCTCATGGCTTCTCTCCGTTGCGTGGCAGGCGCGACAGCGCGCCATGTCGTGCACGATAGAGAGCCGTATGCCGCGCGGCGCGGGACGATTGCGCCGCGGCCGAAGGGAAAATTCGCGCAAACCGATGTCGGGTTTGCCTGCCGCTTTGCGTGGGCGCGCTACCAGCCCGTCGGCAGCTTGCGCAGGATGGTGATGGTGCGATCCTCGACGTGCAGGTAGCCGCCCGCGGTGAGGTCCTTCATCAGCTTGCCGATCATGTCGCGCGATGCACCCACGCGATCGGCGATGTCCTGCTGCGTCAGCTTCTCCGGCACCACCAGCTTGCCGCCGTCGGCCGGCTCGGCGAGCGTGTTCAGCAGCCGCGACATGCGCCCGTAGACATCCGACAGCGCCAGGCTCTTGAGATTGCCGGTGGTCACGCGCACCCGATGGATCAGCCGCTCGATGAGATGCAGCGCGAAATCCGGGTGCGCGAGGATGAAGTCGCGGAAATGGGCGCGGTTCACGACGGCGCAGGCGGTCTGCTCGACGGTGATGACGGAAGCCGATCGCGGCTCGCCGTCGAGCGTCATCTCGCCGACGTATTCGCCGGGTCCGTGGAAATCGATCACGAACTCGCGGCCCGCCTCGTTGCTCGCGAACACCTTCACGCGGCCGCTCAGGATGACGTACAGCGCGTCGCCGACATCGCCCTCGTTGATGAGGACCGTGTTCTTGGGGAACGAGCGGATGACACCCGTCGCGGCGATCGCGCGCAGCGTTTCGGGATGCAGAGGCTCGAGGGGGTCGGCGCTGGCCTGCGTTTCCACGGCAATTCAGCGGCAGGAACTCGACGCAATGCTAACACGCCTCAGTCGAGCTTGCGCCGGTCCTCGATCAGCTTGCCGTCGTTGGGCAGCGATCCGGGCGCGACGAATGCGACCTCGCCCCGCAGCCGCGTCACGTCCCGCAGCGACGCGATCATGCCGTCGCGAAGCGCCGGCTCGGGCGCTGCGCATTCGACCTGCAGCGTCATGGCGTCCATGCCTTCGGGATTGTCGACGACGAGCCGCGCGCGGCCGGCGGCAGGGTGGCGCGCGAGCACCTGCGCGACCTGCCCGGGCTGCACGAACATGCCGCGCACCTTCGTCGTCTGATCCGCGCGGCCGAGCCATCCCCGCAGCCGGGCATTGGTGCGACCGCACGGCGAGCGACCCGGCATGATCGCGGAAAGGTCGCCGGTCGCGAAGCGCACGAGCGGGTAGTCGCGGTTGAAGAGCGGCGTCACGACAACCTCGCCGACCTCGCCGTCGGCGAGCGGTTGGCCCGTTCCGGGCCGCACGATCTCGACGATCACGCCTTCGTCGATCACCAGTCCCTCGCGCGCCGGCGTCTCGTACGCGATGCTGCCGAGATCGGCGGTCGCGTAGAGCTGCAGCGCGTCGATGCCGCGCGCGGCAAACGCCGTGCGCAGCGGCGCCGGAAACGCTTCGCCCGACACCGTGGCCTTGCGCAGGCTGCCGAGCGCGACGCCGAGCTCGTCGGCCTTGTCGAGCAGGATCTTCAGGAACGACGGTGTCCCGACATACCCGTCGGGGCAAAGGTGCGCCATCGCGTGCACCTGCTGCTCGGTCTGGCCCGTGCCCGCGGGGAACACCGTGCAGCCGAGCGCGTGCGCGGCGCTTTCCAGCATGGCGCCGGCAGGCGTCATGTGATACGCGAACGCGTTGTGCACGAGCTCACCGCGCCGGAATCCCGCGGCGTGCAGTGCACGCGCGATGCGCCAATAGTCGGGCGCGCGTCCCTCGGGCTCGTAGATCGACCCGGGCGAAGCGAAGACGCGCAGCTGCGTGGACCAGTCGCCCGCCGCGAAACCGCCGAGCGGCGGCGCGCCCTTCTGCATCGACGCGAGGTCCGACTTGCGCGTCACCGGCAGTGCTGCGAGCGCCGCACGGGACGTGATCTCGCGCGGGTCCGCATCCGCGAGGAGCCGCGCATACGCGGGTGCCTGAGACCTCGCGTGTGCGATGTGATCCGGCAGGCGCGCAAGCTGCTCGCGCTCGCGCGCTTCCGGGTCGCGCGTCTCGAGCGCGTCGTAGAAAGCGCTCATCGTCGGCGCTCGGCACCCGTCATGCGAGCCAGCGCTTGCGGCGCCGGTAGTGCTTCACGTCGCGGAAGCTCTTGCGCCCCGCGGTCGACAGGCCGAGATAGAACTCCTTCACGTCCTCGTTGCTGCGCAGCGCCTCGGCGGCGCCGTCCATCACGACGCGGCCGTTCTCGAGGATGTAGCCGTAGCGGGCGAAGCGCAGCGCAACCATGGTGTTCTGCTCGGCCAGGAGGAACGAGACGCCTTCCCGCGTGTTGAGATCCGACACGATCTCGAAGATCTCCTCGACGATCTGCGGCGCAAGGCCCATCGAAGGCTCGTCGAGCAGGATCATCGCGGGCCGCGCCATCAGCGCGCGGCCGATCGCCGTCATCTGCTGTTCGCCGCCGGACGTGTAGCCGGCGAGGCTCGTGCGGCGCTGCTTCAGCCGCGGGAAGTAGTGGTAGACCTTCTCGAGCGCCTGCGCGATGTCACCGCGGCTGCCCTTGCGCGTGAACGCCCCCGTCAGCAGGTTCTCCTCGACGGTCAGGTGCTGGAAGCAGTGTCGGCCCTCCATCACCTGGCACACGCCGCGGCGCACGAGCTCGTTGGGCGTCAGGCGGTCGACGCGCTCGCCGCGATACTCGATGGTGCCCTTCGTGACCTCGCCGCGCTCGGCGCGCAGCAGGTTGGAGATGGCCTTCAGCGTGGTCGTCTTGCCTGCGCCGTTGGCACCGAGCAGCGCGACGATCCCGCCCTCGGGCACGTCGAGCGACACGCCCTTCAGCACCAGGATCACGTGGTCGTAGATGACCTCGATGTTGTTGACCACGAGCAGCGCCGCAGTCGACGCCCGGGTTTGCGCTTGTGCGGACATGCCTCTCATCCTGGCCCTCTCCCCGGCGCGCCGGGAGAGGAAGCGGCGAACTAGCCTTCCTTGCCGCAATCGCGCGGCGAGATCTTCTTCTCCGACGCGTACTTGTTCGCGCCGTCCTCGACCATCTTGCGCACCAGCGCGCGATCGCCGGCCATGAACGGCGTGAGGTTGTGGAATTGCTTGCCGTCCCATTGCTCGAACTTCACCATGCCCGAGCCTTCGTGATCGAGGCAGCTGGTCTTGACGGGCGGGAAGAGACCCGACGCGCCGAGCTCCTTCAGGCGTGCCTCGGAGAGATCGAGGTGCTCGAGGCCCCAGCGCACCTGCTCGGGCGTCATCACCTTGCCCTTGCCGTACTTGTTCTGCGCCGTGCGGATCGCCTCGACGATCATGATCCCGTACGTCACGCCGCGCGTGTGATAGATCGACCCCATGCGCGCCTTGTCCTCGAGATTCCCCTTGCCGGCGCCGTACACCTTCTTCTGGATGTCCTGCATCACCGGGAAGTTGGTTCCGTGCGCGGAGAATGCCGCCGTGATGTAGCCCTTTGCCGCGTCACCCGCGGGAATCACGTCCTCCTCGGAGCCCGCCCACCATACGCCGATGATGTGGTCGCGCGGGAACCCGAACTTCGCGGCGGTCTTGAGCGCCGTCGGGTTCATCACGCCGTAGCCCCACAGGATCACGTAGTCCGGCCGCAGCTGGCGCACCTGCAACCATTGCGACTCCTGCGTGTTACCCGGCGGAATGAGCGCGATCTTCGTGAGCTCGAAGCCCTTCTGTGCCGCCAGCGCATCGAGGACCGGGATCGGCTCCTTGCCGTACGCCGAGTCGTGATACAGGAAGGCGATCTTCTTGCCCTTGAGATTCGCGTCGCCGCCGACCTTCTGGCCGAGGAACGCCACCATCGCGGCGGCCTGGTCCCAGTAGGTCGTGCCGAGCGGGAACACCCAGGGGAACACGCGACCGTCGGCCGATATGGCAAGCCCGTAGCCGTTGGTCGTCATCGGGATCTTGTCGTTCGCGGCGCGCTCGAAGAGGCCGTACGCGATGCCGGTCGACAACGGATCGACCGTCGTGGCGCCGCCGTGACGCGTCTTGAGGCGCTCGTAGCATTCGACGCCCCGCGCGGCGTTGTACTCGGTCTCGCACTCCTCCCAGACCAGCTTCACGCCGTTGATGCCGCCGTTCATGTTGACCAGCGTGAAATAGTCGATCGCACCGCCGAAGTAGCCCGAGCCGCCCGCGGCGTACGGCCCGACGCGGTACGACAGTATCGGTATGAACTGCTCGTTCTGCGCGCCGCATGCCGTTGCGCCGGCGAGCAACGCGAGACCCAGGACACCTGCCAACCATGCTTTCATGTGCTCCTCCGTGACGATTGCAAAAAGCCCTGTGCTCAGGGTCGAACAGTCAGCGCGCGCCGTCGCCTTTCGCGTCGATCAATGCGGGAACGGCCACAGGCGCAGCTTCTCCTTCGCGATCTGCCAGATGCGCGCGAGCCCGTGCGGCTCGACGATCAGGAAGAAAATGATAAGGCCGCCGAACACCATCAGCTCGACGTTCGACGCCGCGCTGCTCGCCACGTTGAGATGCAGCGTGCCGTCGAGCCAGGTAACGAGCATGTTGAGCGCGATCGGCAGGATCACGATGAACGCGCTGCCGAGGAACGAGCCGAGCACCGTCCCGACCCCGCCGATGATGATCATGAACAGGATCCGGAACGACAGGTCGAGGTTGTACGCCTCGGGCTCGACCGTGCCGAGATAAGCGTAGGCGAACAGCGCGCCTGCGACGCCGCAATAGAACGAGCTGACCGCGAAGGCGAGGAGCTTGGCGCGCATCGGGCGTATCCCGATCACCTCCGCGGCCACGTCCATGTCGCGGATGGCCATCCATTGGCGTCCGATGTTGCCGCGGCCCATGTTCTTGGCCGCGAACGCCATGGCGGTGACGATCGCCAGGACCAGCAGGTACTTCTCCTGCGGGGTATCGAACGCGCGACCGAGTATCACGATCTGCTGCGCCGTGATCACGCCCGACGCATTGTAGTTCGTGAACCAGCCGATCTTGGTGAGCGCCCAGAGGATGAAGAACTGCGCGGCCAGGGTCGCGACCGCGAGGTAGAACCCGCGGATGCGAAGGCTCGGCAGACCGAAGACGAGGCCGACCGCAGCCGCCATGACGCCGCCACCCGCGAACGCGAGCAGCAGCGGAATGCCGGGGATGCGCAGCACGAAGTTGTACGACGCGAATGCACCCACCGCCATGAACGCCGCCGCGCCGAGCGAGAGCTGCCCGGCATAGCCGGTCAGGATGTTGAGACCGATCGCCGCGAGCGACAGGATGAGGAACGGGATCAGGATGGCCGAGAACAGATACGGCGAGGCGAGGATCGGCACCGCGACGAACGCGACGAGCAGCAGCGCGACGAAGCCGATCCTGTCCTGCAGGATGGGGAACATCGCCGTGTCCGCGGCATAGGTGGTCTTGAACTGTCCGGCTTCGCGGTAGAGCATGTCAGTGGCGCCGGGCCGCGGGAAACTGACAAAAGCACGGGCCGCCTTCGGGCGGCCGCGCGGCGGCCCGTTGCCACCGGCTCCGCCCCCTTTCGGGGCAGCGAGCGCAGCGAGCATGGCGGCTGTTGTCCATCAGATCCTGCGGATGATCTTCTCGCCGAAGAGGCCTTCGGGGCGCACCAGCAGGAACAGCAGCGCGAGCACGTACGGGAACCAACCCTCGATGCCGCCGCCGACGTACGGCCCGAGGAACACTTCGGCGAGCTTCTCGGACGCGCCGATGATGAGGCCACCGACGATCGCGCCCTGCACCGACTCGAATCCGCCGAGGATGAGCACGGGCAGCGCCTTCAGCGCGACGAACGTCAGCGCGAACTGCACGCCGTTGCGCGCGCCCCACAACATGCCGGTGACCAGGGCGACGAATCCTGCCACCGCCCACACGATGCCCCAGATCTGCTGCAGCGGTATGCCGACGGCGAGCGCGGCCTGGTGGTCGTCCGCGACGGCGCGGAGCGCGCGCCCGATGCGCGTGCGGCTGAAGAACAGCCCGAGCCCGGTCACCAGCACCGCGGCGATGCCGGCCGCGGCGAGATCGAACTTCGAGATGTTCATGCCGACCGTGTCGTTGATCCACTGGATCGGCTCGTCCTGCAAACCGAGGTCGAGTCCCCGCACGTTGGCGCCCCACAGCAGCTGTGCCAGGCCCTCGATGAAAAAGCTCAGGCCGATCGTGGCCATGAAGAGCGAGATCGGCGGCTGGTTGACCAGCGGGCGCAGCACCATGCGCTCGATGGCGAGCCCCACGATCACCATGACGACGAGCGTCGCCAGCAGCGCGAGGCCGAACGAGAAGCCGTGCTCCTGAAGGCCGACGAACGTGAGCGCCGCGAAGAACACGAGCGAGCCCTGGGCGAAGTTGAACACCCCGGACGCCTTGTAGATCAGCACGAAGCCGAGCGCGACCAGCGAGTACATGACCCCCGAGAGCAACCCGCCGATCAGCACCTCGAAGAAGAACTGGACCATGCCTGAGCTTCAGTGCGCGACGCCGAGATACGCGTCGATCACGGCCTGGTTGGTGCGGATCTCGTCCGGCCTCCCGTCGCCGATCTTGCGCCCGTAGTCGAGCACCACGACGCGATCCGAGATGTCCATGACGACACCCATGTCGTGCTCGATCAGCACGATCGTGGTGCCGTACTGCTCGTTCACGTCGAGCACGAAGCGGCACATGTCCTGCTTTTCCTCGACGTTCATGCCCGCCATGGGCTCGTCGAGGAGGAGCAGCAAAGGCACCGCCGCGTGCGCGCGCGCGAGCTCGACGCGCTTCTGAAGGCCGTACGGAAGGCGTCCCACGGGTGTGCGGCGGATGTGCTGGATCTCGAGGAAGTCGATGATCTCCTCGACCTTCGCTCGATGCGCGAGCTCCTCGCGGCGCGCGCGGCCGAACCAGATGGCCTGCTCCAGGAAGCTCGCGCGCATCTTCAGGTTGCGTCCGGTCATGATGTTGTCGAGCACGCTCATGCCCTTGAAGAGCGCGATGTTCTGGAACGTGCGCGCGATGCCGGCCGCCGCCGCGGCGTGAGGATCCATCTCGCGGCGCTCGCGCCCGCGATAGGTGATGGTCCCCTGCTGCGGGTGATAGACACCGTTGATCACGTTGAGGAGCGAGCTCTTGCCGGCGCCGTTGGGGCCGATGATCGCGCGGATCTCGTGCTCGCGGACGTCGAAGCTGATGTCGTTCAGCGCCTTCACGCCGCCGAACGACAGCGAGATGCGCTCGACCGCCAGCAGCACGTCGCCCAGCCGCCGATCGCCGACCGGCGCCGCGACGTCGCCCATGTGCACCGGCACCGTCTCGACGACCGCGGTCATCACGCCGCTTTCCTGCCCGTTGCCGGAAACGTCTGCACGTCATCGATCCGCAGATCCGCGGCGACCATGCCGCTGCGACCATCCTCGAACTTCACCAGCGTCTCGATGTGCTCGACCGCCTTGCCCGCGTACAGCGCCTCGATCAGGACACCATACTTGTCAGCGATGAAGCCGCGGCGCACCTTGCGCGTGCGCGTGAGCTCGTCGTCGTCGGGATCGAGCTCCTTGTGGAGGATGAGGAAGCGGCGGACCTGCGATGGCGCGAGGTCGGGCTCGGCGGCGAGCTCGCGGTTGACCTGCTCCACGCACTCGCGGATCAGCGCGTACACCTCCGTTTTTCCGGCGAGGTCCGTGTAGCCCGAATACGCGAGCCCGCGTCGCTCGGCCCAGTTGCCGACCGAGCCGACGTCGATGCAGATGAACGCGCACACGTGGCCGTGGCCGTTGCCGAACGCCACTGCTTCCTTGATGTGCGGAAAGAACTTGAGCTTGTTCTCGATGTAGTTGGGCGCGAAGAGCGCCCCGGTCGTCAGGCGGCCGACGTCCTTGGCCCGGTCGATGATCTTGAGCTGGCCGGTGGAATCGAACAGTCCCGCGTCACCGGTATGGAAGTAGCCCGCCGTGTCGAGCGATTCGGCGGTGGCGTCGGGCCGCTTGTAATACTCCTTGAGCAGCATCGGCCCGCGCACGAGCACTTCGCCGTCGTCCGCGAGCTTGATCTCGACGCCCGGCGCAGCCTGGCCGACGGTGTCGAACTTCACGCCGCCGTCGGGCTGCAGGCAGACGTATGCGCACGTCTCCGTGGAGCCGTACAGCTGCTTCAGGTTGACGCCGATCGCGCGATAGAAACGGAACAGGTCGGGGCCGATCGCCGCACCCGCGGTGTACGCGACGCGAATGCGGCTCATGCCGAGCACGTTACGCAGCGGACCGTACACCAGCAGGTTGCCGAGCGCGT
Organism: Casimicrobiaceae bacterium; assembly: GCA_035493035.1. GTDB lineage: Bacteria > Pseudomonadota > Gammaproteobacteria > Burkholderiales > Casimicrobiaceae > VBCG01. The sequence continues at coordinate 22,981 of DATJIS010000044.1, read as the reverse complement.
ACTGCGCGCGGTCGAGGATCGACACGGCCTTGCCGTCGAGAAGCTCGGGCCCGCATCGACGCGCCACGGAAGTGAAGTGACGGAACAGCCAGCGCTTCGGCGGGCTCGCATCCTCCATCCGGATCATGACCTGCGTGAGCAGGTTCTCGAAGATGCGCGGCGGCGCGAAGTAATAGGTCGGCCCGATCTCGCGCAGGTCCGTCATCACCGTGTCCTGCGACTCGGGGCAGTTGATCGTGAATCCCGCGTACAGCCATTGCGCGTAGGAGAACAGGTGGTCGCCGACCCATGCCATCGGCAGGTACGAAAGCACGCTGTCCTTGGGCCCCAGGCGATCGAACTCGCAGCCGCCTCTCGCGGCGGCGATGAAGGCGTGATGCGTCTGGCGCACGCCCTTCGGCTTGCCGGTGGTGCCCGAGGTGTACAGCATGATCGACACGTCGTGTGCGTCGCCGCGCGCGATCGAGTCGTCGAAGAACGAAGGGTGCGCGCGATCGAAGTCGCGACCGATCCGCGCGAGCTCGTCGTAGCTCGTCACGCCCGCGTAATTGCGCAGGCCGCGCGGATCATCGTAATAGAGGTGCGCGAGCGACGGCACGTGCGGGCGCGCCTCGAGCAGCTTGTCGACCTGCTCCTGGTCCTCGGCGAGCGCGTACACGATCTCCGCGTCGTTCAGCACGTACGCGAACTCGGCCGCGGGCGCGTCCTGGTACATGGGCACCGGCACACCGCCGAGCGCTTCGGCGGCCAGCATCGACCAGTACAGCCGCGGACGGTTGTCCCCGATGATCGCCAGATGCATGCCGCGTCCGAAGCCCTGCGCGGCAAGACCGCACGCCAGCGCCCGGACCTCGTCGGCGACCTGCGCCCACGTCCACGTCTGCCAGATGCCGAGGTGTTTTTCTCGCGTCGCCGGATCGTCGGGCCGAGTCCGGGCGTGGTGCAGCAGCAATCGCGGAAAGGTATCGAGCCGCGCCTCCATCGTCTCCTCCAGCGCCGGCTTCCCGACGGGAACGTGCCGTAGTGGACAGCTCGCGGCGCGCTGGTTCCTCGCTACGCGCCGCGCCTCTTCTCGAATGGGCGGGCTATGGTAACCCAGCCTCAGGCGGACAGGCGATCGCGCGAGTTCTGCAACCGATACACGGCCCAGTCGGGCGTCGCGAGGGCGTCGGAGAAGGCCGGCCCCTCGGCAAAGCGCGCGCACCAATCGATGAACGCGGGCTCGTCGTTCCAGCCTTCGACGAGCACGATCCAGCGCGGCACGACGTTCTTCTCCGCGCGCACCTTCTTCTCGGCCGTTTCCACCGCGCTCGCGGCTTCGTCGGCCACGAGCAGGTGACAGCCTGCGATGCCGGGCTCGCGCGCGATCGCAGGCACCCTGTCGCACAATCGCGCACGATGCGACTGCTCGCGACTCGGTGGAAGCGCGTACCGGAACGTCCCGATCAACCCGCCCTGTCCCTCGCCCGCGGTCGCGGCAACCTCGCACAGCGAGCGGGCAACGCCGCGGAAATGGCGCACCGTGGCGATCGTCCAGGGCGTCGGGTTGTTGAGACGTTGCAGATAGTCGTCGCCGACCACCACGGCTGGCGTCGCGGTTTCATAGAGATTGAAGAATTCCGGCGCGCCGCGAGCCGCGATGTAGCGGCGTCCGCGCAGGAATCCCGGTATCGCCACGCGCTCCGGCATGTGCTCGCGTCCGTGCCAGGCGTAGAACTCGGCGCGACCTGCCGGCGCGATGTCGTGCCAGATCGAGACCGCCCCGCTCCCTGCCAAAGCCATGTCATTGCCTCCTCGCCGCGAGGCTTGACACTACGCCCACGAAGCGCAGAATGGAACTCCGTTCCTGATTGAAACGTCGTTCCAGATCCGGTGCAAATCCCGAACGTCGAGCGATCGCTGCAGATCCTGGAGACGCTCGCCGGCGAGCCCGACGGATTGTCGCTCGGCGGCCTCGCGCAGCGGCTTGACCTGCCCAAGAGCGCCGCCCACCGCTTGCTGCAGGCGCTCGCGAACCGCGGATACGTTCGCCAGGACCCCGCCTCGCAGACGTATGCGATGTCGCTCAAGCTCGCGGTCCTGGGATTCCGCTTCCTGCATGCGCGCCATCTGCCGGACGTCGCGCAGGCCGCGCTCGACCGTCTCGCCCGCGACTGTGGCGAGTATTGCCGCATCGCGGTCCTGGAAGGCGAAAGCCTCGTCTGGATCGCGCGGGCGCAGGGCGCGACGCAGGGACTTCGTTACGACCCGCCGATGGACGTGAACGTGGTATTGCATGCAACAGCCACCGGGAAGGCGTGGCTCGCGACGCTGCCGGAGGAAGACGCGCTGCGCATCGTGTGCGCGCGCGGCTTCGCCACGCCTCCCGGCTTCGGCGCGCGCACGGTGAGGACGGTCGACGAGCTGCGGGCGCATCTTGCCGAGACGCGCCGCCGCGGCTACGGGCTGGCCGTCGAGGAAGGCGAGCCCGGCACGCTCGCCATGGCGACGACGTTCCGCGCGCATGCCGGAGCCGACGCACCGGTCGCCGGCACGGTATCGATCGCAGGTCCGCTGACGCGCCTCACCAACGCGCGGGTGGACGACCTCGCGCCGCTGCTGCATCGCGCGGCAGACGAGCTGAGCGAGCTGTGGCCGCTGCGCGCGCGCCGGCAGGACGAGCGCCCCGCGCGCGACGCACGCGCGGCGGCATGAAAGAGCCCTCATGAGCGAAGCCGTACAAGCAGCGCCTCCTGCCGACCCCACCGCGGTGCCGCCGCGCGCAGTCGCGGACCGCGTGTCCGCGGTGATCTATCCGGTCGTGTCGTTCGGTGTGCTGCTCGTGCTGTGGCAATGGGGGGTGCGCGCCGCCGGCATTCCCGAATACATCCTGCCGGTGCCGAGCGAGTTCATGACCAAGCTGTGGGCCGCGCATGCGCTCATCATGCAGCACACGCTCGTCACCGCGCAGGAGATCGTGATGGGCTTCCTCATGGCCGCCGCGGTGTCCATCCCGCTCGGCTTCGTGATCGTGTCGGTGCGACCGATCGAGCGCGCGGTGTATCCCGTGATCGTGTTCTTCCAGCTTGTGCCGAAGATCGCGATCGCGCCGCTGTTCGTGGTGTGGTTCGGCTTCGGCCCGTTCCCCAAGGTGCTGCTCACGTTCCTGTTGTGCTTCTTTCCCACGCTCGTCGCGAGCATGACCGGGTTTCGCGCGCTCGACGAGCGCGTGCTCTTCCTGACGCGCTCGATGGGCGCCACGTGGTGGCAAACGTTCCGCCACGTGCGGCTGCCGTCGGCACTCACGTACATCTTCGCCGGGCTCAAGGTGTCGATCGTGTTCGCGTCCACCGGTGCCATCGTCGGCGAGTTCGTCGGCGCCAACGCCGGGCTCGGCTATCTCCTGCTTCGCGGCACCAGCTATCTCGACATGCCCCTGATCTTCGCGGTGCTGGTGGCGCTCTCCGCGGTCGGGATCCTGTTCAGCTACATCGTGCAATGGGCGGAGCGCGCGCTCATGCCCTGGCAGCGGTAGACACCGGCAATCGCAGTGCTCACAACCACCCGGAGAAATCGATGAAGACCCGCTCGCTTTTCGCCGCGCTGCTCGGCGTCGCGTTCGCGGCGAACCTGCATGCGCAGGCGCCGAAGCCCATGAAGCTCACGCTCAACTTCCTGGCCGGCGGTCCTCAGGCAGGTTTCATGTATGCGAAAGAGCTCGGCCTCTACGACAAGGCCGGCATCAACCTGACCATCGACGAAGGCCGCGGCTCGGGAACGACCGCGCAACTGGTGGCGACGGGACAAACCGACGTGGGCTTCGCCGATGCACCTGCCGCGATGCAGCTCCGCTCCAAGGGTGCGCCGGTGAAGATCATCGCGCCCATCCTGCAGACGAACGGGTTCGCGATCATCACGCTCGAAGGCAGCGGCATCACCAAGGCGGCGGATCTCGCGGGCAAGCGGCTGGCGGTGCAGCCGGGCACCGCGCAGACGACGCTGCTGCAGGCGATTCTCGCGGCGAACAACATCACCGACAAGGTGAACATCATCAACATCGATCCCGCGGCGCTGGTCGGCACGCTGATCGAGAAGAAGGTCGACGCCATCCTGGCCGGTGCCGATTTCCAGTCGGTTCAGCTGCGCGACCGGGGCCAGAAGGTCGTCGACATCCTGTATCGCGACGTGGGCGTGCCGACCGTGGGCCTGTCGATCATCGCCCGCGACGACAGGCTGGCTGCCGATCCCGACCTCTTTCGCAAGTTCGTCGCCGTGAGCCTCGAAGGCTGGGACCTGGCGCGCAAGAACCCTGGCGCGGCCGCGGAAGCGGTGATCAAGCAATTCCCCGCAGCGACCAAGGAGCAGATCCAGAAGCAGCTGGAAGTCGACCTGAGGCTCGTGTGCGCCCCCGGTGCCACGTCGCTCGGCCGCGTGCCCGGCCAGAACTGGCAGACCACGTACACGCTCATGACGAAGTATCTGGAGCTGCCCACGACCAAGCCGATCGGCGATTACTACACCAACGATTTCCTGCCGGCCAACGCGCCGAAGTGCTGAGATGCAATGAGCGCTGAAGCCCTGGCGTCGAGCGTGTCGAGCGGCGCCCCCATCGAAGGGCGTGGAATCACCAAGCGCTTCGCTGCCAGGCGCTCGGTCTTCACCGCGCTCGACGACGTGTCTTTTGCCATCCGCGGCGGCGAGTTCGTGTCGCTGATCGGGCCGTCGGGCTGCGGCAAGAGCACGCTCATGCTCATCGCGGCGGGCTTGTCGCAGGCAACCCAGGGCGAGATCCTCATCGGCGGCCGGCGGCTCGGCGCCCCGCTCACCGACGTCGGCATCGTGTTCCAGGATCACCTCCTGCTCGAGTTCCGTACGGCGCTCGACAACATCCTCATGCAGCATGTGATCCGGGGATTGCCGCTCGATCGAGGACGCATCGAAGCGCTCGCGCTCATGGAAAAGCTCGGGATCGCGGAGGCGGCCGACCGCTACCCGAAGCATCTGTCGGGCGGCATGCGGCAGCGCGTGTCCATCGCGCGCGCGCTGATCCACCAGCCGTCCGTGCTGTTGATGGACGAGCCGTTCGGCGCGCTGGACGCGATCACGCGCACGCAGATCCGCCACGACCTCGAGCTCCTGTGGCTCGAGACGCGCAAGACCGTGCTCTTCATCACGCACAGCGTGGAAGAAGCGGTCGGGCTTTCGGACCGCGTGCTGGTCATGTCGCCGAGCCCCGGGCGCATCGTGGAGGAAATCGCGATCGACCTGCCGCGGCCGCGCCCCGCGCACCTCGGCGAGTACCCCACGTTCAACGTGTACGCCGAGCGCATCCATGCGGCCTTCCAGCGCATGGGTGTGATCAAGTACTGATTCGAGAACACCTCGATGCGGGTTCTCGTCACCGGCGGCTGCGGCTTCGTGGGTACCGCGTTCACGCGCCGTGCGCGCCGCGAGGGCCACGAGGTCGTGACACTCGACCGGGATCGTACGGCCGACATCGTCGCCGATATCGGCGATGCCGGCGCCGTTGCGCGGCACGTCGCGAGCGTCGGCCCCGAGACGGTGGTGCATCTCGCGGCGTCGTTGACGGACGCCGCGGCAGACGATCCCGTGCATGCCGTGCGGGTGAACGCGCTCGGCACGGCGGCGGTCTTCGCGGCAGCGCAGGCCGCGGGAGCACAGCGGGTCGTCTATGCCAGCTCGAACGCGTCCGTCGGGCGCTGCGCGCCGGGCAGTGGTGACGACGTGGCGCTGGAGCCGCAGACGATCTACGGCGTGACCAAGGCGTTCGGCGAGCAACTCGCGCGCGCAATGAGCCGGCGCGAGCGCGCACCGGCTTATCTCGCGCTGCGCTTCGGCTGGATCTACGGTCCGGGACGGGCGCGGGGTTGGTCCGAGCCGCAACGCGCGATCGCATCCGCCATCGCCGGCGAGGCCGTGGTGCGCTATCCCGACTACGCGCGAGCCATCGACTGGACCTACGTCGACGACGCGTCGACGACGCTCGTTCGCGCGCTCGACTGCCCGCTCGATCGCTTCGCAGTGCACAATGCGATGGGCGACCGCCGCACCATGCGCGACGCCATCGCGCATCTGCGGCTTCGCTTCCCCGGACTCGAGGCGCAACCGTATGACGCGACGCTGCCCGACAGCGCGTGGGACCTCGTGAACGACGGTCTCGCGGAACGTCTCGGCACCATGACGTTCACACCGCTGGAGACCGGCATCGACAGGATGATCGCGGAGATGCAATGAACACGCTGTTTCGAAACGCGACCGTGATCGACGGCACCGGCGCCGAACCTTGGCGCGGCGACGTGCTGGTCGAGGGTAACCGCATCACCGACGTCGCCGCGGCGGGCAAGCTCACTCCGCGCGTTCCGGCCATCGACGCGACCGTCGTCGATTGCGCCGGCGCCACGCTCATGCCCGGGCTCGTCGAGCCGCACGCGCACCTCAGCTTCCTCGACCAGAAGTCGCCGTACGATTTCCATGCCATTCCGGTGGAAGAGCACCTGCTCGCCACGCTGCGCCACGCGCGCCTCTACCTGGACCAGGGCTTCACGGCGTGCTTCAGCGCCGCCGCCACCAAGCCGCGGCTCGACGTGGTGACGCGTAACGCGATCGACGCAGGCGAATTTCCCGGCCCGCGCATCCGCGCGGCGAGCGTTCAGCTCACCGTCACCGGCGGCGTCGGTGATCTCCGACAGCTCGCGCTCGATCCCGGCGACATGATGTACACGCTGCCCTGCGACGGCCCGATCGCGTTCCGGCGCGCGGCACGCGAAGCGTGTCGCGAAGGCGTCGACGTGCTGAAGATCGTGCCGTCGGGCGATACCTCGACGCCGGCGCTGCCCTCGGCGCAGACGCTGATGTCCGACGACGAGGTTGCCGCCGTCGCGGAGGTGGCACGCGAGCGCGGCCGACGCGTCGCTGCGCATGCGCGCAGCGCCGAGTCCGTGAAGATGTGCATGCGGCACGGTGTCGACGTGATCTACCACGCGACGTGCGCGGACGAGGCGGCGAAGGATGCGCTCGAGGCGCGCAAGGATCACGTCTTCGTGGCACCCGCGCTGTCGGTGACGTGGACCCGCCTGCACGAGTCGGGCAAGTACGGGCTGCCGTCGAGCGACGCGATCAAGGCGCGCATCTCGCGCGACCTCGAGGCCACGGTCGCCGTCATGCGCGATCTCAAGCGCCGCGGCGTGCGCGTGCTGCCCGGCGGCGACTACGGCTTCCTGTGGAATCCGCATGGCCGCAACGCGCGAGATCTGCTGTATTTCGTCGATTTGCTGGGCTTCACGCCGATGGAAGCGATCGTGGCCGCGACCCGCTGGGGCGGCGAGCTCATGGCGATGGACATCGGCCGCGTCGCCAAGGGCTGCCTCGCCGATCTCCTGCTCGTCGACGGCGATCCGTTGCGCGACCTTGCGATCCTGCAGGATGCGCGCCGTCTCGTTGCGATCATGAAGGACGGTGCTTTCCACAAGGCACCGCCTCCCGATCTCGCCGCCCGCTCTCGCATCGCGGCTTGAGGACACCATGGACTACGGCATCAAGGGAAGGACGGCCATCGTGTGCGCGGCGAGCCAGGGCCTCGGACGCGGCTGCGCGCTCGCGCTGGCGCACGAAGGCGTCAACCTCGTCATCAACGCGCGCACGTCGGGGACGCTCGAGTCGACCGCCCAGGAGATTCGTCGTGCAACGGGCGCGGATGTCAAGGCCATCGCCGCCGACATCACCACGCGTGAGGGGCGCGACGCGGTGCTGCGCGCATGTCCGGATCCGGACATCCTCGTCAACAATGCGGGCGGGCCGCCGATCGGCGACTTCCGCGACTGGGACGAGGCGACCTGGCAGGCGGCCGTCAACGCGAACATGATCACGCCGATCATGCTGATGCGCAGCGTGATCGACGGCATGATCGCGCGGCGCTTCGGGCGCATCGTGAACATCACGTCGCGCTCGGTAAAGGGCCCGCTGCCTGACCTCGGATTGTCGAATGGCGCGCGCACGGGGCTCACCGGATTCGTGGGCGGCCTCGCGCGGCAGGTGGCTAAGCACAACGTAGTCATCAACAATCTGCTGCCCGGGCCGTTCATGACCGCACGCACCGAGGACGGCCTGCGCAAGCGCTCGGCGAAGGTCGGCCAGGATTACGAGGCCTTCGCCAAGGCGCGGATGGCCGAAGTGCCGGCCGGGCGGTTCGGCGATCCCGACGAATTCGGCAAGGCCTGCGCGTTTCTCTGCAGCGCGCACGCGGGTTTCATCGTGGGACAGAATCTGCTGATCGACGGCGGGGCGGTGAACGTCACGATATAGGTTTGCCCGTTCCATCGCGCGCTGCGCCGGCGCGCGAGCCGTCCGATACAATCGCGGTCCACTACAACAACGAGGGAGGCGGTGATGAATCGGCTGAAGCTGAAGCTCGTCACGCTCTCCATGAGCGTCGTGGCGCTGGTCGTGTCCAACGCCGTGCCCGCGCTGCCCGGCACGTTTCAAATCGACGAGATCTTCTCCAATGCCGATGGAACCATCCAATTCATCGAGGTGGTCGACGCGGGCTCGCACGACTGCGACTCGGGCGAGCAGCACTGGAGCGGTCAACGTCTCGTCGCGGGCGGACCTGCAGGACCCGCGATCCTGGTTTTCCCGAGCGACCTGCCCACGTGCCACACATCGGGTCGGCGCATCCTGATCGCCACGCAGGGATTCGCGAACCTCGGCCTGGTGACACCGGACTTCATCGTTCCGAACGCTTTCCTGCAGCGCCCGAACGGCTTCGTTTCGCTCGACGACGCGAGCTCGCTCACGTACACCGGGCTTCCCGGCGACGGCGTGACGGCGCTCGATGGCAATGGACATCCCGTGGCCAACGCGGCGACGAATCTTGCCGGCATGTCGGCGTCGGTCACCGCGTCGACGGGCATCGATCTTACGCAACATGGCCTCACGGGCTCCTGGTACGAACCCGCCACGTCGGGGCAAGGCATCGAAGTCGAGGTTTATCCCGGCGTCGGCGGCGCGGCGAGCGCGTTGTACCAGGTGAGCTGGTTCACGTACGACACGGTAAGCGGCGGCGCCGATCACGAGCGCTGGTACACCGCGAGCGGAGCGACGACGGCGGCCAGCGACCACGTCGACCTGATCGTCTATCGCAACATCGGAGGCAACTTCAACGCACCGCCCACGACGGCGCCTGTGGCCGTCGGCACCGCGACACTCGCGTTCGACACGTGCACGTCGGGTCGCCTCGACTACGTGCTTGCCGGCGGACCGAGCGGGAGCATTCCGCTCACCCGTCTCACGCAGAACGTCACGTGCAGCACCGGCGCGCTGAGGCCGACCGACGCCGACTTCGCGCTGTCCGGCAACTGGTACGACACCGCGACGGCGGGCCAGGGCCTGACCGTCGAGATCAATCCGGTCTCGAGCTTCGCGTTCGCGGCGTGGTACACGTACGCGCCGAACGGCGCGGCGGCGGGGGCAGCAGGCCAGCGCTGGTACACCGCGCAGGGGACCTTCGCCGCCGGCACGCGGACGATCCCGCTGCAGGTCTACGAGTCGACCGGCGGCGTTTTCGACACGCCGGTCGCGAGCGCGCCACCGAGCCTGGTACAGGTCGGTACCGCGACGCTGTCGTTGCTGCACTGTGATGCGGCGTCACTGGCGTTCACGTTCACGGGCGGCAGCAGCAGCGGAAAGAATGGAACGATCACCCTGGGCCGCGTCGGTCCGGTGCCGCCCGGGTGCACGGCGCTCGCGATGCGGGCGATCACTGCGCCTTGATGCCCGCGGCTTGCACGATCTTGCGGTTCACCTCGAGCTCGTCGTGCACGAACGACCTGAATTCCGCCACGCTCATCGGCATGGCCTCCGCGCCGAGGTTCGCGAAACGCTCCTTGACTTCGGGTGACTGCATCGCGCGTTGGACGTCGCGGTTGATCCGCTCGACGAGGTCCGCGGGCATGCCGGCGGGGCCGAACAGCGCGACCCACAGGTTGTAGTCGAAGTCCTTCAGGCCCGACTCGGCGATGGTCGGCACGTCCTTCAGCACGCTCGATCGCTGCGTGCTGCTGACGCCGAGTGCGACGAGCTTGCCGTCCTTCAGCAGCGGCAGCGCGGCGGAGATCGGCGAGAAGAAGTACGTGACGCGCCCCGCCATCGTATCGGTGAGCGCTTCCGGCGTGCCCTTGTAAGGCACGTGCACGACGTCGATTCCGGTCGCCACCTTGAATTTCTCGGCGTTGACGTGCGTGCCGCTGCCCGTGCCGGCGGACGCGAAATTGAGCTGCCCCGGCTTCTGCTTGGCCTGCGCGATGAGATCGGCGACCGACTTGATGCCCGAGCTCGGCGCGACCACCAGCACGTTCGGCTGTCCACCGAGCGGCGAGATGTCGGTGAAATCCTTCGCGGTGTCGTAGTTGAGACCCTGGTAGATCCACGGGTTCACCGCGAACCCCGCGGAGTGCACGAGCAGCGTATAGCCGTCGGGCGGTGCGTGCGCCACGATTCCGGCGCCGATCGTGCCGCCCGCGCCGGGGCGGTTCTCGACGACGACCGCCTGGCCCCACATCTCCTGCAGCTTCTGGCCGAAGGTCCGCGCGAGGATGTCCGTTGCACTGCCCGCGGTGAACGGCACGATCACGCGCACCGGCTTTGTCGGCCAGCTTTGCGCCGACGAGACGCTCGCCGATACGGCGAGCAGCGTGAATGCGAACCAGCGCGCTGCGCATCGAAGCATGTCGATCTCCTGTCGAAAATGTCTCAGCTCAAGCCGTCGCCCACCGGTACGTTCTCGGGCGCGAGCGCCATGCCGGAATTCTGCGCCTGTTGGACCAGGAGCTTCGCGAAATCCTCGTCGAGCACGCCGTGCCCGATGAGCGATTGCACCGCGTCGCGCGTGATCGACGCGAGCGGCATGGGCACGTCGAAGCGGCGACCGGCGTCGAGACCGAGGTCGAGGTCCTTGCGCAGCAGCTGCGGCGTGAACGTGACCTTGAAGTCGAGGTTCACGAACGCGGGCGTCTTGTAGCGCGTGAACGTCGAGCCCATGACGCTCTGGTTCATGAAATCGAGGAACGCATGGCGCGGAACGCCCGCCTTCTGCGCGAGCACGGTGATCTCCGCCAGCGACTGCGTGACCACGCCGAGGAACACGTTGTGGCAGATCTTCACGATGCGCGCGAGCTCGCCTTCGCCGACGTAGCTCGCCGAGGGGCCGATCATGCGCATGTAAGGAAGCGCGGCATCGAACGCCGATCGCGGCCCCGAGCACACGAACGTCAGCCGCCCCGCCTTGATCACCTTCGCGTTGCCCGACACGGGTGCCGCGAGCAGCTCGATGCCGCGCGCGGCGAGCAGCGCGCGCAGCGCGCCCGAGCCCTCGAGCGAGATCGATGAGCACTCGACGATCAGCTTCGGCTTCGCGGTGCCGCTTCCGGAAAGCAATCCGCGCGGTCCTGCAATCACCTCGTGCACGTCGTCGTACGTCGACACCATGACGAACACGATGTCGCACGCGGCGAGCGCCGCGAGATCGTCTGCGATCTTCGCGCCTTTTGCGGCCAACGGCTCGGCCTTGGCGCGCGTGCGGTTCCAGACGGTGAGATCGGCGCCTTGCGCCGCGAGCCGCTCGGCCATCGCGTAACCCATGCGACCGATGCCGATCCAGCCGAGCTTCGATGCCGTGCTCAATTGCGCCTCCCTCAAGCCGGCGACGTGCCGCCCGGCACGTCCATGACGAACAGCCAGTCGCCGTTCGGCTGTCGCCGCACGAGCTCCACGCTGTGACCGGTCGCCTCGGCGGCGCCGCCGTCGGCGGCGGTCATGGCCACGTGCCACTGCGCCGAGACGAGCGCGAGATCGCCGGATTGGGACAGCAGCCGCGGGGCAAGCGTCATGCGCGGCTTCGCTGCGATGAAGCCCGCCAGGAACTCGCGAATCGCCGCATGACCGACCAGCGGCGGCTTGCCCCCGGGCGGTGCCAGTGCGGCCTGCGGCTCGTAGAGCGACAGCAGGCTCTCGATGTCGCCGGCGTTGAGCGCTTCGGCGAACAGCCGGTCGACCTCCTCGGGCGTGCGTGCGGGCATGGCGGTATACCTCCTGCGTTCAGTACGGGTTTGCGATCGGCAACTCCTGCGCCGGATAGAGCGAGATCACCTGCGGGCCCGTCGGCGTTAGGATGACTTCCTCTTCGATGCGCGCCGCGGAGATGCCGTCCGTGGCGGGGCAATACGTTTCCACCGCGAACACCATGCCGGCCTTGAGCTCGATCGGTTCCTTGAGCGAGGTCAGGCGCGAAATGAGCGGGCGCTCGTGCAATCCGAGCCCGAGGCCATGGCAGAAGTTGAGGCCGAATGCCTCCATCTCGCTCGAGAAGCCGATCTCCTTCGCTTCGGGAAATGCGCGCGCGATCTTGTCCGACGCCACACCCGGCTTCAGCAGCTCGATCGCGCGATCCATCCATTCCCTCGCCTTGCGGTAGGCGGTGCGCTGCGCGGGTGTCGCGAGGCCGACGTTGAACGTGCGGTAGTAGCACGTGCGATAGCCCATGAACGACTGGATGATGTCGAAGAACGCCTGGTCGCCGGGACGGATCAGGCGATCGGTGAAATTGTGGGGATGCGGGCTGCAACGCTCGCCGGAGATCGAGTTGATGGCTTCGACGCAGTCGCTGCCCATCTGGTAGAGGCGCGCGGTCGCCAGCGCCACGATCTCGCTTTCCTTCACACCGGGCTTCAGCGCCGCGGCGATGTCCTGGTACACGCCATCGACCATCGCGGCGGCCATGTTGAGCAGCGTCAGCTCGTCGATGCTCTTCACCTCGCGCGCCTGGAGCAACACCTGCTGGCCGTCGCGCACCTCGATGCCCTGCTTCTGCAGCTCGAACAGCATCGGCGGCTCGACGACGTCGAGACCGAGCGGCATGTCGCCCACGCCTTCGGCGTCCAGGATGGACCTGATCTCCTTCGCGGCGTCCCGAAACAGCGTGTTGTCGCCGCCCGTGGCGCCGCGCAGGCCGAGCAGGCCGGCGCGGCAATGATCGTGATGCAGCCACGGCGCGTGCAGGCGATGATGCTTCGCCGCGGAGCCGAAGTCCCAGATGTACGGATCGCCGTTGCCGGTGAGCAGCGAGTACCGCGTGAGCTTGTCGCGCGCCCACTCGCCGATCACGGTGCTCGTCGTGTAGCGAATGTTGTGCTGATCGAAGCACAGCAGCGCGCCGAGGCCGGATTGCGCGAGCGCGGCGCGCGTGCGCGCGAGCCGGTAATCGTGCAGGCGGCGGAAATTGACGCGCTCCTCGAAGTCGACCTGCGTGTGCCCGGGCGCCTGCAGCGGACGATCCCAGCGATGATGCGGATCGACGTCGTCGGGTCGTACGATGCGCGGCTCGGCACGCTTGCGGGCGTTCGCCATGGGTGAGCGCGTCCTACGGCGCGCCGAAGGCCTTGGTGTACCAGGTGGTGTCGATGTACCTCGACGCGTCGTCGAGCGTCTTGCGCGGCTCGCCGTACTTGGTGCGCAGCGCCAGCACGGTCTGCATGCCCTGCGGATTGAGCCGCAGGTCACGGTAGAGCCCGCCGTTCGCGGCCACGAGCAGGTCGTACGACTGCCGGGCGAGCGCCGGCGTCATGTCGCGGATGTTGGCGACCAGCAGCGCCTCCGCGATCTCGCGATTCGCCGGGTCGCACACCCATTCCACGCCCGCGCGATACGCGCGCAGGAAACCGACCATCGCCGCCGCGTGCGCGCTCGCCCATGACTTGCGCACCGCGCCGACCGTGCCCTGGTAGGCGCCGAGCGATTCCGCGGTCGCGAGCACGTTGAGTCCGCGGCTTCGGGCGAGCAATTCGAACGGCGTGCGCAGCAGCGTCGCGTCGTGCTTGCCGGCGACGAGCTCGCGATAGCGGTTCGGCGTGCCGCCCGCGCGCACGTAGGTCACGTCCGATTCGGAGAGCCCGCCGCGGTTGACGAGCTCTCGCAGCACGAATGCGAGGCCGTTGGTCATGGCGTCGACCGACAGAGTCCGGCCCTTCAAGTCCGCGAACGACTTGATCTGCGGCCCGGCGACCACGGACAGGAAGCCGCCGTCGCCACCCATGAACGCGACGAAGTCGGGATCACCCGAAAGCTTCACCTCGCCCTGGCCTTCCTGGTACGCGACGAAATTGTCGAACGTCGCGAAGGCGAGATCGTACTTGCCGTCGTACAACCCCGTGACGAGCGCCTCGGAGCTCGGTGTGTACGCGATCTGCACCGCGAGACCCTGCGCGTCGAAGAAACCCTGGCGCTGCGCCGCCCAGAACGGGAGGTCCCAGCCGCCGTTGAACGTGATGACGCGAAGGGCCGTGGGCGGCGTGGCGGGTTGCGCGTGCGCGAGAGCGGCGCACACCATCGCGAGCGCGGCAACTGCGTATCCCTTCAGTGTCGGCATGAGGCAGATCCTTCGCTTCGCCCGGGACGACCGATGCGCCCCGACGATGCGCTAGGTGTACGTGTAGAACCCGCGCCCCGTCTTGCGGCCGAGATAGCCTGCCGCGACCATCTCCTTGAGGAGCGGCGCGGGACGGTACTTCGGATCGTTGAAGTCCTGGTAGAACACGTTCATCACCGCCAGCAATACGTCGAGGCCCACGAGATCGCAGAGCGCGAGCGGACCGATCGGATGGTTGCAGCCCAGCTTCATGCCGTCGTCGATCGCCTGTGCGCTCGCGAGCCCTTCCTGCAGCGCGAACACGGCCTCGTTCAGCATGGGGCACAGTATGCGGTTCACGACGAACCCCGGGCTGTTCCTGACCACGATGGCCGTCTTGCCGAGCCGCCTCGACAGCGCCTCGGCGCTCGCGAGCGTCGCATCCGACGTCTGCAGGCCACGGATCAGCTCCACCAGCGCCATCATGGGCACTGGGTTGAAGAAATGCATGCCGAGGAAGCGCTCCGGCGACGAAACGACCGCTGCCAGCGCGGTGATGGATATGGACGACGTGTTCGATGCGAGCAGCGCGTCGCGACGCGCGACGCCGTCGATCTCGCGCAGCAGCCTGAGCTTCAGCTCGACGTTCTCGGTCGCGGCCTCGATGATGACGTCGCATGCGGCGAGGGCGTCGTAGCGCGTGCTGCCGCTCACCCGGCGCAGCGCGGCGTCCTTGTCCGCGCCCTTGAGCTTGTCCTTCTTCACCAGCCGATCGAGGCTCGAGCCGATCGCCGCGATGCCGCGGCTCACGGCGGCGTCGCTGACGTCGACCATCGCGACGTCCAGGCCCGCGACGGCGCACGCCTGCGCGATGCCGTTGCCCATGGTACCGGCGCCGATCACGCCGATCCTGCTCGCGTCCATGCGCGCTCCCCAAGGAAAGCGGCATTATGCCGCGCGGATGCACGCGGCCGGGCGCTGAAGCGATTCAGTCGGCGGTGTGCAGATTCGCCGCGGCGGTGGTTGCGCGCCGCGGCGGCGCAGCGACCAGGCCCGTGATGACGCAATCAACCAGCGCCGGCGCCGCCGCGGCGAGATCGAAGCCCTGCGGCGCCTGCAGCCAGGCGTGCATCAGGCCCATGATGTAGGCGTGAAGCGCGTGCGCGGCGAGCGACGCGTCGGTGTCGGCGGGAAGCTGGCCGAGCGCGATCGCGCGCTCGATCAGCGCGCCGCTGCGTTCCAGGCAGCCGCAGCGTTCCTGATCGCGCGCTTCGGCGAGCGCGCCCAGGTCGTCGGCGTTGCCGCATGCCTGCGCCGCCATGCGAAAGACGGCCTGCGTATGCGGGTCGCGCGCGAGCAACGTCAGCGCGCCGACCGCCTGGCCCCTGACTACGCCGAGCGGATCCACGCCGGCACGGCCCTCGCGGTCCTCGAACACCGCGTGCAGCGGCAGCGTCGCACGTTCGCACAGCGCGCCGAGCAGGTCACCCTTATCGCGGAAATGCCAGTACACGGCGCCGCGAGTAACCCCCGCGGCCGCCGCCACTTCGCCCAGCGTGGTGCTCGCGACGCCACGCTCGCTGAAGACGCGCTCCGCAGCGTCCAGCAGCTGCTCGCGCGTCACGGCGGCCTCGGCCTTCGTCTTCCTTGCCATCTCCCCGCTCGTTGTGCGTCTTTACAAACAGACGTGATTGTATGTTAATCTAAGCCCCCCGCGCTAGCTGCGCCGCAACAAATTCTGACCGCCATGATGCAAATCCGCCTCGCTCGTCTGTCCGCCGCCGCTTCCATCGCGCTGGTCACGGCCGCCTGTGGCCCGTCGGGACCCCAGGGAGGTGGCGGCTTTCATGGATTCCCACCCGCCGAAGTGGTCACCCTGACCGTGGCGCCGCGCTCCTTCCCGGTCGCGTTCGAGTACGTTGGACAGACGCTCGGCTCGAAGGATGTGGAGGTGCGGGCGCGCGTGACCGGCATCGTCGAGAAGCGCCTCTTCCAGGAGGGCGCCTTCGTCAAGGCGGGCCAGCAGCTCTTCACGATCGACCCGAAGCCCTACGCCGCGCAGGTCGAGCAGGCCGAGGCCGAGCTTGCCCGTGCCGAAGCCCAGAAGGCGCAGGCGGACCGGGAGTCCGCACGGCTGAAGCCCCTCGCCGAGCGCAAGGCGATCGGCCAGAAGGAGGCGGACGACGCGGCCTCCAACGCCGATTTCGCGGCGGCCGCGGTGAAAGCGGCCAAGGCCAAGGTCGACGAGCTGAAGCTCAACTGGGGCTACACCCGCGTGCTGGCGCCGATCTCGGGTCTGACGAGCCGCGCGCAGGTGTCGGAAGGCAGCCTCGCGACGACCAACCAGACGCTCCTCACGACCATCTCGCAGACCGACCCGATCTGGGTCGCCTTCACGATCTCGGAAAACGAGCAGCTGCGGCTCAGTCGGGCCGTGGCCGCGGGACAGCTGACCGTGCCGAAGGACAACGCCTACGAGGTCACCGTCAAGCTCTCCGACGGGTCCGCGTTTCCGCGCAAGGGAAAGATCAACTTCTCCGACACGCGCGTGAATCCCACGACGGGCACGTACGAGGTGCGCGCCGAGCTTCCCAATGCCGATGCCGCGCTCAAGCCGGGACAGTTCGTGCGCGTGGTGCTGCGCGGGGCGGCGCGCAAGGACGCGATTGCCGTGCCGCAGAGCGCCGTGCTCGACGGGCCGCAAGGCAAGTTCGTCTACGTCGCGGCCAAGGACAAGGACGGCAAGGACATCGCGCAGCCGCGTCCCGTCGTCGTCGGCGACTGGGTCGATGCCAACGGCAGCAACCTCTGGGTGGTCGAGCAGGGGTTGAAGCCGGGTGACGTCGTGATCGTCGACGGCATCGCCAAGCTGCAACCGGGCGGCGCCATCAAGCTGCCCGGCGCGGGCGGCGCCGCGGCGCAACCCGCCGCCGGCGCGGTGCCCGCGAAGCCCGAGGAGGCGAACGCCAAGTCCTCCGCGCCCAAGAGCTGAACGAAAGCCGACCATGTTCTCTCGCTTCTTCATCGACCGGCCGATCTTCGCCGGCGTCATCGCGACGTTCTTCATCATCGCGGGTCTCGCAGCGATGCGCTCGCTGCCGATCGCGCAATATCCCGAGATCGCGCCTCCGGTGGTGACCGTGCAGGCGATGTATCCCGGCGCGTCGGCGCAAACGGTCGCGGAGACCGTCGCGTCGCCCATCGAGGACGCCATCAACGGCGTTCCCGGCATGTTGTACATGTCGAGCTCGTCGACGTCGCAGGGTGTCGTGCAGATCCAGGTGACGTTCGAGATCGGCACCAACGTCGACATCGCCGCGGTCAACGTCAACAACCGAGTGAAGCAGGTCGAGCCGCGGCTGCCGGAGGAAGTGCGCCGGCAAGGCGTGAGCGTCGAGCGCGGCAGCTCGGCGTTCCTCCAGGTGCTCGCCTTCTATTCGCCGGACGGCCGCTACGACGACCTCTACACCTCGAACTACGTCACGCTGAACGTGCTCGACCGCTTGAAGCGGCTGCCGGGCACGACCAACGTGCAGATCTTCGGTGCGCACGACTACGCAATGCGCATCTGGCTGAAGCCCGATCGCATGGCGCAGCTCAAGCTCACGCCGCAGGACGTCATCCAGGCGGTCAACGAGCAGAACGCGCAGTTCGCGGCGGGCAAGGTCGGCCAGGCCCCGGTCGCCCAGAAGCAGGACCTCGTCTATACGATCACCACGCGCGGGCGGCTGTCCGATCCGAAGGAATTCGAGCAGATCATCGTACGCGCGGATCCCGACGGCTCCATCGTGCGCCTCGGCGACGTGGCGCGCGTGGAGCTCGGATCGAAGGACTACGAGTTCGTCGGGCGCTACAACGGCCACCCCGCGACGCTGGTCGGCATCTTCCTCTCCCCCGGCGCGAATGCGCTGCAGGTGGCGAAGAGCGTCAAGGCCGAAGTCGCCGACATGGCGCAGTCGTTCCCGCCCGGCTTCACCTACGCCGTGCCCTACGACACCACGCGCTTCGTCGAGGTTTCGATCCGCGAGGTGCTGAAGACGCTGGGCGAGGCGATGATCCTCGTGTTCCTCGTCGTGTACCTGTTCCTGCAGACGTGGCGTGCGACGCTCATACCGTTCGCTGCCGTGCCGGTGTCGCTGATCGGCACGTTCGCGGGCATCTACTTCCTCGGCTACTCGATCAACACGCTGACGCTGTTCGGCATGGTGCTGTCGATCGGCATCGTGGTCGACGACGCCATCGTCGTGCTCGAGAACGTCGAGCGCATCATGCGCGAGGAGGGCGTCGCGCCGCGCGATGCCGCGATCAAGGCGATGCGCGAGGTGACCGGGCCGATCATCGCGATCGTGCTGACGCTCGTCGCGGTATTCGTGCCGATCGCGTTCCTCGGCGGCCTCACCGGCGAGCTGTATCGGCAATTCGCGGTCACTATCGCGATCTCGGTCGTGATCTCGGGCATCGTCGCGCTGACGCTGTCGCCGGCGCTGTGCGCGCTCATCCTGCGGCCGCACGACGCGCCGAACCGGTACTTCGCGGCGTTCAACCGCTGGTTCGGGCGCATGACGATGCACTACACCGACGGCGTCATCTGGATGCTGCGACGAGGCGTCATCGCCAGCCTGCTGTTCGGCGGCATGGTCGTGCTCGCGATCTTCCTGTGGCGCGCCACGCCGAGCTCGCTCGTGCCCGACGAGGATCAGGGCTTCTTCATCACGGCGGTGATCCTCCCGGACGGCGCGACGCTCGAGCGCACGCAGAAGGTCGTCGAGCAGGTCGAGGCGGCGATTCGCTCCAACAAGGCCAACCAGGACATCGTCGCGTTCACGGGCTTCGACTTCATCGGCGGCGGCTTCCGCAACAACGCCGCCACCATCTTCACCGCGCAGAAGCACTGGGACGAGCGTCCCGGCGTCACGACGCAGCAGCTCGTCGCCGAGCTCTTCATGAAGACGGCCGGGATCAAGGAAGCGCTCGTGCTGTCCTTCAACCCGCCGCCGATCTTCGGGCTCGGCACCACCGGCGGCTACGAGTTCTACATCCAGAACCACGGCGATGGCGGGGCGAAAAAGCTCGACGAGGTGAAGAACGCGTTCCTCCAGCGCGCGAACAGCGACCCGATGCTGGGAGGCGCGCAGACGCTGTGGCGCGCGACCGTGCCGCAGCTTCGCGTCGACGTCGATCGCGAGAAAGCCAAGTCGCTCGGCGTTCCGATCAGCGACGTCTACAACGCGCTGTCCGCGACGCTCGGGACGTACTACGTCAACGACTTCAACAAGTACGGCCGTGCGTGGCAGGTGCTCATGTCGGCGGAGCCGGACTATCGGCGACGGCCCGACGACATCGGCGCGGTGTACGTGCGCTCGTTGAAGGGCGAGATGATCCCGCTCTCCTCGCTCGCGTCGGTGCACTACGCGGCCGGACCCGACTCGCTCGATCGCTTCAACAACGTGCCGGCGGTGAAGATCATCGGCCAGGCCGCGCCGGGCTACAGCTCCGGTCAGGCGATCCAGCGCGTCGAGCAGATCGCGAAGGAGACGCTGCCGCCGGGCTTCAGCTTCGACTGGGGCGGCACCTCGTACCAGGAGAAGCGCAGCAGCGGCGCCGCCGGCTTCGCCCTCGGGCTCGCGGTGGTGATGGTGTTCCTCATCCTCGCCGCCCAGTACGAGAAGCTCGCCTTGCCGCTGTCGGTGCTGATGGCGCTGCCGTTCGGCATGTTCGGCGCGCTCGCCGCGATCTGGGTCAAGAACTGGCTCGGGCCGTTCATCGGCGCGCAGCGCCTCACCAACGACGTGTACTTCCAGATTGGCCTCGTGACGCTGCTAGGCCTCGCGGCGAAGAACGCGATCCTGATCGTGGAATACGCGGTGCTGAAGCACGAGGAAGGACTGTCGCCGTCCGCCGCGGCGATCGAGGCGGCGCGCCTGCGCTTCCGCCCGATCCTGATGACGTCGATGGCGTTCATCCTCGGCGTGCTTCCGCTCGCGATCTCCACCGGCGCGGGCGCGGGCGGACGCCATTCGGTCGGCACCGGCGTGATGGGCGGCATGATGGCGGCGACCTTCCTCGCCATCTTCTTCGTGCCGACGTTCTACCACGCGATCGTCGAGCGCCGCATCATCGAGAAGCGCAGCCACGACGAGATCGTCGACGAAGTGCGGCACCTGCGCGACGTCAAGCACCACCGGCCGCACACACCGGGCCACCCGCCCATTGCCCCGCAGGGAGCGAGCGATGACTGATCGACTCATGCGCAAGGCGGCATGGATCGCCATTGCCGCGTCGCTGGCCCTGGCCGGCTGCAAGACCACGCCGACGGAGCCGCCGACACTCGACGTACCGGCGGGCAACGCTGCCGCCGACAATCTCGCACTCGAGCGCTGGTGGACCAAGTTCAACGACCCGACGCTCACGGCGTACGTCGACGAAGCGCTGGCGCACAACCTGGACCTCGCCGCGGCGCTTGCGCGTATCGAGACGGCCCGCGCGCAGGTCAAGCTCGCCAGTGCCGACCTGTATCCGAGCGTCAACCTCGGCGTGGACGCCAACCGTTCGCGGCAGTTCGTGCCCGGCTTCAACAATCTGGTGACCAACAACTACCGCGTCGCGATCGATGCGTCGTACGAGGTCGACCTGTGGGGCAAGTACCGCACGGCCACGCGCGCGGCGCAGGAAGACCTCCTCGCCACGCAGTACGCGCGCGAGACGGTGCAGACGATCGTCGCCGCCGACGTCGCGCGCACGTACTTCCAGCTGCTCGCTGCCGACGCGCAGCTTCGGCTCCTCTACGACACGCTGAAGTCGCGCGAGGAGACGGTGAACCTGCAGCGCGACCGCTACCAGTCCGGCGTGATCGGCGAATACGACTTCGCGCAAGCCGAAGCCGAGCGCGCCGCCGTCGCAGCCGACATCGCGACGACCCGGCGCGCGGTCGGCGAGCTCGAGGGCGCTCTGGCCGTGCTGCTCGGGCGCTCGCCGCGCGAAGTATTCCAGCCGCAGCTCGCGCACGATGCCACCGCCGATCAGCTCATCGCAGTGCCGACGGTCCCCACCGACCTGCCGTCCAACATGCTCGAGCGTCGCCCCGACATCCGCCAGTCCGAGAGCCAGCTCGCCGCCGCGAGCCTGCGCATCGATCGCGCGCGCGCGGATTACTTCCCGTCGCTCACGCTGACCGGGTCGTTCGGTCGCGAATCGGACGCGCTCAGCAATCTCTTCAAGGGCCCGGCCGGCATCTGGAGCATCGGTGCCGGATTGCTGCAGCCGCTGATCGGCCTGAAGGCGATCGAGGCCAACGTCGATGCTGCCACGGCGCGACGGCAGGAGGCGGTGATCGACTACGAGCGCTCGGTGCAGAACGCCTTCCGCGACACGCACGATGCGCTGGTCGAGAACTCGACCGCGCGCGACGCGCTGACTGCGCAAGGCCAGCGCCGCGAGCGTCTGGCGCGTGCCCTGGAACTGTCGGACCTGCGCTACAAGGCGGGGTACTCACCCTATCTCGAAGTGCTGGACGTGCAACGCCAGCTCTTGCAGGCGCAGACCCTCGAGATCGTCGCCGCGCGCGACGCCCGCATCGCCATCGTCGATCTCGCCAAGGCGCTCGGCGGGGGCTGGGATTACACGACGGAGCTGTCGGCGCGGTAGGACTCGTCCCGGGCCCCGCCGCCGTCGGCAAAGAGAGAGGTTGCGGAACGCCGTTGCCGCCTACTGCAGCGAAGGCTTCCACAGGAAATCGTTGCGATCGGCGGAGCGCACCGTCACACGCAGCGCTTGTCCGCGCCGCGACAGTACGAGCGGCACCTCGGTGCCGGCGCGTCCGAGCCTCCATACCCGCCGAAACAGGTCCGCGAGGCTCGCGGGCTTCTCGCCCGCGATCTCGAGCACGACATCGCCGACGTGCACACCTGCCTGCGCCGCGGGCCCGTCGTCGGCGAGCGCGTTGACGACGAGATGCGACGCGAGCTCGGCGACGTACATGCCGAGCCACGCCCGCGGCGGACCCGCACGCCGGCCGTGCCGCGTGAGCTCGTCGAGGATGGGATCGAGGAGGTCGATCGGCACGAACATGTTGCCCTGCACCTCCTCGTCCTCCACGGACTCCTGCACGAGCAGCGACCCGATGCCGATGAGCTCGCCGTTGCTGTCGAGCAATGCCGCGCCGCCCCATTGCGGATGCGCGGGCGCCGTGAAGAGCGCCTCGTCGAGCACGTACTCCCAGTAGCCCGCGAATTCGCGTCGCGAAACGAGCCGCGCCTTGAGCGCATGCGCGCGGCCGCCATGGCCGATCACGTAGACCTCGCTGCCGACCGCGGGCGTCGCGCTGCGACCGCGCGGCAGCGCGGGTGCGTCGAGCGAGCCGAGCGGCAGCACCAGACCGAACCCGGTGATCTGGTCATACGCGAGCGGATGCGCGGGCACGGCGATGCCCGCGCTGTTCGTGAGCCATACGCTGCGCGCTTCGGTGACGAGGTAGCCGATCGTCAGCACGAGCCCGTCGGTGCCGATCACGACGCCGTTGCCGACGCGCTCGGTGCCGAGGATGCTCGCGGTGAAAGCCTCGTCCGGAATCTCCGTGTGCACCAGCAC
>DATJIS010000043.1:0-16952 GCA_035493035.1 Casimicrobiaceae bacterium | reverse complement strand
AGCAGTTGATGGTGCAATGGAATTACGTTATTTTGTCTACGCTTTGTAAACCGTTGGTCGGGAGTTCGAGTCTCTCTGCCGGCACCATTGCTTTGATAGCGTCCCCGGCGCGCGCCGCGATCCCTGACATCCCGATTCACGCGCACGTGGCGTGCATCGACTGTGCCTGTCCGACGCGTGGATCAGTTCGACGCCGACACCCAACGCCGCCCTTATGGCGTAGCCTTGCATGCCGACCATGACGCCGTCGCGCCGCGCGGTAATTGCAGTCGGAAGCCGCACCGCAAGCGTCGGAATGGGTGCAGGCGGTCAGTTTCACATTCATGCGAAGGAACAGGCATGGCCGATGATGATGCTGTCCCCCAGACGACGCGATCTCGCATCAATCTGAATCGGGAGTCCGAGATCTCGTATTGGTGTACATGGTTCGGTGTCACGCCGGACGAGTTGCGCCAGGCGGTGGAGGCTGTCGGCACACTGCCGGCGAACGTCGAGCAGCGGCTTCGCGGGAGGAATTCGCGCGGACGCGGAGGCGGCGCATGAGACAGCCGTCGCGCAGGCTGCTGACGGCGCTCTGGCTGGTCGCCGCGGGGCTCGCCTTCGTCGCGTTTGCGATCGGGTACTATCGCAAGGGCGAGGTCGACTTCGTGCCGCTGATCGCGACGCTGCTGTTGGCCGTAGTCGGCATTTCGTCCGCGCGGCGGAAGAACGATGCGAGTCGCTCGGGTACGGCCGATCGACAGAACGAGCCGCCACGCTGAGATTCGCCTGGGCCAGCGCGTCGGTCACGAAGGAGTGAGGCCGCGCGGTTCACGATCCGCCACGCTGAGATTCGCCTGGGTCAACGCGTCGGTCACGAAGGAGTGAGGCCGCGCGGTTCACGATCCGCATGCGGCCCTCCGCGTGACCGACCCCTGGTGATCGGCACAACGCATGCACATCATCGGCAAGTGCCATTGCGGCAACATCGCATTCGACCTGCACTGGCGCGGCGAAGCGCGCGAGATCCCGGCACGCGCGTGCGACTGCAGCTTCTGCACGAAGCACGGCGGCGTGTGGACCTCGCATCCGGACTCGACGCTCACCGTGCGCGTGCGCGAGCCGGAAGGAGTCACCCGCTACGCGTTCGGCACGCGAACGGCGACATTCCATGTGTGCGCGCGTTGCGGTGCGGTGCCGCTCGTCACGAGCGACATCGACGATCGGCTCTATGCGGTCGTGAACGTCAACACCTTCGAGAACGTCGATGCCTCGATGCTGCGCCGCGCGCCGGCGAGCTTCGAACGCGAAGACGTCGCCTCGCGCCTCGCGCGGCGTCGGCGCAACTGGATCGCCGACGTGCGATTCAGTGATACACCCTGAGCGCGAGGCGGCGCTCGAGACGCGCGAGCTGCGCGGCGAGATTGGCGGCTTCGCGCCGCGCGGAGTCGGCCTGGTCGTCGTCGTCGAGCGCATCGACGGCCAGCGCAAGCTGATCGCTCAGGCGCCACGCGCGCATCATGAGGTCGACCGGCACGCCGTCGGGCTCCATCACGGCGCGCGCCGCCATGTCGTCGAGCGTCGCCCGCAGCGAGTGCTCGAGCGCCGCGATCTCGCTCGCAACAACGTAATTCATTTCTGGCCTCCGTGGGGCGTCGCCCTGCGTGTCCACGCTGTCCTCCGTTCACACGGGTCCAGCTCTGGTGTGCGTATGGTGCGGCGACGCGCGCGCACGCGGAATCGGGCGAACACCGAACACGCTGTCGGAATGCGCCGCGGGCCGGCGTGCTGCGTCGGACAATTCCTACACGTTCTTCGGATGATTGCTGCTTGCGGCCGGCGTCGTCCACCGTCGCATCACATGCTGGTGAGCGTCGGGTGTTTCGATGAGCAGGCGGCCCGAAGCCGTCCACCACAGGCGTGCGTCGCCGAGCCGCTCGGGCGGTCCGGGCGCACGATAGGGACCGTCGATCGTCTGGCCGCCGGTGAATCGAAGCCATTCGCCGGCGTAATGATCGGGCCCGCGGCGCGTCGCGCTCGCGATGCACCAGCCGTCCGAGGTCAGCAGCGCCGCGAACACGTGATGGTCGAGATATTCGATGGCGGTCGCGATCGCCGGCCGATCGTCGTCCTCGATCCAGAAGCCGCCGAGCGCGCTCGCGGACGACGCGGCCCAACCGGGGCTGCCTGGATGCTGCAGCGCCAGGCGCCTTTCCATACCGGTCCACCGCAGTAGCGCCGTATCCTCCCCAACGAAGTCGAGTGCGAGCTCGTGCCCGCGCGCTTCGGCGCCCGGGGGGTCCGAGAGCGCGAACGCGGTCGTCGTGCTCATCATCGCGCCGCGCAATGCCGATGCTAGCCCCGCGTGCCAGACGGGTCGGCCGTCGACGTCGTAAACGCAACACACGATGCGGCCGTTGTCGCCGTCCTTCTCGACGAAGTACCCCTGACCGGGCGCTTGCCGATCGAACCACCAGCCGGCGCAAACCGGCGTCAGGCGTTCGACGCTGCTTCGACGCAGCACCACCGCGCCCTCGAACATCGCTTCACGCCGTGCGCCGCTCGACAGCGCCCGCTCGTGCTCGCCCAACCGAAGCCAGGCCCAATCGGGAAGCGTGGAAGGCTCGAGGCCCATGCCGAGCCGCAGGTTCACCCGCGTCTGGTGGGTGAGCGGCGCCTCGGTGTCGTGCGTGGCGTAGATGCGGCATTCGCTCCACGCGCGGCGCTTCGCGGCCTGCTCGAAGAAGCCGCGCGTGAACATCCATTTGTCGTCCAGCGCCTCGACCGCGTCGACCGCCGCGCGCGCGGCATAGTCCTCGGCGAGTTGTCGAAGCATGGCGAAGCCCGGCGCGCGATCGTCACGACGCGTCGCTTCCGCGAGGATGTCGCGATACGCGAGGTGCAGAAGCGCGTGCCCGAGCTCGAACGGCTCGAAGAAGATCGCGGCGCCGCCCGGCCGCAGCGCGGCTTCGCAGTCGTCGACGATGTGGTCGGGGTCGAGCACGTGGTGCAGAATGGCGGCACCGACGATCAGGTCGAATGCACCGGCGCGGTATCGTGCATGGTCCGCATCGAGTCGCACCAGCGCATAGCGCCCGGTGCAGTCGGGACGCGCGGCGAGCTCGTCGCGAAGGATCGCAAGCAGCGGCGCGCTGATATCGGTCGCCAC
The DNA here is from genome assembly GCA_035493035.1 of Casimicrobiaceae bacterium. Taxonomy (GTDB): domain Bacteria; phylum Pseudomonadota; class Gammaproteobacteria; order Burkholderiales; family Casimicrobiaceae; genus VBCG01. Next base: position 13,804 of record DATJIS010000043.1, on the reverse strand, counting down.
CACGAATGCGTCGCGGAAGCGTTCGAGCAGCGGAATCACCGAATTGCCGGAGCCGGAGCCGATGTCCAGGATCGTTCGCGGTGCAAGCGGTGGATCCAGGGTCGCAAGCGCGTCGTCGATCAGCACGCGAAAATGCGCGACGTTCGCGTAGCGCGCGTGATAGTCGGGCGCGTGATCGAGGAACTGCGCGGTTACGCCGATGGGCAGGCTGTCGGCGCCTTCGACGGGCGCGAAGATCTGTCGCAGCGCCGGGTCATCGTCACCCAGATGCCGCATCGGCTCCGCGAACCAGCGCGTGTAATCGAGCGTCACGCACCCACTTTGCCACAGCGCGCACGAGGCGCCGTGCACCATTGGAAATTGCCGCGTCGCACGACGTTGCGGAGGTGGCGCGCCGAGCGGCGCACGGAGGCAGCCGAATGACGGAAGAGTCCGACGAGCTCATCGAGGCCCTCGAGGGCATCCTCGCCGACATCGACACCATGGGCGATCCGGTCACGGGAAGCCTGTCGCCAGGAGAACGCGACGAGCTCCGCGCTCGTCTCGAGGCGCTGTGGGTGCGTCGCGCCGAGTTTCCGCTCGACGAGCTCGGCCTCGCGCTCTTCGAGCGCGCGCGACGCCTGGTCGACGGCGCGCTCGACTCGTAGCCTTCGCGTCAGCGGCCGTGCCGCCGCTCGTGTGCGCGCACGCTGCTCTCGCGCCACACGAGCCACATGATCGCGACGTCGATGGCAGCCAGCAACGGCAGCATCGGCGAATGCGTGTGCGTGTACCGATAGAGCTGGTAGATCACGAACGCGCCGAGGGTCCATAGCGCCACCGGGAAAGCCCACGGCTTCTCGCGCAGCAGGCCGATCGCCAGAACGACTTTAACGAGGCCGTGCGCGATCAGGTACACCGTCGCGAACGTATGCCGTCCGCTGCCGAGGTCCTCCGCGAGGTGCCGCAGCGTCGCGACGATCCGATCGTCGGGATCATGGAGGAGCTCCTTCGCGGTCAGGCGAAAGACGACGCTCTGCAGGATCGCCGGGTCGAATCCGAGCCAGACACCGGCGACGATTTCCAGAAAGCCCTCGGCGCCCTTGAAGAGCACGCCGGCGTCGAACCAGCCGCGAAGCGCCTGGCGACGATCGACGAACTTGCGGCGGCGTGTGGTGGTCGTGGCCGGCATGGACGTTCGCCGCGGGAGATGTCGCCCGCGGCGCCGGCCGCAGGGTATCAGGTATGCGAGCGCGCGTCCTCGGTCCTGCGAGGGCCGAGCTCGCGGTGGGCATGCTGCGCGCGCCGCACCGCCTCGTCGGGATCGACGCCCACCATGTGGACGTGAACGAGCTCGCCACCCAGCCAGCCCGAGACGCTGAGCATGGCGATGCCGACGATCGACAGCACGAAGGGTAGCGTCATGCTTTCGAGATCGCCGGTGCGCAGATAGAGATCGAAAGCGAACACGGCGACGATGACGAGATTGATCGCCATGTGCGCGAGACCGAGGTTGCGCGTGTGCCCGCGCGGCAGCGACACCAGATCGATGAGACCAAACACGGCCGCGAGCAAGGCGCCGACGATGCCGCCGGCCATGGTCACGTACGCGACCGTGAACCACAAATCGGGATTGTGACCGGTCATGAGGATCACGTCGCAGATGAGCGAGAAGACCCACAGCCCGATCGGCAGCGACACGAGCATCACATGGATGGGATGCCCGGCGATACTGGCGGCAGTGCGCATGGAAGTCTCCCGGCGCGTGATCGATGTGCGTTTGACGAGGGCGCCCGAGGCGAATTCCAGAAACACCGCGGGCCGCCCCGAAGGACGGCCCGCGGCGGTGCATGGACCTAGATCCTGCCCATCAGCATGAGCACGATCAAGATCAGCACGACCAGCCCAAGACCGCCGCTCGGCCAGTAACCCCAGCCCGAGCTGTAGCCCCACGTTGGCAGCGCGCCGATCAGGAGCAGCACCAGAACGATCAGAACAATCAGCGAAATCGACATGAATTCCTCCGTTCATTCGGGCGCAAAGCGGCTGGCGCTGCCGTAGGAGCGGAACCGTACATGCCATCGCGGATTACACTTGCGCGCATGTAAGAATTACCGCGCCAGACTGGCAGGTCGCCGAAAATGTCCCGATATCAACGAGAGCACCGCTCGACGGCCCTGCCGCGTTTCGACCCGTCCACCATCTAGCAACGCGTATGCCATCGCGCTGCGCGCCCGTCCCCGGGGGGAGAAATCAAATGAATCGGCTCGATCTAGAAGGACGCTGCGCCGTCGTGACCGGCGGCGCGGCGGGCATCGGACTGGCGACTGCCCGGCGCCTCGCGGACAGTGGCGCACGCGTGGCGCTGTGGGACCATGACGCCCGGGCGCTCGGAGCCGCGGCGTCCGCGCTCGGCGAGCATGCCATCACGCACGCCGTCGACGTCGCGGATGCGGAGGCCGTCGCGCGCGCGACCGATGCGACCGTCTCGGCATTCGGGCGCATCGACGTGCTCGTGTGCTCGGCTGGCATTACCGGACCCAACGTCACGGTCTGGGAATATCCGGTCGACGAGTGGCGCCGCGTCTTCGACGTGAACATGCACGGCGTGTTTCATTGCAACCGCGCGGTGGTGCCGCACATGCGCAGCAACGGCTACGGGCGCATCGTGAACCTGGCTTCGGTCGCGGGCAAGGAGGGAAACCCGAATGCCTCGGCGTACAGCGCGTCCAAGGCCGCGGTGATCGGGTTCACCAAGTCGCTCGGCAAGGAGCTCGCGAAGACCAACGTGCGCGTGAACTGCGTGACGCCGGCTGCGGTGCGCACTGCGATCTTCGACCAGATGACGCAGCAGCACATCGACTTCATGCTCTCCAAGATTCCGCTCGGCCGTTTCGGCACGGTCGACGAGATCGCGGCCATGGTGTGCTGGCTCGCCTCGGAGGAGTGCTCGTTCTCGACGGGCGCCGTATTTGACCTTTCGGGTGGCCGCGCGACCTACTAGCCGCGAAGCGTGACGTATCTGCGACCGCAACGGTCCTCGCGGCGGTCACGCCCTCGCGTGCACGCGCAACCCGAGCGCGCACGCCGCCGCGACGAGCGAGGCGATGGCGGCGGCAGCGAACACGCCGGCGGCACCGCTGCGCTCGACGACCTCGCCGCCGACCGCCATGCCGGCGCCGACGCCCGCGACGATGCAGGTCGCGGACCAGGTGAACGCCTCGGTGGCGTAGCGCGGCGGCGCATTGGCGCTCACGAGCAGAGTCACGGCGGTGAGCGCCGGCGCGATGAATAGGCCGGCGAGCAGCCCGAGCACGGCGAGAAGCAGCGGATGGGCGGCGAACATCTGCAGGCCGAGCGAGATCGCGAGGAGCACCAGCAGCAGGCGCAGCTGCCGCTCGATCGGCATGGCGATGCGCAGGCCACCGTACGCGAGGCCGCCGATCGCGCTCCCGGTCGAATTGATGGCCAGCAGCACGCCCGAGAGCGCGGTCGCGCCGATGGCGGTCGCGAACGCGGGATACGCGACTTCCACCAATCCGAGGGAGAACAGCAGCAGCGTGCACACGAGATAGACGAGCAGCAGCCGCGGCGCGGTGAGCGGCCCCAGCAAGTGACGCTCGACGCCGGCGTCGATGCGCCAGTACCGCAGCGCGGGCGACGCGAGGAACACGGGAACGGCGAGCGCCGTGAAGACGATCGCAACGCCGTACGCCACGGTCGCGCTCGCGACCGCGACCACCAGCGCGACGAGCGCGGGACCGAGCGTGAACGCGAGCTCGACCAGGACCGCATCGACCGCAAACGCGGTGCGGCGCGCCTCGCCGTCGTGCTCGAATCGATACCGCCACATCGTGCGTGTGACCACGGTGATCGGCGGCGCGAACGCTCCCCCGATGCCGGCGAAGAGCAGGATGAGCGGCGCACCGAGCGCGAGCGGCCGCGCGGCGAGCACGAAGAGCAGCGCGACCGGGCACACCGTGCCCATGACGAGCAGCGGGATGCGCGGCCCGATGCGATCGACGATGCGGCCTACGATGGGTGCCGTGACCGCGCCCGCCCCGAGATAAACGCCGACCGCGCTGCCGGCGGTGGCGAAGGAGTCGGTCAGGCCGCGCACGTGCAACAGCAGGGCGAGGCCGTGCGTGCCGAGCGGCATGCGCGCGAGCATCGCCATTGCGACGAGTCGCCCGACATCCGGCAGCGCGAAGAAGGCGCGGTAGCCGGCGAGGAGGCCGCTCAGCATGCGCGAGCGGGAACCCTCAATACATGACCTGCACGTTCTCCGGCGCGAGCCAGTCGCGCAGGCGCTCGATCAGCGCGTCGTCGAGGTTCACCCGCCACTCCTCCGGCAGCTCCACCTCGCCGCCGACGCGCGCATTGCGGTACGCGATGGTGATCGCCTTTTCCCCCGGACGGAACGGCTGCAGGATTTCCGCGAGGCGCGCGGCGGACGCATTCCCGTTGCACGCGAGTCGCAGGCCCTTGGCGTAGCGCCTGCGCACGGTTCCAAGATCGTAGACGTTCTCGGCGATGACACGCATGCCGGCGAGCTCGCCGTCGTCGGACATGCGCTGCGTCGCGCGCACTTCCATGATCACCAGCTGGTCCTCGCGCAGCAGACCGCGCACGCCGTCGAACGTCTCGTTGTAGACGAGCACCTCGGCGCGACCCTTGCCGTCGTCGAGCGTGACGATCGCCATCTTGCCGCGGCGGCCGGTCTGGACGCGCAGCGCCGTCACGATGCCGGCGACGAGCACCTTGTCGTTGCGCGGCGCGAGGGCGGCGAGCGACGTGCGCACGATCGGCGCGAGCTCGGCCGCATGACTCGTGAATGGATGACCGCTCAGGTAGAAGCCGAGCGCGGTCTTCTCCTGGATCAGGCGCTCGGCCTCGGTCCACTCGCGGGTCGCGATGAGGGCATCGGCCGCAGTCGCCGTCTCCTCGCCGAAGAGCGACACTTGCGCGGCCGACGCTGCCGCGCGCTCGCCCGCATCGAGCGCAATGCCGACCGACGCGAGCAGCGTCGCGCGACGCGCATCGATCGCATCGAACGCCCCCGCGCGCACGAGCGCCTCGACCACGCGCCGGTTGACGAGGCGCTTGTCGACGCGCCGCGCGAAGTCGAACAGCCCCTTGAACGGACCGCCCTCCGCGCGCGCGCCGATGATCGCCTCGATTGCCGCCTGTCCCGTGCCCTTGACTGCGCCGAGCCCGAAGCGGATGCGCTTCTCGTCGACCGGCTCGAAGCGGTAGTTCGACGCGTTCACGTCGGGCGGCAGTATCGCGAGCTTCTGCGCCAGCGTGTCGTCGTAGAGGCTCTTGACCTTGTCGGTGTCGTCCATGACGAGCGAGAGGTTCGCCGCCATGAAGGCCGCCGGATGATGGGCCTTGAAGTACGCGGTCTGGTAGGCGACCAGCGCGTACGCGGCCGCATGCGACTTGTTGAACCCGTACCCGGCGAACTTCTCCATGAGCCCGAAGAGCTGCTCGGCCTTCGGCTTCGCGAGGCCCTTCTTCACCGCGCCTTCGACGAAGATGTCGCGATGCTTCGCCATCTCCTCGGGCTTCTTCTTGCCCATGGCGCGGCGCAGGAGATCGGCGCCGCCGAGCGTGTAGCCGCCGATCACCTGCGCGATCTGCATCACCTGCTCCTGGTACACCATCACACCGTACGTCGGACCGAGGATCGGCTCGAGGCGCGGATCGAGGTACTCGACGCGCTGCCGGCCCTGCTTGCGGTCGACGTAGTCGGGGATGAGGTCCATCGGTCCCGGCCGGTACAGCGCCACGAGCGCGATGATGTCCTCGAATCGGTCGGGACGCGCGCGCACGAGCAGGTCGCGCATGCCGCGCGATTCGAACTGGAACACTGCCGCGGTATTCGCGGTGCGGAAGATCTCGTAAGCCGCCTTGTCGTCGAGCGGCAGCGCGGTGAGCGACAGCTCGAGCTCGGGGCGGAGCTTGCGAACGTAGCGCAGCGTCCAGTCGAGGATCGTCAGCGTGGTGAGACCGAGGAAGTCGAACTTGACGAGACCGACCGCCTCGACGTCGTCCTTGTCGAACTGCGACACCGGCGCTTCGGCGCCGGGGGGCACGTACAGCGGGCAGAAATCCGTCAGCTTGCCCGGCGCGATCAGCACGCCGCCGGCGTGCATGCCGACGTTGCGCGGCAGGCCTTCGAGCTCCTCGGCGAGCGCGAGGAGCTCGCGCACCTCTTCCTCTTCGCGCTCGCGCGCCTCGATGAGCGGCTCGGTGTCGCGCGCGTAGATGACGTTGGGCTCGGGCTCACCCTCGCGATGACGCAAGGTGACGGTCCGTCCCGGCTGGAAGGGAATCAGCTTGGCGATGCCATCGACGAACGAGTACGGCAGGTCGAGCACGCGGCCGACGTCGCGTACGGCGGCCTTCGCCGCGAGCGTGCCGAACGTGGCGATCTGAGATACGGAGTCGGCGCCGTACTTCTGCTTCACGTATTCGATCACGCGATCACGGCCGTCCTGGCAGAAATCGATGTCGAAGTCGGGCATCGACACGCGCTCGGGATTGAGGAAGCGCTCGAAGAGGAGCTGATACCGCAGCGGGTCGAGGTCCGTGATGCCGAGCGAATAGGCCACGAGCGAGCCCGCGCCGGATCCACGCCCCGGACCCACCGGAACGCGGTGCGTCTTCGCCCAGTTGATGAAATCGGCGACGATCAGGAAGTAGCCCGCGAAGCCCATCTGCACGATGGTCCCGGTCTCGAACTCGAGGCGTGCGACGTATTCCGGCCGGCGCGTGTCCCGCAGCGCGGGATCGGGATAGAGCTCGGCGAGTCGCCGCTCCAGTCCTGCAGCGGCCTCGCTTCGAAGATGATCGTCGAGCGACACGCCGCTCGGCGTGGGAAAGATCGGCAGATGATTCTTGCCAAGCGCGATGGTGAGGTTGCAGCGCCGGGCAATGGCCAGCGTATTGGCCAGCGCTTCCGGGAAATCGCTGAAGCGCTGCGCCATCTCCGCTTGCGTCGCGAAGTATTGCTCGGCGGTGAAGCGGCGTGGACGCCGCGCATCGGAGAGCACGTGGCCCTCGGCGATGCACACGCGCGCCTCGTGCGCGCGAAAATCCTCGCGCCGCATGAACTGCACCGGATGCGTGGCGACGACGGGCAGGTGCGCCTCGGCGGCCAGGGCCGCCGTCGCGCTCACCAGGGCGTCGTCGTCGCTTCGCCCGGCGCGCTGCAGCTCGAGGTAATAGCGCTGCGGAAACCACGCGGCCCACTCGCGTGCCGCGCGGAGCGCGCCCGCGTGGTTGCCTTGCAGCAGCGCCTGCCCGACGTCGCCGTCGCGCGCGCCGGAGAGCGCGATGAGCCCGTCGGTGCCTTCGGCGAACCATTCACGCCGCAGCTCGGCCCGGCCGCGGTACTGGTTGCCTCGATACGCGCGTGTGAGCCAGTCGCACAGGCGCAGGTAACCCGCGCGCGACGCCGCGAGCAGCAGTGCGCGCAGCGGCGCTTCGCGCTCCGACTCGTGCGTGAGGAGCACATCGCACCCCGCGATGGGCTTGACGCCGCGCGCGCGCGCGGCCTTGTAGAACTTGATGAGGCCGAACGCGTTGCCGAGGTCGGTGAGCGCGATGGCCGGCATGCCGTCGCGCGCCGCGGCCGCGACGGCGTCGTCGATGCGCACCGTTCCATCCACCACCGAAAACTCGCTGTGGAGGCGCAGGTGGACGTATTGCGGCTCGGTCATCGACGAATCTGTTAACGGGTATGATTTTAACCCGTCCATCACGTTTCCATCGCGCCGATGACGCTCGCCCGCGGATTTCCCGGCATGCGCACGTGGATGCGGCTGCGTCGCATCGCGCCGATCGCCGCATGGGTACTCGCGGCAGGCTGCACGACCGTCGCGCCGCCGACGCCCATGCCCTCGGCGCCGCCGCCTGCGCCGGTACCGGCCAATCGCGAGCCGCCGCCGCCGAACGTCAACCTCTCCGGCTTTCCGCTGCCCTATCGTCAGGGCTACGCGGACGGCTGCGCGAGCGCGAGCGGCGCGGAGCGCAAGGATACGGCGCGCTTCGCCTCCGATCCCAACTATCGAACCGGCTGGCAGGACGGCGTGACGCTGTGCCGCAAGAAGTAGCGGCGCCGCACTTCGTCGACGTACGCGGCATGCGGCACCACGTTTTGACGTGGGGCGAGCCGTCATCGCCCGCGCTCTTCATGCTGCACGGCTGGATGGATGTCGCGGCGTCGTTCCAGTTTCTGGTCGATGCGCTGTCCGGCGATTGGTTCGTGATCGCGCCGGACCTGCGCGGCTTCGGTCGATCCGAATGGCAGCCGCAGGGTTACTGGTTCTGGGACTATGTGGCGGACCTCGACGCGCTCGTCGCGCACTTCTCTCCGGATGCGCCGGTGCGGCTCGTCGGACACAGCCTCGGCGGCAACGTGGTCATGCATTACGCGGGATCGCAGCCGGACCGCGTGCGATCGGTCGTGTCCCTCGAAGGCTTCGGCATCCCGTTCGAGCGCGCGGACGCGGCGCCGCGCAAGATGGCGCGCTGGCTCGCGGCGCTGCGCGAGCCGGTCGGCTTTCGGCCTTATCCGAGCCTCGCCGCGGTTGCGGATCGCTTGCAGAAGACCAATCCACGCCTGGCGCGCGAGCGTGCGGAATTCCTGGCCGCGCATTGGGCTCGCGTGCTGCCGGACGGCACTGTCGCGCTCGCCTCGGATCCGCGCCACAAGCTGCCCTTTCCGACGGTGTACCGGATGGAAGAGGTATTCGCGGTCTGGGGAGCGATTCGCGCGCCGGTCCTCTGGGTGGCCGCCGCGCAGTCGGAGATTCCCCGCTGGCTCGACGGTCATCCCGAAGGTCAGGCGGATGCCGACGGCCTCGCCGGCGTGCGCGCGCGCCTCGCTCAGGTTCGCGGCGCAGCGCTCTCGGTCGTCCAGGGTGCCGGCCACATGCTGCATCACGATCAGCCCGAGGCCGTCGCGCGCCTGATCGAGCCCTTCCTCCTCGCCCACTGAGCGCCGCCGGCGTGGCCGCCCGGGGGCCAACGCAAACGCAAATCATTCCTATTTACATCCCGGCCGCGGGCTGCTATCGTGGGGGCTCGGGCTTTCCTTTCGCTCGTTTTCAGGCCACGCATGAACGCTCGCCGTCTCGCCGTCGTCCTGGTCCTCGCGCTGGTCGCCGCGACCGCGTGGGCGCAGGACTCGCCGCTTTTCAAGCTCGTCGCGCGCGACGGCAAGTTCGAGCCTGTGGTGCTCGAGGTGCCGGCGGGCCAGCGGTTCCGCATCGAGGTGACCAACGCCAACAAGAAGGCGATCGAGTTCGAGAGCAAGGACCTGAAGCAGGAGCGGGTGATCCCGCCGGGTGGCAAGGCCGTGGTGACCGTGAATCCGCTGAAAGCCGGCGAATACACGTTCTTCGACGAGTTCCAGCAGGCCACCGCGAACGGCAAGGTCGTCGCGAAGTGAGGCAACGCCATGGGTAACGCACTGTTCGTCGTCTGGCGCGAAACCGCCGAGGCGATGCTGGTCGTCGGCATCCTGTACGCATGGCTGCGGCGTCGCCCCGACGCACGCGTCGGCATGCGTTATCTCTGGGGCGGCGTCGCGCTGGGCGCGGGCCTCGCGCTCATGCTGGCGCTCGTCATGCTCGGCATCGCGTCCATGCTGTCCGGCGAAGGACTCGAATACTTCCAGCTCGGCATGATGCTGGTGGCCGCCGCGCTGATCGTGCAGATGGTTTTCTGGATGCGCAAGCACGGCCGCACGTTCAAGAAGGATTTGGAAAGCGAGATGGCGCGCGAGGCGGGCGCCGCGCGCTGGTGGGGCCTGCTGATCGTCGTAGCGCTGGCGGTCGGGCGCGAGAGCGCCGAAACGGTGGTGTTCCTCTACGGCATGGGCGCGCAGGCGGATGGCGGCATCAACTTCCCGCTGGTGGTCGTGCTCGGTCTCGCGCTCGCATACGTGACGTTCTGGCTGCTGCAGCAGGGCGGGCGCTGGCTGTCGTGGCGGCAGTTCTTCCGCACGAGCGAAGTGCTCCTGCTGTTGCTGGCGGGCGCGTTGCTTGTCAATTCGATCGAGAAGCTCATTGCGCTGGGCGCGCTGCCCGCGATCGTGGATCCGGTGTGGAACACCTCCGCGCTGCTCGACGACTCGAGCCGCATCGGCGGCCTGATCGCCTCGTTCACGGGATACCGCGCCAAGCCCGCGCTGCTGCCACTCGTCGCGCTCGCCGCGTATTGGATCATCGTGTCGCTCGCGTTGCGCTGGCGTGGCGGCATCGCGCAGCAGCCCGTCAGCGCGCCCTCGCGGCGCGTGCACAGCGCCCACCGCTCGTAGGCGGACAGCGCCGGCCGCGGCGCACAGCGACGCACGCCCCACCCCGCTCGGGCAAGGCAGGCGTCCCGCGCGGTAGAATGCGCGCACGCCGCCGCATTCGCCGCGGCGCTTTTGTTTGACGCGCCATGGCCACGCCTACACCGCCGGATCTGAGCAAGCTGCGCATCGAGCGCGGCCTCGCGCCGGTGCGCCGGCGACGGCGGCGCAAATGGCTCACGCTCGGCATCCTCGGCGCCATCGTGGTCGCCGCGATCGTCGTGTATTCGCTGAAGCCCAAGGTGCCGACGGTCCAGACCACGCCGATCGTCACGACGTACCCATCGCAACAGTTCGTCGTGCTGAACGCGACGGGCTACGTGGTGGCGCAGCGGAAGGCGGCGATCTCGTCCAAGGCGACCGGTCGGCTCGAATGGCTCGGCGTCGCGGAGGGCTCGCGCGTGAAGGCGGGCGACGTGATCGCACGCATCGACGATCGCGACGTCGTCGCGCAGGCCCAGAGCGCCGAGGCGAACGTTCGCGCCGCACGCGCGTCGGTCGCGCAGGCCGAGGTCGAGCGCGACAATGCGCAGGTGGAGCTGAAGCGCAACCAGGACCTCGTCTCCAAGGGCTTCATCTCGCAGTCGGCGCTCGATACCGCCAAGGCGCGCTATGACCGTGCGGTGGCGGGCGTGGCAAGCGCGCAGGCGTCGCTCAACGCGGCCATCGCCGGCGCGCGCAACGCCGAGGTCGCCGTCGACTACACGCAGATACGCGCGCCGTTCGACGGCGTCATCCTCTCCAAGACTGCGAACGTGGGCGATCTCGTCACGCCGTTCTCGAGCGCGACCGATTCGAAGGGCGCGGTGGTGTCGATGGCGGACATGAGCACGCTCGAGGTCGAGGCGGACGTGTCGGAATCGAGCCTGTCGAAGGTGTACGTGGGCCAGCCCGCGGAGATCATGCTCGACGCGCTCCCCGACATGCGCTTTCGCGGTCACATCAGCCGCATGGTGCCCACGGTCGATCGCGCGAAGGCGACCGTCATGACCAAGGTGCGCTTCGACGCCATCGACCCGCGCGTTCTGCCGGAGATGAGCGCGAAGGTCGGCTTCCTCTCTCAGGAGGTGACGGCCGAGCAGCAGAAGCCGCTCGTCGCCGTGAATCCCGACGCGGTCGTGACGCGCAATGGACGCACGATGGTGTTCGTGCTGCGCGACGACAAGGCTGTCGCGGTTCCGGTCACGCCGGGAACACGCATCGGCGACGTCACGTCCATCACCGGAAGCGTGAAGTCGGGCGAGAAGGCCGTGCTGCATCCGCCCGAGACGCTCGCCGACGGCATGGCGGTCAAGACGGCGGCCGCCAAGTAGCGCCATGGCGACTCCCGGCGCCATGGCGGTCGCTGTCGAAGACACGGGCCGCGAGCCGCTCGTGGCGATCCGAGGGCTCGCGAAGTACTACATCCGCGGCGACCAGGTCATACCCGTGCTCGAGCACATCAACCTCGACGTGTACGAGGCGGACTATGTCGCGCTCATGGGGCCTTCCGGGTCGGGCAAGTCCACGCTGCTCAACCTGATCGCGGGCATCGACAAGCCGTCGGCGGGCGAGATCCGCGTCGCCGGCGTCGACATCGCGCAACTTTCCGAGGCGGACCTCGCGGCATGGCGTGCCGCGAACGTCGGCTTCATCTTCCAGTTCTACAACCTCATTCCGGTGCTCACGGCGTTCCAGAACATCGAGCTGCCGCTGCAGCTCACCGCGCTCACGCGCGCCGAGCGTCGCGAGCGCGTGGAAGTCGCGCTGCAGCTCGTCGCACTCACCGATCGCGCCACACATCGCCCGAACGAGCTCTCCGGCGGGCAGCAGCAGCGTGTGGCCATCGCGCGCGCGCTCATCACCGATCCGGCGATCATCGTCGCCGACGAGCCGACGGGCGACCTCGACCGCACCACGGCGGAGGAGATCCTCAGCCTGCTGGAGCGCCTCAACGGCGAGCTCGGCAAGACGATCATCATGGTGACGCACGATCCGAAGGCCGCCGAGAAGGCGCACCGCCTGATCCATCTGGAGAAGGGCGTGCTGGTCGACTGACCGCGCCTTCGCGATGTTCGTCCTCCTGTTCGTGCTGCGCAACGCGTTCCGCCACAAGCTGCGGACCACGCTCACGGTCGTCGGCATCGTGGTCGCGATCGTCGCATTCGGCGTGCTGCGCACCATCGTCGATGCGTGGTACGCCGGCGCCAACGCGAGCTCGTCCGCGCGGCTCGTGACGCGCAACTCGGTCTCGCTCACGTTCTCGCTGCCGCTGACGTATGCGCAGAAGCTGCGCCAGGTGTCCGGCGTGACCGGCGTGGCGTGGGCCAACTGGTTCGGCGGCGTGTACATCAAGGAGAGCAACTTCTTTCCGCAGTTCGCGATCAGCGCGCAGACCTATCTCGACATGTATCCCGAATTCGTGCTCTCGCCCGAGGAGCACCGTGCGTTCATGGCGGACAGGACGGGCGCGATTGCCGGGCGCAAGCTCGCGGAGAAGTACGGCTGGAAGGTCGGCGACCAGATCCCGCTGCGCGGCACGATCTACCCTGGCACCTGGACGTTCAACCTGCGCGGCATCTACGACGGCGCCGAGTCGGGCACCGACACGTCGACGTTCTTCTTCCACTTCGACTATCTCAACGAGAAGGTGAAGCAGATGTACCCGCGCCGCGGCGACCAGGTCGGCGTGTTCGTCGAGCAGCTGCGCGATCCCGACGAGGCGGCCGCCGTGTCGCAGGCGATCGACGCGACGTTCAAGAACTCGCTCGCCGAGACGCTGACCGAGACCGAGAAGGCGTTCCAGCTCGGCTTCGTCGCGATGTCGGAGGCGATCCTGGTCGCAATCCAGGCGGTGAGCTTCATCGTGATCGTCATCATCATGGCGGTGATGGCGAACACGATGGCGATGACCGCGCGCGAGCGCTACGGCGAGTACGCGACCTTGAAGGCGCTCGGATTCGGTGCCGGGTTCGTCGCGTTCCTGATCTTCGCCGAGTCGCTCGGCATCGCCATGCTGGGTGCGGGCGTGGGCATCGCGCTCACGTTCCCGGTTGCGCAGGGCTTCGCCGACGCGGTGGGCGCGATCCTGTCCGGGCTTGCGATTTCGCGCGAGACCATGCTGATGCAGGTCGGCGCCGGACTGCTCGTCGGCGTGATCGCCGCGATCGTGCCCGCGTGGCGCGCGGCGCGCATCCGCATCGTCGACGGCTTGCGCACGATCGGCTGAGGGCGCGCCGTGGCGATTCCGCTGAGCTACATCGCGCGCAACATGGTGGCGCGACGGCTCACCACCGCGCTGACCGCGGGCGGCATGGGGCTCGTCGTCTACGTGTTCGCGACCGTGCTCATGCTCGCCGCGGGCCTGCAGAAGACGCTCGTGTCAACGGGCCAGGACGACAACGTGGTGGTCATCCGGCGCGGCTCGCAGACCGAAGTCCAGAGCGGCATCGATCGCAGCCAGGCCGGGATCGTCGACAG
>DATJIS010000042.1:0-15687 GCA_035493035.1 Casimicrobiaceae bacterium | reverse complement strand
GATCGCGATACCGCGGCGCTGTATCGCTACGACACGTCCAAGCGCGCGCTCGGCGAGCTGATCGCGGCGCACCCACGGGTCGACCTCACGCGCGGGCTGGTCTACGACCGCGAGAAGCATCGCCTGGTGGGCCTCTTCTATGACGCCGAGCGTCCCGGCTATGCGTGGTTCGACGACCAATGGGCGAGCATCGCACGCGGCGTCGACGCGGCGCTTCCCGATCACATGAACATGCTGTCGCGGGGTGGAGACCGGGTGCTCGTGTACTCCTACAGCGACATCGATCCGGGCACGTATTACCTGCTGGATCTCGCGGCGCGCAAGCTGGAGCCCGTTGTCACCGTACGCAGCGGGATTTCGCCCGCGAAGATGCCGCATCGGGAGCCCTTCCGCTACAGCGCGCGCGATGGCCTGTCGATTCCCGCTTATCTCACCTTGCCGCGCGGCAGGGAGGCAAAGCAGCTGCCGCTCGTCGTCGAAGTGCACGGCGGGCCATGGGTTCGCGGCAGCGAATGGCACTGGGATCCCGAGGCGGCGTATCTCGCCTCGCTCGGCTACGCGGTGCTGCAGCCGGAGTTTCGCGGCAGCACGGGCTGGGGCCGCAAGTCGTTCGAGGCGAGCTGGAAGCAGTGGGGGCGCACGATGCAGGACGACCTCAACGACGGGGTCGACGATCTCGTCAAGCGCGGGATCGTGGATCCATCGCGTGTATGCATCATGGGCGCGAGCTACGGCGGCTACGCCGTGATGGAAGCGCTCGCGCGCGATCCCGACCGCTGGAAGTGCGGCGTGAACTGGGTTGGCGTGACCGACATCCGCTACATGTTCGACGTGACCTGGTCGGACACCTGGGACAGCGACTGGATGAAGTTCAGCGCCAAGGAGATGATCGGCGATCCCGACAAGGACGCCGCGCTGCTCAAGGCCGTGTCGCCGCTGGAGAACGCTTCACGCATCAAGGCGCCGGTGCTGATGGCCTACGGCGGGCTCGACCGCCGCGTGCCCGCGATCCATGGCGAGCGCATGCGCGACGCGCTCACGAACCACGGCGTGCCGGTCGAATGGGTCCTCTACGGCGACGAGGGACACGGCTTCATGGTCGAGGCCACGCGCTACGACTTCTACACGCGCGTGGCGAAGTTCCTCGACGCGCAGATCGGAAGCGGCGCGAACGCTACTCGAACGAGCGGCGATAGAACAGGCCCAGCGCGCTGACGGTGCCGGCTTCCGCGCGCAGCGTGAGCGTGCGCGTGAGCGCGTACTCGAGGCGCAGCGCGCCGCTCGCAAGCGACAGCCCCTGCTCGTAGCCGAGCGTCAGGCGGTCGGAGATCCGCTTGCCGAACACGACCACCTGGCCCGCGACCGGGTTGGTGCTCGTGCCCGTGGCCGTTCCGCTCGACTGCAAGGAGATGTCGTCGAGGCCGAAGCGCTCGGCGATCTGCGTCGTGATCGGCTTGCCCTGGCCTCCGAGCAGCGCCGCCGACGCGGCACCGAGCGCTGCGTAGTCGGTGCGTCCGGTGCCCTGGAGTCCCTGACCCGTGATGAGCCATGCGAGCGCCTCGTTCTCCGACACCGGGGGGTTGGACGTGATGCGCGCGCGCGGCACCTTGACCGTGCCCGTCAGCTCGACACCTGCCTCGACCGCGAGGTTCTTGCGCAACGCCACGACATCGAGCGCGGGATCGTCGAGCGGGCCGTCGAATATCAGGCGCCCGCGGTCGATCGTGAGGCGTTGACCGAACGCGTAGTACGTGCCGAATACCGTGCGAATGGTGCCGCGACCGCGCAGCGACCCGGTCGGCCCCGTCGTGACCTTCACGCGCCCGGCGAGCGTTGCATCGAGGCCCTCGCCCACGAACGTGAGGCGCGGCATCTCGACGTCGAGATCCAGCGTGAGCGGCAGATTGCGCAAGCCGGCCTCGCGGCGATCCTGCACCGGCCACCCCTTGACCACCACGTCGGGGCCGAGGCGCCCGGGCGGCGACGCTTCGTATTCGACGTGGCCCTCCTCGATCTTGACCGCACCTGAAAGCGCGACTTGCTTGTGCGTCATGGTCATCGTGCCGTCGCCGCCGATCACGAGCTTCAGATCGGGACGATCGGAAACGCGGAAGCGCTCCGCATGCCACGTCACGTCGCCGCCACCGCGATCGACGTCGAGCAGCGCCAGCGTTCCGTGCGCGGTGAAGCGCCCGTCGCCACCCTTGAACGACAGCTCGTCGAGCGTGACCACTCCCTGCGCCAGGCGCGCGCGTGCGCGTCCGTCGATGATGTGAACGCCGTATTGCGGCGCGTCGAGCCGCAGCGCGTCGCCCGACACCGTGCCGCTGATGACCGGGTCGGCGAGCGTGCCGCGTGCTCGCAGCGACGCCGACAGTTGTCCGTTCAGCACCGCCTGCGTGCCGATCCACGGCTGCAGCGCGGCGAGCGAAGGCAGCTGTGCATCGAGCGACGCGGTGAGGGCCGCGCCCGGGGCGAGATGGCCGACGTCGGCGCCGGCGACGCTTGCGATCGCGAGCTCGCCTTGCGCGTTGCCGGCACGCGTCGAGCGCAATCGCGCGCGCGCGCTCAGCGCGTCGTCGCGCAGCGTACCGTCGACTTCGAGCGTTGTGATGCCGAACGCGAGGCTCGTGCCCTGCGGCGAAGGCAGCGTCTCGCTGCCGTAGAGGTCGCCGGCCTCCCGGTGAACGCTGAAATGGCCGGTCAGGCGCGGCGTGGCGGCGATGCTCCATTCGCCGCCCAGCGTGAGGTCGGACGCGATCCCGAGCCGTCGACCCGTCAGCGCGAGCACCGAGGCGAGCGGAACGCCGGTGAAGCTGCCTTGCGTGTCGACGTGACCTGCAACGACGCGCACGCGCACGATGTCGGCGCGCCCGTCGGCGATGTCGACGTGCGCGTCGCGCAATTCCAGGCGGTCGCGCGCCAGAGCGAACTGCGCGGGCGCGGTGAGATGCAGCGCCAGCGCACCCTCGGTATCGAGCGCGTCGATGCGCCCGGTCCAGCTGGATGCGGCAACGTCCTTGCCGGGCGTGGCGCTGCCGGATGCACGGACCATCACCGTGATGTCCGCGCCGCGCCCGCGTACCGTGAGCGCGTGCCGCGCGAGCGTGCCGCGCGCGTCGATCGCAAGCTCGTCGAATGGACGCGTGCCCACCGTGATGGCGCTGCCGCTCGCCGTGAGCGCGAATGATCGTGCGTCGGTCGGCACGGGATGCGCAGCGCTGCCCCCCGGTGCGACGCTGCCCTCGATGTCGAGGACCGTGGCCGTCATGCCGTTCGCCAGCGCGAGCCGCGCGCTGCTCCAGTGCACCTCGCCCCCGATGCCGCCCGGCTCGACGCGCAGCGTGCCGCGCGCGTGCGCCGTTCCGGCCGTGGGACGCAGCGCAGCCGCGGGAATCAGCGGCGCGAGGTCGGCGAGTCGATCCGCGGCGAGCGTGAAGGCGAGCTGGTCGCCGACGGCGCCTGCATCGCCTCGCGCTGTCACGTGCGCGGTCCCGATCGTCGCGTCGACATCGGCGTCGCGTACACGCGGCCAGGCGATCGTCCCGCGCGCGCTGCCTGCCAAGGCGAGCTCACCGTAGCGGCTTCCGGGCTTCACCGTCGCGCTCGCCTGGACGCTCGGCGCAGGACGCAGCGTGCCGCGCGCCTCGATGGTGCCGTCGATCGAGCCGTGCGGGGTCGCGACGAACTGCGCGGGATCGAAGCGCGTCGCTGCAATGCGCACGTCGAAGGCGTTGTTGCCGTCGAGCGCGATGCGACCGCGCCCTTCGAGACTTCCGTTGCCCGTGCGCACGCGCGCGCGCTCGATCTCCACCATGCGGTCGGCGATCGTCGCGGCGAACGCCACCTCACGACCCGCGTCCGACAGCGTGCCGGAGACGACCTGTCGCGCGCCCTCGATCTCCGCGTTGATGCGTCCGCTGAGGCGCGCGTGCACGAGCCTTGCGTGCAGTCGGGCGGGGTCGACATCGCGAAGCTCGAGCGACCATGTGCTCGGTGCGCGCGGCTCGCCGAGCGGCAGATGACCACGCCCCGACACGCGACCGGCGCCCGCGAGGTCGATGTCGAGCGCTTCGAGATCGAGCGCAGCGGGATGCCAGCGATAGCGAGCGTCGAGCACGCGAAACGGAAGACCCCCGGCGTCGAGCGTGCCCGGCGCTTCGTTCACGACGTGCGCGCTGCCGGTCACGCCATCGCCGTCGGGCGCGACGTCGGCGCGGACCTCCACGGCGGTGCGCGGGAGCGCGGCGTCGAACGCGGACGCGTCGAAGTGGCGAAGATCGAGCGTCGCGCCGGTGAGCGGGGATCGCGCGAACGGCGTGAGTGCCGCCTGCGCCGTGAGGTCCGCACCGCGGAGCGTGCCCGTCGCGTTCAGCGTCAACGCGCCGAGCGTTCCGGCGAGCGTCGTGTCGACCCGTGCGCCGGCGAGCGGACCGTCGCCGACGACCGCGATGCGCCCCTTCACCGGCAGCGGCGCCGCGGCACCGATCGATAGATCGCCCGACAGCGCGCCGTAATCGGACACGAGATGCAACCCCTCGATCGTATGCGAGTTGGCGTCGCCGTGATAACCGAATGCGAGACCCGTGATGGTGCCGACGCGCGGCCCGGCTCGAACCGTGAGCGTCGTCACCGCGACGTGCTCGAGGTCGACGGCGAGCGGCAGCGCGAGATCGGTGGGAGGCGACGTCGCACCCGACGATGGCTTCATCGCGACCGAGACGCGTTGTGCGCCGAGCGCCTTGATCTCGAGCCGTGAATGCCACAGCGCCTGCGGCCGCCATTCGACCACCACGTCGGTGGCTTCGACTGTGGTGTCCGTCCCGTTCCAGGTGAGCCGCGCGAAGCGCATGGTCGAGCCGATCGATCCGCTCGCGCCCTCGATGGAAAGCCGTCCGCCGCTCTGCGCGACGACGCGTGCAACGAGGAACGGCAGGCCCGATTCGCTCAGTGCGAACCAGATCGCGCCGCCGAGCAGCAGGAGCAGCACGACAACGACGCCGAGCGCGATGCGCCCGCCGCGGCGTCGTCGCGGCTTCGTTGCGCCAGGCGCGTCGTCGCTCATGCTCAGAACGCGAGGCCGACCGAGAAGTGGACGCGCACGCCGTGCGCGCGCGCACCGTACGCGACGTCGAGGCGCAGCGGACCGATCGGGGTGCGCACGCGCAGGCCGACGCCGTAGCCCAGCGCCGGCTCGAGGTCGGTCGGCTTGTCTGCCGCGTTGCCTGCGTCGACGAACACCGCGCCACCGAGCGCCTCGCGGAACCAGTGCGTCGCCTCGACGCTCGCCAGCGCGTAGTACCGGCCGGGCAGCG
This sequence comes from Casimicrobiaceae bacterium, assembly GCA_035493035.1. Classification (GTDB taxonomy): domain Bacteria; phylum Pseudomonadota; class Gammaproteobacteria; order Burkholderiales; family Casimicrobiaceae; genus VBCG01. The sequence goes on along the minus strand of DATJIS010000042.1, from coordinate 10,372 downwards.
TTGCATCGCCTTCGCGCAGGCCAAGGCTGTTGAACGCGTAGCCGCGCACGGTCTGGTCGCCGCCGGTGCGGAACAGCAGCGTCGACGGAACGCCCTTGCGCGACGACGCGATCACGACGCCGCCTTCGAGACGCATGCTGAGATCGTCGTCGCGGTCGATGGGATGCCAGCCTGCGAAGCGCGCCACGACGCGCCCGAAATTGCGCGACGAGACGCCGGGCACGCCGGCACCGATCTCCACCAGCGTCGCGTAGCCTCGCGTCGGCGCGGCGAGGTCGTCCATGCGCCGCCAGGCGCGCTGCACGTCGACGTACAGCGCGTGCGAATCGATGATCTCGCCGCCGGTCGGCTTCTGCCGGTCCACGATGAAGGCGGGACCGTATTGCCACTGGTTGCGCTCGTCGAGCGAGATCCTCTGCCCGCCGATCGACGTCGTGTCGGTGATGAGGCCGCTGATGTCCGTGCGCTGCACGCTGAACGTCCCGGCGAGCGACCAGCCGCGCTCGTCGGGCGGCCGCACGAGCCGCACCGATGCGTTCTGCAACGCCTGCTCGATCGAGAGATCGGTCGTGAACTGCAGCGCGCGATTCGCGAAGTCGACATCGCGGTAATTGAGCGACGCGCGCAGGCGCGTGTCGGTGGAGAAGCCGACGCCCGTCTCGAGGCGCTTCGGCGGCGCTTCGATCACCGAAACCGTTACGGGTGCATCGTCGGCGTGCGCCGGATCGGTGTCGATCACCGCGTGCACGCTGGCGAAATAGCCGGTCGCGTTGAGGCGTCGTACGTACTGATCGAGGTCGGCGAGCGCGTAGGGTGCGCCGCGCTGCAGTGTGCTGTAATTGCGCACGAGGCTTTCGTCGTAGCGCCGCGTGCCTTGCACCTGCAGCGGGCCGACGTGGAACGGCGGTCCGCTGTCGATCTCGACGTGCAGGTCCGCCGCGCGCGCTTCGGGGTCGATGTACGCCTCGCTCGACGCGAGCTTCGCCGCGGCGTAGCGCTGCGCCGCGAGCGTCGCGACGGCGCGCTCCTTCGACGTGGTCCACGCGCTCTGCCGGAATATCGCGCCGATCGGCAGGCGCCATTCGCCGCGCACCTTGTCGATCGCCTGCGCGCCCGCGGCCGGATCTTCCGATGCCGGCCCCGTGACGTGCAGATCGACTTCGCGGATGTGCGTCGCGTCCCCCGGCGTGACGTGGACGGTCACGACGGCCGGCGTGCGGCTGGTGTCCACGGCGATGTCCACGCCGGCGGAGAAGTAGCCTTCGGTCGCGGCCGCTTCGTGCGCCTCGCCGATCGCCTCACGCGCGAGGCGATCGAAGAGGTCCTGCGTCATGTCCTCGTACGACTGCCAGCGCACGAGGCCGAGGCTCGCGCTCAGCGTGTCGGCGAGCGCACGCGGCGCATCGAGCTCGACGCGAAAACGAAAGGGCGCCTCCGTTGCGCGAGGCGCCCCTTCGATGGACTGCGGATCAGCGGCGAGTGACTGCGCTGCCCACGCGAGCGTTGCGTACGCCGCCCGCGTCATCACCAGGCGGCGAAGCTTGCCTCGAATCGGTACCGGACGCGGCTTCACCGTCGTGCGCCGCGGGTACGGGTTGCGCCTCGGCCGAGCCTTCGTGCGCCGGTGCCTGGCCGGCGTCCGGCGGCGGCAGCGGATTCCCCGTGGCCCATGGAACGCCGATCGCGGGTCGGTCGGGCTTGAAGCGCTGCGGCGCTTCGATCGGCCCGAGGTTCGCGGATGTGGGGAAGTTCCAATCGAGCAGCAGATCGTAGTCGGCGTCCCACAGGCCGTCGGACACGCGGCCATAAGAATAACTGTCGCGCGGGTCTCGCAGCGCGCAGCCCGAAACGAGCAGCACACCGGCGACGGCGGCGACGCACAAGCGCATGGACGATCGCATACGACTCTCCTGATACCAACCGGCGTCGATCTTACCGGCGCGGCCGCCGTGCAACCGCTCGAAGCCGATGGCCGGTGCGCGGCGTGATGCGCGCGCGCAACACTCGCCGCGCGCGCGTGGAAGCGTGCGACGCCACGCCGCATCCGATGCGAGAACGATCGGTACGTCGCATCGCGCACGGTTGCGCGATCGTGTGCGGCGCTTCGTTGGGCGGCACTGCGATCCGGCGTGACGCCGGTCGAGGACGTGCGGGCGCATGCGAGAACGCGGCGGTGACTCCGGCACGGAGGCACCGGCCGCATGCCGAATCGCTCGCGACCCGGGCCGGCGATCCTGCATGCGTCCGGCATAACCAGTGCCCCATGCGACGAAAAGCAAGTGATTTTGGCGCCAACTCGTGGCAAATCGAACGTTCGTACAGCCGACGAGCGGTAGTGGCTTGTTTTTCCTCTCAAAATACTTGTCGTTTCGATTGTAAGTGTCTCATTTGACGGCAGTTTCATGGCTGTTGCGCGATTTGCCGGTAAGTCTTTGTTCCGGCGCGGAAAACAGTTGACCGGCATTTAAGCGCGCGCGTATAGTGGCGCCGGGTGGGAAAAAGTGGGTTGAAGTGGGCAGGCGCCGGTCGATAAGTGTCGGTTGGTGAACGCTCACTATCAGATCCTCGGCGGGACACGACATGGGCGGCGGCGAGCGGGATTCCATCACGGGAAACGGGTCAGGTCCGGACACCGGCCTGCCCGTCTTCCGCGGCGTGACGGAGCTTGCGCTCGACGCCAAAGGCCGCCTCGCGATCCCCACGCGTCACCGCGACGCGCTGATGGCGGCGAGCGCCGGCCGCATGGTGCTCACCGCCGATCCGAGCCGGTGCCTGCTGCTGTATCCGCTCGCGGCATGGGAGCCGATCCAGACGCGTCTCATGTCGCTGTCGTCGTTCAACGAGCGTATCCGGGGGCTCCAGCGCCTGCTGGTTGGGCACGCGGACGACGTCGAACTCGATGGCGCGGGCCGCATCCTCGTGCCGCCGGCCCTGCGGCGCTACGCCTCGCTCGACAAGCAGGTCGTGCTGGTCGGGCAGGGTCACAAGTTCGAGCTGTGGGACGAGGCGCAATGGACCGCGCAGACGACGCAGACGATCGCGTTTCCCGCAGACGGGCTGCCGCCCGAGCTCGACGGCGTTTCGCTCTAGACGATGTGGAACACGTCCCTGTCCTGCTGCACGAGACGATTGCGGCGCTGGCGCCACGTCCCGAGGGCGTCTACGTCGACGCGACGTTCGGCCGCGGCGGGCATTCGCGCGCCATCCTCGAGCGGCTCGGCGCGCGCGGACGCCTCGTGGCGTTCGATCGCGATCCCGCGGCCGAGCGCGCCGCGCACGACATTCACGACGCGCGCTTCACGTTCCGTCGCGCATGGTTCTCCGAGATCGATCGCGAGCTCGACATGCTCGCGATCGCGCGCATCGACGGCGCGCTCCTCGACCTCGGCGTCTCGTCGCCGCAGCTCGACGATCCCGCACGCGGCTTCTCGTACCGCTTCGACGGCGCCCTCGACATGCGCATGGACCCCACGCGCGGCGAGAGCGCGGCGGAGTTCCTCGCGCGCGCCGACGTGCGCGAGCTGACGGAGGTCATCCGCGACTATGGTGAGGAACGGTTTGCTCAATCGATTGCAAGAGCAATTGCGAAGGCGCGCGGCGGCGCACCCATCCAGACGACGCGCCGCCTCGCCGAAGTCGTTGCCCAAGCCGTCGGCGCGCGCACGCGGGGTGATTGGCGTCAGGATCCGGCTGCGCGGACGTTCCAGGCCATCCGGATCGCGGTGAATCGGGAGCTCGACGAAGTGTCTGCAGCGTTGCCCCGGATCACCGCACGCCTCGCCACAGGGGGGCGCCTCGTCGTGATCGCGTTCCATTCGCTCGAGGACCGCATCGTGAAGCGCTTCATGGCGAGCGCCTCGAAGGCATGGGGCGGCGACGCGCGCCTCGCGCGGCTGCCGGTCCGCGATCGCGAGCTGCCGCGACCGCCTCTGACGCTGGTGGGCCGCGCGGTCAAGCCGGGCGCCGAGGAGATGGCGCGCAATCCGCGCGCGCGAAGCGCGGTGCTGCGCGTCGCAGAGCGCGCCGATGCGCCGTTGCCGGCCGACTGGCCGCGGACGATCGCCGCATGACCCGCGTCAACGTCGTGCTGCTCGTCGTCCTCGTGTCGTGCGCGTTGTCGCTCGTCACCTCGCGTCACCAGGCGCGCCGCCTCTTCGTCGAGCTCACGCGCGAGCAGGACCAGGCGCGTCAGTACGAGGTCGAGTATGGCCAGCTCTCTCTCGAGCAATCGACGTGGGGCATGCCGGCGCGCGTGGAGAAGATCGCGCGCGATGCGCTGCACATGCAGCTTCCCGCGTCTAACCGCGTCGAGGTGGTCGGCGTGCCGAACGTGGCGGACAGGCAATGAATGCCGCGTTCGCCCGGCGCATCCGCCCGGTGCCGGTCGCCGAGATGCTGTCGCGCCCGCGCGCGCTCGCGCTCTTCGGCGCGCTCGCCGTGTTGTTCCTGGTGCTGCTGGGCCGGTCGCTCTATCTGCAATGGCTGGACAACGATTTCCTGCAGGGGCAGGGGGCGGCCCGCTCGTCGCGCGCGCTGGAGATTCCCGCGCACCGTGGGCGCATCGTCGATCGCTTCGGCGATGCGCTCGCGATCTCGACGCCGGTGAAATCGCTGTGGGCATTTCCCGACCAGTTCGAAGCGTCGAAATCCGAGATGGCGTCGCTCGCGAAGCTGCTCGACACGACGCCGCAGAGACTGTCGGCGCGCCTCGGCGAGAACGCCGACTTCGCGTTCCTCGCGCGCGGCATCGCGCCGGAGACGGCGTCACGCGCGATGGCGCTCCACATCAAGGGGCTGAACGAGCAGAACGAGTACCGCCGGTATTATCCCGGTGGCGAGGTGACGGCCCACATCGTCGGATTCACCGGCGACCGGGATCAGGGCCAGGAAGGCATGGAGTTGTCGCAGCAGGCATGGCTCGGTGGTGCACCCGGCAGCCGGCGGGTCATCATCAACCGGCGCGGCGACGTGGTGGAAGACGTGGCCGCGATCCGTGCGCCGCGCGCGGGCCGCGATCTCGCCCTTTCGATCGACTCGCGCCTGCAATACCTCGCATTCCGGGAGCTCAAGGCGGCCGTCGCGCAGCAGAAGGCGAAGGCCGGCAGCCTCGTCATAGTCGATGCGCACACCGGCGAGATCCTCGCGCTCGCCAACGTGCCCACGTACAACCCCAACAGCCGCAACAAGGTCGCCCGCGACGCGATGCGCAATCGCGCGCTGACCGACACGTTCGAGCCCGGCTCGACGATGAAGCCGTTCACGATCGCCACGGCGCTCGAGGCGGGGGTGGTGCACCCCGACACGATCATCCACACCGAGGCGGGATCGATGACCATCGGTCCCAACACGATCCACGACGCACACCGTGCCGGTCCGCTCACGGTCGAGCAGGTAATCCAGAAATCGTCGAACGTCGGCGCCGCCAAGATCGCGCTGTCGATGCCCGCGACGACGCTGTGGCAGGCGTTCTCGGCGGCGGGCTTCGGCACGCCGCCTTCGACCGGGTTCCCCGGTGAAGTGTCGGGCCGGCTGCGCCCGGCCAGGAGCTGGAAGCCGATCGAGCAGGCGACCATGTCGTACGGCCACGGGCTCACGGTGAACCTCGTGCAGCTCGCGCGCGCCTACACGATCTTCGCCACGGACGGCGAGCTCAAGCCCGTCACGTTGCTGAAGACCGACGGAACGGTTGCGGGACGCCCGGTGATCAAGCCGGAGACGGCACGCGAGGTGCGCCACATGCTCGAGCTCGCGACGAAGCCCGGCGGCACCGCGCCCCAGGCGCAGATCCCGGGCTACCGCGTGGGCGGCAAGACCGGTACCGCGCGCAAGAACGAGAACGGCGAGTACGTGCACAAGTACGTAGCGTCGTTCGTGGGGCTGGCGCCGGTTTCCAATCCGCGCCTGATCGTCGCGGTCATGATCGACGAGCCGTCGGCGGGCGACTACTACGGCGGCAGCATCGCAGGCCCGGTGTTCTCGCGCGTGATGGGCAGCGCGCTGCGCCTCCTCGGCGTGCCGACCGACGCGCCGGTCGACAACGTCGTGCTGCCGCCGCCGGGCGACGACGTGAAGGAAGAGACGTGAGCCCCGCCGGGCCATCGGATGCCGCCGTCGACGTCGCGGGGCTGCTCGCGCGCCTGCATGCGTTCCCGCGACGCCTCACCGCAGACAGCCGGCGCGTCGAGCCGGGCGTGGCGTTCGCCGCGTATCCCGGCAGCGCCAACGACGGGCGCACGTTCATCGCAGATGCGATCGCGCGCGGCGCCGCGGGCGTGCTGTGGGAGCCGCATCAATTTGCATGGCAGCCCGAATGGCGCGCGCCCAATGTCGCCGTTCCGGGACTGAAGCACACGATCGGTGCGGTCGCCGATTTCGTGTACGGCAGCCCGTCGTCTGCGCTCTGGATGATCGGCGTGACGGGCACGAACGGCAAGACCTCGTGCACGCACTGGATCGCGGAGGCGCTCGAGCATTGCGGCCGCCGCGCGGCGGTGATCGGTACGCTCGGCAACGGGCTCGTCGGTGCGCTCGCGCCTTCGGCCAACACGACGCCGGACGCGTGCGTGCTGCACGAGACGCTCGCGCAATTCCGCGTCGCGAGGGCGGCGGCGGTCGCGATGGAAGTGTCGTCGCACGGCCTGGACCAGGGCCGCGTCAGCGGCGTGGCGTTCGACGTCGCCCTCTTCACGAACCTGTCCCGCGATCACCTCGACTATCACGGGACGATGGCCGCGTACGGCGCGGCGAAGGCGCGCCTCTTCGCGTGGCCGGGACTTCGCGCGAGCGTCGTCAATATCGACGACGCGTTCGGGCGCAGCCTGGTCGACGACGCGCACGCGCGCGGGCAACGCGTGATCACGTACGGCTTGTCGGGCGCGGACATCACGGCGACCGGCATCGCGATGGGTCGCGAGGGCCTCGTGGTGACGCTTCGCACGCCCTGGGGAACGGGCGAGATCGAGACCCGCGTCGTCGGCGCCTTCAATGCATCGAATCTGCTCGGCGTGCTCGGCGTCCTCCTCGCGAGCGACGTCGCGCTTTCGACGGCGCTCGACGCGCTGCGCCGCGTGGCGCCGCCGGCGGGCCGCATGCAACGCGTCGGTGGCGGCGACGCGCCCATGGCGGTCATCGACTACGCGCACACGCCGGACGCGCTCGAGAAAGCGCTCGCCGCGCTGCGCCCGATGGTCGCGACGGGCCGCGAGCTCGTCTGCGTGTTCGGCTGCGGAGGCGATCGTGACAAGGGCAAGCGGCCGCAGATGGGCCGCATCGCGGCGACGCTCGCCGACCGGGTCATCGTCACCAACGACAACCCGCGCAGCGAGGACGAGCGCGTCATCGCGCAGGCGATCGTGCAGGGCATCCATGAAGCGGGCAACCGCCGCTACCGCGTCGAGCTCGATCGCGCGGCCGCGATCCGCCTGGCGCTTGCCGACGCACGCGCAGGCGACGTCGTGCTGATCGCCGGCAAGGGCCACGAGCCCTATCAGGAGATCGCCGGCAAGCGCCTGCCATTCTCGGATCTCGCGGTGGCGCGCGCCGCGCTCTCGGCGGAAAGCGTCGCATGATGGATACCGCGACCGCCGCAGCCGCCGTGCACGGACGCGCCCTCGGTCCGGCCGTCGCGTTCGACCGGGTGACCACGGACTCGCGCGCGCTCGCAGCGGGCGATCTCTTCGTCGCGCTGAAAGGCGAGCGCTTCGACGGCCACGACTTCGTCGCCGACGCATTGCGGCGCGGCGCCGCGGCCGCGCTGGTGGATGACGCGCACGCCGGCACGCTCCACGGATCGCTCATCGCGGTCGCCGACACGCTGCAGGCGCTCGGTGCGCTGGCCGCGCATTGGCGCCGTCGCTTCGACCTGCCCGTCGTCACCATCAGCGGCAGCAACGGCAAGACGTCGACCAAGGAGATGCTGGCGTCGATCTTCCGGGCCGCCGTAGGCGCCGACCACGTGTGCGCCACATCGGGCAACCTGAACAACGCCATCGGCCTGCCCCTGACCGTGCTGACGCTGCGGCCGCATCATCGCCGGGCGGTGTTCGAGCTCGGCATGAATCACCGCGGCGAGACGCGCGAGCTTGCCGCGATCGTCGGGCCGACGGTGGCGCTCGTCACCAACGCGCAGCGCGAGCACCAGGAGTTCATGCGCTCGGTGGCGGAGGTGGCGCAGGAGCACGCCGATGCGATCGCGGCGCTCCCGCGCGGCGGCGTGGCGGTCGTCAATGCCGATGACGCGCACGCCGAGGTGTGGCGCACGGCCGCGCGCAGCGCCGGCGCGACGGTCACGACGTTCGGCACCGAGCGCGCCGCCGACGTCACCGGAACGTTCGTGCTGTACCCCGAGCGCAGCGACGTCGTGATCCGCATGGAGCAGACATCGTTCACCGTGGCGCTGCGCGTTCCGGGCCGGCACATGATCGCGAACGCGCTCGCGGCCGCGGCCGCTGCACGCGCGGCGGGTGTCGCGCCCGAGGCCATCGCGCGCGGGCTTGCGGCCTTCCAGCCGGTCGCGGGCCGTCTCGTGCCGCGCAAGGGCGCGCACGGGGCGGTGGTGATCGACGATACGTACAACGCGAATCCCGACTCGGTGCGTGCCGCGATCGACGTGCTCGCGAGCACGCCGGGGGATCGCTGGCTGGTGCTCGGCGACATGGGCGAGGTCGGCGATCAGGGGCCGGCCTTTCATCGCGAGGTCGGCGCGTACGCACGCGATCACGGCGTCGCGCGCCTGTTCGCGGCCGGCGCGCTCGCGCGCGAAGCGGTCGATGCATTCGGCGCCGGCAGCGCGCACTACGAATCCGTCGAAGCGCTCGCAGCGGCGTTGGCTCCCATGGCCGCACAGGGCGTGACCGTGCTCGTGAAGGGATCGCGCTTCATGCGCATGGAGCGCGTCGTGGCGGCCCTCACCGCCGCCGAGGCCACGGGACACTGATGCTGCTCTATCTCGCCGAATGGCTCGGCCGTGACATCCGCGCCTTCAACGTGTTCACGTACATCACCTTGCGCGCGGTGCTCGGCACCATGACCGCGCTCGTGATCTCGTTCGTCGTCGGGCCGAAGATGATCGTATGGCTCGCGCGCATGAAGATCGGCCAGGCCGTGCGCGACGACGGCCCGCAGACGCACCTCACCAAGGCCGGCACGCCGACCATGGGCGGTGCGCTGATCCTCGTGTCGATCGGCATCACGACGCTGCTGTGGGGCGACCTCGACAATCGCTTCGTCTGGGTCGTGCTGCTCGTCACGCTCGGTTTCGGCGCCGTGGGCTGGATCGACGACTGGCGCAAGGTCGTCTATCGCAATCCCAGGGGATTGCCGGCGCGCGCCAAGCTGGCCTGGCAATCGCTGATCGGCATCGTGGCCGCGGTGTACCTCGCGTTCTCCGTGTCGGCGCCCGACAACGCGAAGTTCGCGCAGATGTTCTTCGCCTGGATGCAATCGGGATTTCCGCTGAACCTCCCCCCGAAGGCGGATCTCATCGTCCCCTTCTTCAAGACGATCTCGTATCCGCTCGGCGTGTGGGGCTTCATCGCGCTGTCGTATTTCGTCATCGTCGGCACGAGCAACGCGGTCAACCTCACCGACGGGCTCGACGGCCTCGCGATCATGCCGACGGTGATGATCGCGGGCGCGCTCGGTATCTTCGCCTACGTGACCGGCAACGCGATCTTCGCGCGCTATCTGGGCTTTCCGCACATTCCCGGCGCGGGCGAGCTCGCCGTGATCTGCGGCGCCATCGCCGGCGCGGGTCTCGGCTTCCTGTGGTTCAACGCGTATCCCGCGGACGTGTTCATGGGTGACGTGGGTGCGCTTGCGCTCGGCGCGGCGCTCGGCGCCATCGCGATCATCGTGCGCCAGGAGATCGTGCTGCTGATCATGGGCGGCGTGTTCGTGATCGAGACGCTCTCGGTGATGATCCAGGTGGCGTCGTTCAAGCTCACCGGGCGGCGCGTGTTCCGCATGGCGCCGCTGCACCACCATTACGAGCTCAAGGGCTGGAAGGAGAACCAGGTCGTGGTGCGGTTCTGGATCATCACCATGCTGCTCGTGCTGTTCGGCCTGTCGACGCTGAAGCTGCGCTGATGCGCTATCACGGCCGCACCGCCGTCGTTCTGGGACTCGGGCAGACCGGACTGTCGCTCGTGCGTCATCTCGTGCGCCACGGCGCGCGCGTGCGTGTCGCGGACACCCGTGCCGATCCACCGAATCTCGACGTGCTGCGTGCGCAGTTCTCCGGCATTCCGATCGAGACGGGGCCCTTCACGTCGCGGACGTTCGCGGGTGTGGACCTGGTGGCGATCAGCCCCGGCGTGGCCAAGGACCAGCCCGCGATCCGGCAGGCGGTCGCCGACGGCGTCGAGCTCGCCGG
>DATJIS010000041.1:0-9560 GCA_035493035.1 Casimicrobiaceae bacterium | reverse complement strand
AAGCGCGGTCGCGCCGTGGTCGCGTGGATCGCGGCGCTCGCCCGCGAGGTGGGCGAGCGCGTCCCTGTGCGTCTGGTGAAGGGCGCGTACTGGGACACCGAGATCAAGCGCGCGCAGGTGCAGGGCCTCGCCAACTACCCGGTCTTCACGCGCAAGGCGCACACCGACGTTTCGTACCTCGCCTGCGCGCAGGCGCTCCTCGAGGCAGGCCCGCGCATCTACCCGATGTTCGCGAGCCACAATGCGCACACGATCGCGTGGGTCGCCGCGCAGGCGCACCAGCGCGGGCGCACGGTGCAGAGCTTCGAGTTCCAGCGGCTGCACGGCATGGGCGAAGCGCTCTACGCGCAGGTGATGGGTGCGTCGTCGCGCCTCGCGTGCCGCATCTACGCACCGGTGGGCTCGCACCAGGACCTCCTGCCCTATCTCGTCCGGCGGCTGCTCGAGAACGGCGCCAACACGTCGTTCGTGAATCGCATCGGCGATCCGAGCGTGTCGGTCGACGACGTGGTCGCCGATCCCGTCGCGAAGGCGCGCGAGCACGACTACGCGCCCGCGGCGAGGCTGCCCTTGCCGCGCGATCTCTATCGGCCCCAGCGCGAGAACTCTGCCGGTGTCTCCCTCGCCGACCAGGAGGCGATGGCGGCGCTCGACGCCGCCGTGCGCGAGGCGCATTCGCCCGCATGGGTTGCCGCGCCGATGCTCCCGCGCAGCACGGCGTCCGGCACCGCACGCACGGTGCACGACCCGTCCGACCGGCGTCGGCGCATCGGCACGGTCGTCGATGCGGACGAGAGCACGGTCCACCGCGCGATCGAAGCGTTGCGCGAGGGGCAGCCCGCCTGGGACGCGCTCGGCGGCGCCGTTCGGGCGCGAACACTCGAAGCCGCGGCGTCGGTCATCGAGCGCGAGCGCGACGCGCTCGTCGTGCTCCTCGCGCGCGAGGCGGGCAAGACGCGGCCGGCGGCGCTGGCGGAGGTGCGCGAGGCCGCCGATTTCTGCCGCTATTACGCTGCGCTCGCGCGCGAGCAATTCGAAACGCCGCTCGCGCTGTCGGCGCCGACGGGCGAATCCAACGCGCTCGCACTGCGCGGCCGCGGCGTATTCGCCTGCATCTCGCCCTGGAACTTCCCGCTCGCGATCTTCGTCGGGCAGGTGAGCGCCGCGCTCGCGGCCGGCAACGCAGTGGCGGCGAAGCCTGCGGAACAGACGCCGCTCACCGCGGCCTTCGCGACGCGCTGCCTGATCGAGGGCGGCATTCCGGCGGAAGTGCTCGCCCTGCTCCCAGGCGACGGCGAGCACGTCGGCGCCGCGCTCGTGGCCCATCCGCACATCGCGGGCGTCGCCTTCACGGGATCGACCGATGTCGCGTCGCGCATCGCGCAGACGCTCGCCGCACGCCAGCCGATCGTGCCCCTCATCGCCGAGACGGGTGGGCTCAACGCGATGCTGGTCGACAGCTCCGCATTGCCCGAGCAGGTCGTGCAGGACGCCATCGTGTCGGCTTTCGACAGCGCCGGACAGCGCTGCTCCGCGCTGCGCGTCCTGTGCCTGCAGGAGGACATCGCGCCGCGCGTGCTCGAGCTGCTGCGCGGTGCGATGGACGAGCTCGTGATCGGCGATCCGGCGCTCGCCAGCACCGACGTGGGACCGGTCATCGACGAAGGCGCGCGCGATGCGCTGGAAGCGCATGTGTCGAGCATGCAGCGCGCCGGCCTCGTGCTGCACCGAGTCGCGCTGCCCGAAGCGACAGCGAACGGCACGTTCGTCGCGCCCACGCTGATCGAGCTCGATCGACTCGATCGGCTCACGTGCGAGGTGTTCGGACCCGTCCTGCATGTCCATCGCTTCCGCGCCGGCACGCTCGACGCGCTGGTGGACGGCATCAACGCCTTCGGCTACGGCCTCACGCTGGGCATCCACAGCCGCATCGACAACACGGTCGCGCGCGTGGTCGAGCGCGCGCGCGTCGGCAACATCTACGTGAATCGCAACATGATCGGCGCGGTCGTCGGCATGCAGCCGTTCGGCGGCGAAGGCCTCTCGGGCACCGGCCCGAAGGCCGGGGGGCCGCACTATCTCTTCCGTTTCGCCGTCGAGCGCACCGTGTCGATCAACACGGCCGCAGCGGGCGGCAATGCAGCGCTATTGGCGCAGGGCGAAAGCTGAAACGAAGGTGCCGCGACAGCTCAACCGAGCCGCCGCGGCAGCGCAGCGAAGCCGCCGCCGCAGCTCAACGAAATCCCGCGGCTCAACGACGCCGACAGAGGTGCAGGCCCTTCGCCGTCGACTGCAGGAGCCCTCGAACTGGCGATAATTCATCGCCTGCGCTCGATCGTCACGCCGATCTCGCGCACGCCCGGCAGTGCGCCGAGCTTCGCCACGCGCACGCGCACGCCGGGTGCGCCGAACTCGTCGAGCACGAGCGAGGCGATGGCCTCGGTGAAGCGCTCGAGCAGCGCATGCGGATTCTGCGCCGCGAATGCCTTCACGCGTCCCACGACGGCCGCGTAATCCACCGCATCGGCGAGCTCGCCCGACTCGAACGGTCGGGCGGACGGCAGCTCGATGTCGAGGTCGATGCGAACGGTCTGCGGCAGCTGTCGCTCCCATTCGTATACGCCCACACGCGTGGTGACGCGCAGGTCGTGGATGAAGATGGCGTTCATGCGAAAATTGTAGCGGACCCGATCATCCGACACGGCTCATGCTCGCGAGCGTCCTCGTCGTACTCGGCGCGTACCTGCTCGGCTCGATCTCCTTCGCCGTGGTGGTGAGCCGCGCGTTCGGGCTGCCCGATCCGCACGAATACGGCTCGCGAAACCCCGGCGCGACCAACGTGCTGCGAACCGGCAACAAGGCGGCGGCGCTCATCACGCTGATCGGAGACGGCCTCAAAGGCTTCGTCGCGGTGTTCCTCGCCCTGCGCGCGGGCGCGCAGCTCGGGACGGCGGAGTGGCTCGTGCCGGCCACCGCGCTCGCCGTCTTCCTCGGCCACATCTTTCCCGTGTTCCATCGCTTCGCCGGGGGCAAAGGGATCGCCACCGCGGCGGGCATCCTGTTCGCGTTGCACTGGCCGCTCGCCCTCGCGCTCACCGTGGTGTGGCTCGTGATGGCCTTCGGATTCCGCATCAGCTCGCTTGCCGGACTCACTGCAGCCGTGCTCTTCCCGCTCGGCGTCTTTTACGTCGAAGGCCCGACGCTCATCGCGGCCGTCAGCGTGGTCATCGCGCTGCTGTTGTTCTGGCGCCACCGCGGCAACATCGCCCAATTGCTCGCCGGCGGCGAGCGCCGGATCGGTTAGCTCAGGCCGCCACCGGGGCGACGCTGCGCAGCTCCCATCGGGGCCGCACCGTGAAGGCGCCGGCGGCGGTCGCGCCGTGCGCAAGGCGCAGCGCCCCCGCCAGCGCGATCATCGCGCCGTTGTCGGTGCAAAACGCGAGGTCGGGGAAGAAGACCTGCGCGCCGCGCCGCGTCGTGTCGCGCGCGAGGCGCTCGCGCAGCGCCCGATTCGCGCCGACGCCGCCCGCGACCACGAGGCGGCGATGGCCGGTCATGGTCAACGCGGACAATGCCTTCGACGCGAGCACGTCGACGACCGCGGCCTGGAACTCGCGCGCGATATCGGCCTTGCGCGCGTCGTCCAGCGTCGCGGGATCCGCAGCGCCTGCGCTGCGTCGCGCAAGCGTGAGAACCGCGGTCTTGAGTCCCGAGAAGCTGAAGTCGAGGTCGCCGGATTCGAGCATGGGCCTCGGCAGCGACACGCGCCCCGGGCGACCCGATTCGGCGAGCGCGGCGATCGCCGGGCCGCCGGGATACGGCAGCCCGAGCAGCTTGGCCGTCTTGTCGAATGCCTCACCCGCCGCGTCGTCCAGCGTGTCGCCGAGCAGGCGATAGTCGCCGACCCCTGCGACCTCGAACAGCTGGCTGTGGCCGCCGGAGACCAGCAGGGCGACGAAGGGGAACGCGGGGCGCGGATCAGCGAGCAGAGGGGAAAGGAGGTGGCCCTCGAGATGGTGAACGCCCACCACCGGCTTGCCGAGCGCGAATCCCAACGCGTTCGCGACACTGGCGCCGACGAGCAACGCGCCGGCGAGGCCGGGACCCTGCGTGTACGAAATCCCGTCGAGGTCCCGAAGCTCGAGCGCCGCAACGCCCAGCACGTGCCGGATCAGGGGCACGAGGCGGCGCACGTGGTCGCGCGACGCGAGCTCGGGTACCACGCCGCCGTAGGCGCGGTGAAGCTCGACCTGCGAGTGGAGCGCATGCGCGCGCAGCCCTTGCGCCGTGTCGAACACCGCAACGCCCGTCTCGTCGCAGGAGGTCTCGATGCCAAGGACGATCATGCGGCTCATTCTACGGACCTTGCCCGGCGCAGCCGCCCTCCGCTATAATGTTGGGCTACCGATTTTCGCAACCCCGAGCCCCTACCCCGCCCATGCCCAGTGTCCGCGTCCGCGAGAACGAGCCCTTCGAGGCCGCGCTTCGCCGTTTCAAGCGCACGATCGAGAAAACCGGCCTCCTGACGGAGCTTCGTGCCCGCGAGTTCTACGAAAAACCGACGTCGGAACGCAAGCGCAAGAAGGCCGCGGCCATCAAGCGCCACTACAAGCGCCTGCGCAGCCAGCAACTGCCGCCGAAGCTGTACTGATCCGGCGCCAAAGGCGCACCTTCGGCAAGGGGCGAAGCGATTCGCCCCTTTTGCTTTTTTCCGCCGCAAGTGGCAAAGCGGGCCATTTGCCCCCACATGGCGCTATCAC
This sequence comes from Casimicrobiaceae bacterium, assembly GCA_035493035.1. Lineage (GTDB taxonomy): Bacteria > Pseudomonadota > Gammaproteobacteria > Burkholderiales > Casimicrobiaceae > VBCG01. The sequence goes on along the minus strand of DATJIS010000041.1, from coordinate 4,800 downwards.
CCACCCGTCACCGGCCCGACGCATGACTCTCAAATCCCGCATCACCGACGACATGAAGGCCGCCATGCGCGCCCACGAGGCGGCGCGTCTCTCGACGATCCGGCTGCTCCTGGCCGCGGTCAAGCAGCGCGAGGTCGACGAGCGCAAGGAGCTCACCGACGCCGACATCGTCACGGTCATCGAGCGCATGGTGAAGCAGCGCAAGGATTCGATCACCCAGTTCGAGGCGGGGAAGCGCCAGGACCTGGCCGACGCCGAGCGCGCCGAGCTCGTGCTTCTCGAGGGTTACCTGCCCCAGCGCATGTCGGAGGCCGAGATCGACGCGGCGGTGGACGCGGCGGTCGCGCGCACCGGCGCCTCGGGCCCGTCGGGCATGGGCAAGGTGATGGGCGTGCTGAAGGCCGAGCTCGCGGGGCGGGCCGACATGGGCCTCGTCTCCGCGCGCGTGAAGGCGCGGCTCGCCGGTTGAGCGCATCGGAAATCCTCGCCGCACGCCGCCCGTCACGCGCCCCTGGCGGTATCGGTGGCGTTGCCTATAATTCAGACGTTCCCTGCCGTGTGAACGTCCCGCGCGGCCGGCTTGCCGGTCGCGCGCGGCGTCTCTCACACCCTATTTGGCGATGATCCCGAACGACTTCATCCAGACGTTGCTCGGGCGCGTCGACATCGTCGAGGTGGTGGACCGCCACCTCCCGCTCAAGAAAGCGGGCGCCAACTACCAGGCGTGCTGTCCGTTCCACAGCGAGAAGACGCCGTCGTTCACGGTGAGCCCCACCAAGCAGTTCTATCACTGCTTCGGCTGCGGCGCGCACGGCACCGCGATCGGCTTCCTGATGGAGCATGCCGGCAAGTCGTTTCCCGAGGCGGTGGAAGAGCTTGCACGCGACGCCGGCCTCACCGTCCCGCGCGACGAGCGGGCGGGCGAAGCGGCGAGCCGCGACGACACCGCCGACCTCACCGGGTTGATGCTGACCGCTGCCAAGTTCTATCGCGCCCGCCTGCGCGCTTCTTCCACGGCCATCGATTACCTCAAGAGCCGTGGCCTCACGGGAAACGTGGCGGCCCGCTTCGGCATCGGTTACGCGCCGGAGGGGTGGCAGCCGCTGGCGGAGGCCGTTCCCGACTACGACGACGCCGCGCTCGAGCGCGCGGGCCTCGTCATCCGCGGCGAAGGCGACAAGCGCTACGACCGTTTCCGCGACCGGATCATGTTCCCGATCCATGACAGCCGGGGTCGGGTGATCGGCTTCGGCGGCCGCGTGCTTGGGAAAGGCGAGCCAAAATACCTCAACTCCCCCGAAACCGCCCTCTTCGCGAAGGGAAGAGAGCTCTACGGCATCTATCTCGCGCGAAATGCCATCCGCGCGGCCGGCCGCGTCGTGGTGGTGGAGGGTTACATGGACGTGGTGGCTCTCGCCCAGCACGGCGTCGAGTACGCCGTCGCGACGTTGGGAACGTCGACCACGCCCGTCCACGCGCAGAAGCTCTTTCGGCTGACCGATTCGGTGGTGTTCTGCTTCGACGGTGACGCGGCAGGCCGCAAGGCCGCCTGGCGCGCGCTGGAGAACACGCTGCCCGTGCTGCAGGACGGCAAGGATGCGCGGTTCCTGTTCCTGCCCGACGGAGAGGACCCCGACGACTACGTGCGTGCGCGGGGCAAGGCTGCGTTCGAGGCCGCGCTCGCGCGGGCTACGCCGCTGTCCGAGTACCTCGTGGCCGAGCTGACGGTGCGCCACCCACCCGACACCGCCGAGGGCCGGGCCGCCCTGCTCGCGGCCGCGCGCCCGCTGCTTTCGCAGATCAACGCGCCGATCCTGGGTACGCTGTTGCGCCAGCGTCTCGCGACGGTGACCGGCTTGCCCGAAGGTGACGTCGCGGCCCTGCTCGGACAAGCCGCCGACGCGCCGTCGTCGCGGCGAAGCGACCCGACCCGCGCGTCGCGGCGTCTTCCGGTACGCCGCGCGCCTTCGCTGGCGCGCGAGCTGCTGCAGGGTTTCCTCCTGCAACCTTCGCTCGCACGCGGTGTCGAGCTGCCGCCGCTGGGTGACACCTCCGCGGACGCGCACGCGCTGCGTGCCGTGGTCGAGCTTTGCGGCGCCGCACACGGGGAACTGACCGCTGCGGGAATCGTCCAGTCCTTCATCGGAACCGCCCATGAAGCCGCCGTGGCCGACGCGCTGGCGAGCGCCGAGGACCAGGCGATCACGCCGGAGGTCGCAGCGGAAAGCATTCGCGCGGGCATTGCCAGGTACTGGCAACAGGCCGAGCTCGCCGGGACGGCGCTCGCGCCGGCCGACATGCCGAGCACGCCGGAGCAGACCGAGCGCCGCCGTCAGCTCGATTTCGTGAGGCGACCCGACGGCGGCGACGCCAAAAATTCCGGGAACGGACTCGAAACACGATGAGCCCGTCCCAACGTTGTAAATGTTATAATTTGCGGTTTTCCGCGCGCAGGCCTGGCATCGAGACGAATCCAGGCATCGACGCGGCCGCGCACGAGGTCCGAAGCCCCCGGACCGCCGCACCAGAGGCACACGAGGATAAATCGGGATGATCATGGCAAAGAAGCCCGCGAAGCCCGTTCGCAAAGCGCCGACCAAGGCGAAACACAACGCTGCCCGCAAGGGTGGCGGCAAGAGCGCGACCGGACGGGCCAGCGCCCGCGCGACGCCGAAGAAGCCGGCGCGCAAGCCGTCGTCCCGTCCGAGCGCGCGCAAGCCCGCGCCGCGCAAGCCGGTGGCGAAGTCGCGCACCGCGCCCAAGCTCGCACCCAAGACCAAGACGGTCGCCGCGCCCAAGGCGAAGCCGGTCGTCCAGAAGCCGGCGAAGCTCGTGGCAACGCCCGCGCGCAACGACAAGCCCGTCGCGAAGACGGCGGCGCCGAACGTCGCGCCGGCAGCGAAGCCCGCCGCGCCGGGTCACAAGCCTTCCGCCGGCGAAATCGCCGCGCGCATCGCCGGCAAGCGCGCGGAGGACGCCGCGCAGAAGAAGGGCAAGAACGGCAAGCACGCCACCGAGGCGCCGCGCGAGCTCACGCCGGCCGACGTCGAGGCGCGCAAGCGTCGTTTGAAGACGCTGATCGTGCTCGGCAAGGAGCGCGGCTACCTCACGTACGCCGAGATCAACGATCACCTGCCCGACGACATCCTCGACGCCGAGCAGATCGAGGGCATCATCTCGATGATCGGCGACATGGGCATCCAGGTTTACGACGAGGCGCCGGACGCCGAGACGCTCCTGATGTCCGAGGCCACGCCGAGCGTGCCCGCCGAGGACGTCGAGGAGGAAGCCGAAGCCGCCGCGTCGACGCTCGACTCCGAATTCGGCCGCACCACCGACCCGGTGCGCATGTACATGCGCGAGATGGGCTCGGTGGAGCTTCTCACGCGCGAAGGCGAGATCGAGATCGCCAAGCGCATCGAGGACGGCCTGAAGCACATGATCCTCGCGATCTCGGCCTGCCCGATGACCGTGCAGCAGATCCTGGAGCTCGCCGACAAGATCGCCAAGGACGAGCTCAAGATCGACGACGTGGTCGACGGCCTCCTCGACTTCAACGAGGAGCTGACCGCGATGGAGGACACGTCCGAGTCCGATGACGAGGAAGAGGACGAGGAAGAGGAAGCCGGCGACGCCGGCGCGATCGAGAGCGAGAACCTCGAGCGGCTGAAGCTCGCCGCGCTGGAGCGCTTCAACACCATCCGCAAGCACTTCACGCGCATGCTCGCGGTGCTGCAGAAGGAAGGCCACAAGGCGCCGCGCGCGCTCGACCTGCAGAAGAAGATCAGCGCCGAGCTGATGCAGATCCGCTTCTCGGCGCGCATGGTCGAGAAGCTCTGCGACAGCGTGCGCAGCGAAGTCGACAACATCCGCCAGGTCGAGCGCAAGATCCAGGACCTCGTGGTGAACAAGGGCGGCATGCCGCGTCCCGAGTTCATCAAGACGTTCCCGTCGCACGAGACCAGCCTGCGCTGGATCGACCGCGAGATCGCCGCGCATCATCCGTACAGCGAGCAGCTCGCGCGGTATCGGCAGGCGATCGTCGAGCAGCAGCAGAAGCTGATCGACCTGCAGGCGCGCGTCATGATCCCCTTGAAGGACCTGAAGGAGATCAACAAGCAGATGTCGACGGGCGAGGCGAAGGCACGCAAGGCGAAGCGCGAGATGACCGAGGCGAACCTGCGCCTCGTGATCTCGATCGCCAAGAAGTACACCAACCGCGGCCTGCAGTTCCTCGACCTGATCCAGGAAGGCAACATCGGCCTCATGAAGGCCGTGGACAAGTTCGAATATCGCCGCGGGTACAAGTTCTCGACGTACGCCACGTGGTGGATCCGCCAGGCCATCACGCGCTCGATCGCCGACCAGGCGCGCACCATCCGCATCCCGGTGCACATGATCGAGACGATCAACAAGATGAACCGGATCTCGCGCCAGATCCTGCAGGAGACGGGCCAGGAGCCCGACCCGGCGACGCTCGCCGAGAAGATGGAGATGCCCGAGGAGAAGATCCGCAAGATCCTGAAGATCTCCAAGGAGCCGATCTCCATGGAGACGCCCATCGGCGACGACGACGACTCGCACCTCGGCGACTTCATCGAGGACCAGTCGACGGTCGCGCCGTCGGACGCCGCGGTGAACGCGTCGTTGCGCGATGTCTGCAAGGACATCCTCGACACGCTGACGCCGCGCGAGGCGAAGGTGCTGCGCATGCGCTTCGGCATCGAGATGAACACCGACCACACGCTCGAGGAAGTCGGCAAGCAGTTCGACGTCACGCGCGAGCGCATCCGCCAGATC